>PKXA01000010.1:2607-2776 GCA_003133325.1 Acidimicrobiaceae bacterium | reverse complement strand
GCCCTAGGAGACTGTTGAATAAATCGGCATTCAATGCTCGCGATTTGGATGCCGATGGGCGAGAATTGGTAGGTGCAAGGACGAAGCGAATCCAACCCTGAACTGCTCGACGCTGCAGCACTGTGTCGCCAGCTCGTGCCTGAAGGCAGCGTCGAGGCGTTCCTGGCCG
>PKXA01000010.1:721-2571 GCA_003133325.1 Acidimicrobiaceae bacterium | reverse complement strand
GCGCTCGACGACGAGGGGTTCGACTACTCGGTCCTGACCTATTGGAGAACGCGGTTGCGCAAGTCCGAGCGTCCTGAGCGGAACTTCGACGCCGTGCGCTCGGTCATCGATGCCACCGGGGTCCTGAAAGGCAAGACCCGCCGGGCCCTCGACTCGACGCTGCTCGACGATGCTGTCGCCACCCAGGACACGGTGACCCAACTGATCGCCGCCATCCGTCGGGTGCGCCGGGTCGTCCCCGGGGCAATGGACGTCTCCGTCTGCGCCCACGAGTACGAGGCCCAAGGCAAGCCCCTGATCGCCTGGGACGATCCGGTGGCCAAGGCAGCCCTGGTCGACGGGCTGGTCAACGACGCCCTGGCATTGCTCGCCGCCTTCGAGGACGAACGCGAGGAGGCGGAGGCCACCTCGGCCCTCGGACTGCTGGCCCTGGTGGCCGGCCAAGACGTCGACCAAGGTGAGGACGGCACCTGGCAGATCGCACGAAAGGTGGCCCCTGACCGGGTCATTTCCACGGTCGACCCCGAAGCCCGCCACATGCACAAGTCCCGCTCGGAGTACCGGGACGGCTACAAGGCCCACATCGCCATCGAGCCCGAGACCGGCCTCGTGACAGCCGCCACGCTCACCCCGGCCAATGCTCCTGACGCAGCGACCGGCGTGACGCTGCTCGAAGGAGAAGACCCCGGTCTCCAAGTGCTCGGAGACGGGGCCTATGGGTCGGGCGAGATGCTTGCTGCTCTGAGTGCAGCCGGACATCGCAAGGCGATCAAGCCATGGCCCATGAACCGAGCGGTTCCAGGCGGCTTCGACCGAGACGACTTCATTGTCGACCACGAGGCCGGGACAGCCACATGCCCGGCTGGTCACATCGTCAAGATCACCGAGGGTTTTGCCGCCGTATTCGGCACCCGCTGCCGCGACTGCCCGCTGCGAGCACGATGCACCAAAGCCAAAGACGGTCGCACCCTCCAAATGACGGCCCATGACAGAGAGCTCGTCGAAGCGCGTCGGGCTTGGCGTGAAAGGGACTTCGCCGAGGAGTACCGAAGATTCCGCCCGATGGTGGAGCGCTCCATTGCCTGGCTGGTGGCCGACAATCACCGACGAGTCCGGTTCCGGGGCGTCGAGAGGAACCAACTCGGTCTCTCCCTCCGCATCGCCGCAATCAACCTCAGGCGTCTGATCAACCTCGGACTCGACCACGACGGAGAGTGGACCTTCAGCACCCCCTGAGGCCACCCGCGCAAGCTCAGGCCGTCAAGGAGGGACCGCTCTTCGGGCATTGCCCACCTGGGTGGCCGACTTCAACCCTCTTTGTGTCGGCGCTTCGGTCGGACAGGTCCTGAGCTTGCGAAGCCCAACCTACGCCCGAGACCTGTTTTATTCAACAGTCTCCTAGGCGAACTCAAGCGTCTTGAAGCCGAAGTCGAACGCGTCACGGACAAAGGCGAGAAGACCGAAGCCGAACGCGGGCGTCTGGAAGCGGAAGTCGAACGCAAGCGCCTTGAGGGGAAACTTCATCAGTTGCAACGCATGGAGAGTCTTGGCCAACTCGCCGGAGGTGTTGCGCACGACTTCAATAATCTTTTAGCCGTTATTTCGAACTGTGCGTCGTTCGTGAGCGAAGAGCTCGATGACAAAGAAGCAGCTCAAAATGATCTCGGGCAGATCCGCGTGGCGGCCGAACGCGCAGCGCAACTCACACGCCAGCTCCTCGCGTTCGCCGGCCAAAAGGTGCTGAAGCCGGAGGTATTCGACGTGAACCAGGTGATTGCCACTGTCGGGCAGCTCCTGCATCGAACGATCGGCGAACACGTCGAGCTCTCCATCTCGCTCTCGACAGATCC
>PKXA01000010.1:0-615 GCA_003133325.1 Acidimicrobiaceae bacterium | reverse complement strand
AGCCCCGCGGCGAGGGCACCGGCCTCGGATTGCCGACGGTATTCGGAATCGTTGCTCAAGCCGGTGGGGAGATCCAGCTCTACTCCGAGCCCGGTATCGGGACGACCTGTCAAGTATTGCTCCCGGCCACCGACCGGACTCCGGCAATCGGTCCTTCCCCCACTGAAGCTCGCGATCTCCGCGGGACCGAGACGGTTCTTGTCGTTGAAGACGAGGACGCTTTGCGAGACGTGGTGCGGAGGATCCTTTCTCGCAATGGCTACGTCGTACTCGCGTGTGCGAACGGCCCCGAGGCGATTGCCTTGGTCGAAAGTCACACGGGAGTGATCGACCTGCTCTTGACCGATGTGATCATGCCGCAGATGCTCGGTACAGAAGTTGCAACCAGGATCCAAGAGTTTCGCCCCGGACTGCCGGTGCTCTATATGTCGGGCTACGCGCGGCCGGTGCTCGGTCCGACCTTGGGCGAGGAGACCGTGCTTCTCGAAAAGCCGTTCTCGGAGCAACTCCTTCTCATCAAGGTTCGTGGCGTCCTTGACAATGTTCGGTAAGACGCCACAATCGATGAACCATCATCTGAACTGAGTCGACGAAGTCGACTGCCGACCTCTCGCT
>PKXA01000016.1 GCA_003133325.1 Acidimicrobiaceae bacterium | reverse complement strand
CCCGGACCCCCGCAGGGCCCTCGGCTCCGAGGGTGAGGCTCTGGCCGCGCAGTGGTACGAGGCCGAAGGCTACGAGGTGCTCGAGCGGAACTGGCGCCGGCGTGAAGGGGAGGTCGACCTCATTGTCCGCCGCGGACGGACGGTGGTGTTCTGCGAGGTGAAGACCAGGACCACCTATCGGTTCGGGACAGGAGCGGTCGCTTCGCTCCCAGCCAAGCAGCGCCGCATCCGGCAGCTGGCCCGGCGCTGGTTGTCCGAGTTGACCCCGGCCTCGGGTCGCTCCCTGGTGGACGTTCGTTTCGACGTTGTCTCCATCACCGCCGGGCAGGTCGACGTGATCGAAGAGGCGTTCTGAAGGCCTGCTCGCCAATCTGAAGGGCCTGCTGGCGAACAGGAGGTGCCTCTGACGACGCCGATTTCGACGCCGATAGGGTGTACCTCCATGTCGACCGAGCTCGAGACCCTGATCGTGGAACGCTCCGAGGGCGTCGTCACGGTGACCATGAACCGACCGGCCCGCAAGAACGCGGCCAACGGGGTGATGTGGAGGGAGCTCCTGGCCACGTTCGACGACGTCGCCACCGACCGCAACGACCGGGTCATGGTTATGACCGGTGCCGGTGACGCCTTTTGCTCGGGCGCTGATCTGGGGTCCAGCAGTGACGTGGCCGGACGGCCCGGTGACCCGTATTTGGTCCAGATGCGGGCCCTCGGGGACGTGGCCATGCGCCTCCATCGATTCCCCAAGCCCACCATCGCCAAGGTCGGCGGAGTGGCGGCCGGGGCCGGCATGAGTCTGGCCCTGGGATGCGATCTCGTTGTGGCCTCCGATACCGCCCGTTTCTCGGAGATCTTCTCCAAGCGCGGGCTATCGGTCGACTTCGGGTCCTCGTGGCTGCTCCCCCGAATGATCGGGCTCCACCGGGCCAAGGAGTTGGCCTTCTTCGCCGACATCATCAACGCCGACCAGGCCGCGGAGTTCGGCCTGGTCAATCGGGTGGTCCCCGCCGCCGACCTCGACGGGTTCGTCGATGGGTGGGCCAAGCGCCTGGCTGCCGGGCCACCCCTGGCTCTGTCGATGACCAAGTCGTTGCTGAACAACTCATTCGCGGCTTCGATGGATGAGGCGCTCGAGGATGAGGCTCGTGCCCAATCCGTCAACTTCGCCTCGGCCGACACCGCCGAGGCGATATCGGCGTTCGTCCACAAGCGCGAGCCTCGCTTCGAAGGGCGGTAGCCGGCGATTGGCACACCGTCGGCGTAGAGTGCCGGTGGTGCTTCGAGTGGTCGCTCGCACCTGAGTATGGCGGCCCTCCATCGTTAGCTTCCGATCTCTTCTGGCCCCCTCGGGTCGAGAGGCGATCGGATTGTGCCGATCGGAGGCGACGTGATCGCCACTATTCCTTCCGCCGTCCTCATCGGGGTCGACGGCAAGCCCGTTTCAGTCGAAGTCCATGTGTCCAACGGACTTCCCGGCTTCACGATGGTCGGTCTTCCCGATGCCGCGGTTCGTGAGTCGAGAGACCGGGTTCGGGCCGCTCTCCTCTCGAGCGGGCTTGCCTGGCCGCTCCGTCGGGTGACGGTCAATCTGGCCCCATCGGGCATGCGCAAGGGAGGCGCGGGTCTGGATCTACCGCAGTGACCTTGCGGACCCCTCTTACCCCTGTGACCAGGACTCTCAGGCTCCGGTAGCGGCGGAAACCACGCGAAATGGCCAGCCTGGTTGCGGCTGTTCCGGCCGTTCGGGCGGGGCGAGAAGCGTCTCAGGTACTTCTCCTGTCATCGACCAGATCGGGGTTCTTCCGGTCCGGTGACAGGTTGGGCAGATGAGCCGCCGGGGCTGGCCCTTGGATCTCGGGCCGTCATAGCTGGCGGGCACGAACCCTGATCCGCCGCACGGCTCGCAGGGGCGCCAGCCGCCGAGAGCGACCCGCACTTCGAGAGCGTCGATCACCTGATGGCGCATTTCGTCAGACGGTTCTGCCAGCACCTCTGCGGCCCGGGCCGCGAGTTGCCAAAGACGTTCGGCTTGACTTGCCCTGTCGGCGTTCGCCCGTGCCCACGCCGCGACCTTCGATCGATGGTTTCGGAGGCCGGTGAGGTCTGCTGTGAGGGCCAAGGATGCGTGCTGGGCGACGACGGGGTCCATCCCGTCGGCCAGCAGCTCGGCGACTTTCTCACCGGCCGCACGTTCGAGTCTGCCGATGCGCCGATCCAAGGCGGCGAGGTCCTCTCCACCGAGCTCCCGGCCGGCCGCGGTCAGATCGAGCGCTTCCTTAGCTCCTGCCATCAGCGCCTCGGGCCGCGAAAGCAGCCTCACGACCTCCGCCCACACGGCGTCATCGATGGTGTCCCTCCGCAAGGACTGGCAGCCACATCGTTCGTCTTTGGGGACCGAAGCCCACGACAATGGGCACTTGTACACCGGCGCGGATGGTCGCAAGCCATCCGACGTCCAACCCTGCATTCGGCCACCACACGGACTAGTGATTCTTCCACCGCCGAGGAGATAGAAATGCTTGCGGTACGGCGTGGCCCGGCGAGTACGCGCCAACGCCGCCATGAGCGCTTCGTGTTGCTCGGAGGACAGGATCGCTGGCACGTCGATTGCCGTTTCCCCCTCCCTGCCCTTGGACCAAATCCACCTGCCAGACAACGCCGAACCGTTGAGCAACACGCTCCGTAGGTTTGCGCCGGTCCAACGGGCGGACTTTCGTGGTCGCAGCTCCAAAGCGTTGAGACTCGCCGCGGTTTCCCAGGTGCTCATTCCTCGTTCAACAATGCACTCCACTGCATGGTTGATCGCCGCAGCCTCATCCTGCTGGATCACGACCCGCCGTCTGCGGCCGTCAGGGACAGTCCAGAGCCCGAAAGGCGGCTCACCGCTCGGCCAATAGCCCTCGCGGGCGACCGCAAGAATTCCTTCCGAAGTACGCTCCCTAATCCGATCACGTTCGAACTCAGCAAAGCTTGCCAACAGAGTGCGCTGCAGACGGCCGACGGGGGTTGAACTGTCTATGGCCTCTGAGAGCGACACGAACTCCACCCGGAGATCGTCAAGTTCGCCAAGAAGAGAAGAGAGGTGCCGGACCGATCTGCCGAATCGGTCGAGTTTGGCGACCACAACCACGTGGATGTGTCCTGCGCGGACCTCAGCTATGAGCTTGTCGAGCGCCGGCCGAGAGCTGAGCGACCCGGAAACACCCTCATCCACAAATTCCCCGGCCAGGTTCCATCCCCGGCCCAACACATAGGCCCGGCAGCGCTCCAGCTGGGTGTCCAGGCTTGTGCCGTCGACCTGGTCCTCGGTCGAGACACGGGCGTAGATGGCAGCCTGTCGGTCAGCTTGCTCGTTCATCAGACACCGATTCTTGCTCCTCGCGTTGCTGCTCGATGAACAACATTCGCAGAAGAGCCTGGCGCCGTCCACGGTCAGCGATAGGTACCCAGGTTACAGCAACTGGGGAAACGGGAGTTGCGCTCATCACAGTCCGATCGCTTCGAAGGGTGTGAAAGTCGAGTCGGTGGTCGGTCTGGTTACGACGTCCAACGGGTCCACCGCTTGTGACCTGATGCCCCGTACGGGGTAGATGATTGGCCCGTCGCTGCGGACGAAGGCGCCGAACCCACTTTCCCCCCTCTCCGCCAGGAGCGAAGCCGGGTCCTGTTCATCGGGGAGCCTGGCCACCAGGACGTGGACAACCCCTATCGGCGACTCTCCGCACGAGCCGCACCGTCGACTCGCGACCCGCTGCATCGCCGTCGAAGGCGATAAGTGGTGGGTTGTGGTGGAGACTGAGCACTCGGTAGAGCTGAGTAGCAGACAGCTCCCGTCCCGACTGGGTGACTGGACAGTATCGGTCAGCCTGGTCGCTCCGGATGGCGACGATGGCGACGGCCATAGCGTCGAGGGTGCCCTCGACGACGACCACCCGCCCATCGGGATCTTTCGGGGCCGAAGAGGGAGATGTGAGCAATGCAACCTTGCCCCGGCGTCCTCGTTCAAGGACAGCCGAGCCGACGAAGGGGAGAGGGCGGTGGCCAATCCCCCAACGTCGCCGGCCTCACGCAGGGCGACCACCGGTTCGCGGTCGACCGTCTGGTGATCAGACGGTCGACCGCGCTCCGGGGCGGACGGAGGCGATCGCCGGTCCGGGCGTCGGGTAAGCGGAAGGTCCCCGCCTTCGCCACGCGCAAGACGGTCGAACGTGCTTTGTCGAGAAACATCGCCGCCTTCTGGGCGGAGACGAGCTGGCCCTGGTCTGTTCTGGTGCACGTCAGGCCACCAGCC
>PKXA01000047.1 GCA_003133325.1 Acidimicrobiaceae bacterium | reverse complement strand
GATCAAGCCGGACCGGACCGGATCAGCCCGGACCGGATCAGCCACTGCCTTGCCCGACGGGCGACCAACCACGCCAAGACTGCCGACATGCCGGCCGGCCTTGACGCTCAACTCGTTGAAACAGCCATCCAGGGGATGCGGGGAGCGGTGGCCCAAAGATGCTCGAGGTCGTAGAACTCCCGAGCTTCGTCGAGGAATACATGAACCAGGTAGTCCCCGTAGTCCATCAAAATCCACCGGGCATCATCGAGACCTTCTACTCGGAGCGGAGCGGAGCCTCCTGCCTCTTTGACTTGACGCTCCACCTCGTCGGCGATAGTTCTGACCTGTCGCGTGTTCCGACCGCTGGTGATCACAAACGCATCGGTGATACCCAACATCTCGCCCACAGCCAAAATGACCGTGTCCTCACCTGACTTGGAATCAGCGGCCCGGGCGGCAACAAACATGTCGTCGGAAACTGCGGGTACGTAACGATCTGCGACCGATGTGGCAGCGCTTGATGTCAACGGTGGCCTCCTTCTGGCGCCGAGGCGCCGGGTATGGACAAGCTCTGGACGATGAGGGCTGGGTGGGCGACGGCGACACTGGCCCCGGCCGGGGTGGACCCCGCAGGACGATCACGGGCCATACCGAGGATGAACACGGTCATTGCCACGCAGGCGACGACCACCAGCCCACAGATCACCGCTACGCGCTGCCGCTCCCGGCGCTCCTCCCGAAGAATCCTCCGGCTGGTGGTATAAACCAACCTTACCGGCTCAGGACCGGGTTGAGGATTCGGCTCCGAACCAGCCGGCGTCACCGGGGATACGGCCTCGGAAGACGACCTGGGCGAGGGAGCGACCACCCCGGTGGTGTCGTCCTCGGCCAGCGTCATCCGTTCGCTCATCTCCCCGTAGCGTACAGACCCCGACGCCGGATGCAATGGATGACCGCATCGGGGACCAGGCCGTCAACGGGCAGGTCGGCTTCCAGCCGCGTCCGAAGCTCGGTGCTCGACACATCGAATGGGACCACGGGAACCCTCACCGACCGCCATCCGAGCGGCGGATCCACGGCGATGGTTCCGGGCCGATCCACCACAGCCAGCGTCACGTTCTTCCGCAAAGTCGGTTCATCCTTCCAGGTGGGCAGGTCAGCGACCACATCAGCGCCGACCACCACGATCAACTCGCTCGAGGGATCCCGGTTGAGCAACTCGTTGACGGTGTCGACCGTGTACGACGGGCCACCCCTCTCGATCTCGATCCGGCTCGGCTCCAGTTCCGGTCGTCCCTCGGTAGCCGCCTCCACCATCGCGTATCGGTCCTCGGCCGGCGTCACCGGTCGAATCCCCTCCTTCTGCCAAGGCTCATTCGCCACCACCAGCAGCATCCGATCCAGTCCGAGCAATCGGTAAACAGCCTCGGCTGCCTCGATGTGACCGGTGTGGATCGGGTCGAACGTCCCCCCGAAGATCCCGATGCGGGTGGACTCACCGGGCACTTCAGGTCCCGGAGAGGGTGGCCACCACCGGCGCGAATGCTTCCATTTCGGCTTCGTGCACGACGATGTACGAAAACCCGAATGCCTCTCGGCGCTCACGGAGGCTTTCGATGATCTCATCCGTGGTGCCGATCAATGCGATCGGAGACTCCTCGACCTCCTCGGGTGTCCTCGACATCATCTGCGCCATCTGCTCTACCGCTTCACGTCGGTTCGGAACGATCTGGACGACAAACGTCAGACATTGCAATTCGATCTGATCGAATCGCTCGCCCGCGGCTTGGCGGATCCACTCCACCCGTTGGTGGTAATACTCGGCGCCGGTTGTGGCAATGACTTCGTGTCCCACGTAACCGGCGGCCAGACTGGGATTGACCCCGACGATGTCGGCTTCCCGGCCGGCAATACCGAGTATCCTCTTCCCGCCACCACCGATGATGATCGGTGGATGGGGCCGCTGATGCGGGACCGGCGTGCCCGTTGCCCCCGTTATCCGGTAGTGCTCGCCTTCGAAGGTGGTGCTGCCTTCCGACCACAACGATTTCATCACCGCAAGACTTTCGGCCATCCGGCCGATGCGAACGCCGGGAGACTCCTCGACCATCCCCGACTGCTCGTAATCACTGGTCATCCAACCCGCTCCCAGCCCGAACTCGACCCGTCCCTCGGACATCAGGTCCAACGTGGCGATCTCCTTGGCCAACACCACCGGGTGCCGGTAATCGTTGCCGAACACCAAAGATCCCACCCGCAGCCTGGAGGTCGCCTCTGCCGCCACGGTCAGCGCCACCAACGGCCCATACTGGTCATCGAAGTGATCGGGGATGAAGAGCGTCGAGTATCCGAGGTCCTCGACCTTGCGAGCCACGTTCCGCCAGGAAGCCCCGCCATCGGCTTTCGACAACTGAACAGCAAATCGAAATGGGTGCATGGCCCGAGCCTAGAGCGGGAGGCTTTACGCTGGTGCCGTGCAGAGCGACCCCCAGTTATCACCGTGGGCCCCCGATTCGTGGCGGCTGAAGCCCGCCGCCCAACAGCCGGTGTGGCCCGATGACAGCGAGTTGAAACGGGTCAACGCCCAGCTTTCGTCCCTCCCGCCTCTGGTCTTCGCCGGCGAAGCCCGTCAGCTGACCCAGGCCCTCGGGGCCGCCGTCGATGGTCGGGCCTTTCTGTTGCAGGCAGGCGACTGCGCCGAGTCGTTCACCGACTTCACTGCCGACGGGATCAGGGACAAGCTCAAGGTCATCCTGCAGATGGCGGTCGTCCTGACCTACGGGGCCGGGGTCCCCGTCGTGAAGTTGGGGAGAATCGCCGGACAATTCGCCAAACCGAGGTCCTCGCCGACCGAACAGGTGGGCGACCAGATCCTCGAATCCTTCCGGGGACACATGGTCAACGACGACCTTCCCGACCCTGCCGCCCGAATCCCCGATCCCACTCGACTCATCACCGCGTACCAGCAGGCGGTCTCCACCCTCAATCTGTTGAGGGCGTTCACCAAAGGTGGATTCGCCGACCTCGGCCAGGTCCATGCCTGGAACCAGCAGTTCGTCGCGTCCTCCACCCAGGGGAAGCGGTTCGAGGACATTGCCGAAGGCATTGACCGGGCGCTCAGGTTCATGGCGGCGTGTGGCATCGAGCTGACGAG
Source organism: Acidimicrobiaceae bacterium (assembly GCA_003133325.1). Taxonomy (GTDB): domain Bacteria; phylum Actinomycetota; class Acidimicrobiia; order Acidimicrobiales; family RAAP-2; genus DASZIT01. The sequence goes on along the minus strand of PKXA01000047.1, from coordinate 69,579 downwards.
TGAGGACACCCTCCACCAAGTGGACTTCTGGACCAGCCATGAGGCGTTGATACTCGATTACGAAGAGGCATTGACCCGGCGCGACTCCCTCACCGATGACTGGTACGACTGCTCGGCCCACATGCTGTGGGTTGGTGAGCGGACTCGCCAACTCGACGGGGCCCACTGCGAATTCCTTGCCGGGATCCACAACCCGGTGGGGTCCAAGGTCGGGCCGAACGCCACGCCCGACGATGTCATCGCATTGTGCGAAAGGCTCAATCCGGGCCGGATTCCGGGAAGGCTCACCTTGATCACCCGATTCGGTGCCAACGCCATCGAAGCCGGTCTGCCTCCCCTCCTCCGTGCAGTCCGGGATGAGAACCATCCGGTGCTGTGGGTATGCGACCCGATGCACGGGAATACGTTCACCGCCGACGGTGGACGGAAGACCCGACGATTCGACGACATCTTCGCCGAGCTCAAGGGGTTCTTTGCCGCCCACCGTGCTACTGGGACCTGGCCCGGAGGGGTCCACGTGGAGTTGACCGGCGAAGATGTCACCGAGTGCCTGGGTGGGGTCGAGGACATCGTGGAAGGTCAACTCGACCAGCGCTACACCACCACCTGCGACCCGAGGTTGAACGCTCGCCAGTCCCTCGACCTGGCCTTCAGCGTCGCCGAGTTGCTGCGAGCCTGATTGTCCCGATACCTGCCAAATGGGGGGTCATTGACCTCCGCGGCCCGGGATACCAGAATGGTGTCGTTTCCGGGGGGGCAGGCATCGGCATACGGCCGCTATCTGCCACGCCAGTGCGCCCACCCGACGAAGCATCTGAAACCGTCCACATCTGTCCGAAACCGGCCACATCCAGGGAGAAACGCCACCTGATGATTTTTGCCCGCAGTCAACGCCCCTCGGGGACAACACGCATGAGCTTCCGCCGATTGAGGGGCTCGCGACAACTCGTCGGTGCCGCCGTGACGAGTTTGATCTGCCTGTTCGCAGCGGTGGCGATTCCGGTGGCGGCGGTTGCCCCGTCCCCAGCGGCGGCGGCGTCCACGTCAGTCCCGGCGTACTGGCTGGTGGCGTCCGACGGCGGCATCTTCTCCTTCGGTGGACTTCCGAGCTACGGATCGATGGGAGGCCAACCGCTCAACAAGCCGATCGTGGCGATGGCCGCCACACCCAACGCCGGCGGCTACTGGTTGGTGGCCTCCGACGGCGGCATCTTCTCCTTCGGCAACGCTTCGTTCCACGGATCGATGGGGGGCCAACGACTCAACAAGCCGATCGTGGGGATGGCGGCCACCCCCGACGGGGGTGGGTACTGGCTGGTGGCCAGTGACGGGGGGATCTTCTCCTTCGGGGATGCTACGTTCCACGGATCGACAGGCGCCCTCGCTCTCAACCGCCCGATGGTCTCGATGGCGCCTACCAACGGTGGTGCGGGCTACTGGCTGGTGGCCAGTGACGGCGGGATCTTCGCCTTCGGGGACGCCCCGTACTTCGGCTCCGCCGGCGGCGAGTCGCTCTCGCGTCCTATCGTGACCATTGCCTCCACGCCGAGCGGCAACGGCTACTGGTTGAGTGACACGGCCGGCCTGGTATTCAACTTCGGCTCGGCGAATTACTTCGGCTCGGCTCCGCCCCATCTCAACGCCTCGATCGTGGGTACGACGGTGGGGATGGGGACGGGAGGATACGGGAACAATCCCAGTTATCCATCAGGTGCCTACGGATACGACATCTCGAAATACCAATGTGGAAGCCTTCCCCCGCCGCCCCACCAGATCGGCGTCGTCGAGGTCAACGGTGCGTCCTATGACTATGTCAACCCCTGCCTGGCCAGCCAGGCCGCGTGGGCCGGGGCCGGGCTCAATCTGTACACGTACCTCACCTACGGAATGACCACATCCGGACCCGCCATCTGCAACGGTTTCGATCAGGATGCCTGCTATGCGGGCTATGGCGCCGGTCAGTACGCGTTCGCGCAGGCCCAGGCGGCGGGGATCAACACGTCGGTGACGTGGTGGCTGGACGTGGAAAGCGACCCTTCATGGTCGAGCGACACCAGTGCCAACGCCACATTTGTCCAGGGGGCGGTGGAAGGCCTGAGGTCCGAGGGGGTCAACAACGTCGGGATCTATACCAGCGTCCTCAGCTGGCCCGGCATCGTGGGGTCGTATCAGCCACAACTCCCCCTGTGGGCGGCGTGGTACACGGGCAATCCCCAGCAGAATTGTTCCACCGCGTATTCGTACGCCGCGGCTCATGGAAGCAACCTGCCGTCAGGCGGGGTCTGGATGACCCAGTACACCGACACCGCCAACGGCTACGACGGCGACTACGCCTGTTGATCCACCAATAGCGCCATGGCGGCCGAAGGAGCTGCCGGGGACGGCACCGGACCGAGAGCATGCAGGTGGGAAGAGTCGTTGTAGCCCAGTAGGCGCCATCGGCCTTCGTCCACCTCCCAGGTGGTGAGCGAGGCGTGGCGGGTCCGGAGTTGCAGACGGGCCCCCTCCCGGCCGCCCGTCAACGGGAGCATCGACAGCATCGACGCCTCGATGACCCCGGCATGGCACGCCACCACCACCAGACCACCGGGATGCCGGGACGCCACGCCCTCGAGAGCCTCCGCCACCCGAAGCACGAAACCGGTCCAACTCTCCCCTCCCGGAGCGATCTCCCCGTCCGGGTTCTCATCCCAATCGGGGCCTCCATACTTTGCGCTGAATTCTCCCCAGGTGAGCCCGTCCGCCTCGCCCGGGTGCAGTTCGCAGAGGCCGCAGTCCGTCGTTACCGCTGGGGAAGGTTCGATCGGTTCGTCGGGTCCCATGGACCTGAGTGCCGGGGCCAACAGTTCAGCTGTCTCGATGGCCCGGGGCAACAGGCTGGCATAGAGGGCGTCAGCGCCGGCCAGTTCCCCGGTCGCCTCCAATCGCTCGACCAGTGCCTCCACCTGGCGCACTCCCAAGGCGGTAAGGCCGGTGCACCCGTTGATCCCCCCACAGACACCCGACACATTGCATTCTGCTTCGCCGTGACGGACCAGGACCAATCGGGTGGTGGTGAGAGACCCGGACGCGGCCACGGTGCGGATGCCACCAGGAGGTGCGGCGACCAGTCCCTCGAAATCACCGCCCGCCGGCGGCGGCATCAGGCTAATTCCCCGACGAAGTACTCGAGCTGTCGTAGGGTACGGCACTCGATGACGCTGTCGCAGTGCACGCCGTACTCACCCACTATCGAGTCTCCCGAATTCCAATAGGCCCGAGGTTCGGGATTCAACCAATAGACACGGCGGGCGCGATCCTGCAACTCCTTCACCACCCACGCCTGCGACGCGTGGTAGTTGTTGCGGGCATCACCGAGGAGCAGCACGCTGGTTCGTGGCGTGATCTCTTCTCCCCATCGCTCCCAGAACACAGTTAGGGCATGCCCGTAGTCGGAGTGACCATCGACCCAGATCACGTCGGCCTCCGTATTGATGCGATGTACCGCGTCGGCAGGATCATCCGCGTTCTCGAAGAACCGGGTGACTTCGTCAATGCCGTCGATGAAGACGAAGCTGCGCACTTTGGAGAACTGGGAGCTGATGGCATGAACCAGATGCAAGGTGAACCGGGCGAAGGACGCCACCGAGCCCGAGATGTCGGCGATCACCACGATTTCGGGTTTGGCCGGCCGGGGATACCGGAATTTGGGTTCCAGCGGTACACCACCGGTCGATAGTGAGTGACGGACGGTGCTGCGAAAGTCCAGTGGGCCCTTGCGGCCGTGGCGCCGTTTGCGGGCCAATCGGACGGCCAACTTGCGTGACAGAGGTTGCAGCGCCTTCTTGAGCAGGGCCATTTCGTCTCTGGTCGCATGCATCACGTCGACATCCTCGGGCAACGGCTTGCGCAGTGATTTGGCCAACGCCTCGCTCCCGCGGTCTGCCACCAGGCGCCGGCGGATCTCGTTCTCGATCTCATGGCGGAGTTGGTCGATGCGCGATTGGAACTCGTCGCGGAGAAGGCGCTCCTCCAGTGCGGTGAAGGTCACCTGCCCTCCAATGTCCGCCTCGGGGCCGGCTCCCGGATCACTGGTCGCCGGTGAGGTGGATGCAACCCGCGCATCCTCGAGCAGGCGATCGAGGATGCGGTCCAGATCGAGGTTCCTCAATGTCCGGTAGAGGTAATAGGTCCCTCCCACCGGGCGCCCCGGCTCCATGCCGGCATACCGGGCCACCGCGTGGCGGGCCACCGCGGAGATCATGGCGTCGTTGGCCCCCAGCAGAGCCTTGTAGAGGAGCTCCGCCAACTCTTCGGGGGACATGCCCTCTTGGCCGCCACCGCCACCTTCGCCCCGACCCTTCCCGGTGCCACGCCCCGCCAGTTTGGCCGCATCATTCTCGTCGGATTGCTCGCCTTCCTCCTCGAGCTCGCTCTCGGCAATCCGATACTCCGGGCCCCGCAAGGAGAAGTAGATCTCAAACGTCGTCTCGTACGCTCTCCAATGGGTCGACGACTTGACCAGGCTGGCCCCCAGTGCGTACTTCAACCCCTCCCGGTCCTCGAGTGGGACGTGACGCATGGCTTCGGCAGCATCGAGGTGCTCGGTGAGGGACACCGGGATGCCGGCCGCGCGCAGCTCGGCGACAAAGCCGGTGAGGAGGTCGAGCATGGCGGCGAACTCCCGAATCAGTCAGTGAGCTCGACGCCGGCCAGCTCTTTGGCGGCTCGATCGATATCCGATTGGTACTTGAGGAGAATATTGAGGGTCTCACGGGCCCGTTCGGCATCGATCGATTCCACCCCCAGCACCACCAGGGTCCGGGCCCAATCCAGAGTCTCCGAAACCGAGGGGTGTTTCTTCAGCTCGAGGGTACGAAGGGAACGCACGATGCGGGCGACCTGATCGGCCAGCGCCGCGCTGATCCCCGGCACCCGGGTCTCGACAATGGCGCGTTCCCGGTCAAGCTGGGGGTAGTCGATGTGCAAATAGAGGCAACGGCGCTTCAGGGCTTCGGAGAGCTCACGGGTGTTGTTCGAGGTGAGGAAGACCAGAGGGATCCGGGTGGCCCGGACAGTTCCCAGTTCAGGGATGGAGACCTGATATTCGGAGAGGATCTCGAGCAGCAACGCCTCGGTCTCCAATTCCACGCGGTCAACCTCGTCGATGAGGAGGACCACCGGATCGGGTGACCGAATGGCTTCGAGCAACGGCCGGGCCAGCAGAAATTCCTCCGAGAAGATGTCCTCTTCCAGCTCTTGCCACGCTTGGTCGGACCCGGCCTGAATACGCAGCAGCTGCTTCTTGTAGTTCCACTCGTAGAGGGCCTTCGACTCGTCGAGTCCTTCGTAACACTGCAACCGGATCAACCGGCTGCCGGTGAGCCGGGCCACCGACTTGGCCAATTCGGTCTTCCCGGTCCCCGCCGGACCTTCCACCAGTACCGGCTTGGCCAGCCGATCGGCGAGGTAGACGACCCCGGCGATTCCTTCGTCAGCCAGATAGTCGACGCTGGCCAGGCCCTGCCGAACGGAGTCGATCGATTCGAACCGGGGCTCCCCCGCCACCGGAAACCCTGTGGTGATGGTGTCGTTCTCTCGGGCGACGTTGGCCGGGGAGGTCATGGGCGCACCTGACCTTCCCCGTGCACGATGTACTTGACACAGGTGAGGGCCCGGAGGCCCATCGGGCCACGGGCGTGGAGTTTCTGGGTGGAGATCCCGATCTCCGCTCCCAGGCCGAATTCCTCCCCATCCACAAACCGGGTAGAGGCGTTCACCAATACCGCGGCGGCGTCGACCTCCGTGGTGAATCGGGTGGCAGTTGCTAGGTCACGTGTGATGATTGCCTCCGAGTGTCCTGATCCGAATCGAGCGATGTGGTCGATGGCGCCGTCGAGGTCGTCCACCACCGCGACCGCCATCTTCAAATTGAGGAACTCGGTGGCGTAATCCTCTTCGGTGGCCATCCCGACCGAGGGCAGCAACTCCCGAGTGGCGGCGTCCCCCACCAGCTCCACCCCGGGTAACACCGAGCCCAGTCCGGGCACGAACGACGCGGCAACCTGGCGGTGCACCAACAGGGTCTCGGCGGCATTGCACACACCGGGGCGATGGGTCTTGGCGTTGCGCACCACCGAGCGGGCCATGGCCAGGTCCGCGGCCGAGTCCACGTAGACATGGCAGTTCCCGGCGCCATCGAGCACGTAGGGCACCGTGGCGTGCTCTTTGATCGCCGCCACCAGCCGTGGCCCACCGCGAGGGATGAGGCAGTCGATCGATCCCTCCAGCCGCATGAAGGCGACCGCCGACTCGTGACTGGAGTCGGCAACCAGGCCGACCGCATCCACCGGCAGCCCCGCCTTCTCGAGTCCGAGACGCATCAGCCCGGCAATGACCGTATTGGTGCCGATGGCCGACGATGATCCTCGGAGCAACACCGCGTTGCCGGATTTCAGACACAGTCCGGCTGCATCGCTGGTCACGTTCGGGCGGTTCTCGTAGATGATCCCGACCACTCCGAGCGGCACCCGCACCCGTTGGATGCGCAGACCGTTGGGGCGAACCCATCCATCCACGATCTCACCCACGGGATCGGTGAGGCCGGCCACCTGGCGTAGGCCCTGGGCCATCCCCGCCACCCGCGAGCGATCGAGACGGAGCCGATCCACGGAGGAGTGCTCGGCCCCGGTCGCCTCGAATTGGGTGACGTCCTCGGCATTGGTGGCCAGAATCCGGTCAGCCCCTTCCTCAATGAGGTCGGCGGCTCTGAGGATTGCCTCGTTGCGGACGGCCGACGATGACCGGGCCACGACACGTGCCGCGACCTTGGCTCTTTGTCCGAGTTCCTCCAGGGCGGATGGGGGGCAACTGTTCACCGCCACAGCGTACTTGGGGAGAGTGCCAGACGGAGCCCAGCCAGAGCCCACCGCTGGCGTTGCTACCGTCCGGCCGCAACCACGTCAATGCCCGACATCACACCAGGACGACCAGATCGTCACGGTGAACGACCTCCGGCTCCAGATCGTCGGGAAGGTCGGGGGATCGGTGCCCGGCCCAGGCGGCGACCACCGATGCCGNNCGGACCAGTCCTTTGGCAAACACGTCTCCATCGGGTCCGGCGATCTCCACCGCGTCATCAGGCCCGAAGTCTCCGAGCACGGACACCACCCCGGCAACCAGCAGGGACGTGCCCCTCTCCACCAGTGCCCGGCGAGCACCGGCATCGACCGAGATGGTGCCTGCGGCACCGACGGCGAAGGCGATCCAGAGCTTCCGGGCCGGAAGGTGACGATCCCGCGGGCGGAACCGGGTCCCCACCCCTGAGCTTCCCGATGTCACCGCCGCCAGTACTCCCGGGTGGGACGCATCGGCGATGACAGCCTCCACCCCCGACCACACCGCGATTTTGGCTGCCGCCAGCTTGGACCCCATCCCTCCGCTCCCGACCGCGCTACCCGGACCACCGGCGATGCGCTCCAGTTCGTGGTCGATCTCCACCACCTCGGCGATCAGGGATGCTTCCGTCATTCGCTTCGGGTCGCCGGTGAACAGACCGGCCGTATCGGTGAGCAGGACCAGCAGGTTGGCCCCGACCAGGTGGGCGACCAGTGCCGCCAGCCGGTCGTTATCGCCGAACCGGATCTCCTCATCGGCCACCGCGTCGTTTTCGTTCACCACCGGGACCACACCGAGCTCGAGTAGTCGGGCCAGGGTCTGGCGGGCGTGCAGGTACTGGCTCCGATGCACAAAATCGAGCGGCGCCAAGAGCACCTGGCCGGCGACCAGGTCGCAGGCGTCGAGGGCGTCGCTCCACACACTCATCAACCGGGGCTGGCCGACGGCGGCCACGGCCTGCAGTGTGGCCAGATCTGAAGGGCGAGGAGCGCCCGGCGACAGGATGGTCCACCCGGCGGCGATGGCACCGGAGGTGACCACCACAACCCGGTCTCCTGCCTTTCGGATCCCACCAACCTCGCGGGCCAACTTGGCGACGGCTTCGGTGTCGATACCTCCATCGGTGTCGGTGACCGACGACGATCCGATCTTTACCACCACCGTCCGCACCGGCGCCCTAGCGATCTCGCCGGCGCCGCTCACGGGGACCGTCGCCGGCGACTCGACGGGGCACCGGTGAACTCGGGCTGGTCGCGGTACCAGATGAAGGAGAGCTCACCGATCCGGACCTCGTCACCGTCCCGGGCACCGGCCCGCGCCATGGCCCGGTCCACCCCGATCTTGCGGAGACGATCCTGAATGTAGTCAGCGGCTTCGTCGGTGGTTACGTCGTTGAGGGCCACCGCCCGCTCCACCACTTTTCCGAGCACTTCGTAGACACCTTCTTCGATCCGCTCCACGCTGAAGCCCTCGGGGAGCGGGTGATGGATCACGATGTTGCCGGTGGCCTCCGGCTCCGCCGTTCGAGCTTCGGCCACCATGGTCCCGAGGGTGCCGATCAGCGCAGGAATTCCGAGTCCGGTCACCGAAGAAATCACCAGGTCGGGCAGGAAGACCCCGTCCCCGTCCCTGTCGATCCCGACATCGCTGTCGCTCGATCCGAACAGGGCCGCAACATCTTCCATATCGGCGATACCGGCCACATCGGCCTTGGACCCGACCACGATGCGCGGCCGGTCGAGCAGCTCCGGGCGGTACTGGCCCAACTCGTGCAGCAGCACCCGATGTTGCTCGTACGGCGAGACACCGGTCACCGGGTCGAGTTCGATCAGCACCACCAGGACCCGCGATCGGGTGATGTGCCGCAGAAACTGGTGCCCGAGACCCTTCCCTTCCGCTGCCCCCTCCACCAGCCCGGGGATATCCGCCATGGTGAAGTTGGAGTCGTCATCGCAGCGGACCACCCCGAGATGGGGCTCGAGGGTGGTGAAGGGATAGTCGGCAATTTTGGGCTTGGCCGCCGAAATCCTCGAAATCAGCGTGCTCTTCCCAACATTGGGGAATCCCACCAGAGCCACATCGGCCGCCAATGCCAGCTCGAGGTCGTACCACTGCTCGTGTCCCTTCTCGCCCTGTTCGGCAAAGGCCGGGGCCCGTCGCCGGTTGGTGAGAAAACTGGCGTTGCCCCGTCCTCCCCGTCCACCTTCTGCCGCCAGCCACCGGTCGCCGGGTCCCACGAGATCGGTCAGCAGCTTCCCTTCTGATGACCTGGCTCGGGTGCCGACCGGGACCGGAACTTCGAGGTCGGCTCCCCTGGCACCGTGCTTCTTCTTTCCCCCACCATGTCCCCCATCGCCGCCCTTGCGGTAGGGGTGGTCCCGAAATCCCAGGAGGGAAGACTGGTTGGTGGTGGCCACCAGCCAGATGTCGCCTCCTCGTCCACCGTCGCCGCCGTCGGGGCCACCCTTGTCCACGTGGGCCTCGCGGCGAAAGGCGACAGCGCCCGCTCCGCCGTCGCCGGCCTTGACGTGTAGTTGGGCCTCATCGACGAATCCGGACATCCCTCGATCCTACCGATCGCCGGTCGACGGACCCGAGTGAACCACGATCACACCCGGGTTTCGGGCCCCGATCAATGAGCTCAGACCTCTTCGAGAATGGTGTGGCGCAGCCGCCCGACAGCCTCAGAAACTCCCAGGGTGTCGGCCAGAGCCTCATACGAGCCATACGCGGTTCGGATCGCCTCGAGGAACTCCACCATCGTCTCGGGCGCCACGTTGAGAATGGCAGGGGCGAACCGGCTCACCGCCTCGACCGACTCCGAATACTCGTTCTTCAACCGTTCGAGCAGTTCCTCCATGGCCAACGCGCTGAGGGCATAGTCCTCGACGATCGTCTCGTCGGGCACCCCGAGGAACGCCAGCAGAAGAGCAGAGAGCACCCCTGTGCGGTCTTTGCCGGCACTGCAGTGCAAGACGGCGGGGAGTGCGTCCTCGTCGGCCAGAGCCTCAATAGCCCTGGTCAGCGCCGGGGCGCCTTGCACCACGAGTTGGAAATATCGGGACGTCACGTACGACGCCTCTTTCCACAAGGGAAGTTCCTCGGTCGTAGGGAGGACGTCGGACAACGGGAGACCGAGATATCGGACCGGCACTTCGTCCACCGGAAACGAGCCACGTCGTTCGGCTTCGTCGTGGGTCCGCAGATCGATCACCGTGGCCAGCCCTATGTCCCGAAGCTGGGTTCGATCGTCCGAACTCAGCATGCTCAGACCGTCGGCGCGGAACAAGCAGCGCCAACGGGTTTGACGGCCGTCAGCGGTTCGATAGCCACCCAGGTCGCGGAAGTTGACGCAACCGTCGAGGACGACGCTCCGGCTGGGAGGGACAGTCATCGCCAGGCGCTCGCCGTCGGCCAGGCTGCTCCCGCCGGACACCCCGATCAGGCGTCAGTGACGACGTCGACCAACTTGCGGCCTTTTCGGCTGGCGAACTGTACGGTACCGGCAGAGAGGGCGAACAAGGTGTCGTCGCCGCCCCGGCCGACGTTGAGGCCGGGGTGAAACTTGGTCCCACGTTGACGGAGGATGATCGACCCAGCCTGCACCGCGGTGCCGCCGAAGGTCTTCACACCCAGTCGTTGTGCGTTCGAATCACGCCCGTTACGGGTTGAACCGCCACCCTTGGTCTTGGACATGCCGAAAACTCCTTCTTGCTCTGCTCTGTACTGGTGAGGCTCTGTACTTGCTCTGCTCTGTACTGGTGGGGCTGCTTACTTGTGAGGCTGCGTCCTAGCCCGCTGCCGTAATACCTGTGATCTCGATCGTCGAGTAGCGCTGACGATGGCCCCAACGGGTGCGTTGGTTCGACTTGTTCTTGTAGGTGAATCCCCGGATTTTCGGCCCGAGCTCTTCCCCGACCACCCGGGCGGTCACTGAAGCACTGGCCAGGGCGGCCGGCGTGGCCAGCACGGTGTCACCGTCCACGACCAGCACCGGCGTGAATGCGACCTCTGACCCGGGGTCCTTCCCAAGCAATTCGACTCGGAGCTGCTGGCCCTCGGCCACCCGCTCTTGTTTTCCTCCGGTTTGGATCACGGCGTACATAAGGGGATAACTCTACAGGTCGGAGTCGCTGAATACGATTCCGCGCCCCTCACACACCTCGCACGTGGTCGAGAGTGACTCGATCAGGCCCTCGGATATCCGTTTCCGGGTCATTTCCACCAGACCCAGCTCGGAGATGTCAAAGACCTGGGTACGGGTCTTATCCCTGGCCAGGGCGGCCCGAAGAGCGCTTGCGACCTTGTCCCGGTTCTCCCGGATCTCCATGTCGACGAAGTCGATCACGATGATTCCGCCGATATCGCGAAGTCGCAGCTGGCGGGCTACTTCCTCCGCCGCCTCAAGATTGTTCCGGTACACCGTCTCCTCGAGGTTGGTGGTACCGACGTTCTTCCCCGTGTTGACATCGATCACCGTCAGCGCCTCCGTCCTGTCGATCACCAAGGAGCCGCCCGAGGGAAGGTAGACCTTCCCACTCAATGCCTTATGGAGCTGTTCGTGAACGTGAAACCGCTCAAATACCGGCAACGGCTCCTCGGCGGAGTCGAAATACTCGACCCGGTCAGCCAACTCAGGGTTGACCGCCCCCACGTAGTCGCGCACCTGCTCGAAGAGGGCCAGGTCGTCAATGACCACTGCCCGGTATTCGCGGTTCAATTCCTCTCGGATCACCCTGACGGCAGTCACTGGCTCCCGGTAGAGAAGGGCGGCTCCCTGGCCCTTGGCGGCGGCAGCGGAAATGCCTTCCCACTGGGTCACCAGCCGAACCACGTCGTTGCGCAACTCATCGGCACTTGCACCGGCGGCGGCGGTGCGGACGATGAGCCCGTGGCCCTTCGGTCGAACGGCATCGACAATTTTCCTGAGCCGCTTGCGCTCACTGTCGTCCAGCCGCTTGGAGATACCGAAGGCCGTGCTATTGGGGACGAGAACAACGAAGCGACCCGGAATTGAGACTTCCTGGGTCAGGCGGGCACCTTTGGCACCGATGGGATTCTTGGTGACCTGACACAAGATGATTTGGCCGGGACGGAGCACCTCTTCGATGCGGGGCTGGCTGGCCGATGCACCTGATTCGATGTCTTCCTTGTCGTAGCGAACATCTCCCCGGTAGAGGACGGCGTTCTTGGGCGTGCCGATGTCGATGAATGCCGCTTCCATCCCGGGCAGCACATTCTGGACTCGGCCCCGGTAGATATTGCCGTCGATCTGCGTGGCATCGTCCGACGCCCGGGAGACGTAGTGCTCCACCAACGTGCGTCCTTCGAGCAGGGCGATCTGAGTGGTGTCGGGCTGGACGTGGACACACATCATGTACCGACCCACCGCCTTGCCACCGCGCTCCCGTCCACCCCGCCGGTTACTGGTGCTCGCCTCGTCGGTGCTGCCGACAGGGAAAATGGATTCGACGCTGGCCTCATTCCCGGCGCGCAGGGTTTCGCCACCGCCCGATCCACCGCCGCCGCTTGAACGGCCACCGCCACTGCCACTGCTTGAACGGCCACCAGCACCGCCACCGCTTGAACGGCCACCGCCACTGCCGCTGCTTGAACGGCCACTGCCACCGCCCGATCGGCCACCGCCGCCGCCCGATCCGCCGCCACCGCCGCTGCTTGAACGGCCACCAGCACCGCCACCGCCCGAACGGCTCCCGTTTCCAGAGCCGTTCCTCGATTTCTGCGCCGGAGCCGAGGGCTTGGCGGCGGCTTCGACCGATTCTGGCCGTGCAGGCCGGGAATCACCGATCTTTGGGCGTGCCACCAGAGTCGGAGGCATCGACGGAACCGCGCTGGGGGCAGTCGGGGTTCGGGTGGCAGCCACCTCCTCGGACATATCGAGAACGTCGGTGCCACCGGTGCCACCGGTTCGATCAACACCATCCCCGATGTCCGCAGCTTCGTGCTCTTCATTGCCGCTCACCGATCCGGGAACGGATGCCTTGGATCGACCACGCCCGCCACGCGACCCACGGCGGCGGCGATTCTGCCCGGTCCTCGGTGCTGTGGGGTTCGGGCTGCCGTCCTCAGCAGCACCGCCCACCGGGGTCGAGTCTGCACCATCGGTCGGAACCAAGCCAATGTCCCGGGGCGTATCTCCGTCTCCGCCCACTATTGCCTGTTCCGATCGGGGCATTCCGCCCCTCTTGTCCGCTTCAGCGGCGGCGACGTCTCCTGTGGGCGCAGTCGAAAGCACCGGTACACTCACCGGTTCCTCGACCGGCGGCCCGGTCATTGCTTCTGGCATCGAATTCCCTTCCAAAACTGCTCACGATGCACGCTCATAGGCGCACATGGCGCGTTCGGCCGCCGGCGGGTCTCCTCGGAAAACCAAGGGTTCCCTGTGGCTGCCATCGCTCTCGATCCATTGTTGAGTTCTGCATATCCGGTTCCTCACCGGGATCCGACTTGATTCACTTCCACTGGAACCCTCCACGGGTGCCACGATGATCAGACCCCGGACAAGCTCGGCCGGGTGCACTGCGTACGGCTGGGCTGCCAACTCCCCCATGAGGACAACGTCGACTGCGGCGTTGCCCTGGTCTCCGCTGCCATCGACGACTGCCCGATCCACTACCGATGGGTAGCGATCGGTACCTTCAGGTACCACTCCTGTGACCAGGGTCCGGAATGGGAACATCACGGTGCGGGCCCAGACGCGTCCGGCCGGGAGCAACTTTCGCCGCACCGTGCCCAGCGTGGAGGAGCGGAAGTGAATCTTCACGCCAGCCCCTCCCATGTCCGGCCGCCGCAACGGCAAATACTCCCAACCCAGGGGTTGGAATGGCACCGGATGGCGCCGTGACCTGCAATCCTACCGGCCCTCGTGGCCCTGGCCAAACAATGCCAGAGGTTCGGGGGCTCGACCGTTTGCTTCCAGATCGGACGGGTGATCTTCCCTGGCTGGCCGAAGGTGCGTCCTCGCCAACTCCCTGGACACCGCCCAACATGCAGGCTCGGGGCCGACAGTTCGGGCCGGTGCGAAGGTTCCGGTCAAGGTGGACTCGGCCGGCGGCCGGGGAGTCGCCACCGCCTTGTCCAGCCTGGGGTCGCCATCGGACCCCCTCACACCGGATCGCACCTGTTGCATCAGCCAGGTGCCCCCCCCGCCGGCGCCGTGGTGGACGTGGTGGTCGACGTCCCGGCCCCAGGCGCGGCGGTGGTGGTCGACGTCCCGGCCCCAGGCGCGGCGGTGGTGGTCGAGGTCCCGGCCCCAGGCGCGGCGGTGGTGGTCGTCGCCGTGATCAGGGGAACCGGCGTGGTCGACTGGATCACCTGATTGCCCGGAGGAATGGCCGCCGGTCCGACCGGGTGGGCGGCCAGATAGTCAAAGATGGTCCTCACCACGGGAGCCGCCGCCGCCGCGCCGTAGCCGGCCTGGTCGATGACGCACACCACCACGTACTGGGGGGTGGTGGTAAATCCCACGAACCAAGCAGTGGGCTCCTTGTTCTGTACGGTGTCGGCGGTACCTGTCTTGCCGGCCAGATCGCTGATAGGGAACAGCGATCCCTGGAACGCGCCATTGGCGGTGCCGTTGGCTGCCTGCACGGCCCCCTCGAACCCGGCCAGTAGCGGCTGGTAGGTCGTGGCCGGCAGGCTCACATGACCGGTCACCTGGGGAGCCATCTTCTTGACCACCACGCCGGACGGGGAGACCACGGCGGCGGCGACCTGCGGGGCGTACCGGGTGCCCCCGTTGATGAACGTCGAGTAGGCCACCGCCTGCTCGATGGGAGTGATAACGGTGGCACCCTGCCCGAACGCCATCTCCACGTTGTCCCCGGTGTACCACTGGGTATTGGGAAAGGCGGCCGGAGCCTCGGCGTGGAGCTTCTGGCGCTCGGCCTGGCTGTCCACCCGCCCGACGCTCTCGTTGGGAAGATCGATGCCGGTGAGCTGGCCCAAGCTGTACTGGGCAGCTTGATTCTGAATCGGGGTCTGGCCGTAGGTGGCCGACTGTTCGAAGAACAGCGCCCCCAGGTTGTAGAAGAAGGCGTCGCTCGACACCGTCAGGGCCTGAGAGATGTTGAGGATCCCACCGCTGTCGCCGATGGCGTCGTGGAGGACACACCCGGTGGCACCGGAGTTGGCCTTGCAGCCGGGGACATTGAAGGTGTTGGTGTCGTCGTAGGTATCCGTGGCGTTCCACAGCCCGGCGTCGAGGGCGGCAGTGCTGGTGGACAGCTTGAAGGTCGACCCGGGGGTGTACACACCGCCGATAGCCCGATCGATCTGGGGCAGATTGTTGGCCGGGTCCTTCAGGGCGGTGTAGGCGGCATTGGAGATGCCGCCTACCCAGATCGACGGGTTGTACGAGGGGAACGATGATGACGCCAGCACCGCCCCGGTCCTCGGATCCAGCACCAGCACCGCCCCACCGGTCGCGGCTGGATAGCAACCGGTCCTGTTGTTGCAGCTCGGATCGATGTGGTTGCGCAACGTGCCGATCTGGCTGGCCAGGGCGTTGTCCGCCACTTGTTGCAAGCCGGTGTCGATGTTGGTGACAATGTTGTCGCCCGGTGTGGCCGGGACCGACTTCAGGGTGCCCACCACGTGACCTGTCGAGTCCACCTCGAGTTGCTGCTGGCCCGGGATCCCATGCAGGTCCGATTCGTACTGGTACTCCAGGCCCGACTGCCCGAAAGGGTCGCCGGTCTGGTAGCCCTGGGAGGTACGCGACTTGAGCTCCGCAGCGTTGATGCTCCCCACGTAGCCGAGGGTCTGGGAGGCCGGGTAGCCGTCTTGGGCCGGTCCGGGGTATTCGAGTTGGGGGTAGTTGCGCTCAGAGATTTGCGCAGTGGCCACGCCCGGGAACTCACCGGGATGTTCCATGATGTAAAGGACATCGGCCACTGGGGCGTTGGCCAGGACGGGTACCGGTTTGTACAGGCTGTACCGGGTGTCGGCCACCGCCGCGTTGACTTGCGCCGACGTTTCACCGATCAACGCCGCCAGCCGGCCCACCACGTCGGGGTTCTGGGTCGCGGCGTTTCTCGACAGGGTGATCTCGGTGGTGGACACGTTGTTCACCAACGGGTTCCCATACCGGTCGAGGATCAATCCCCGGGAGGGGGTGACTGACACGGCCCGGATCTGATTGGCGGTGACCGCGTTGGCTGCGGCGGGGGCCTGCAGTACCTGAAGTGTCCATAGGCGCAGTCCCAGGACCGCAAACAGCCCGACGACGATCAGCCCGGTGATCCGGAGTCGGAGAGCGGGTCGGGACGCGGTCGAGTCGGGTGCGTCGAGTACCGCCTCCACCGAGAATCGGCTCTGGTGGAGCTTGGGCTGACGCGGGGCCTTGCGGCGGACAGGCCGCTGGCGGTCGGGATGCATGTATCGCCGGGGTCCGCGAAGAGGATGTCGGAGAGTGCGTTTCACCGGGCACCATCTTGCCAACTGAATGAGCCGAATTGGTCGCGAGCCCGGTCTTGGGCAGCCGGCCTCAACGGAGGCTGCCGGCCATCGAGGTTGGCATCCCCTCCGTCGACACCTTCGGCAATGCCCATCCCACCATCCGGACCGCCGGCACCGCCAGCACCGCATTGCACACCGCCACCAGCAACGCGGTCCGGGTCACACCGACGTGGAGCATCTGAGGTTGGCCCAGAATGGAACCGATAAGGGCGTAGAACACCTCGTACAACACGCCGGCCACCAGAGCGGCCACAGTGGGAAGCCACCACGAGGACCTGTCCAGGGCCCCCGTGGCCAGTCCCACCCCGAATCCGATCAACGCGCCGATGAAGGCGGAGAGGCCGAACGGGGTGGGAAGGAGGCAGTCGGCCACCAATCCACTCCCAAAGCCCATGGTTGCCCCCCGCCCGGGTCCACCCACCAATCCGGCGGCCATCGGCAACAGCACCATGATGTCGGGATGGACCCCGCCGATGCGGATATCGAGCATCAGGGTCTGTTGCACGACGATGAAGGCAAAGACCACCAGGGTCACCCGGGCAGCATCTCGGATGGTCACGGACGGCCTGCCACGGGAGGTGCACTCATGGTGACGTCGGGTCCCATAGGACGACCGACACGTAGCGGAGATTGGTCAGATCGGCGAGTGGTTGCAGGGTCACCGACTCCTCCGTCGCCGAGACCCCGGTTTTCGAACTGGTGACCCGGGCCACCGGAATATTGGGGGGGAAGATGGCTCCGTTCAGTCCGCTGGTAACGAACAGCTCGCCGACTGCAAGCGGGGTGTTGATCGGGACCAGGTCGGCCGAGAGTGGCTTGCCCGATCCCTCACCCGTCACCGCGGCGTAGGCGCCGGGTGTCCCATAGAGAACATCCACCAACGAGGCCCCGTCGCTGATAAGTCGGACCGTGGCGGTGTGGTGGTTGGCCTGAACCACCCGACCCACCAGTCCCCCGGCCGCCACTACCGGCATGTTGTACTGCACTCCATCGGCCCGACCCACACTGATGTCGATGGTGGCGGCGAAGTTGCTCGATTCGTAGTCGATGACCTCGGCCGGAACTGTCTGGAGGTTTCCGATATAAGGCAGGTGGAGGACGGCACTCAGCTGTTGCAGGGACTGTTCGGTCTGGGCCGATCGGGCCCCCTGTTGTTGGAGCTGGCGGATTTGCTGTTGGAGTTTTTGGTTCTGCTGGCGTACGGCGCCGTAGTGAACGGACCCGGCCAGAAAGCTCCCCATCGGCTCGATGATGTCATTGACGCCCGAGCGGATAGGGGCAAACGTGTCAGCGGCCACCGATTTCACCCCGGAGGTGATCCGGCCGAAACCGCCCCGGGCGTCGAGCGTAATGATGGTGATCGACGCCAACAGCAGAATCAGCAGTGTGGTGCGAGGTCGGCGGGACCGCCGCAACTTCGCCACAGGAAAGCTCCCTTATTTCAGCGAGCAGATGACGTGATGAGAACCTGCTTCAGTGCTTCGAACTCCTCGAGGCACTGCCCGCTGCCGATGGCAACGCAGTTGAGCGGGTCTCTGGCCACGACGATCGGCATGCCCGTCTCCTGGGTCAGGCGGCTGTCCAGGCCATGCAACAACGCGCCCCCGCCCGTGAGCACGATGCCTTGTTCCATGATGTCGGCGGCGAGCTCCGGCGGGGTCCGATCGAGGGTGACCTTCACCGCGTCCACAATGGCCGCCACCGGCTCGTCGATTGCCTTGCGGATCTCCTGAGTGGAGATGACCACTGTCTTCGGGAGGCCGGAGACCAGGTCGCGGCCCCGAATCTCCGCATGTAGCTCTTCCTCGAGATCGAAGGCGGAGCCAAGGGCGATCTTGATCTCCTCGGCAGTTCGCTCACCCAATGCCAGGCTGTACTCCTTCTTGATGAAGGACACGATGGCCTCGTCCAACTCGTCGCCGCCGATGCGGATCGACTGACTGGTCACGATGCCGCCCAAGGAGATGACTGCCACCTCGGTGGTGCCGCCACCGATGTCGACGACCATGTTGCCGGTTGGCTCATGCACCGGCAGCCCGGCACCGATGGCCGCGGCCATCGGCTCCTCGATGATGAATGCCTTGCGGGCCCCGGCGTACTCTGCCGCTTCCATCACCGCTCGTTGCTCTACTCCGGTGATACCCGAAGGAACGCAGATGACCATGCGGGGCTTGGCAAAGCGGCGCTGGTGGACCCGGTGAATGAAATACCGGAGCATCTTCTCGCAGATTTCGAAATCGGCGATGACCCCGTCCTTGAGCGGCCGGATGGCCTGGATGTGACTCGGGGTACGACCGATCATTCGCTTGGCTTCGGTGCCGACCGCCAATGGTCGACCGTCCTTGACGTTGACGGCGACCACCGAGGGCTCGTTCAGGACGATTCCTCGACCACGCACGTACACCAGGGTGTTGGCGGTACCAAGGTCGACGGCCATATCTCGGCCTAACAGGGAAAAACGGTTATCGCGCATCAGAGATGCAACCCTCCGTGGGGGATCGGGTGGGACAGCGTGCCTGTGTTGACTCACACATGCATTGCGCTGTATTCGCAGAGCAGTCTACGCGGGATCTGTCGCCAACGCTACGGCACCCATCGCATCGGCACAAGGACCACTTCTGGGGTCCCCGGGCTCCGTCGGGTAAAGGACCAGGTCAGGAAGGCTTAATCTTGGGGAAGAAGATCTCGATCTCCCGCGCCGCCGACTCGGTCGAATCCGAGCCGTGCACCAGGTTCTCACCCATCTCGAGGGCCAGATCCCCCCGGATCGTGCCCGGAGCGGCGTCCACCGGGTTGGTGGCGCCCATCAGGGTGCGCACCACCTTGAAGGCATCCTCGGGGCCCTCGGCCACCATGATCAGGGCCGGGGACCGCGTGATGAAGGCCACCAGTTCACCGTAGAACGGCTTGACGTCATGCTCGGCATAGTGACGACCCGCCTCCTCGGTCGTGATGAGCCTGAGCTCGGCAGCGACCAACCGGAGGCCCTTGCGCTCGATGCGCCCAATGATCTCGCCCGAGAGACCCCGTTCGACAGCATCGGGCTTGCAGATAACCAGAGTTCGTCCCACGAGCGGGGCAGGCTAGCCGAAGCCCGGCCGGGTGTCAGAACCGGACTTCTGACCCGAGCGTCAGACCTGGTCGGGAATGAGGAGCCGGCGGGCATCGGCCACCACATACAGCGAGCCACACACCACTACCCGGCCGTCATCACCGGCGTGGTCAATGGCCACCGTCACCGCTTCAGACGGGGTGTCTGCCACCGTCGCCTCCATGCCCAGTGCGACTGCAGCTTCGCTCACCACGTCAATGGGCATGGCCCGAGGGGAATCGGGGGCGCAGACCACTACCGAACGGATCCCGGCGGACACCAGAGCGTCGAGCATGGCGGACGGATCACGCCCGGACAGCATTCCCACCACCGCCACCGCGTCGCCGTCGACGGTGAACTCCTCCACCAGCGAGCGGGCCAGGGCGATCATTCCGGCCACGTTGTGTGCCCCGTCCAGCACGACCAGTGGATGACGCTTCACGATCTCGAGCCGACCGGGCACCCGAACTCGGGCAAACGCGTCCTCCACCACATCCTCGTGCAGGGGTGCACCGAAGAACGCCTCGACCGCCGCCAGGGCGCACGAGGCATTGTCACCCTGGTGGGCCCCGTGCAAGGGCACCAGAATCTCGCCATAGGCGGCGCCGGGGGTCCGGACGTCGATCAGACGGCCACCCACCGCCACCCGGTTGGCGGTACATCCGAACTCCTCCCCACGGAACCAGACCTCGAGGGCACCAGACTGGATGGCCCTGTCGCGCAAGAGCGCCACCAGGTGGGGATCGGTCTCACCGATGATGACCCGGCTCCCCTCCTTGAAGATGCCGGACTTGTCACCGGCGATGTCCTCCAGTGTCGGTCCCAGAACCTCGGTGTGGTCAAAGCTCACGTTGGTGATCACCGCCACGTTGCCATCAACCACATTGGTGCAGTCCCACCGACCGCCCAGGCCGACTTCGACGACGGCGACATCGACCGCCTCGTCGGCAAACCACATCAGAGCGGCTGCCGTCAGCAATTCGAAACGGGTGAGCCGATCCTCCACCAAGGGCTCCACCCGGGACAGTGTTTCGAGCACCTCTCGAAACGCCTCGTCATCGATGAGCTCCCCGTTCCGGGCGATGCGCTCGTTGACCCGACTCAGATTTGGGCTGGTGTAGGTGCCCACCGACAAGCCCTGGGCCACCAAGAGCGCGGTGGCCATCGCCGCGGTCGACCCCTTGCCGTTGGTGCCGGTCAGGTGGATCGAGGGATAGGCCATTTGCGGGTCGCCGAGGACGCTCATGAGATCGCGCATCCGATCGAGGGTCGGTACGGACCGCCCGTCGGGCATGTTCAACTCGAAATTGATGTGCGAGTCGAGCCACTGAAGGGCTTCGGGAAGATCATCGAAGCGGGCGGTGGCCGGAGTGGCCGAATGAGATGAAGTCGTCACTGTGGATCGGGTGGCTTGGGAATGGATGGTCGAAACGGCCGAAGCCCCAACGTCACTACCCGGCTATGAGGCGGCCCGGCGGGTGCGGGCCTTGGCCGGCGTGCTCTTCAACGGCACCAGGGTCGGATGGACCTTGTCGAGCACCACTGACCGGTCGACAACGCACTTGGACACGTCGGTCCGACTGGGAAGGTCGTACATCACCTCGAGTAGGACCTCCTCGAGGATGGCCCGTAGGCCCCTTGCCCCGGTGCCTCGAAGCAGTGCCTGCTCGGCGATGGCTTCGAGCGCATCGTCGGTCAGCTCGAGTTCGACATGGTCGAGCTCGAATACGCGTTTGTACTGGCGGGTGAGAGCGTTCTTGGGTTCGACCAGGATACGAATGAGTGCCTCTTTGTAGAGGTGCGCCACCGCTCCTATCACCGGCAGGCGCCCGATGAATTCGGGAATGAGACCGAACTTCATGAGGTCCTCGGGGAGTACATGGCGCAACAGTTCGGAATCGTCACCGCGGTCCGCCGCCTTGCGCACCTCGGCCCGGAAGCCGATCCCCTTGCGTCCTATCCGGTTTTCGATGATCTTGTCGATCCCGGCGAATGCCCCACCACAGATGAAGAGAATGTTGGTGGTGTCGATCTGGATGAACTCCTGATGGGGGTGTTTGCGCCCACCTTGCGGTGGCACCGACGCCGTGGTGCCTTCAAGAATCTTCAACAGTGCCTGTTGCACGCCCTCGCCGGAGACATCCCGGGTAATCGACGGGTTTTCCGACTTCCGGGCAATCTTGTCGATCTCGTCGATGTAGATGATGCCGGTCTCGGCCCGCTTGACGTCGTAGTCCGCTGCCTGAATCAGCTTCAACAAGATGTTCTCGACATCTTCGCCGACGTAACCCGCCTCGGTCAGCGCCGTGGCGTCGGCAATGGCGAAGGGCACGTTGAGCATGCGGGCAAGCGTTTGCGCCAAGAGGGTCTTGCCGCATCCGGTCGGGCCCAAGAGCAGGATGTTGGATTTGGCCAACTCCACATCATTGTCGTGGGAACTGTCGTTACCCGCCTGGACCCGCTTGTAGTGGTTGTAGACGGCAACCGACAGGATCTTTTTCGCATACTCCTGGCCGATGACGTAATCGTTCAGGAATTCGTAGATCTCTTTCGGCTTGGGAAGCTCTTCGAATGACAGCTCCGTAGTATCGGAAAGCTCCTCGGCGATGATGTCGTTACACAGTTCGATGCACTCGTCGCAGATGTAGACGCCGGGTCCAGCGATGAGTTTCTTCACCTGCTTCTGCGACTTCCCGCAGAAGCTGCACTTCACCAGGTCGCCCCCGTCTCCGAACTTCGCCACGTCGGTGCCCCTCGTCCTTCTGTCCGATACTGCCATCTACCACTGACCGCAACTACTGCTGGCCGATGTCCAACTCTAGCGGCTGGTCGGCCCCTGACCGATCGTTCGCCACTCGATCTTTGCGTCCTAGGCGGCGCCGACAGCCTCGACGCCCACCAGGTCGCGAGCAGTGATCACTTCGTCGATCAAGCCGTAGCTCACCGCCTCTTCAGCCGTCATGATGAAATCTCGGTCGGTGTCTTTTGACACCTTCTCCGTGGTCTGGCCGGTATCGCTGGCCAGCATCCCGTTCAGGAGATCGCGCATCCGCAGAATCTCTTTGGCCTGCAGCTCGATATCGCTGGCTTGCCCTTCCACGCCGCCGAAAGGCTGGTGGAGCAGGATCCGGGCGTGAGGAAGTGCGAACCTCTTGCCATGGGTACCCGCCCCAAGCAGCACGGCGGCGGCCGAAGCTGCCTGGCCGAAGCAGAACGTGGACAGGTCCGGCTTGATGTACTTCATCGTGTCGTAAATGGCGAACAGTGCGGTGATGTCTCCGCCCGGTGAGTTGATGTAGAGGTGGATGTCCTTGTCCGCCTCTTCCGATTCGAGGAACAACAATTGGGCACAGACCAAGTTGGCGACCGTGTCGTTGATCGGGGTCCCGAGGAAGATGATCCGTTCCCGCAGCAACCGGGAGTACAAGTCGTAATTGCGTTCACCCCGGCTGGTCGACTCGACCACCCACGGCACGCTGTAGGCCTGTGCGTCCATCGAGTTCGATGCGTCCGTGAAGCTCACTCCGAGTCCTCCTCTGCCTGATTCACTTTCAGGGCGTCCCGTGACACGGGATTTCCTTCCTCATCCACCAACTCGACGTTGTCGAGCAGCCATCGCAGGGCCTTGGCCTTGCGTCGGTCCGAGCGTACCGCCGAGAGGCGCCCACCCTGTTCGAGTTGTTCGCGTACCTGGTCGGAGTTCATCTCGAGCCGCTCACCCATGGTGGCCAACTCGGTATCGAGCTCCTCATCAGTGAGCTCCACGTGCTCCAGTTCCACCAGGGACCGGAGGGCCAGGTCCGACTTGACGCCTTGGAGGGCCCCGGCCCGGAGCTCATCCAAGAACTCCTGTTCATCGCGCCCGGTGGCGGCGAGAAACTGGCCGAGCCCGATCTTTTGTTGCTCCAGCCGGTGGTTGAGGTCGTGGATCCGCTCGCGTAGCTCGCCCTGCACCAGTATCTCGGGAACTTCCTCTGTGACCAGTTCCACCAACGCTTCGATGGCCTTCTGCTGGAGGGCCAACTGGGCCTGCACGATGTGTCTCTGTTTGAGTCGCTTGGCAATGTCCGCCTTGAGCTCACCGGCGGTGTTGAACTCTGAGGCCTCCGCCGCCCACTCGTCGGTGACGTCGGGGAGCACCAATTCCTTCACGTCCTTGACCACCACCGAGAACGAAACCGTCTGACCGAGTCCTTCGATGGTCGAGTCGAAGGTGATGGTGTCGCCTGCACTCGCACCGATCAACGCCTCATCGAGCTCTGGAACCACTCCCCCACTACCCGCTTCATAGAGAAAATCCTCGGCGCTGAGATCGTCATCGCTGACTGTGGCGCCGTCTCCGCCGTCCACCTTGTCGACATCGTCGGATCCCTCGCTACGTGTCCCCGTGATGTCCACCGTGACCTGGTCACCTTGTTGCACCGGACGCTCCACCTCGGCGAGTTCGCCGGAGGTTGCCCGAAGCCGGTCTATCTGAGCAGTGATCTCCTCGTCGGGAACGTCCACCCCTGGGATCGTCACCACCAAACCCTGGTATCCGGCAATGGACACAGTGGGTCGCACTTCGACAATGGCATCAAAGGACACAGCCCCTGATTCGTCGCCGGCGGTGATGTCAATCTCGGGTCGGTCGATGGGGTCGACCTCGGTATCCGAGACTGCCCGGGCATAGAAGTCAGGGAGAGCCTCGCGTAGGGCCTCACCGCGCAGAGCTGTGGCGCCGCCGAGGCGAGCCTCGATCACTCGGCGAGGAACTTTTCCGGGTCGGAACCCGGGCACCCGGATCTCACGTGACAGACGACGCACAACCTCATTGAGGGCTTCGTCGACCTCCGATTCATCGACCTCTACGGACAGACGGACCCTGTTGCCCTCTTCGGGCGCTGCTGTGGCTCGCATACGAGTAGGTGAGTCTACCGGTCGCCGGGGACCCGTTTTCCGGTGCCTCCGGTCAATGAAGAAACGCCAAGATTCGGTATCGACTTCCGACCGAGATGCGGCCTGTCCCATAACGTCCCCTCGCCACTCGGTGAGCCCATCCCCGATCGGCCTCGTACGCGAGGGCATCGGCGAGCGCCTTGCGCGGCTTGGGTCCTCCGATCTGGTACCCCCACACTTCGATGGTCTTCTCGACTTCGGAGATCGCACACGGTCGCCCCGAGAGGAGGAGGACGGCCAACGCAGCCCGGCGCAGAGGCCGGCCTCGCAAGGGTTGGCCTTCGGCGCCGGGGACCCCGGGTCCGGCGTGGCGAGGGTCTCGTTGGTGCGGCGAACGAGGAAGGGCGGTACACGAGTAGCGCAATCCGGTATTCGGAGCGCAGTTCCAGCAGAGGCAGTTCATGAGGCGGACGATAGGTAGAGGGTGTCACTCTCGAGATTCACAACAATTCCACGTCGCGGCGAATTGCCACAGGTTCTATTTCCCATTTCGCCGCGAGGCGGAACAATTTGAATGTCGAATGGTTCCGCTGGCTGCCGAATCGGAACGGGCAAGTCAGGACCGAAAGGGCGGGTCAGATCATGAAGCTCATCGACTCGAGCACCTGGTGCCCCAGAGCTACATCACCCACCACGTCGGCTTGGCCGGAGGCCAGGACTTCCGCGGCTGTCGCCCGCCCGAATCCGAGCCGCCAAAATGCTTCCTGGTCCATGGCCAGCGTGACCGTCGGGTCGGTCGGCACGTGCGGTGCCACCCGGGCGCGACCGCCCTCCACCATGACCGGCACCTGACGACCCAACTCCCCGCTCACTTCGAACAGGATGGTGGAGCCCTCAGGGGGCTTCACCTTCTTTCCCACCACATAGGCCATCGCCCCTGCACACCGATCGAGGACCAGTCTCTCTCCGGCGCCGTTGCGGCCACCGGGATGATCGAGAGCCCGACGCACATCTTGTTCGTGGGCCCACGAATCGAGGACGCGGGTACCCATGAACTCGCGATAGGGCACCTGGCCGATCGGGCTCCACCCGACCTCGTCGAATTTGGCTGGAGGAAACGCTCTGAGGGCCGCCAACCGGTGATCGGTAACATCGACAAACTCCGCCAACACCTCTGGCCCCGGTGTGTCCCGGCGGACCTCGATCCACGACTCGTTCAATGCGCCGATCGGGTTCTTCACATAGGGGCGCGCTTCGCTGACCGGTTCCGGCATCGGATCACCCAGCAACGTGCGCTCCACGCCGATCAAGTGCGAAATCTGATCCCGCACCGACCATCCCGGACAGTCAGTGGGGAGGGCCCATTGGCTTTCGTCCAGTTGGCGGCAGGCATCGGCAACGGACGCCCATACCTCACACAAGCTTCCGATCACCGCCTCGTCGCCGTCTGTCGACTCCGTCATCAGCCTGGGAGTGCGGCCTCGATGGCATCGATGACCTCGGGTGCCTCGGGGTCGATCATGGGTCGGAATCGATGCACGATGCTTCCATCCGGGGAGACCAGGAACTTCTCGAAGTTCCACTGCACGTCGCCTGCCTCGCCGTCGTCATCGGGGAACCCGCTCAACTGGTCGTAGATCGGGTGGCGATCTTCGCCGTTCACGTCGATCTTTTCGAACATCGGGAAGGTGACCCCGTAGGTCGCCGAGCAGAATGAAGCGATCTCCTCGGAGCCGCCCGGCTCTTGGCCGGCGAACTGGTTGCACGGAAAGCCCAGCACCGTGAACCCTCTCTCACCGTAGGTCTTCTGCAGTCGCTCGAGGCCCTCGTACTGCGGGGTCAGCCCGCACTTCGACGCCACATTCACCATGAGGAGCGCTTTGCCCCGATACCGGCCTACCGAGGATTCGTCGCCGGCAAGGGAGTGGATGGGGGGATCGTAGACGGTCATGAAGCGCATCCTATTGGGGACTGTTTGGACATGCGACCCAGTCCCGCACCGCCCGTGAGGACGGTGCTGGCCCCCCATTTCCCGCCAGCCCGTGCTAGCCAATAGCTAGCGCGGGCTGGCCCCATCCCCCCTTCTTCATCCCTCCCCAGATACGTTCGGTACGTCCATTCACCCGATTGTCACCATCCCAGTCCGAGGAGGAACCATGGCGTCGTATGAGGGTTACTGCGTGAAGTGCCGCGAAAAGCGGGAGTTCGACGGAGAAGAAGTCGAAATGGCCAACGGCCGTCGTTCGGCCAAAGGAAAATGCCCTGTCTGCAACACCGGGATGAACCGGATCCTGGGTAAGAAGACCTGAGACGAGCGGGAAGTACCTGGACTCAACCAGCGCCAGCGGGAAAGTCCGGGGCGACCGTCTGATCTGATGGCCGCTCAGAGCGCAAGGAGAGGGCGCCGAACACCGCTCCTTCTCGCAGGCCCCACTCACTGACCACCAGTCGTTCGAGTCCGAGCATCTCGACCAACGTCGATAGCATCACGGCTCCGATGGGAAGAAGTGGCGCCCGTCGGGCCTGCATTCCGGGAAGCGCCAACCGGGCATCGAGATCGAGTGTGGCCAATCGGTCGGCCAGCTCATGCAACTGACCGGCCGGGAGTTCGACCTGATTGACCTGCAAGGCCGAGACCGAGCGGGATGATGGAAGAGAGCGGTGCAGCCCCATGGCCAGGCGGGCCAGTGCTCGTACAGTTCCGCCGCTGGCGATGGCTCGATGGCCGGCGGCGGGATAGCCGGCAAGAATGGATCGGATCGGTTCTGCCCTCTCCTGAGTGAGCTCCACCACCCGGGCCCTGTCCCGTGCCGTCAGGAGCTCACCACTGTCCAACTCTCCGCGCAGCCTGGCCGTGCCCAGGGCCACACTGGTCACCGCGTACACGTCGAGAGCGTCACCTATCCCGGCTTCGAGGCTCCCTCCGCCGAGATCAAGCCCGAGTACCGGTTCGCTCCCGACCCAGACTCCCGCCCGCTGCCCGAAAAAGCAGAGTCGCGCCTCTTCCTCGCCGGTCAACAGAGTGATGGGGCAACCGATCACCCGTTCGAGGCGGCCGAGCAATTTCTGGCCATTAGTGGCATCGCGCAATGCCGCGGTGGCCAGGGCCACCACCACGTCGACCCCCGCTTCATCGGCGGCAGTGCGAAGCCTGCGCACAGTCCGCACCGCGCTCGCAGCACGGTCGCCAGGCACACCACCGGTTCGGGCCACTTCTGTACCCAGGTGCAGAAAAGACCGACGACGGAGCACTGGGATGAGCACGCCGTCACGCGAGGCATCCACCACCATCAGGTGGAACGAGTTGCTCCCGAGATCGAAGATGGCCACACGGACGGTCGGCATCGGCGTGACGCTACCCCGAGGATCACCTCGCCTCACAACAGTCACAACGGCTGACGGGATGCATGTACGCTCCTGACGTTGCGGTCATGGAATCTGAGCTCAGCCGGCTGAGCGGGGCCGCATGGCCAGTTCCGGTCGGAGTTGCCGGGAACAGAGATACCGGGAAGTAGCGCAGCTTGGCAGCGCGCCTGCTTTGGGAGCAGGAGGTCGGGGGTTCAAATCCCCCCTTCCCGACCAGAAGATGCAGTTCAGGACGTTGGCGTCGGCGCCTCCTGACCTCCAAACTGGCCCTGGGTGCAATAGGGGTGCAGTAGACCTCTTTACGCAGCCGGGGTGTCAGATTCCCCCCGAACAGGGCTTCGGCGGCGGCAACGGCACCCGTGACCATGGGCGTCACCTGATGGCGATGGGCCTCCTTGAGCATTCGGGTATCGGTGTGTCCGCCCCAGTTGGCCAGGACCGTATCGGCTACCGCGCTCGCGCTGATGAGCGACGTGCACGAATGGCGCAATTTATGAGGTGTCCAGTCCTCACCGAGACCAGTGGCCTTGGTCGCACGCCGGAAGGAAAGCCGGTAGTGGCCGTGCCCGTGGGAAGGCCAATGGACGTGGGGAACACCAAGGCTGCACTCTGTCCACCTGGCGAAGCGCCCGCTGTTCCGTCTCCCTCCGAACGGTCCGAAGCCCTCTGATGTGGATTCGTCCAGACTCGCAACTCCAACCGTGTTGCGTCCATCAGGAAGCCACTCCCACACTCCCACCGTTCGCAAGCACCCACTGCTCGACCAGAGAAGCGAACCGTGGACACACTCCCGACACGGCAGCGCCAATCAGGAAGCCCATGTCGCCATCGGCCAGAACCCAACTCGGTCGGTATACCTCCGCCGCCAATAGGGTGGCTTGGAGCGTCTGAACAACGGTATAGCCACCTGACAAGTCGGCGCACACGGCATATACCAGATCTACCAAGTTGGAGTCGGGGACGGCAACGAAATCCGGTCCCCCCCTATTGTTCAGCACATCGAGAAACGTCTGCTGTCCAGTTCCGATTGACAGTGCCGTTGCAGCTCGCATTGTCGCTGGCTGTGCCGAGACTGGCGGTGTCGAGATGGGCAGCGAGAGCCCCGTTATTGGTGCTGGCACTGATGCTGCCGTTAGTGAGGCGCTGGCCCAATTGGATGCTGCCAGCGTCAGCGCAGTCACGGCGATTCCTGCTACGACAAGTATGCGCCTCATCATTCCGTCCGACGCTATTGTCCATGCGTTGCCCTGCCTGGCACCACTCATCTTCGATTCGCCTCTCACTACGCCACGTTTGGGCACAGTGAGGATCATCGTCAAGCAGCCCTCTCACCTTGAGCCTCTCGTCGGTTGTGCCGATGGTCAACCACACATTTCGTCGTGTTCAACTGATGTCCGTGGCCATCGAGAAGTCCCCGGATTGGCCAGCTGAGGTCCCCGCTGGTGACCACGGACAGACCCACTGCCAATAGCTTTGGGAGAAACGGGTGAGGTGGTCGTGGGTGCAATAGTGGGTGCAACGACGTTTGGACGGAATCGGTCACAGTTGGACAGAATTCCCAAACTGACCTGGTCAACGATTCCCAAACTGGGTGCCGTTGACCTCAGAGGTCACGGTAGGGGCGGTCATCGACATCCTCCTCGGGGAGGCTCGAAACGCTCCGGACCGCAAAGTATCCCCGTACTCGATTCCGTCCGTGCAGAGTCCCGCCTCGACCCCACTCGTCGGCACCATGTGGCGGGTACCGGGTCCGGTGAGTACCGTGCCCCCATGGTTGTGGTCACCGGGACACTGCAAAAGGAAGCCTGGGACCGCAAGGTCCTCCCTCCCGTGGAGCGGGTCCGACCCGGGCTGTGGTCGATTCCCGTCCCCATCCCCAACAATCCCCTCAGATACGTGTTGGTCTATGCGCTCGAGCTTGATGGGGGCGGCGTGGCTCTGGTCGACGCCGGTTGGAACACCGACGAGGCCTGGACCAGCCTCGGGGACGGACTGGCGCTGGCGGGCGGGAGCATCTCCGACGTCCGAGCCGTGCTGGTCACCCATATTCATCCCGACCATTACGGATTGGCGGGAAGGATCCGCGAATCGTCGGGTGCTTGGATCGGACTTCATCCCGACGACGCCATCATGCTCGAGTCCCGCTATGGCGATACCGATCAGCTGGTGGCCGACATGACCCACCTTCTGGTCGATTCGGGGGTGCCGGCGGACAAGCTCCCCGACCTCACCCTGGCCTCGATGATGATGAAGTCGATGGTCACCATGGCCGAGCCCGACGTGTTCTTCGAAGACGAGAAGGCCATCGAACTCCCGGGTTGGAACCTGCGCACCATTTGGACCCCGGGGCACTCTCCGGGGCACGTGTGCTTCTACAGCGAGGATCGTCGGCTGTTGCTCTCCGGTGATCACGTCCTTCCACGCATCACACCGAACATCTCGGTCCACACCCAGCAGTTTCACAATCCACTTGGAGACTTTCTGGCTTCCCTGTTGAAGGTCCAGAATCTCGGGGTTGATGAAGTGCTTCCCGGGCACGAATATCGGTTCGCCGACTTGGCGGGCCGTCTGGAAGAGCTCATCCAGCACCACGCCGACCGTCTCGACGAAATCGAACACGTGCTCCGAGAGCACCCGGCGTCGACAGCATGGGACATCACCCTCCGGCTCCACTGGTCCCGTCCGTGGGACGAGATCGAATCGTTCATGCAACGACAGGCCAACGGCGAGACTTTGGCGCACTGTGTGCTACTCGAACTTCATGACAGGATCCACCGAGAGGGCAGCGACCCAGCGCGGTTCTCCCTGGCTGAGGGCTAGTCGGTCAGGTCTCGTCGTCGGCAGCGGACACCAATGTCGGATGGGCCGGCCGATCCTTCCGCCGTTTGTAGAGGAGGTGGGCTCCAAACGCCACGACCACGACGGAAACGATAGCGATCGCCGACCACGACCCCACCTGTTTCAGAATGGCCTCGAACGACTTACCCACGACATAGCCGAGCAACGTGTAACCGACTCCCCACAGCACCCCCCCGGTGGCGTTGTAGAAGAGAAACGTCCGATACCGGACTCCGCTCATCCCGGCGATTCCGGGTATCACCGCCCGGGCGAACGCGATGAACCGCCCGAGGAGGACGGCTGGGCCTCCGTACCGTGCGAGCAGCGCGGTGGTCTTGGCCACCCCCGGGTTTCCCTTCATGGGGCGATGGCCGAGAATCCAGGGGCCGACCTTCTTCCCCAGTTCGTAGCCGACCGAGTCACCGGTAATGGCACACGCCACCACGATGAGGATCATCAATCCCAGGTTGACCTGGTGCAGGCTGGCCAGCACTCCACCGATCACCACCGCCGTCTCCCCGGGGATGAAGAAGCCGAGCAACAGCGCCGCCTCGGCAAATGCCAAGAAGCCCACCAACCCGTAGGCCGCCGGCCCGTGGAAATGGAGCAATGAGCCCACGAACCCGGTCGGCTGGTTCGAGCCATGAGGAGTGCCGGCGGCGAGCAACAGACGGCCGATCGTAAGGACCGTCATGGCCTCGGGGTCACGACGACGAGGACAGTGTCACGCTCGTCCAGGCTCGACGCCGACACGCCGGGCAGGTCATTCGGTGGTCGAACGTTCGTCCCGGCACCCAGGCACCGAACGGGAGCTGAAGCAACACAAAGTCGAGAACGCTGACCCGGGTGACCGACCCACAGGCAGAGCACTCCACCGCCAGCAACCCCCGCAGAGGCAGTGGGTCGGCTCCGGTATCGGTAAAGATCGCCGTCTCGGTCTCTTTGGGCGGGACAGCCGTCGAATAGAGCGCATGCTTCCCCGCCGGGCGGGCCCGTCGGCCGCCCGTCGGCGGCAGCGGAACGTCGTTCCCCCGGGAATTTGTCCCTTCGGCTTCAGGCCCGGTGGAAACGGCCACACGGGGATCGACCGGCATCCAGTAGAGCGCCCGCTTTCCCAATGGGTCAAGACCCTCAGGCATCAACGGGTGGTCCCTGCGCTCACCGGCGTGTCGAGCAGCAGTTTGGCCAGATCCCGGTAGGCCTGTGCTCCCGCCGAACTCGGCGCGTGCTGGAGAATCGACTTCCCTCGCGCCGGTGCTTCCGCAAACCGGATCGATTTCCTCACCGGCGGCTGAAGCACGGGGATTCCATAGCGGCTCTCGACTTCTTCGAGGACGTGACGAGCGTGTCTTGTACGTTCGTCATACATTGTGGCGATGACCCCACGTACTTTCAGGTCCCCGTTGGCGAAGGTACGCACATCTTCGATGGTCTCGAGAAGTTGGCCCACTCCCCGATTCGACAGTGCCTCGCATTGCAACGGGATGAGTACGGCATCGGCAGCGGTAAGGCCGTTGATGGTGAGCACTCCCAACGACGGTGGGCAGTCGATCAAGATGAGGTCGTAATCAGCGAGTACCGGCTCGAGCGCTCTTTCGAGGACGTGTTCCCGACCGGTTCGGGTCAAGAGGTGCACCTCGGAGCCGGCCAGGTCGATGGTGGCGGGAAGCAGATCGAGGCCGGCCACTCCGGGAACGGGGCGCCGGACGTCGCCCACCTTGGCTCGGCGCACGAACACATCGTGCAGAGACTCATCGAGAGCATCCGAATCGAAGCCCAACGAGAAGGTGAGGCAGGCCTGAGGATCGAGATCGACGACAAGCGTCCGGCGTCCGAGCTCCGCCGATGCCACGCCCAAGGAATGAACGGTGGTGGTCTTCGCCACTCCGCCCTTCTGGTTGGCCACGGCGAGAACCTCGGTCATCTGCGGAGTCTACGTCCCGTACCGGTCGACGCCGGAATGCTCAGAATCCAGCCATGGCCACCATCGGCCGGTTCAGTGGGATCCCGCCCATGGATCCGAAGAAGGGAGCCGAATAGCTGAAGATCCCGCCGTCGGACGCCACGAATCGGTAACCGCTGCCGTTAGAGGTCGCCGTCATGCCGACAATGGGCGCGTTCAGCGGGTATCCCCCGGCCGAGCCGAGGAAGGGGGCGCCCCCGAAAGCGAAAATCCCGCCGTCGGAGCCCACCTCCCAGTACCCGCCAGTATTGGTGTCGTTGGTCAGACCCACGATGGGCGCGTGCAGGGGCCGGCCACCCATGGAACCCAGGAACGGGGCATATCCGAAGGCGAAGACGCCGCCGTCGGAGGCCACCAGGCGGTACCCGTCCCCATTTGTCGATGGGGAGATCCCGACGATCGGAGCCCGCAAGGATCGGCCGCCCATCGACCCGTAGTACCCAGCATCGCCGAAGGCGAAGATGCCGCCGTCGGAGGCCACCTCCCAGTACCCCTGGCCATCAGGGGTGGTCGCCATGGCCACGATGGGGCTGTTCAACGGACGGCCACCCATCGAACCGTGGAACCCGGCCTGGCCGAAGGCGAAGATGCCGCCGTCGGAGGCCACCTCCCAGTAGCCGCCAGTGCTCCGGGCCATCGCCGCCCCAACTACCGGGGCGTTGAGACGGATGTTTCCCGTCGATCCGCAGAAGGGCGCACCGCCGAAGGAGAAGACGCCGCCGTCGGAGGCGACGAGGTTGTAGCCGCGGTTGGCGGCACCGGGCACGTCGCAGGCGGCGACCGATCCGCGGGGTGTGGTGCCACCGGCGTTTCCCGTCAGCTGAGGGTCATGATGGAACATCGGCCACGAGCCTCTCCCCACCGCCAGCGCACCGTTGGACGAGGGAATCTCAAAGTGCTCAATCCTCCCGTAGAGATGCACCGGGCTGCCGGCGGCCACGTAACCGGCCAGGGTGATCCCTACGGTTCCGTTCGGGTCGCTGGACACCAGTGGCGCATTCTGGAGCCCGAGATTGGGGTCGAGCACGTCGACTTGGGCGCCGGTGATTCCATCGAAGATGAAGGTGCCGTTAATGGTCGGAACTATCACATCCTGGTGGCCGAGACCGAAGAGGTCGGCGGTAACCACCGAGCCGATGACCCGAGGCAGACCGGCGTCATGCCAGATCGGAGCGCCGTTGGCGGCATTCAGCACCCAGACCGACCCGGAGTGCCCGTTGTCGGTTCCCTCGGCCACTTCCAAGGATCGGTTCCCAGCGATGTCGGCAAGGGCCGGCGAAGAGAACGTGCTGCCGTCCAACGTCGTCGACCACCGCTGCCCACAGTTGGTGTCATAGGCCTTGACGGTATTGGTGTCGGAGGCTCCGGCGAAATAGTCGCCGGTGCCGGTCACGATGCCGGTGGCGCCCCCGGTAAGGAATCCGCCCACGGCCGGGGAGGAGTCGACCACCTGGTTGGTATCGGCTCGGCAGATCAGATTTCCCTGGGAGCCCAGAACGCGAATGTGACCACCGTCGCTGTATTGCTGGCCCTGGCCGGCGCCTTCGGACTGGTCGCCACCCATGATCGCCTCGGTCTGGCCGGTTCCGTACAGATCAGCGAGAGCAGCCGTCGAGTGGGTGCTGTCAGAGTTGAAGAACGGCCAACCTGCGAGCGTGGCGCCGTTGTCAGCGTCGAGGGCAGAGGACTGTTGACCCAGGGAGCCCGCCACCACATCGGTCCCACCCTGAAGCGACCCGACGCTCATACCGGCCTGGACACCCGAGTCCGGTGCCGGGTCGCTCGGGGGATTGACGACGGGCGTGAACCACTTGAAGGTGCCGGTGGAGCTGAAGGCCTGATACCCGCCCGGGCCGGGGTCGCCGTCGTTTCCAGACCCGAACAACACAGTGGAGTGACCATCGGGCTGGGAGGCAACCGAAGGCGTCGAGTCCACCGGTGGGCTGCCGTCTGTCACCGGCCATCCCGCCACGGCGGATCCGTCGGACAGGTGGACCCCATAGACAAATCCCCGCCGGTCCCCCACCACCACCGCCGGCGATCCATCCAGATTGGCCAGGTTGGGCGACGACATGGCGATGGGTTGGTCGGTGTCCTCAAGGGTGTCCGTCCACGTCGGCGTGGTGTCCCAACTCGAAGATGAAGTGCCGGTGATGGAAGCTGGGTGTGCGGCCGGCGTTGGCAAGGACTCGGCCACGATGAAACCCGATGCCAACACCGCGACAATGATGAGCGCGCGCACCCACCGCGCGCGCCCGGCCATGGTCACCCGTGGAAATCCGAGGTTCAGATGATCCGACACGATTCGGAAAGGCTAATGGCGGGCCGGTGGCGCTGCCCGCCGGCTTGGTTACAGCTTCATGTCGCGGTTACGCCGCCTCATGTCGCGGCGGCGCTGCTCACGAAGTACAGGGTGCCGTCCGACGAGGAAGCACCCGCCGAGGATCCATAGGAGACCTTGGTCCCGTGGACCTCCACCCATTGATCGATAGCGTTGGCGTCGGATGACCGGCCGCCGGGGCCGCCGAAGGCCCTTCCCGTCCCACCGGGGAACCCACCCGGGGGGCCACCGGCCCGGGGGCCGTTGCCGTTGGACTCAACCCCTGGTGGCAGGCGAAATGATCCTGGTGGTCTGCCAGGGAACCCGTTCGGGGGGCCATCTCTCGATGTCGAACCAAGCGAGATCGAGCCGGTCAACCCCGAGTTGACCAGGACGTAGTGGACCTTTCCGGTGGCCACCAGCTTTTTGAACTGGGCCAGGGAGGGTGCAGGGTCACTGCCGCTGAAACCGCCCATGGCGATAACCGGTTTGCCCGACGACAAGATGAGCGGGGCCGCCACTTGTGATCCGGTCACCGCCACCATGTACTCGGCACTGCCCTGGTGCTTCTCGAGGTAGGAGACGACCGCTTGATCGGCACTTGGGCCGGTGCCGAAACCACCCTGGCGACCCCTTCCCAACGCCCCAATCGCCGCTCCACCCGGCAAATCCGCACCGAACCCGAACACGCCACCGCCGGCCGCCGCGGTGGTGGCCGGGCCCGCGCTGGCCAACGCCCCGGCGTTGGCACTGTTCACGGTGGTGATGGAATACGCGATGGGACCGGCCAGCAGGCTCGCGGCTCCGAGGACCGACGCCGCCCCGGTCGCCAACTTGGCCCTGACCACCCCGATGAGTGCGAGCAGAAGCCCGATGGCTCCGATCACACCGGCCACGACGAGACTCGGGGCCAACCAGGTGTCGTACCGCGGCGTGCGGCCAAGGAGAACCGCGGCCCAGACCGCCGAACCGATGACGGCTACCGGCAGCGCCCAACACCACCATCGGTTTGATCGCCCCAGCCGCCACAACGCCGGCACACCGGCTCCACAGAGCGCGGCGATGCCGGGAGCGAGGACCACTGTGTAATACGGGTGGAAGATTCCCTGTGCATCGGAAAAGACAGCGGCGAACATCAGGGTCCAGCCACCCCACAACACGTACCCGGCGCGGCGCAAACTCGCTCGGGGCTCTCTGCGGGTGAGCCACAGCCCGCCCAACAGGCCCACAATGGCCAATGGGAGCAGCCAGGAGATCTGCCCTCCCAATAGGTCGTTGAACATCCGACCGATACCCGGTGTCCCGGCGAATGCCGGACCGGCTCCGCCAGGGGCGCCCGATCCCCCGCCCGAGCCGAACACTCTCGAGAACCCGTTGTAGCCGAAGATGAGGTTGAGCTCAGAGTTGTTGGTGCTCCCTCCGATGTACGGTCGGGAGGAAGCGGGCCAAAGCTCGACGATGGCGACCCACCATCCACTGGAGATCACCAGCGCCAAGGCCGCCCAACTGAGCTGGACCAGCCGGCGCGCCAGCCGAGGTTTGGCACACAACAGGTACACGAGCCCGAACGCCGGCAGCACGATAAACGCCTCGAGCGTCTTGGTGAGGAAGGCGAAGCTGACGAGGGAGGCACAGAGCACAAGTCGGTTGGTCTTTGCCGTCTCGAGGGCAGACCATAACGCCCACGCCGCCGCCACCAGGAGGAAGGTCAATAACGCGTCGGGGTTGTTGTCACGGAACATCTCGGTGGCGATCGGCGTGACCGCCAGAGCCACTGCACCGAAGATCGCAGCACCCTCACCGACCCAGCGGCGGATCAGGTAGTAGAGGATCATGACGGTTGCCACACCTGCGAGTGCCTCAGGCAGAAGCATGCTCCACGACGAAAACCCGAAGACCCGACCCGAGAGCTCTTGGATCCAGAGGGCCGCCGGCGGCTTGTCGACGGTGATGAAACTTCCCGGATCGAGAGAGCCGAAGAAGAGCGCCTTCCAGCTGAGGGTCCCGCTCTTGACGGCCGCGGCATAGAACGAGTTGGCCATCCCGACGCTCGAGAGATGCCACGTATAGAGCACCAGCGTGGAGACGAAGATGACGACACGCGCCGGCGCCGACCAGGTGGGTCGCCCATTGAGTACCCACCAGCGAGCCGGCCCGGCGGTCGACGGGGCCGGTAGAGGTGGCGTTGACGGCTCTTGGGCCAACTCCTCGGGCACCACGTCGGGAACGAGGGTGGTCATCGCAGTGTCTCCTTGGGATAGTGGGCAGGCGATGGCAATGCATTGCGGGCTCGGAAGACCCACGCCCGCAGCAGGCAAAACCGGACCAGTGCGGCGATGCCGGTTCCGATGACAATGGCAGCAACCCGGGTGAGCAATGAGCTTGGCGACACTGCGTGAGCGAGGAGAAGAGCAAGGGTGGTGAGGCCGACACTCGTCACCAGGACGGTGCCGGCACCGAGGAATTGGGTGCGGCGCAGAAAGGGGCCTCGGGCAGCAAACGTGAACCGAGCGTGCATGACTGTATTGACAATGGTGGTGAACACCAACACGACCACATTGGCGACCAGCGCTCCGAGGGGGCCTTCGAGAAGGAGGAAGAGCGTTACGTAGGCGACGGTGCTGATGATCCCCACTCGGGCGAACCGAACCAGCTCGTCGGGCGGGGCCACCCCGGCAGGGAGGAGATCTGCTCCGGCCATTCCTCGACCCCTGAAGAAGCTCCACACCAGACGCGCGATCCCGCTCAGGTCATCCATCGCGGTCCGGGCAATATCTACTCGCGAGTCAGGGTCGTCGACCCAGTCGACAGGAACTTCATGAATTCGCAGTCCGTTTCGCTCTGCCAGCACAAGCAATTCGGTGTCGAAGAACCATCCGTTGTCTTCGACCAGGGGCAGAATGTCCTTGACCAGATCCGAGCGGATCGCCTTGAACCCGCACTGTGCGTCGGAGAACTTGTTGTGGAGGGTTGTCCGGACAATCAGGTTGTACACACGAGAGATCAACTCCCGCTTGGTACCACGCACGACTTTCGCGCCAGAGACGAGACGCGATCCGATGGCCAGGTCGGCATTCCCCGAGAGCAGCGGCGCAACCAGCGGCAGCAATGCGTCGAGCCCGGTGGACAGATCCACGTCCATGTAGGCGACAACCTCGGCACCCGAGGTCGACCATGCCGCCCGCAGCGCCCGTCCCCGGCCCTTTTCCTCGAGGTGGACGGCTCGGACACCCGCCAGTTGGTCGACGAGCCCGGTGGCACGCTCCCAGGTCGCGTCGGTGCTGGCGTTATCAGCGATGGTGACGAGAGCGCTGAAGGGGAACGAGGCATCGAGGTACGCCCTGAGCTTCCGGATACTCGACTCGACCAATCGTTCCTCGTTGTAGACGGGAACGACGATCTCGACGGCCACGGGCCCTGCGTCGGGACCGGCCGAAGGTTTCGGCGCCTGAACGATACCCATATGGCGATCCTAAGATGCCAACCTTGGGACTCCCTATGAGCCAGCTGGGCCGGCCCGCAGCCTTTTCTCCCATTTCGCCACCCCCGGCTGTCACCAAGGGCCCCGGCGTCATTTCGACCTATCGCTCATGGTCGGAGACAAAGAAGCCGAAGATATCCGGGTGAACTGGCTAGCGGGTGTGCCCATAGCAAAGCTGCTCCGCTATTCGGGCGCCTCGATCGTCTCCATGGCGATCGGTCTCCTCGCCCTCGGTGTGGGTATCGACGTATTTCATTTCTCACCCACCGTGGCCAATGTGTTCGCAATCGCAGTGTGCACCGGACCTTCGTTCGAGCTCAATCGCCGATGGGTGTGGAACGTACGAGGCCGGGCGGGAGCGGGTGAAATCGTGCCGTTCTGCCTCTTGTCCGTCGCCGGGCTGGTGTCCTCCACTCTGGCGGTGCGCTATGCCGGGGCCCATAGCGTCAGTTTCGCCAACCCCTGGCGTACCTTCGCTGTCGACGGTGCCAATTTGGCCGCCTACGCGCAGCTATGGGTCATTCGGTATTTCGTCCTCGACCGGTTCCTCTTTACCGACAAGACCGGGGAACCTCAGGGGGTAGTGGGCCACCTTCCACTCACCATTTCGGTAGCGGCGGAATCCTCGGCCGCCACGGATTGGTCGGCCAACTCGGGACGGTCGACCCTGAACACCGCTCCTCCCCCGGACAGGGGAGACGCGGTGATCGTTCCGCCATGGGCCGCCGCGATCGATCAGGCGATCGAGAGTCCGAGCCCCGCGCCCCCGTTGGTGCTGGTCCACGACGGGTCAGCCCGGTAGACGCGTTCAAAGACCTGGGCAGCCTCGCCCGCCAATCCCGGGCCGTCATCGGCCGCCTCCTCCCACACAGTCCAGCAGTGGGTTTGCGATTCGCGGTGGCGAACTTGGGGCAACTATGGATGGCCAGTGCCGCCCAACGCGAGCCGAGCCTCCCAACGGGTGGTCAGGACGGACTCCCTGTGGCCACCGCGCGGGCTACGTCGCTCCATCGCTCCAAGGTGGCCGGAACGCTCGTCCACTGAGGCGATGCCGAATAGCAGATGACATGACTGGCGACCGAGGCGTAACGATCGATCAGTGCCTGGCCCAGTCTTTCCCACGGAGCAGTGACGGCGAAGGCGTCGACCATCTGGTCGGTGACAGTGGCGGCCATCCCGGCGAAATCACCGGCCCGTTGCAGTTGATTGAGCCGCTCACCGACACCGAACCAGCCATGGGTGTCAAAGACCACTTCATACCCGGGCGTCGAACCGTAAAAGGCGAGGCGCATCCGGACGTCCTCACGTTGAGCCGACAACTCTTCCTCACTGTCCCCCACGATGGTCATGACCGGGCAGGCCAGCGCCACTTGGCCGGGGCGACGGCCGGCACGGATCTCTCCTTCGGCGACCGCCGGGCGGACCACCTGCTCGAGGTAGGTCGCAGTATTGAGCGGGTGGACATGCATCCCATCGGCCACCTCTCCGATCATCCGGCACATCCAAGGGCTGACGCCGGCCAGGTAGATGGGCGGATCGTCGTGGTCCATGGGACCCGGCGACCACATATCGGGCAGCAGGGAGAACGAGTAGAAGTCCCCTTCAAACCGCAACCGCTCCTGGCGCCCGAAGGCTCGGAAGATCGAACGGACGGCGGCCACGTACTCCTTAAGTCTCGGCCCCGGGTGGTCAAAGGCAGCGGAATACCGACGCTCCACGTGGGCTCTTACCTGGGTGCCCAATCCGAGGGTGAACCGACCCCCGGTGGCGTCGGCCAGCATCCACGCCGCCTGGGCAGAGACCATCGGGCTGCGGGCGAACGCCACGGCAATACCGGTGCCGATGGCGAGGCCTTCGGTGGCCAGCGCCGCCGCCGTGCACATGCTGAAGACGGGCTGCGCGCTCTCGGTGAGCCAAAGTCCGGAGAACCCGGCCTGTTGTGCCTGACGGGCGACGGTCTGCATGGCCGATGGCGACGAGCCGAAGCCGATCACGTCGAGTCGGAAGGGTGGGCTCACGGTTATCCTTTCGGCCCCGGTCCTGGCCCGGCCTTGGCCTCGGGGGCAGGAGCCTTCCGCGGATGTCTCACCTGACCCTCACAATTCGCCATTCTCCCATTTCAGAAGAGTAGTTTGACCTCCTCGCCACCATTCGCCAGCGACCGCTCAAGACCACCATTCCCTGCGATGAGAACGAGGCCTCGTCGATGAGCGTCTCCGCTGAAGCGAGGTGCGCTGCGTCATACCCCTGGAGAAAGTGAGACTCGGCCAAGGCTCCGGCCCGGCGCCCAATGCCGTCGGAGACTTCCACCATGTCCATCAGTTGGGAAAGATGCCCTAGGCCTTGCACGGCACCACGCAATGCCGAATGGCTGATCCGGCCGGACCGGATCGCCACCGCCGGCACGGCACGATCCTCGGGGTAGACGAGGCGAACCTCGGCGACGAGAGAACTGACAGACAGGGGACCAGACCCCCCGGCCCCGGCCGGCACGATGAGTGCTTCGACTACTGCAAAGCTCATCTAATAAATACGCTGGTCGAAGATTTGCGCGCCCCCGGCAGGAGTCGAACCCGCAACCTGGTGGGTAGAAGCCACCCGCTCTATCCAGTTGAGCTACAGGGGCTCGGATCATGACGTTACAACGGTGGCACCGAGTGCTGGCGACGTGTGCCAGAATGATTGCTCCTTGGTGGCCGTAGCTCAGTTTGGTTAGAGCGCCGGGATGTGGCCCCGGAGGTCGCGGGTTCGAACCCCGTCGGTCACCCTTATGCCCACATAATCGCGGGCAGTTGCGTCCGCGATCAGTCGCAAGTTTTACTGTGTCGGGCGCCTCTAGCTCAATGGCAGAGCAACGGACTCTTAATCCGCAGGTTCCGGGTTCGAATCCCGGGGGGCGCACCAGGTCAGAGCGGTTTCCGGAGTTGAGACCGGAAGGGATATCCCATAAATATCCCATAATCAGGTACACGGGGACCAATGAAAGGTTCCAAGCGGCTTCTGAGAGGACGGGGCAAGTCCGCCGTCTACGAACTGCGCGTGGCGACCGGACGTGACCCGGTCACCGGCAAGTACGGCCAGGTCAGTCGGCGATGGCCGGGGTATGCCGTCGATGACCCTGAGGTCACCACCGCTGACAAGGCACTGGCGAAGCTGGTCAAGGAGTTGGAGGGCAACCGAAGCGGCAGGACTGCCGGAGCCGGCATCACGGTCGACCAGCTGCTCGTCAAGTGGCTGAAGCAGATCACCAGCGAGGGTCGCTCCCCCACCACCCTGCGGGAGTACCGGCGCCTCATTGACAAGCGCATCAGCCCGGCCCTCGGGCACGTGCCGGCCCGGAAAGTCACCGCCCTCGAGCTGGACGAGTTCTACCAGGGCCTCACCGACGAGGGACTTGCCCCAGCATCGGTGCGACAGGTGCACGCCATTCTGCGGGCCGGCTTCCGGCAGGCCGTCAAATGGAGGTTCCTCGCGTCCAATCCGGCCACAGATGCCAGCCCGCCAAAGCTGGTCTCGAAGACCGTCACGGCTCCCACGGTGGCCGAGGTGCAGGCCATGATCCAAGCCGCCGAATCAGACGACCCGGACATGGCCACGCTCATCGCCCTGGCTGTGGTGACCGGAGCCCGACGCGGTGAGTTGTGCGGGCTTCGGTGGGGTGACGTGGACTGGACTGGCCATACCTTGACCATCGAGCGGTCGGTCGCCACGATGGGCCGGGGGCAGCTCATCACGAAGGACACGAAGACCCACGCCGCCAGGCGTCTGACCCTCGACACCTTCGGGGAAGAAACCCTAAAGCGTCACCTGAGGGTTACCGAGGATCGGGCCGCCGACCTGGGAATCTCCGTCACACCTGACTCCCCCATCTTCACCTACGACCTGGTGCGCCCGATTGCTCCCGACATCGTCAGCCACTACGTAAGGTCCATCGCAACGAAGGTCGGAGTGGACACTCACCTGCATGCGCTGCGCCACTTCGCTGCCACTGAGCTCATCGGAGCCGGCCATGATGTGCGTACCGTCGCCGGGCGGCTTGGCCACCGGGACGCCTCGGTGACGCTGAAGGTCTACTCCCATGCTCTACCAGAGAGGGACCGCGACGCTGCCACGGCCCTCGGGAAAGCGCTGACTCCGGGATGAAGCTCCATCCGCCCTGCGACTGAACGAGGCGATGCCCACCCCACCGATGGCACGTGCTGAAGGAAGCCGCCTTACGCGTGTGCATGCCAAGCTGATCATGGCAGACCCGTCAGCTTTCGCTGGTCGTGGACTGTCGACTGACGAGCTATTGATTGACCTCTTCGGAGAAGCCTCTGATCGTCACGGAAGCGAATAGCGATACTGAATGGTCTGGAGATTCTCTGGGCGCAGTCCCCACGGTTCACATTGCTCCAGAGACGGGGTTCGCTGTTCTCTTTGAGGCCAAAGTGCTGGCGGACATCTCATGCGGCATCAGCCTCGATGTGCTGCGCAATCAAATGGCGCGCAATATTGACGTGATGCTCGACGCGAATCCGAGACTCTCTGATCCGATGAGAAGGCGCGTCCCAGAGAGAACCTGCTTCGTTCTGTTGACACCAGAGGTGTTCCACCAGAACAAGGAGAGTCGTCTGTATGGATGGCTCTACAACGAATACACGAGGCAGGACTCAACGCTTCTCAACCAGCAACTACCGCACCGGTCGGGCGAGGATCTGGCAACCGTCCCTCCAAGGCTGGGGTGGTTGACCTGGGAGGACTGCAATGCGGTGCAATCGGACGCATGCTGGTGGCTCGCAGGCGGTACCGCTTAGGTCTGCCAGCGCCCTGGGTCTTGTCGAGACCCCGAAGGATGTTCTCTCGCTGGCGAAGGTCGGTTGCTCTGGTTGTTCGGATGGTTCGCTCATGTCTTCACCTCGTGAATGTAGTGGTCCGGGTTGGCGTCAAACTTCTTGGCGCAGCCTTGGCCACAGAAGGAGTAGGTCACGCTGTCGTGGTCACGGTGTGCACCAGCGTGGGCCGTGTCCACAGTCATTCCGCAGACCGGATCGACTGCCGTTGTTGCCGATGCGACGTGGGATGGTTTGGCTGTCAGGGGCAGCACTGTCATCGGGTGTCCGTCCTGCGTTGCTGTCTTCTGTCCGGACGTGTACCGGCTGTGGCAGCGGTCCGAGCAAAAGTACAGGGTGTCTCCGTCAGCGACAGCAGTCGCCGGAGCATCTGCCTTCCGGACCTGCATCCCACAGACAGGGTCGATGGCGTAGCCAGTGCCACCCCCGAATCGCTTCTTGTTTCGTGCAAGCCACCACACGCCGACAGCCAGGACGAGGAAGAGGATGTTCAGGACGGTCGTGTAGTTCCACTCGAAGTGAGCTGAGGTCACCTGCAGGGTTCTGGCCGTTGGCACAGCATGGAAGAGCCGGAAGATGCCTTCAGTTGCAAACCCAGCAGTTGCCATAAGCACATAGAAGAGGCCGACGATCCGAAGGGTGAGCTTGGTCCCGTAGAACTTCCGATAGATGAGGATGAGGGGCATGGCAATGAGGTCAGCGAAGATGAATGAGATCACGCCACCGAAGCTGATCCCTCCTGACCACAGAGCAGCAGCCAGTGGAACATTCCCGATGGAGCAGACCCAGCTCAGCACAGCGATGAGTGGGCCGACGAGGGCATTCTCCAGACCCGTCCAGAAGCCGTGGCCGTGGATGAAGAGCACGTTCCACACGTGTGTTGGAACGAGAACGGCCAGGAACCCGGCAAT
The DNA here is from genome assembly GCA_003133325.1 of Acidimicrobiaceae bacterium. Lineage (GTDB taxonomy): Bacteria > Actinomycetota > Acidimicrobiia > Acidimicrobiales > RAAP-2 > DASZIT01. The sequence goes on along the minus strand of PKXA01000047.1, from coordinate 25,543 downwards.
GGTGTAGCCGATGACCAGCTCCCGTCGGAGCATCGTGACATCGGAAACGGCATAGCTTGCAGCATCCGACCACGCAGCAGGAGAGCGGACCTTCGAGGACCACGACGACTGCTCAAGCTCCTCTTGCCGTTCCGCTGAGACGCCAGTCATTGCAGCGTGGTCGTGGACATGACCCTGTCCGTGGGCTCCCTCACCCTGGACTCGACGACGAGCAGCCTCCACGAGGGCAGACCGAAAGACGAAGCCGCCCAGGAGGGCGAGCAGGATGATCATGATCGGTCCACCGACGAACTCTGCAGCCATGAACTGCCAGCCGAGGAGGACGAGCATCACGATGCCAAGCTCGACAACAAGATTCGTCGAGGCGACCATGAACACCATGGCAGCAACGAAGTCAGCCCCCTTGACAAAGAGGGACTTCGACATCGCTGAGGCTGCATAGGAACAGCTCGATGACACCATCCCGTAGCCAGCAGCCCGACCGACTGCAGCGGGCCGGTGATTGCCGAGCTTCGCCTGCATCTGTTCCTTGGAGACGAATGCCTGGACGACACCCGACAGGGTGAAGCCAAGCACGAGTGCCCAGAGCGTTTCCCAGAACATGAAGAAGCCCTCTCGGAGGCTCCTCCCGATATCGACGAGCGGAGGCACCGCTGCGACGACGTGGATCACGATCTGACCATCCGGGCGATAGCTGCAGATGCCTCGATGATCTTGTCGTCAGCCTCTTGCCCACCTGCAGCGACAGCGTTCACGACGCAGTGCGAGAGATGGTCGTCGAGGAGTTCGAGTGCGACTGCCTGGAGTGCACGGGTCGTTGCTGAAACCTGGTCGAGGATGTTGATGCAGTACTGATCCTCATCGACCATCCGCTGCAGACCTCGGACCTGTCCTTCGATCCGTCGGAGTCGCTTCTGGATGGCTGGCTTCTCGTCGATGTATCCGGGCATCGTCATGGGGTGACCCTCCTTCTGAGGAGAGTATACCCCGTGGGGGTATCGATTCAACAGGCCGGACTCGCCCGTGGGGGAGGAGGCCTGGACTACTACGTCACCGTGAAGGCTGCGTACATCCCGTCGGCGTAGTGCCACGGCACATCGCACAGCAATTCGTAGTTGCCCGGACGGAGCGTGAGGGTCACCCAGCTCCGGGACCCTGTTGCGATGCCATTGCCCGGACCGGCCCCGCATGAGGTCGATGCCTCACCAAGGCTCTGGGACTCGTCGATCTTGCCGTCACTCCCGACAGGTCGAGTCCCGATCCCGTCGGCTGGCATGGGGAGCACGAGGAACTCGTGATTCAGCGCTCCGTAGTTCGTGACAACGAAAGTCACCTGGCCTGCCGAGCCGGACGACGGGCTCGGGATGAGACGGAGCATCATGGGGGCTGCACCCATCATGCCGTTTCCCCCGTCGTAGAGCCCGACCTGGACGACCTGGCTTGCTGTATGGGATGGCTCGCACGAGGCAACGGCTGTCGTGCTGCGGCCAAAGCCGTTGACCACAACACCGACAAGGGCCATTGACGCTGCAGCAAGGAGGACGACGACGAGCACCAGGGCTCCGTGAGAGCGGAGACGGCTTGCCACTACTTCTCCCGGAGTGCAGCGAGCGTCTTCCTGAACGCCTCCTCGTCGATCTCTCCTCGGGCGAGCCGCTCTCGCAGGATGGACTCCGGGTCTGCTGGAGGGACTGCCGGTTGGTCGTGAGTATGGCCAAAGGTGCGGACGAGAGCGACGATGCCGAACACGACGATGGCCCAGAAGACCACCATGGCAACAGCCATGACGATCCACATCCCAGCCCCCCAGCCGTTACCCCATCCGTACATCATGCGCGATGCCTCCAGTCGTCTGACTCCATTCTGCGCTGCACTCTGCTCGGCGTCCTAGAGTCGAAAGACCTTGGCCAGAAGGTCGTGACGGGAAACGGCATTCGTGGCGAGCCGGAGGATGTGGCCAGCCTGACTCGTGACACGGAGAGTCTGCCGGTGACGGAGCCATGGTGAGCGTGGTGTTCAGACATGTATCGAGGCAAACCGTCGCAATGCAACGCCTGACCAGGTGACATCCACGACACCAAACGGCCCAGCGCCTGCAAGGAACCCGTAGGCACTGGAGAGAAGACAGCCAACAGCGAAAGCCAGGACGAACCTCCGGTCTCCTCCTTCGAGTGCATACATCACCATCGTGAAGGTGACAGCACACACGCCGTAGATGGTGATGGCGAGGTGGTTCACATCTCTCTCTTGAACGCTGTCCAGGTGAATGGCTGGATGGCTCCGGTTGGGGTGCGGTGTTTCTCCTGCCATTCATCGATTAGGACAAAGCCGGTCCCGAGCACAGTGCCAAGCGTGGCACCGTCGTAGCGAGCGACAGGAAGTCCAGAGCACTCCTCGGGGCCGTCGAGAGCGAACGTTCCGAGAATGACGTGCCCGTCCAGAGCAACCCCAGCACGGAGCAACTCCACATAACGCTGTTGGCTCGCTGGATCGATGAGGAAATGGAACACAGCACGGTCATGCCACAGGTCGTAGGTCCGAGACGGTGACCAGGAGAGGAGGTCCTCCTGCAGCCACTGGACCTTCCGTGCATCAGGTCCGAGTTGTGCCTGTGACAGCTCCAGTGCCCGTGCAGAGACATCGAGCACTGTGAGGTCATCGAACCCCCGAGCCAGGAGCGATGCTGCCAGCCGAGATGCACCACCTCCGATATCGATGATGCCTGCATTGGTCGGAACGGCCAGCCTCTCGATGAGTGCAAGCGACATCTCTGGAGTCGGTTGATACCAACTGACGCCAGCTGTGCCCCTCTGTTCATACACGGAGTTCCAGTGTTCTTCCCTGGTCTCGTTTCTCACCGCCGGCCCATCTGATGCCATGAAGCCAGTATCTCAGCTCGTCGGTCCGCCCCGAAGCAGACCATCTCGACCTATCGGATGAGCTGGCGGGTCACGAGAGCAATCCCGTCTCCCCACGAGGCAAGCGGGCCTGCAGGGAGGTAGGCACTGCCTTGGGCTGTGTGATCGTCCATCGGTGTAGCGATGTAGCGCTCGTGACCGCTTGGATCAATGAAGAACACGACCGAGGTGTGGATGATGTCGGCATCCGGGGTGGGGACTTCGACTTCGATGCCGTAGCTGTGCCAGACGGCCGTGAGATCACTCACTGAGCCAGTGAAGAAGTGCCACGACGGGATCGTGTTCAGTTGGTGCACCTGAGAGTAGGTGGCAACGTCGCTCACGGTGAGGTTGTAGGGGTTTGGGCTCACGTCACCGGGAGTAAGCCGGCGGGATCGAACGGCAACAGGGTGTCGGCGACCGAGAACCGGGCACTCTGGCGCTTGAGGCTGCCGCGGGGCCCGAACCAGACCTTCGGGGCGGAGCGTCCCCCCTCATCTGCCGGGAGAAGGCGATCGGCGAGGTCGGGGGCGACGCCCTGGGAGAGGTAGGCGAGACGGACTCGCACCGATCGGGGCCGGCCCGCGAGCTCAGCCTCGATGTCGGCCGGCGTCACCACGTCGACGAGATCGGGCAGGGCATCGGCGATCGTCCCCCAGCTCCGCACGTCGGCTGGTCGAGCCGCTACGTGCACGAGGATGGTAGCGGGCAAGTGGACGGGTACACCGCGGGACCGCTCGGGAGTGAGATTGGAGTCGAAGACGACAACCCGCGTGGCGCGGTGCAATCCTTCGGGGATCGAGGCCCCCTTCTTCACGGCAACTTCGAGGCGGTCCGGAGCGCGATCGGTAAGCCCATGGGCGAGCAAAGCCGACGTCAGACACACCGCGGCGTCGAGCGATGGGCGATTGGCGAGGGAGGCCCGCAGCTCGAGGAACTGGTCGCCGTGGCCGATCGGTCCTGCGTGGGCGGCGGGAGCGAACTCCCACACACCTGCCGTCTCAGTGGGCAGCAGCCAGCCGAGCTTGCGCAAGCGGTCTGCGACCACCCTGGGCTCGGTGCCGACGCCGGCGCGCGTGGCCAGGCCGAGCTCGGGTGCGAAGGGAATCCGCGTGCCCGGCAATGGACTTCTTCTTTCTGGTGCGGCTGCAAACGGATTCCCAGTCCGCAGCCAACCGCCGCAGTGAGGCACCGAGGACAGCCGAGGCGACGTTCGGGTAGCGGCCGGCAGGCAGGATGCAGAACCGTTGGTTGTTGGCGACGAACCGCAAGCGCCGGTACCGGACGGTGGGCGACCACCCGATCCACCAGTCACGCGCGGAGCACGTGAGCGCAGGTGACCCATAGCCGACGAGACCGATCCATTCGCCGTCGATCACCGCTATGTGGCGCAGGGTCTCACCGACCAGGCCACGGCCCAACCAGTGATGTTCGTCCAGTAGTGCGTCGAAGCGACCGATCTCGGAGGCGACGACGGGGCGCACCACGAGGCCCTGGGATGTCTCGAAGCGCTCCGGCACGCAGGTACAGCTACCACGACAGGCGAACACTTCGTCAATCGAGAGACGGACTACCAGGTCAGGAGCTCATCACCGGGACTTTGACGTGGCCCTGGTCCGACAGCAACGTGACGAGAGTCACATGAAGAGACGGTAATCATACGGCTGCGGAGCCAGATCGGGCATGTGTTTGATGGTCTTGGCCAGGACTTTCGCACAGCGAACGGCGCATGGCAGACCGTCGTAGAGAGAGTCGTTGTTCCAGTCCATCTTGCTCAGAGCCAGCACCTGCGCCGCCACGTAGTCCAGGGGGCCCGCCCCGGCGTCACGGGTGAGAAGGAGCGGACGAGGAATGCCCTTGCCGCCCTGTGGACCGCCCATGCTGGAGACGGAAGCCCCGATGGACATCACCCGGCAGGCAGGGACCGGACTCGAGCCTTCCCCGCCGACCTCCGCCGACCTCCGCCGGCGTCGACTCGGACGAACCCTCGGCGCCGGCCACCCCGCGTTCGTTGGTACCGCACTACGGGATGGTGGTGCTGCTGTCGATCCTGTTCCTGACCTTCCTCGACAACACGGTGATCAGCGCCACCCAGTCGGCGGTCCAGTCCGGGCTCCACGCCGGGGTGGCCCACCTTCGGTGGGTGTCAGCGGGTACGCCCTGGCCTTCGCCAGCCTGATGCTGATCTGCGGTAGCCGGGGCGATAACTTCGGGCGGAAGAGACTGATGCTCATCGGCGTGGTGATCTTCTGCGCCAGCTCGGACTTTCTGTGTTCGCGGCTGATGTGTCCACCGTGGCCGAGGCGACTGGCACGAGTCGCAACGCCGTGATCGAGGCCGTGGAGGAAGTGGAGGCGGGCATCGGGTCGATCAGGGACTCACCGTGTCCCGGCACCGCTGGTAACCGGTCTCCACCGCCTCCAGAACAGCCTCCTCGACCACGTAGTCCGGGCTGAGACTTCCACGTCGTCTCCCCACGGTTCGGGTCAACCTACAAACGGGCGTTTTCGTTTGAGCTCTTCGTTGGCGATCGAGCGCCGGTGGACGGCGTCGGGCCCGTCGACAATGCGCAGGCTCCGGGCCCAAGCGTAGAAATACGCCAGCGGCGTATCATCGCTGACACCGGCACCCCCGAACACCTCGATCGCCCGATCGATCACCGCCACGGCCATCGCCGGTGCGGCGACCTTGATCGCCGCGATTTCGGTGCGCGCTCCCTTGGCACCGTCCTTGTCGATCAGCCAGGCCGTCATGTACACGAGCAGTCGGACCTGGTCGATGTCGATTCGGGACTGAGCGATCAGCTCCCGCACCACCCCCTGGTCGGACAAGTGCTTGCCGAACGCCACCCGCGACTTCGCTCGATCTACCATCAGCCCCAGGGCACGTTCGGCCATCCCGATAGCCCGCATGGCGTGGTGAACTCGGCCCGGACCCAGTCGGGCTTGGGCGACCATAAATCCATCCCCTTGGGCCGCCAGCATGTTCGACGCCGACACCCGCACGTTCCGGAACACGATTTCGGAGTGCCCGTGTTGGTCCTGGTACCCAAAGATCGGTACGTGCCGCTCGATTGTCATCCCAGGAGTATCCCGAGGCACGAGGATCATCGACTGTTGCCGATGCGTCTCCGCCTTCGGGTCGGTCTTGCCCATCACGATGAGCACCCGGCACCGCTCGTCGGCGGCCCCGCTGACCCACCACTTCCGTCCGTTGATCACATAGTCGTCACCGTCACGGACCATTTCGGTGGTGATGTTCGTCGCATCCGAGGACGCCACGTCCGGTTCGGTCATGGCGAACGACGACCGGATCTCCCCGGAGAGCAACGGTTCGAGCCATTGCTTCTTCTGCTCCGGCGTCGCGAAAAGGTGCAGCGTTTCCATGTTGCCGCTGTCCGGGGCCTGACAGTTGATGGCCTCCGGTGCGATCACCGGCGACCATCCCGAGATCTCCGCGACCCCGGCGTACTCGAGGTTCGACAACCCCGACATCTCGGGCAGGAAGAGGTTCCACAGATTCCGCCCTTTCGCCGACGCCTTCAACCGCTCCAGCACCGGAGGGTGCGCATGCGGGTCGTGGTCCGCCCGCCACCGCTCGTACTCCTTCTCCGCAGGGAAGACCTCCTCCCGCATGAACTCCCACATCCGGGCACACACTTCCTCCGACCTCGGCGACAGCGCGAAATCCATTCCTTTACCCCTCCTGTTCGAGTCTCTTGAGACCTTCTTCGGCGACCTTCAGGACCTCGTCATCGAGGTCGCCGAAGTTCTGCCCGGCCATCGCGCCGCTCGCCACCCGGGCGCTAATGCCCTGTGCGATCACCGCGAACTTGAAATGTGCGAACCCCTCGTAGAAGGCAATGTCGTCCAACGGGGCACCGGTCCGCTGTGCGTAGCGCTCCGCCAGATGGGCTCTTGTCGGGAAGCCTGCGTACCGCGTCACCGAAGGAGCCAGTGCCAGCTCAAACTCCCCGGGCTCGCGCCAGTAGAACAACAGCAGCCCGAGGTCGGTTAACGGGTCACCCAGTGTGGACAGCTCCCAGTCCAAGACGGCAGTCATCCGCGACGGGTCGGCCAAGGCCATCAAACAGTTATCGAGCCGGTAGTCACCGTGCACGATCGAATGCCGCTGGTGTTCTGGCAGTAGCCTCGCCAGCCGGGCACCGAGCTCATCGACTGCCTTCACTTCATGGGTCTTGGTCTTCTCCCACTGGCCGTTCCAGCGCTGGATCTGCCTCTTCAAGTAGCCGTGCGGCCGCCCGTAGTCATCCAATCTGATCGTTGCCGGGTCAATCGTGTGAAGATCCGCCAGTACGTCGACCAGTGCGTCCGATAGCGCCAGCTTCTCCCCTGGCGACTCGGCATACCCGTCTGGCATCTGGGTACGGATGGCGTGACCGGGCACCTTCTCCATCACGTAGAACGGCACGCCCAGTAGGTCCCCGCTGGCCTCCTGCAATACGACCTTGGGTACCGGCACCGCCGTTCCCGCCAGCGCTTGTTGGATCCGAGCCTCACGATCCATGTCATGGGCACTCGGCAACAACGCACCCGACGGAGGTCGGCGCAGGATCACCGCGCCAGCCTCACTCGTGACCTCGAACGTCAGGTTCGACTTGCCCCCGGTAATGAGAGTGGCGTCCAGCCAACGCCAACGCGGATCACCCGTTGCTTGGACCAAAGCCGGACCCAACCGGTCCAGCCGTACCAGGTCAACGATGCTCACGAATTCAGAGCACGCAGCTCGCGCCGCAGAATCTTCCCGGTCGTGGTCTTCGGTAGGTCGTCGAGGAACTGGATCGAGCGCGGGTACTTGTACGCCGCCATCTGCTGCTTGCAGAACTCGATCAGCTCTTCCTCGGTGACCGTCGCTCCGGGCTCGCGTGAGACGTAGGCCTTCACTGTCTCACCGCGGTACTCATCCGCAACACCGACCACCGCTGCCTCGCGGACCGCCGGATGGCCGTAGAGCACGTCCTCGACCTCACGTGGCCATACTTTGTAACCGGCGGCGTTGATCATGTCCTTCTTGCGGTCTACCAGGTAGAACCAGCCGTCTTCGTCCATGAACCCGACGTCACCAGTGCGCAACTCACCGCCGGGCAGGCTTTCCGTGGTCGCCTCCGGCTTGTTCCAGTAGCCGGGGATGACCTGCGGTCCCGAGGTGACGAACTCACCAACGTGGCCGACGGGGACTTCCTTGCCCGCCTCGTCGAGGATCCGGACCACGGTGTTGAACACCGGCACACCCACCGACAACGCCCCCGAGTTCGGGTCCACCGGCGCCTTCTTGCCCAGAGGTACGGCGTGCGAAGGCGAGTTGGTCTCGGTCAGACCGTAGATGTTGTGGATGTAGAGACCGGTCTTCTCCATGAACCGGTCGATGACCGCTGGCGCGATCGGCGCACCACCGGAGTAGACCATCCGGAAGGAGGACCAGTCCTGCTTGGTCACCCCCTCCAGCCCCGACAGGTTGATGAACACCGTGATCGACCCGACGGTGAACGTGGGCCGGTGCTCACGAATCGCGTCGATGACCACACCCGGTTCGAACCGGTGGTTGATCACCAGCGGGCACGCTACGAGCAACGCGATCCCTATGTGGCCGATCAGGCCGGTGATATGGAACAGCGGAGCGACCCCGAGCACGGAGTCGTCGGCGGTGAAACCCATCCAGTCACGGTAGGTCTGGGAGTTGAACGCCATCGTGCCGTGGGTGTTCATCGCACCCTTCGGCACGCCGGTGGTCCCGGAGGTGTAGCTCAGCACGGCCACGTCGTCGGGACTCGGATCGACAGGCGCCGGCTTGCGACCTTCGTGCTGGCTGAAGATCTCCTCGAGGTCCAGCGTCCCTTCGGGGCGCAGCCGCTCCGAACCGGCAAACAGCCGATCATCGTGGCGGGACTGCTCGTCGAGCGGGGAGCAGGTGATCACGGTCGTGACCACGGTCTCACCGGTCGCGATGACCTCCTTGGCCACCGACTCGTAGAGTTCGTCCAGACACAGCAGTGCACTGGCACCGGAGTCGGTGAGCAGGTAGGTCAGCTCGCGTTGCTTGTTCATCGGGTTGATGGCCACCGCCGCGCCGCCAGCCTTCCATGCTGCCACCAACGAGATGACGAACGCCGGGTTGTTCTGCACATAGACCCCGAGCCTGTCCCCAGCAGCGAACCCGTTGTCGACCAAGGCCACCGCCAGCGAGTCGGAACGCCGGTCAAGATCAGCCATGGTGAGCACACCGTCGAAGTACTTGATGGCGATGTTGTCCGGCGCCCGCGCCACCGACGCGTTGAACAGGTCGAGCATGGTAGCGAAGTCGGGCGTGATGTCCGCGGGACGCCCCTCACTGTATAGCTTCGTCCAAGGGCGCTCGGTGTACGTCGTCACTTGATCGCAAGGGGGTTGACGGGCGAGCCGCTCGCCTCGTTCACCTTCAACGGGGCCGCTGCGTAGAGGAACGTGTACTGCCCGTCCTCGGCACAGTGGGAGGCCAGCTTCTCCAAGTCGCAGATCTCGGTCAGTGCGATACCGAGGTTGCGCATCAAGGCGCAGTGCAACGGAAGTGCCGTGCCATTGTTCGGGTCTGTCGTGACCTCGTTGGCGATGGTATCGGTGACGAGGTTCGGGATCTCCATGTCCTGGAACCACTGAACGAGCTCGGGGCTGTAGACCAGACCTGGTTCGCAGAAGCCCTCGTAGAACTTTTCGCCCTGGTCGAAGAACAGCTTGAGGAAGTTGGTTCGAATGATCAGGATGTCGTGCTTCTCGATCTTGGTGCCCTGGGCCTCAGCACACGCCATCAGGTCCTCGTGGGTGAAGGTTTCGGCTTTGTCGAGATTCTCCTTGTCACGGAAGCGGGCCATGTCAACCAGGATGCCCCGACCGACGACACCGCGCTCCGCTATCGGAGCCACGCTGGCCTTGTCCAGTCCGCCGATCGTGCTGCGTGCGTCGTACCCATTCCAGAGCTGACCGTCGTACCAGACGTGGCCGAGCGCGTCGTACTGCGTCGAGCCCTGGAGGAACGCGCTGATCTTGTCGTCTGCGTAGTGGAGGCCTCCCGGGAACTTGGGGGCGTCGTCGCCGTCCCATGAGGATTCGTCGAGGACCATCGTCTTTTCGGCCGGTGTGCGCCCAGGCCAAACCGGGTCTCCCTTGGGGTCGCCGATCAGCCGCTGCAGGGTGAACACGTTGCCGGACTTGATGTGACGCACCCCGCGGAACACTTCCTCGGCGGTGAGGTAGTTCAGCGCGCCAACCTCATCCTCGTCCCCCCACTTACCCCAGTTCGTCGGGGCACCCTTGAGGAGTTCATCCATAGTTGGGACTTCAGTCATCAGGAGATCCTTTCCAGACGATCGAACAGAGCGTTCGCTCGGCATCCATGTCGGGTGAGTCCACTGTCACATGCATATCTACCCATGTCAATCCCCAACTGCGGATCCCTAGTAGGTCGTGGACTCCTTCATGGTGTTCAGATATTCTGAACACCATGAAGGAATTAGTCGATCCGGTTAGGGCCACGCCGAACGCAGGAGAAGCCATACGCCGGCTGCGAGTCGCGAGCGGTGTCTCGATACGGAGGCTGGCCGAACAAGTGGGAGTCAGCCCGGCTACGATCAGTGCCATCGAGAACGGGAAGACCGGTATCTCGGTCCAACGGCTACACCAGATCGCAGTAGCCCTCGGCGTACCTGCAGCCTCGCTCGTCGAGTATCCAACGACCTCGACCCAGCGGCGGAACGTGACGCTCTCCTCGATCGAACTCCCCACCGGGAATTGGCGCGAGTTCGCTCCCCTACCGATCGACCCCGTCTTAGCAGGGGCCATCCAGGCGTTCGTCGCCACCGGCTACCACGGGGCAAGCATGCGGTCGATCGCACAGTTCGCCAACATGAGCGTGCCAGGTGTGTACCACCATTACCCCAGCAAACAGGCGTTGCTTGTAAAGATCCTTGATATCACGATGGTGGATCTCCTTTGGCGACTGCAGCACGCACGCGACGACGGGCAGAATCCGATCGAGAGGGTTGCGCTCGTCGTCGAGGCGTTGGCTCTCTTCCACGCCAGACGGAACGACGTCGCGTTCATCGGCGCTAGCGAGATGCGCAGCTTTGAGTCCAATCACTACCGTCGGATAGCCAAGCTCCGCGACGATGTCCAGCATCTGCTGGACACGGAGATTGCAGCGGCCATCACGGAGGGCGGTCTCGCCATCAACCATCCACGAGACGCGGGGAAGGCGATAGCGACCATGTGTACGTCACTGGTGCAGTGGTTCCAACCCGACGGACCCACCACCCCTGAGCAGATTGCCAAGGAATATGCACAGTTTGCCCTACGTCTTTTGGGATACCGCGCCACCTAAGGCAAGTAGCCGGGGGGAGTCTCACCCCCGGCTCACAGAACCGGACGTGACAGTCTCCCGTCATCCGGCTCCCACAGGTCGGCCATTCCGTGTCGAGGCGAGCCACCAATGGGCGAAGAGCCGTGGTTCACGCTGAATGACCGCATTGAGCCAGGCCCAAGCCCTCGTTGGCTTGCCCTTGAGACGCTTGAACTTGTGCATCGCCCACCGAATGAGGTGGGCATTGATGCGCCGCACCAGGAAGTTCAACTCGGAGCGGTAGAAGGCCCTGAATCGAGAGGGCCTCGATCCTCTCGACGAGTATTGCCGAGTCGACTGGGCCGCGCCCACTATGCGCCTCACATAGACGGGCGCTCCATGGCCGACCCACTGTTCTGCCGGATCGTCCACATCTTGTAGCACTCACTGTGCTACAATAATGCGATGACCCGGATTGGAGTGCGAGAACTTCGTCAACACGCGAGCCGCTACCTCGAACGAGTGAAGGCTGGGGAAGTCGTCGAGGTCACCGAAAGGGGGAAGCTCGTTGCCCTTTTGGTGTCCCCCACCCCGGCCGTTGCCGTGAGGGATCAACTCATCGCTTCTGGTCGCCTTGTGCCAGCAAAGAGCGCGTTCCACTTGCCGGAGCGCCGACGGGTAGTCGGCGGAGAGGCGACGGGAACTGAAGTCCTCACTGAACTGCGCCGCGACCGACTCACGTGATCTACTTCGACACGTCCGCCTTGGTGAAGCTGGTCTTCGATGAGACCGAGAGCGCGGCCCTAGCCGAGTGGCTGACCCTCAGAGCAGACATCCCCAAAGTCAGCAGCGACCTGTCGACAATTGAACTGCTCCGTACATGTCGGCGGGTCGACGAGGGTGCGGTTGAGGGTGCGGTCCTATTGCTCGGGGGCATCGACCTCCTCCCCATAGATCGGGCCATTGTCGAGAAGGCTGCGACCCTCATCCCGACCGAGTTGCGGAGCCTTGATGCAATCCACCTGGCAAGTGCATTGTCCGTGAAGACGAATCTGACCGCCCTCGTCGCATATGACGTTCGACTCTGCTCGGCCGCCGCGGAAGCGGGCATCGAAGTGGTCTCGCCTGCCTGATCGCGCTGATCCGGGTGCGTCCCGCTCCGAGCCGTCCCGCTCGACCTGTCCGGGTCGGATTGCAGTGGGAAACCGGTTCGCGCATGCCAATTTTGGTAAACATTCAGGCCCGACACTGACCAGGGCGTAGTTGTGCCAGGTACGCGAAGTTGGGCGCTCAGACCGTGACTTTCGTTGATCGCCGATCGCGAGTGTCAGTGGTCTCTCGCAGCACGCGAGTGATCGTGCTCGATGAAGTGCCGGTCCAGTCGCTCTTGCTTGTTCAGTTGGTGATCGATGGCATCCAAGCGTCACCACGGAAGAGCATGGCGAGGGCGTCGAGTGCGCCGACGCCGTGCTTTCGTGCCGTCGAGATGTAGGAGCGGATGGTGGCGAAGTTGCGGGCGCCGTCGTCACTTTGGAAGCACCCGCTGACCTTCTTGAGCTTGGCCATGCGAAGATCTCGCTCCGCTTGGTTGTTGGTCAGCGGTCCGACCGCCACCCGGGCCCAGAAGCCGTAGGCCAGGGGATGAGGATCCACGGCTGACGGAAGGCGACGGTGCAGACCGCCATCACCACCACGCCGACGCCCCCGGCGTTCGACCTTGGGAAGGCCCAGCCCGTCCTCCTTCGACGACGGCACCGGGGACCAGCTGGCGGCCTTGTGGGGTTGGTCGACTCGTGGCACCAGGCTGCCGAAGCGGGAAGCGGAGCCAACGGACGTGCCCATGCGGCCTCTCTGGGTGTACAAAGACTAGAGAAGCCAGCAGGCGAGGCCGACGCAACCGAAGCGTGCGTGGGTGAACAGGCCGAAGGCCGAAAGCCCAAAGAGACCGGAGAAGGGGGACGGGGAGAGCGCCTTGCCGGCGCCTCCCCAGTGACCATGACACCATCGACCATGACACCATCCACCGGTAAATCCGCCCGTTCGTATGCACAAGGGACGACGGCGAAGCCGCTGCTCGTCGAGACCATCGGCGACAACTTCGCGGCGACTGTCGAGCGTCTCCCCGACGCTGAAGCCATCGTCAGCCGTGAGCAGGGGGTGCGGCTCACCTACTCGGAGTTCTTCGCCGAGGTCGGCCTCGTCGCCCGAGGCCTCGTCGCGAGAGGTGTCGCGCGCGGCGACCGTGTGGCCATCTGGAGCCCCAACCGGGTCGAGTGGATGGTGCTCCAGTACGCGACTGCCTCCATCGGGGCCATCCTCGTGACCGTCAACCCCGCCTACCGGACGAGCGAGCTCGCCTACGTGCTCGGCCAATCGGCGAGCACCATGGTGGTTGCGGCTCCTTCCTTCAGGGACGCGAACTACGCGACCATGATCGACGAGGTGAAGCGGGACCTCCCGGGCCTGACAGACGTCGTGCTGTTCGACGGGCCCGGGTGGGACGCTCTGCGCTCGGACGCAGATAGCGTGCCTGCCGGCCGTGTCGCCGAGCTCGGGAGACTCCTCGACCCCGACCAGCCGATCAACCTCCAGTACACGTCGGGCACGACCGGGTTCCCGAAGGGGGCGACCCTCACCCACCTGAACATCCTGAACAACGGCTACTTCGTCGGGGAGGGGTGCCGGATCACCGAAAGCGACCGGATCTGTGTCCCGGTTCCCTACTACCACTGCTTCGGCATGGTGATGGGGAACCTGGCTGCGACCTCCCACGGGGCCTGCATCGTCCTGCCGAGCGCCGCCTTCGAGCCGAAGGCTGTGCTCGAGGCGGTAGCGGCGGAGCGCTGCACTGCCCTCTATGGGGTGCCCACGATGTTCATCGCCGAGCTGGCCCAGCCCGACTTCGACCACTTCGACCTCTCGAGCCTACGGACGGGCATCATGGCGGGGTCACCGTGCCCAGTCGAGGTCATGAAGCAGGTCGTCACGCGAATGCACTGCGCCGAGATGACCATCTGCTACGGCATGACCGAGACCTCGCCGGTCTCCACCCAGACGTCGCCAGACGACTCGATCGAGCACCGGACGGCGACGGTAGGCCGGGTCCACCCGCACGTGGAGGTGAAGGTCATCGACGCCGGCTCGGGGCTGATGGTCGACCAAGGCGAGGCCGGTGAGCTGTGCACCCGGGGGTACTCGGTGATGCTCGGCTACTGGGACGATCCCGCCCGCACGGCGGAGGCGGTCGACGCGGCCGGCTGGATGCACACCGGCGACCTCGCGACCATGGACGCAGACGGGTACGTGAACATCGTGGGCCGGAGCAAGGACATGATCATCCGGGGCGGCGAGAACGTCTACCCCCGAGAGGTCGAAGAGCTCTTGTACGTGCACGAGGAGATCGAGGACGTCCAGGTGGTGGGTGTCCCCGACAGCCGCCACGGCGAGGTGGTGATGGCCTGGGTGCGCCTCAAGCCGGGAGCCACGCTCGAGAGCGAGGCGCTCCGTGCGTGGTGCCGGGAGCGGATGGCACATTTCAAGGTCCCTCAGCACGTCAAGTTCGTCGACGAGTTCCCGATGACGATCACCGGCAAGGTTCAGAAGTACAAGATGCGCGAGATCGCGGTCAATGAGCTCGGTCTCGAGGATGCAGCCTCTGCCCGGACCGCGTAGAGCCCGGACCGCGTAGAGCCCGGCCTCCAGATGAGTTCGGCGGCACTGCGGGCTGCCACGATCATGAGGGCAACATGAAAAGTCCCGATCAGGCCACCAAGCGCCGGAGCTTCACCTCTGGCTTGCCCCGAACCGAGGAGGTGAGCTCAGCACCCTTCTTTCGTCTGGCCGGCTACCCGGTTTGGGTCGTGTGCCCTACTGGTCAGGATCCGGCCATGGCGACGATCGGTTTGTTGAGTTGTTGACCGCCGTCCACTCGGACTCCGTCCGATTCCCTCGACGATGGTCGGGACCGGCATCGAGTGGCGCGAGGCTCCCGCCCACCACCCAATTCCATCCCATCAAGAATCCCACCGATGTGTGAACATGGCGGGTCGATGAATAGGCGTGGCCCGAAGACGGCCTCGTAGGAGGGGCCGCCGACCGCGCCGATCAGGCCAAGAGAGGCTGCTCCCGGGGCGCCCCAGACGGGTAGGGGCTCATCCCACGAGGCGAAGTACTCGAGGGTGGCCCGCGAAGGCGCGCAGCAAATGGCGGACGTGGATTGTGGTCGATCACCGGAGGCGGGCCACAGGCGCGGCGCGGAACCTGGCGACAAGGAGGGCGGGTGGCATCATCGGATGCAGCCACGTGAACAAGGGCGGGTTCTGGAGCGCGGGTTCTGTGTGGGCGGCGGGAGCTACGTCCTTGCGGCTCGGCGGTCAGCGTGTATTGCCGCCTTGCGCCGCTTGCGCTCCGCTATGTCGCGCCGCGCCACGTCGAGTTCCGAAGACGCCGGCTCGGCCTTCAACCGCAGCCAGCTCTCGAAACGGCCGCGCTCGAGGCGCCCGTCGGACAGCGCCGCTGCGAGCGCACATCCTTGCTCGCCTTTGTGAGAGCAATTGGTGTACTTACAGTTGCGGGCCAATACTTCGACATCCCAGAACGTCTGCTCCACACCGTCACCCGCGCCCACCACCGACAGGGCTCGCATCCCCGGAGTGTCGATCAAGAGCCCACCTCCAGGAAGCAGGACCAACTCGCGGTGGGTCGTCGTATGCCGTCCGCTGCCGTCTTCACGTACCGCCCCCGTCGCTAGGATTTCCTCACCCGCCAACAGGTTCACCAGGGTCGACTTCCCAGCTCCTGACAACCCCAACAGCGCGACCGTGTGTCCCGGGACCAAGTAGGGCGCCACTTCTTCTATGCCCTCACCGGACGTCGAACTGACGACATGGACGCTGACTCCATTGGCGACCGCCTCTACCGCCTCTACCGCCTTCACCACTACCGCAGCTGGAGCCGCGTCGGATTTGGTAATCAGCACGACGGGGGTGGCGCCGCTCTGCCACGCCAGCGCCAGGAACCGTTCGAGGTGGCGAAGGCTGAGACCTCCGTCGAGTGCATCACATAGCAAGACTGTGTCGATATTTGCGGCGACGATCTGTGGGGGTGCCGCACCTCTCGTTTTCGCCTCTCTTCGGAATACGCAACGACGAGGAAGGACGGCCACGATCCGCGCCTTACCACCGGCGGCGGAGCCTGGGCCGACACCCACCCAATCGCCGACCGCCACCTCCACACCGCGTTCGGCAGCGACCCGTTCCTCGGCCATTCCGGTCATGACGGTGCACATGCCACGGTCGACTCGCGACACCCGTGCGGGCGACAGGTTCGGATCACACAGCTCCGACAGCGCTGACGCCCAGCCGTCGTCCCACCCAAGGGCCAGCAAGCCCGGGACAGTTGGGATGGGGGACATAGAGCACTCCTCATAATTCGACTGGTTCCATTGTCCCACCGTTGCAGCTATCACCTGTCTCAGTCCGCACGACCGGCGCCGGATTCACCGCCCCAGCCATGGCCGGTCAGTCCAACTGACTCCCCTCGGCTGCCCGGGTTTGGGCACTACCTTGGGTCGCAGCACAGCCGGACGCGCCTGCGGTCGCGTGGCCGCCCCTGCTTCGACCCCACACTTCGGCCTTCTCGATCACGTCTCCCGCCGGTGCGCCGCCACCGTGTCATGCGGACTCCTTGCTCGCTAATGTTGCGGCGCCCGGAATGGCACTTCGGAGCTACCCGCGACGCGTTTCCGGGCGCGCGTTATGGGCGACTCACCAGGACGCGAGACGTCGGAGATCTTCAACCTGCGCCGCATCCTCTGTGACCGCCCGACATCCCATGGCGCGCAGTTCTGTACTTCAGAGATTCAAATCGAGGGACCCTGAGCTCGTGACTGTTCCCCTGCCGGAGAACGGCCCTTTCTGGACGCTCGCCGACCGGCCTTCGAACTCCGCCATCAACACCCCTGCACGCCCTTAGCGGCAAGAGTCGCTAAGGGGCAGGCAGACACGGTCGGGTAGTAGGGGCCTATAGCGGCTGTTGCTGCGGCTGGGCTGAGCATCGTGGTGATGTTCTGAACCGAATAGGTGAACCGGCTGCTGACGAGGAGGTCGCGCAGGAGCAGGATGTAGACGCTGGTGGCTTGGCTGGTGGAGAAGGGGACGAACGTAACGTCCGGGACCTGGGCTATGGCGGCGCGCTGGGCTTCGGTGCCGATCACGTAGGTGTAGTCGCCGGCAGTGTCGACCCTGGTCGCCTGGTCGGCTCGGCACCCGTAGTCAGTGTTCCCGCCGGGGAGGTGGTTGACCACCGTAGGCGTATCGGCTATCCCGACGCCGATGCACATCGAGCAGTAGCGCACGTCGTTGCCGGGCGCCGGCCAGGGCGACGGATGGTCGCCTGGCGCGTGGGTTGGCGCGTTTCCTGTGACAACCACCACATCAGGGGCAGGCGGGCGGACAACGTAGGCTTCGGCGTAGGCGACGTCGTCATTGGCGAGAAGCCCGGAGTCCTTGTTCTGGGCGGGCTTGTAGAACTCGCCTGGGGGAGGCGTTGCTCCGGCAGAGACGCCGGTGGTGGACGTGGTTGTCGTCGCTGGTGCCCGTTCGGGAGTGGGTACGGGAGTGGGTACGGGGCTCGTGTGGACCGCGCAGGTCGAGAGCTTGTCTGTCGTGGATCCCTTCTCCATGGTCAGTGTGGGGAGTTGCACGCGCGAGAAGTCGCGCCGGCTGGGAGGTAGACGCGATAGACGAGGTAGGCGGGATGTTGCGCGGTGGTGCCCGATGGTAGGGGCAGGACATTGACCTGGCCCGGTGACACGTCCGAACGAACCGTCGCTTCGAACCTGCCTCCTGGGGCGGCGTGCGCCTGCCACGGGTTGGTGCTGCCGTGCTCGGGGGCGATCCGGTAGTCGGGAAGCGACGAGCTGATGCCGTCGGTGACGAAGGGACTGCCATGTGGCGTGTAGACGCTCAGCGAGGCGTAGCGGGCGTCGGGATATGTCCCCGAGCTCACGATCCGATTCACAGTGGCGGCCACGATTGGCTGGACCCAATAGGACTCGGCGGAGTCGGGCACGACGGTGTTGGACGTTTTGACACTGATCATCGACGGCCACGCGCATGATTGGCCGGGCGGTGAAGCGGTGTGGTTGCTTGCACCCGATCACGAACATGACGGCAAGACCACTGAGCAGGCCGCGAGTACCGCCGCGAAGGCGACCGCAATCCTGAGCCTGTCGGTCTTCATAACAGGCCGACGTCGGCGACGTCACGTCTTTGCGTGTGTCGCATCTTGGTCATCTCCTTGGCGAGATCGTGGCTGCCGCTCACTCCTGCTTCAGCGAGATCGCTAGGTTCGGCTTGACGATGGACGCGACGTACCTTGGCCAGATCATGGCCCCGTGGCATCGGAAGTTGACGCCGTCGCCATCGGCGACGTCGAAAGTATGATCTTGGCTGGAGTATCGGCCGGCCCACATTCGGAGGGTATGATGTCCTGGCTCGACCGGGATCTCGACCGTTTCATGCCTTTCGATTGAGCCGACGCTCTTGCCATCGACGACGGTCTCAAATCGACCCCGTCGGAGTTCAATGCCGGCACCTTCCCTCGTCAACCTGAGCGTTGCTGACATGATCGCTCTCCTTTCGGTAGCTGATTTGGACGAAATGAGCTTCTCCCTGCCGTGAGGAGTGTCATGTCTTGTTGCCGGTGACGAGGCGCTCGCGGTCGAACATTGCGGCCACGACCCGCCAGCCGAGTCCGTCGATGAGGAGCAGGGCGGCAGCGAGGCCGAGGGCAAGGCCGATCGATGGGGTGATCACGTTCTCCGACATGAGAGCTACCACGGCAAGCGGGGGAAGGCTGGCGAAGACCCCGAGCTGCTGAGCGACGCGGACGTCGCTCGCCCGAGCGGAGATGGCGATGCCAACCAAGATCGACCATCCGGCGAGCAGCGGGGTGAACAGCAACTGGATGAGGACGTGGGATCGTTCGAACACCGCGGAAGAGACGGCGGGATCAGCGAAGAGCGCAGCAATAGCGAGGAAGACGCCGAACATGACGTAGGCGATCACCAGCGTCGGGAGGAGCGCAGCGAACGCCTTGCCCAACAGGAACTCCGTGCTCCGGATCGGCGTGATGAGCACGGGCTCGAGGGTGCCCTGCTCGCGCTCGCCGACCACCGAGTAGCCCGCGAGGGCGGAGGGCAAGATCGCCGGGATCAGCAGCATGTAGAGCAGGGCGAGACCGATGCGGGTGTCCAGTTTCGAGCTCGACACCGTTGCCTTGATGGTGAAGATCTCGATGATGGGCAGCGCAATGAAGATCAGCGGCAGCATCGCCATGGTCATGATGACGAATCGGTTGTGCCGGTAGTCCCGGATCTCCTTTCGGAAGATCGCCGCGACGCGCGTCCAGCTGAAGGTCACCGTGCGTTCGCCTCCACGTCCTCGTTGATCAGCTCGAGATAGACGTCCTCGAGGGAGTGACGCGACTCACCAAGAAAGAGCAGGTCGGCGCCGGCCGCGACGAGCGCCCGGGCGACTTCAGGCGTGGCGATCGAGGGATCCGAGATGGTGAGCACGTAGACACCCAGCTCGCCGGGCTCCCAGCTTTCCACCCCCGGGAGGCCTGCGAACACGCGATCGGCGTTGTCGAGGGGCGCTCGGATCCTCACGTCGAGCGTCCTCGTAAAGAGCTGCTTGCGTAGCTCATCGGGACGGCCGATCAGACGCAGCGTGGTGTTCAAGATGGCCACGCGATCACAGAGGCGCTCGGCCTCTTCGAGGCGATGGGTCGTGAGAAAGATCGTCACCCCGCTCTTGCGCTGCTCATCGATCAGGTCGTGAACCTCCCGGGCGGCCACCGGGTCGAGACCGGAAGTCGGCTCGTCGAGGAACAACACGGCTGGGTCGTTGAGTAGTGCCCGGGCCAGGCCCACCCGCTGGCGAAGACCCTTGGACAAGGACCTACAAGGATCGTTCGCACGGTCCACGAGGTTGACCGCCCGCAGGGCGGCCGCTATGCGCTCGGGGGCGTCGCGGAGTTCGTAGAGATCGGCGAAGCACTCCAGGTTCTCGGCGACGGTCAGGCGGAGGTAGAGACCGGGCGACTCGGGCATGATCGAGATACGCGCCCGGATCTGGGGCCCGACAGCGGCGCTGAGCGGCATGCCCGCCACCGTGGCCGATCCCGACGTCGGCGCCAGCAGCGTACCGAGCGTGCGGACCATCGTCGTCTTCCCCGCCCCGTTCGGTCCGAGGAAGCCGAACACTTCGCCGTAGCCGACCTCAAAGGAGACGTCGTCGAAGGCGACCCGATCCCCGAAGCGCTTGGTCAGCTTGTTGACGATGAGGGCGGACCCGCTCTTAGCCTCACCTTGAGCAGGTGTTTCCGCAGTCTCGGTGCGTGAACCCCCCATAGCGGACTCGGGGTGCACGCCGACCACGACCGCATCGAGCGCATCTCCTTGGCGAGGCACCGTCATGGGGTCGTGGCCACCACAGCTAGCCGTTGCCGTCGTGCTCGACGTCGGCCAGCGACCTTGCACAGTCAGGCGTGATGGAGTGGCCCGTTCGCCAGATCCTCACGGCTCCCATCACTGTCGATACTCCGCGTTCTGTGGCACCAACCGCATGTTGCGACTCGTCCCCGCACCATAGCCTTGTATCGGCCAGTTGTACTGATCTCTGTCCATGCGTTCAGGAACGGCGGTCGGCGAGAGGCTCGGGATCAGCAAGGGTGTCATCAGCTACCACTTCGCCGGCAAAGACGACCTCATCAAAGAAGTCGTGCTCGAAGTCGTCGAGATCGGACGCAACGGCCTGAGCGCCGACGACGCACGTCGCTTCTACGGCGACACCGACGTCGACACTGCGGTGCTGATGTTGGAGCAGCTGCTGGGTCAGTGGACAGGATGGGGCGCTCAACCTTGACCATAGTTGTCGATCAGCCAGGTTCCCTCTGGACCTCGCACCATCGCGATGTTCCAGAATGAGTCGGGGTTCCCCATCATCGAGGACTGAGACTCGTTGAATGTGCAGTTGACTGCCGCATTTGTACTCGCCTGAGCCGTCGTCCGGCAGCGGATGTTGGAAAAGGTAGACACTTGGGCGTCGCCCTTCATCCAGCCCATCATCCACATCTGCTTCGGTACGAAATATGCACGAGCGGCAGCGGCATCCTTGCTGTTGATTGCCCGGAACCATGCCATCGCCGTCTGCTCGGGCGACATTGAAGTGGCAGGGGCATCAAGCCCACCTGTCTGCGCTGTAGAGCATCCGGCCAGCCCCAGGGAACACAGGCCTGCCACCATGGCCCACCTTCCAGGCCGTGCGGGCATCATCTTGCAACCATGCCATTGACTTGACCGGAACGGTGTTCCAGGTTGCCGTAAGATCCGCCTATGGATGTGCAGGTCGCTGTCGGCTGAGCGACGGCGCGCCACGGGCGGCGGGGCCAGGGCAAGCGGATCCCGATCAACGCCTCGTGGATCTCCGCCGTCATCGACTGCCAACCGTATTCCGGTCTCTTCCCCAGAGAGGGATCATGACGATATCCCGGGCGCGAAACGAAATAGTTGACTATTTCTGTCACCTTTGTCAGGATCTGTCGCGCAGAGTAACGTCCCGATCCGGCGAAGTACGTCGAGGGGCCAACGTGTGAGGAGCAGACGATCATGCCCGATTGGGACTTCGAGACCCGCCAGATCCATGCCGGTGCCGCCCCCGACCCCACCACCGGGGCCCGGGCCGTGCCGATCTACCAGACCACCAGCTACACCTTCCGCGACACTGACCATGCCGCGGCTCTCTTCGGCCTCCAGGAGCTGGGGAACATCTACACCCGGATCATGAACCCGACCCAGGCGGTCTTCGAGGAGCGGATCGCCTCGTTGGAAGGCGGGGTAGCCGCGCTGGCAGTGGCCAGCGGCATGGCGGCCGAGACCATCGCCTTGCTGAACCTGGCGGAAAATGGCGGCCACATCGTTTCCTCGGCCTCGCTCTACGGCGGCACGTACAACCTCTTCCACTACACCTTGCCCAAGCTCGGGATTGATGTCACCTTCGTCGAGGACCCCGACGATCTCGACGCGTGGCGGGCCGCCATCCGGCCGAACACCAAGGCCTTCTACGCGGAGACGCTCGGCAATCCCAAAGGCAACGTGCTCGACTTCGAGGGGGTGTCCGGGGTGGGGCATGACCACCGCATCCCGCTCGTGGTCGACAACACGCTGGCGACTCCCTACCTGGCGCGGCCACTGCAGCACGGTGCCGACATCGTCGTTCATTCGGCGACCAAGTTCATCGGAGGACACGGCACCTCGATCGGTGGGGTCATCGTGGATGGCGGAGTGTTCGACTACGAGGGCAGTGGGCGGTTCCCAGGGTTCACCGAGCCCGACCCCAGCTATCACGGGCTGGTGTTCGGCGAGCTTCCCGAGGCTCTCTTCCCGGCGCGGTTCGTGCTGAAGGCCCGCCTTCAGTACCTGCGGGACTTGGGGCCGGCCATCGCCCCCCTGAACTCTTTCCTGTTCCTGCAGGGGGTGGAGACCCTCAGCTTGCGGATGGAGCGGCACGTGCAGAACGCCACCACAGTGGCCAAGTGGCTCGAGGCACGCGACGAGGTGTCGTGGGTGGCATACCCGGGCCTCGCATCGAGCCCGTGGCACGAGCGCCAGCAGCGCTACCTGCCCAAGGGTGGCGGCGCCATCATCGCTTTCGGGATCTCCGGTGGGGCGGCCGCCGGCCGGAAGTTCATCGAGGGGCTTGAGCTGTTCAGCCATCTCGCCAATGTCGGCGATGTCCGGAGCCTGGCGATCCACCCGGCGTCCACGACGCACTCGCAGTTGACCGAAGCCGAGCAGACCACGGCCGGCGTGAGCCCCGACCTCGTGCGACTGTCGGTCGGGATCGAGTCGATCGAGGACATCCTGGCCGATCTCGACGCAGGGTTCCGCGCTGCCAAGGGGGCGTGACGCGGAATCCCTTCCCGGGCGTCTGGCAGCCCGGTGACAATCCGGGCCGGCGGCAGTTCGCCGTGTTGGCCGGTAATGCCGGCTGGTCCGGCGTGCTGGAAGCCGGTGGTTGGCTCCCGGAGGTAACCGTCGCCTACGAGACCTGGGGTGAGCCTGATCCCGCCCGGAGCAACGGCGTCCTGGTTCTCCACGCGCTCACGGGCGACTCCCATGCGGCCGGTCCGGCCGGTCCGGGCCATCTCGCTCCGGGATGGTGGGACGGCCTCATCGGCCCCGGTGCGCCGATCGACACGGACCGGTACTTCGTGGTCTGCCCGAATGTCCTCGGCGGGTGCCAGGGGACGACCGGACCGGCGTCGCCCGGAAGTGATGGCGTCCCCTACGGCTCCCGGTTCCCGATGGTGACCATTCGCGACCAGGTCGCGGTGGAGGCCGCGCTTGCCGATCAGATGGGCATCGGGCAGTGGTCCGCAGTCATCGGGGGCTCGATGGGTGGCATGCGGGTCCTCGAGTGGTGCGTCGGCCACCCAAAAAGAGTCGGACGGGCCATCGTCCTCGCCGTCGGAGCCTCGGCCACGGCGGACCAGATCGCCCTGTGCTCGCTGCAGATCCGTGCACTCCGGTCCGACCCGGCGTTCGCCGGCGGGAATTACTACGACGCCGCGGCCCGTCCGGTGGACGGGCTCGCCATCGCCCGCGGGATGGGCCAGGTCAGCTACCGGACCGCCCACGAGTTCCAGAACAGGTTCGGCCGAAGTGCCCAAGAGGAAGAGGACCCGCTCAAGGGCGGGCGCTTCGCTGTCGAGTCCTACCTGCAGCACCAAGGAGAAAAACTGACCCAGCGGTTCGACCCGAACGCATACATCGTCCTCAGCGAGGCCATGAACCACCATGACGTCGGCCGAGGGCGTGGCGGAGTCGAGCGCGCACTTGCCGGAGTACGCGCCCCGGTTACCGTGGCGGGCGTGGCCTCGGACCGCCTCTACCCCCTCGAGCAGCAACAGGAGCTCGCTCGGCTGATCCCCGGTGCCCGACCGCTCACCGTCATCGACTCTGAGTCCGGGCACGACGGGTTCTTGTCGGAGATAGACCAGGTCGGCACGATCGTGGCATCGGCCCTGAGCGAATGAGTGCGAACAGCGACCCTCTCGGACAGCACGATCCGGCGCTGGCGCCCACGGGAACCGGGCCCGAGCCAGAAAGCCTGTGGACCGACTGGTCGAGATCGTTCGGTCTACAGGTACCCATCCTCAATGCCCCAATGGGCGGCGTGGCTGGTGGCGCCCTGGCGGCGGCCGTGTCCAAGGCGGGTGGGCTCGGCATGGTCGGGGTCGGCAGCGCGGGGACCGTCGAGTTCCTGCGTGAACAGACCTCGGTCCCCAGCCACGCCGGCATCCGCTTCGGGGTGGGACTGCTCGCCTGGGCCGTCCAGAATGACCCGGGACTGCTCGACGCGGCCATCTGCGCCGGGCCGAGCCTGATCTCGGTGAGCTTCGGGAACGAGTGGTGGTGGGTGGACCGGGTCCACGACGCCGGCATCGCCACGGCCACGCAGGTCTACGACGTGGACTCGGCGCGGGAGGCATACGAAGCCGGGGTGGACATCCTGGTCGCCCGGGGGTCTGAAGGCGGCGGCCACGGTACCCACCGGGTCGGCACACTCTTGCTCCTCCAGGACGTGATGGACGCCGTGCCCGCAACCGTTCTGGCTGCCGGCGGTATTGCGTCCGCCCGGGGGTTGGCGGCGGTGCTGGCTGCGGGCGCGTCCGGGGTGTGGCTCGGCACGCCCTTTCTCGCCTGCCCGGAGTCACTCGCCACCGACGCTGTCCGTGCCCTCGTCCTGAAGGCACGGGGCGAAGACACTGTCCAGACCCGCATCTTTGACATCGCCCTCGGGTATCCGTGGCCGCCGCGGTTCGACGAGCGAGTTCTCCGCAATGACGTCACGGATCGTTGGTGCCACCGCGAGGATGAACTGGCCCGGGACCCGCAGGCCCGTGTCGCCGTGGCAGGATCTGTCGAGCTCGGGGGTCCGGCCACTGCGGTCGTCGACGCCGGCCAGGGTGTGGGGCTGGTCACCGACGTGCGCCCGGCAGCCGCGGTCATCGGTGAGATGGCATCGGGTGCGGCGGCACTCCTCGCCGCTTGGGCGCAAAGAACAGGACGACCCGTTTCAACAAACGCCGAGTAGGGACGGGTTGGGCGAACCCGGACAACAGCGCATCCAGCTCATAGATGAACTTCTCGACTGCCACGTTGCGACTCGTTGGCACGACCGATTGCCGGACAGCCATCTGACCAAATCGTGAGCGCAAGCCCCGGGCTTCAGCCCTGGGGTCGAGCGAGT
>PKXA01000117.1 GCA_003133325.1 Acidimicrobiaceae bacterium | reverse complement strand
CAGCATCGAAGAGCGCATCGGAGCGACATCGTTCCCCAAGGTAGGTAGTTGGTGGTGGACGTCCGGCCCCGACCCGATCACACCACCCGGCCACGGACAGCCACCCGGTCAGGCAACAGAGTCATGCATTCGGCGATGGCAGCTGTTAGCGTCTGAGTTGACCGCTCCAGGCACTGTGGCCGACCGGCGGAAACAGCACGATTGTGCTTCGAAGCAGACAGGAGGATCCTGACAGATGGTCATGCAGCCACAGGCCTTTGATGCTTACGATGACCGGGATCTGGTCGCAGCTTTCCAGGCGGGTGATGCCGATGCATTTGCGCAAATCGTCGGGGCCCACCACAGGTCACTGACCGCCGAGGCCCAAAGGCGGCTGCGCTCGCCGGGCGATGCCGAGGACGCAGTACAAGAGACCCTACTGAGAGCCTATTTGGCCCTCGATCGATTCGGTGGCGAGTACCGCCTCCACGCTTGGCTGAGCAGAATACTCGCCAACGTCTGCGCAGACACCGGAGCTCGCCGGGCCGCCGAGGTTCGCTTGGTCGACCGCCTGGGTCCCGAGCGCGACGAGGCCCCCCCGGCCGACGTGGGGATCGGTGACGCCGAGTTGCGGCAGACAGTGAGGAAGGCCGTGGACTCGCTGCCTGACTCCTACCGGGTGGCCTTTGTATTGCGCGAGATAAAGGAGCGCACATACGCCGAGGTGGCCGAAGAGCTGGGGATCAGCGAGACGAATGCACGGGCACGGGTACACCGGGCGCGAACGTCACTCACCCGATCACTTCGAAATACCGGGGCTGTCCTGGCCGGCATCCCGATCCCGTTGCATCTGTTGGGGCTGAAGCGGCTGGTGCTGCACGCCGCCAGCGAAAGAGTGCCGGGCCTGGCGCACTACTCCGGCAAATCCCGCATTGTGCCCCCGGGTCCCGACGTACCCTCGTCTGTCATCCCGGCGGCATCCCAGCCACCGCTGCCATTGCTCTTCCAAGGACCGCTCGCAGAGACATCGCAGGCTGTGGCATTGGCCGCCTCGAGCCCGCTGTCCCAAACCATCATCGCCGGCGCCTCGGTCGCCTGGCACGCCACCCTCCCGGTCGCCGCCGCGCTGGCCACGGTGGCCGCCAGCGCGGCAATGGCCGGATCGGGAGCGGCAGCCAATGGGCCGACCACACCCGCCCCAACGCCCAACTCCCACGTCATCCTGGCCGCATCGACCGCAGATCTGGCTTCCTATGTGGGCGCACCGCCCATTGATAGCCAAACCAGCACCCCTGCCGGCGTGTCTGGAACCAGTGTTTCGCCTGGCTCTTCATCGAGCGCCAGTTCGGCAGGCCCTTCTACGACCGCCGGCGCGGTGGCCGCCACCACCGCCACCGACCCGTGGAGTTGGGTAAGTAACGCGGCGTCGGGCGTGGCCGGTGCTGTTGTCTCCACCTCCGTTTCCACCTCCGCATCCACCTCCGCATCCACGGGAAGCCAGGTTCCCACCCAGGCAGCCGGCAGCTCGGCGTCCGCCGGGGCAACGGCCCCGGTCGCCTGCCCGTTCACCGGATACTTCCCGGGTGTGCCCTCGGGACCGATCCCCCTCCCGCCCCCCGAACCCGCCGGCACGGTGGCCGGGTCCTACTTTGCCAGCGACACCTTCACGCTGGGCACCACCGGACCGGCGTTTGAAGTTGCCGGACTGGGGCAGTTCGAGCAAGGGGCGAACACGGTCACGCTCCACACCCTCTACGGCGCATGCCTACCCGCTACCACCAACCCCGAGTTGGTGGGGAATTTGTCCAACCCCGCCGACGAGGCCCTTGGCCAGTTGCAGCTGCGCGGGGCGCTGGTGAGCTCGCAGACCGACCAGGGTGAGACCACCGCCTACTACCGGGGCACCTCGGTGTGGCTCGACGGCCCGAACGCGGCATCCGACCCCCTCGTCTTCGTGGCTCAGGTGACCCTGGCCGAGCCGGCCAACATCTCGACGTTGCGGGTGGCATTCTTCGGGCCCACTCCCAATTTCGCCCCGACACCAGCGGCGTGCAGCGCTGCGGCCGGTACATCATCTACCCCGGTCAATGACACCCCGGGTCCCGCCACCTCGACGACCGACACCCCTACGACCGGCGCCTCCACGTCGGCGGCGCCCGGCTCGGGTTCGGGTACGTCAGCCGGTCCGGATACCTCGTCGGGATCCAACTCGACCTCCGAGGCCTCGCCGACCGGCAGTTCGAACTGCCCCCCCTCCCCCGGTGACCCGGCCAGCGGTTCGGGGAGTCAGACCAGCTCCACTTCCGGCTCTGCCCCCACTTCACCAAGCCCGGGTTCGACACCTTCCAGCAGTGGGCCCGACGGTGCGGCCGACGGATCAACGCCGAATGGAACCTCAGCGCCGGGCACCACCGCCGGATCCGGCCCGGGACTCAGCGCCTCGGCGGACGACCAGACAACCTCCACCCCTCCCGCTGACTCCGCGTCTGCTGATTCCTCTCCCGGTGGCTCATCCCCAACTAAGAAGTCTTCTCCCGCAGCTCCCCCCGGCCCGTAGCTTCGGTCCCCCGAGCTACGCGTGCCCAAGATCCTCTATCTCGTCCATAGCCTTCCCCCCGAAGAGAATACCGGGACCCCGCTCTTCGCTTACGGCTACGCCCAGGCCATGGTGGCCCGCGGCTTTGACGTCACCGTCGCCTATCCGAGCGTCTCCATCTCGTCGTGGACCCTCCTCCCCGAGCGCCTGCCCGGCGAATCCTTCGACCGGGTGCCAGTCCCGTCCACTTCCTACATGGGACCGTTCTGGTCGATCGAGGCCGCATCGGATGAACGGAGCACACACCTTCCCTCCATCGAGGCCTTCCTCGACCTGCTCCGTCTGGTCCGACCCGACCTGGTCCACGTGGTCAACAACGTCAACCTCCCTCTCGACTACCCCGAGCTGGCCAAGGCCGAGGGCATCCCGGTGGTGCGGTCGGTCACCTGTGCCGAAGATCTCTGTGGACTGATCGCCCCGGTGTCGCCGCGCTCGGGGCGACATGGATACTGCACCGCACCCATCACCCCCGAGCACTGCGCCCGTTGCGTGGAAGCGGTATTCGCCGAATCCCCCGACGTCGGAGCTTTGACATCTCACATTGATCCGGAAGTCCCCGTTGTCGATGAACCAGCCGAGCACCGCGCCCTGGTGGCCAAGCTGGCCCGCAAACGAGCCCGGACCGCTGAGCAGTACCTCCGTGTCTTTGACCGGATGATCTTCGCCACAGCCGCCTTCCGGCACTATTTCGAACAGACCATTCCACTCGACCCGGCTCGGGTCCGGGTCATCGAGATGGGGATGGACCTCCCCCCGTGGAACCGGCCCGGGCCGGTGGAGACCACCTCTTCCGGTCTTTCGATCACCTTGTCCTCGGAAGAACGTGGATCCGATTCACAGCCCGGGCCGGTGGTGTTCTGCCTGGCTGCCACCTTGGACCCGGCCAAGGGCATCGGTACGGTGGTGGAGGCCTTCAGCGATCCTCGGTTGTGTGAGCGCGACGATTATCGGCTCTGTCTTCTCGGCGGTGGCAAGGAGAGCTTGGTTGCCGCTCTGGTCGGCGCCAACCCCAACGTCATCGTGGGCGGCGCCTACCGCCCCGAGGACCTGCCCGAACTGCTGACCCACGTGCAGGTAGGCCTGTCGACCTCGTATTTCGAGACGTTCCACCGGGTCACCCGGGAGTACCTCCTGGCCGGCCTTCCCGTGGTCGGGTCCCGGGCCTTCGGCATCCCCGACATCGTCCAACATGGCCACAACGGTCTGCTCTTCGACTCGACGGATCCGACCACCCTGGTCCGGGCGGTCACTTCGCTGCTGGACGATCGCAAGCTGCTGGCCAGGTTGACCGAGGGAGCACAATCGACCTCGGTCCGCTCATCGGAGGAGGAGGCCGACGATCTGTTTGCCCTCTATGAAGAGGTGCTCTCCGACTACGAACTCACTCACGACGGCGGGCACATCAGTGAGGTCATGACAGGGGCAACCCGGTAGCGTCGACCGGACGACCCTGGGTCGCCACCGTTGGAGTCCCATTTCCCGTCGGGTCGCATCCGCCACTTTCAGGTAGCTACGGCTACGGTTCACGTCGGTCGATCCGAAGCCGGGCCTCCCCGTAGGATGAGGAAGACGGAATCGTCGATCGGGCACACCGAGAAGCCATCCACTCATCTCATGTCAACCGCTGAACCCACGCCACCGAGCGACAGCCGCCTCCTGCCGTTGGTAGTTGTGGCCGGCCCGCCCGGGTCTGGTGGAGAGATAGTGGCTGCAGCACTGGCGGCCATGGGGCTCCGCCTCCTCGGTGGTACTTCACCCGTCCCGGCCCCCGGCGGCCGGGACGGCGGCGGGGACGGCGGGGACGTGAGCGCGGCCGACAACTCGGGTGCCGCCCTACTCGGCCTGGTCGGTGACGAAGTGCTCGGGGAACTGGAAGGCACGTGGTGGGCTCCCCCCGAACTGTCCCCCGGTTGGGAGGACCTACCCGAAATCGCCGGCTTGGCTTCCCGGCTCGTAGCCTCCGTCGACGACCTGGTGGGCACCTCCTCCCCGTCGTCACCAGGACCGGAGAGATCCGTCTGGTACGACGTGCGCCACGCGGTGCTGTTGCCGTTCTGGCGCCGGTACCATCCAGGGGTCGAAGCCGCGGTGATCACCTGGCGGCGGCCCGCGGC
The DNA here is from genome assembly GCA_003133325.1 of Acidimicrobiaceae bacterium. Taxonomy (GTDB): domain Bacteria; phylum Actinomycetota; class Acidimicrobiia; order Acidimicrobiales; family RAAP-2; genus DASZIT01. The sequence continues at coordinate 3,007 of PKXA01000117.1, read as the reverse complement.
CACGGTGGCCGAACTCGCCGGAGACGGCATCTCGCCCATCCATGGGTTGGCGCTCTGGGAAGCACAACTGGTGGGAGCCTGCGACGGAGCCCACGGCCTTCCCGTGCTGGGCGTCGACGTCGACGAGGTGATGGCCGACCCGAAGCAGTGGGCCGGGTCGGCCGCGTCGTTCCTCGAGGACCTGGGCCTCGAACTCCCTCACGGCGCTGTCGACCGGGCAGTTGCCGTGCTCGAGGCGTCCCTTGGTGAGGCGGCCACCGAAGTCGGCGAGGACCTCGTCGCCGAGGAAGCCGCCATGGCCTCACGACTAGAGGGGCTGCTGACCGAGGGCGTTGGCGCCCACGATCGGTGGGATCCTCCCACCCGTACCCTCAGTCCTTGGACCGCGGCCCTCTTGGCCGCCGAGCGGGCCGCCCGCCTTTCGGCCACCCAGGCCGCCAACGCGTGGCTGGCCGCCGATGGTGCCCACCGGGCCATGACCTCGGCATTGTCGACGCTGGAGTGGACCGTGGATCGGCTGGCGGCTACCGCTCTGAGTGAGCTGCCGCCCGCGCCACACCAACCGTAAGCGGGTCGCAGAACGGTACGGGGGCGAGTCAAACCGGTCGGTGAACGAATCCCTCAAAGGTTTGCCGCGGACACCGATGCTGAACGACAGAGCGCGAAACGTCCGGCTTCACATCTGCCGTGATGTCCACTGTCGTGGCCTCTGCCGACGAACAGACGCAGCGGCGTGAGACCGTCACTGGAAAGGGCCGGCCAGACGCCCATGGCCGGGCACATGGTCGGCCCGCGCTTCAACTCCCGCCTTCTTCGAGGATCCGTCGCAGGACGGGAAGCGTGAGTCGGTCCTTCGGCCGATCGGCGACCTCCTTCGAGCGGATTACATCGGCGAGCGAGGCCACCGGTACGTGGACTCCGAGAATGTCGAGCTCAATGGCGTCGCGTCGCAGGTCATCGTAACCATGGGTACCGGATGGCACGAACGAGATGTCGAGGTCTCCTGACGTGGTCATCAGGTTCCAGATCTGGCCCCACGCCAGCGACGCCGCGTCGTGATCGAAGGGCAATCCCTCTGGCTCGCCGGCGACCCGGATCCGGGCCTCGAGCTCTTTGAGTGCTGCGGATAGTCGAGCGAGGTTCTCAGGGCTCGTTGCCGGGGTGATGTCCACGTCGGTGGTCACATGGGGGGAGCCGTGGATGGTCGCCGCCAGCCCGCCGATCAGTACGTAGCGGACCCGGTGGCGTTCGAGGACCTCGAGGATCGCCTCGGGCCGGAAATCACCGCTCACCGGTGGCACCGGCAGTTGCGCTCTGTCGTGCGCGTCGACCGGCCTCGGCGAAGCGGACAGCGTCCTTCAACTTGGCCACGCGCTGGGACGGGGTCAAGGCGAGGTTGCCGACTGCGATGGTCCAGTCGTGGTCGTCGGCGGGAACGAGGCGGACCCCAAGCTCGTATCCACATGCGCGCACCAGCCGGCTGATGTATTCGAGTGAGGGTCCCGTGGCACCGGCCTCGACCCGGGCTATCACCGACTGCGTGGTGTCGGCCCGCCGGGCCAATTCCGCTTGTGTCAGGTGCGCCCGCCGGCGTGCCTCGCGAACCAAGTGGTTACCTCGCATGGGAAGCATTATAGCTGATCTGCGATACAACGAGACTCGGGTGTCCTGCCGCCGGGCAGCCGGGTCTTCGGGGATCCCGGAAGTTCCGGTGGCTTCCGAGTCGATGCCAACCCGCGTCCGGGTGGTCGTTTCCCTCAGCGTCGACGATTGTTGTCCACTCCGAGTGGGCCGAGCGGGCCGGCGTACCGAGGGCCGTGGTGTCGGCCTACGAGCGCGATCTTCGCCAAGCGACGCTGCCTGCCTTGATGCTCTCGGCCTTCGCCTCGACATCGATGTGCGGGCCAGTGGTGAGGACACCCCGACCGACGTGTCAGTCGATCTGGACGCCCTGCTCGACGAGTATCGCGAACGATGACGGACTCTCTTCTCGTCGTTCTCGACTCCACCATCGCCGGGACCCTCCTCCGACTCCGGGAAGGGAAGCTCCGATTCGACTACGACGCCGAGTATCGGAGGCGGCCCGGCGCGGCTCCGCTGTCGCTGTCGATGCCGACCCAGGTTCGATCGCATGCCGACCGCGTCATCACCCCATGACTGTGGGGTCTTCTTCCCGACAACGATGCCGTCCTGGCCCGGTGGGCTCGCCCATTTCCACGTCTCGGCGTCGTCACCCTTATCGCTCCTCGCAACTCCGGTCGGCGAGGACTGCGCCGGCGCGGTGCGGTATTCACCGCCGGACGAAATCGACCGCGTGCTGGGATGCTCCGCCGAGGTCACGTGGCTCACCGACGACGACGTGGCCCAATGCCTCCGGGGGAACTCCGGGAGGACTCGACGGCCTCTACGACATCGCCTCATCCCTGCCGTACGGCGTCCACGAGAAGAAGCTGCGGCTGGCCATGAAGATCGGCGGCGACTACCGAGTCTCTCCCCATCGGAACACGTGGCCCGCCGCCGGGGACCTTGGCCTCGACTCCGACGCTCTCGTGGGCCGGGTTCGTGAACTGGCCGTGCTGGCACCGGACGTGTTCGCCGAGGCCGCCAATGCCCCTGACGTCGCAGTCCTCGGTCGGGACCTGCCCGGCCGATTGGTCGATCTCGTCGCCGACCGAGCTTCGCGGTGCATGCAGCTGATCGAGTCCCCCAGCGCGGCCGACTGAAACCTTGCCCGGGCCGACCCCGACCACTGACATCCCGCGTTTCCGTGTCCGGTGTTACCGGGACTATCCGGCGGAGATTCCCACGATCGGTTGATTGAGGGCCGTACCTGCCATCGAGCCGCTGTACCCGGCATCCCCGAAGGCGAAGACCCCACCGTCGGACGCCACCAGCGAGTAGCCGCCTCCGTCAGGCGTGGTATCCATGCCCACGATCGGCTGGTTCAGCTTCTGCGCCCCGGTCGAACCGAAGAAGCCGGCATCCCCGAAGGAGAAGATCCCACCGT
>PKXA01000031.1 GCA_003133325.1 Acidimicrobiaceae bacterium | reverse complement strand
CGGAGCGGACGGCGACGGATCGGACGGTGGCGAGGCCGGCATCGACGTGATCGCCCCGTTGTTCGAATCGGCTCGGGTCTCGGTGAGGACAGCGTGCTCGGCCCTGCTCCCCGAGGCGTTGTCCGGTCCCGATGCGGTGTCCTTGTTCTCCTCGGTGGTCGAGATGCTGCGGGTGGCGACCTCGGCCAAAATGTCGCTGGCGTCCCGGATCGACTCCTCGGGGGTGTCTCGGGAGTCCGGTTATCGCAATGCCGCAGCTCAGGTGGCAGACATCGAAGGGGTGGGCATAGGTGCCGCCACGACGACCCTTTTGACCGCCGGTCGGCTCCGTGAGTGTCGATCGACCGGGGAGGCCATGGCGAACGGGGATCTGTCCGAAGCCCAGGCCAAGACCATCACCGCAGCAGCTGTGCTGGCTCCCGAGCGAGAAGACCAGCTCATCGAGAGCGCTCGGAAGAAGTCGAGCACCGAGCTGGGTGACGACTGTCGCCGGGTTCGGGCTGCATCGGCCCGTTCCGATCCGATGGCGACCTACAAGGCCGTCCACGAGGCACGAACCCTCAGGCACTGGACCGACGAGCAAGGAGCCTTGTGTCTCCAGGGCCGTTTCACCCCTGATGTCGGGGCCAACGTGGTGGCATCATTGGACGCCCTGGCCAACGAACTCTTCGAGGAATCGAGGAAAGCCGGGGCCAAAGAGCCTCTCTGTGCCTATCGGGCCGATGCCCTGGCCGGGTTGGTGGCCGGAGAGAGAGATTCCGGCCACCCTGCAGCCGTGGTGAATGTCCGGGTGGACCACGACGCCTTGTTGCGTGGCTATCCGGTAGGGACCGAGCTATCCGAGATTAGAGGGGTGGGCCCGATCCCTGTCCCCAAGGTCATCGACCTCATGTCTGACGCCGGGATCAAGGTGATCTTCTTCCACGGTGAGGACGTCTCCAAAGTTTTCCACTTCACCCGGACGATCAATGCGTCGCTCCTCACCGCCCTTCAACACAGGGATCCCTGTTGTGTCGTGCCCCGATGCGGGGCCACCCGATTCTTGGAGATCGACCACCTGGTTCCCTTCGCCGAAGGCGGACCGACGACGATTTCCAATCTGGCCCGGCTCTGCACCTTCCATCACGGCCAAAAGACCAATGAGGGCTACGCCTTGCGGTGCGACAAGGACAAGCAGTGGCATTTTGACCCACCCCCACCCTTTGGCCAGGAGCCCGATCTCGGTGCCGATCTACCCAAGCAACTCCATGATGAAGCTTCGGGGCCGTTGTCGTCGGCACAGGCACCTCACGAACCGCCACCGCCACCGCCACCGCCACCGCTCTTCGAGTTGGAGTAACTCACTCCCCGTTGCCGTCACCACCAACGGGTGGGTCAGTAGCGCGCATGGGTGAGGGCAGGTTGGGCGGGGCAGGCAGGTTGGGCGGGGACAGTTCGTCCACTCGGGCCCGTGGCTCAGCCGGCCACAACTTCGACAATTGCTTGAGAAGCGACGTCCACCGTTCGTTCGAGATCACCATCCGTATGCGCCATCGAGGTGAACGCGATCTCATACGGTCCTGGCGCCAGCGCCACACCACGGTCGAGCATGGCCCTGAAGAACCGGGCGTACAACCCCGTCGTGGCTGAGCGCACCGCGTCGTCGTAGCCACGCATCGGGCCTGCACCCGCAGGAACAAAAAACAAACCCAGCAGAGGCCCGACCACCGGGACCCGTGCCTCGACAGCAATATGCCCGGCTCCCGATCGAGCCAATCCCTCGTTCAACACCTTCTCCAGCGCCGCGCCGAACGAAGCCACCCGATCCGACAGAGCCGTGTACGACTCCGCATTCACAGCACCCAGGACCGCCAGACCCGCCGCGGTGGCCAGTGGGTTCCCCGAGAGGGTGCCAGCCTGATACACCGGTCCCTCGGGAGCCAGTACCTCCAATACATCGCGCCGCCCACCGAACGCCCCCACCGGCAGGCCCCCACCGATCACCTTGCCGAAACACCACAGGTCGGGGCGCACGCCCGACCACGCCGACGCGCCGCCCGACCCCAGGCGGAACCCAGTGATCACCTCGTCAAAGATCAGCAACGCTCCTGACGCATCACAGGCCCGGCGCAGACCCCCTAAGAACCCTTCCATCGGCGGAATGAGTCCCATGTTGGCCGCCACCGGTTCGACGATCACGCAGGCCACCTGCTCGTTGAGTTCGGGAACGACGTTGTAGGGGACCACGATGGTCTCGGCTACGGCGCCAGGCGGCACGCCGGCTGAATCGGGTAGACCGAGCGTGGCCACACCGCTACCGCCTCCGGCCAGGAGTCCGTCAGAGTGACCGTGATAGCAGCCGGCGAACTTTACGATCCGGGACCGGCCGGTATATCCGCGGGCCACCCGAATGGCACTCATTGCCGCCTCGGTACCCGACGACACCAGCCGAATCTGTTCGCAGCCTTCGACCCGGGTACAGATGGCCTCGGCCAGCATTACTTCGCCTTCGGTCGGCGCACCGTAGGTGGTCCCCCGGCCGGCCGCAGCGCACACCGCCTCCACCACCACCGGGTGAGCGTGGCCCAACAGCGAGGCACCGTAGGACTGGACGAAATCGAGCAGCTGATTTCCATCCGCGTCCCACACCGAGGCACCTTCACCCCGGGCCACGAAGTAGGGGTGTCCGCCCACCGAGCGGAACGACCTGACCGGCGAGTTCACCCCACCAGGGATCACCCGTTGGGCGCGATCGAACAACTCTGCAGACCGGGAGTGCTCAACCACCGAGTGCCTCGGCCAACTGACCGGCGAAGTAGGTGAGGATCACATCAGCTCCGGCCCGCTTCACCGCGCTGATCTGTTCGAGCGCCACCGCCGGGCCATCGATCCACCCGCGCTCGGCCGCCGCGCACACCATGGCGTACTCCCCACTCACGTGGTACGCCGCCACTGGCACCGACACCGCCGCCCGGACGTCGGCGATGATATCGAGATAGGTGAGTGCGGGCTTGACCATCACCAGGTCGGCCCCTTCGGCGATGTCGAGTGCCACTTCAGCGAGCGCTTCCCGGCGGTTGCGCGCATCTTGTTGGTAACCCCGCCGGTCACCGCCGTCGGCAATGGTGACGCCCACCGCGTCCCGAAACGGACCGTAGAGGGCCGAGGCGTACTTGGCGGCGTAGGCCATCACCGCAGTGTCGACCAAGCCCGAGCTGTCCAGGGCCGTGCGTATGGCACCCACCTGACCGTCCATCATGCCGCTGGGGGCCACCACATCGGCGCCGGCGACCGCCTGGGACACCGCCACTTGGGCATAGAGCGGCAGGGTGCCGTCATTATCGACGTCGCCGGTGAGCGGATTGATCACACCGCAATGGCCGTGGTCGGTGAATTCATCTAAGCAACAGTCAGCCATCACCACCATCGAGTCGCCCACCTGGTCGCGTACGACAGCCAGCCCCCGCTGCACGATGCCATCGGAGGCGAACGCCTGGCTTCCCATCGCGTCCTTCTGCTCAGGTCGAGGCAGACCAAAGAGGATGACCCCGGGTACTCCGAGGGCGGCGAGGCGGGCGGCCTCCTTCGACAGCGAATCGAGGGTGTGCTGCATTACCCCGGGCAACGACGGGATCGGTCGTGGATCCTCGAGCCCATCGGCCACAAAGAGGGGGGCTACCAGGTCGTCGACCGACAACCTCGTCTCGGCGACCAGACGCCGTAGGGCGGGCGTGCGCCGCAGACGCCGCATTCGCGCGGTGGGGAATGGCGGCATGGTCGGAGTGTCGGGCAACACGGTCCCCAAGCCTACGGCAGCCCGGCGCCGCTCACGTCGGAACCATTGTCGGGAGCGGCGGCAGAAGCCACGTCGGGTGAGAGAGCGACGACCACAGCAGCCACCAGTCCGTCGACGGTGGACTCGCCGGCCTCCACCGTCACGTTGAGACCGTGGGTTCTGACCGATGCCGACGTGACCGGTCCGATGGAAACGACCACCGGGGGCACCGCACCTATACCCAAAAGATCGACGGTGCGTTCAACAGTCGACGACGACGTGAATGCCACCGCGTCAGCGGCACGGGCGGCCACGACGGACCGGGGATCGGGATCGCCGGCAACTGTGCGGTAGGCGACGACCTCATCCACCTTCCAGCCCTTGGTCTCGAGTCCGGGCACCAGAACTTCCCGCACCGTTTCGGCCCGGGGAAAGAGGACCCTGGTGCCGGTACCACCGGTTCGGGGAAACGCCTCGGCCAGTGCATCGCTGATCGTCACCTCCGGTACCAGGGTCGGGGGGAATCCCCCGTCAGACAGCCGGCGCGCCGTGGCCGCCCCCACCGCCGCCCACCGCGTGCCGTTGGGGACGGCCCGCCCACCGAGGACGGCCAGAAACCGCGACACCGCGTTGGTGGAGGTGAATACCACCCAGGCATAGGCTCCGCCGGCCACCCGATCCGCGGCCTCGGCCAATCCGGCCCCACCGTCGATTGGATCCTCGATGGCGATGACCGGCAACTCGACCACCGTCGCCCCCAACGCCGCGAGGTTGTCCACCAACGAAGAGGCCTGTGCCCGGGTGCGGGTCACCACCACACTTCGGCCGGCCAGCGACCCGGACGGTGTCATAATTGATGCCGCCTTCACCATCACACGTCGAGCGCGGCCACCGGGCCGATGACGATGGTCGAAGGTGCCGGGAGATCGACATCGGCCAACGAGTCGAGGGTGGTGCGCACCACCCGTTGCCGGTCGGTGGTCCCCCAGTGCACAACCGCCACCGGCGTTGTGCCGGGCCGACCACTGCCCACCAGTTCGGTGGCGATGGTGGCCCGCTCCCCCATGCCCATGAGGACAACCAGAGTGCCGCCGGCCCGGCCCAGCGCATCCCAGTCGACACCTCCGGGAGCCGACGGGTCACCGGTATGACCGGTCACCACGGTGACCGAGGTGGACATTCCCCGGTGGGTGACCGGAATCCCGGCGGCAGCGGGAGCGGCGAACGCGGACGACACCCCCGGCACCACTTGATACTCGATGCCGGCGGCCCGCAATGCCAGCGCCTCCTCCCCACCGCGCCCGAAGACGAACGGATCACCACCTTTCAGCCGCACCACCTGACGACCGGTCTTCCCATGGGCCACCAACATCTCGTTGATCTCGTGCTGGCGCCGGGGCCGACCGGGCGTCTTGCCCACATCGATCACCTCGGCACGGGGAGGGGCCAACGTCAGCAACTCATGAGCAATGAGGCGGTCGTGAATAACGACATCCGCCCCTCCAAGGAGGCCGGCACCGCGCAACGTGAGCAGCTCCGGGTCACCGGGGCCGGCACCGACCAGATAGACGGTCACCGGTCCCCGACCGACCCCAGTGAGCTCCCGCCCGCGTCGTCGAGCAGGTACCGGGCCACAGCCCGACCGATCTTCTCGGGATCATCACCAGAGGCGGTATGGCGCAACACCACCCGACCGTCGTCGCTGCCCATGATGCCGGTAAGGGTCACCGTCCCCCCATTGCCGTCACGGCCCCCGTCATCCGTCAGGGTCGCGTAGGCCCCCACTGGCAGCGTGCACCCGCCGCCCAGCTCGCCCAGGTAGGCCCGCTCGCCGATCACCGCCCGGCGGACCGACCCGTTATCGATGAGTGCCAGTGCCGCCCGAGTCCTCTCGTCATCGACACGGCACTCCACCGCCAACGCCCCTTGACCCACCTGGGGAAGCATCACCATCGGATCGAGTATTTCGGTCTCCACCCCGTCGGGAGGTGACCACCCCAGTCGCTCGACCCCGGCCGCCGCCACCACGACCGCGGCGACATCGCGGGCGCCCGCCACCGCCACCTCCAAACGGGTGGCCAGATTCCCCCGTAGGTCGGTGAACAACAGGTCAGGCCGGAGATTGGCCAGCTGCACCCGTCGTCGGGCCGATCCGGTGGCCACCCGGGCTCCGGCACCAAGCGTCTCGAGGGTCGCGCCCACCAGCAGATCGCGTGGGTCCGCCCGTTCCGGGAAGGCAGCCAGGACCAACCCCGGGACCTGCAACTCACTGGCGGCGGGAAGATCCTTGGCCGAGTGCACCGCGGCGTCGGCCTCACCACGGACCACGGCGGCCTGTACCTCTTTGACGAACACACCCTGCCCGCCGATGGACTGGAGTGGAGTATCTGTCCGGCGATCGCCTTCGGTCTCCACCGTGATCAACGACGCCTCCACGCCCAACGCTTCGAGCAGGCGGGCGACCCGACGGGCCTGCCACAGGGCCAGGGGTGACCCTCGGGTGGCCAGTCGGATGACCGGTCGGTCGGTCACAGGCCTACAGGTCGAACAATGTCCGGAGCGACTCGATCAGGCGCTCGCCTCGCGGGGTGCCGACCGCATCCTTCAGTGTCATGGTCGGTTGATGCAACAGCTTGGCCACCATGGCCCGGGTGACCGCGTCCACCTGTTCCCACTGCGCGTCGGTCAGATCGGACCGTTTGGCCCGCTGCCGATCGAACTCGGCCCGGCGGGCAAGTTCGGCCTGGCCCCGCAGAGCGGATACCAACGGCGCGGCCCCCCGGGCCCGGGATGCCGCTCGGTACCGTTCCACCTCGTCGCCAACAATCTCTCTGGCCTGGGCCACCTCGCCCTGGCGACCGGAGAGCACCCCGTCGACCGCGGCGCGCAGCGTGTCCATATCGAGAAGGGTCACCCCGGCAATCTCCGAAGCCGACGGTTCCACATTGCGGGGGACGCCGAGATCGACCACCAGGAGGGGCCCACCGGGGGCCCGGCGCACCATGGCCGCCTCCAGCAACGAACGCTCCATGATCGGGCGAACGCTGCTCACCGAGGTGAACACCACATCGGCGACATCGAGCTCTCCGGCCAGGTCTTCCAGTGGGACCGACCGGGTCACCGCGGCCAGTCCATCGGGGAGTCCGGCGATCACCGCATCGGCGCGAGCGGCAGTGCGATTCGCCACCACGATGGCCGCCGGTCGGTGGGCAGCGAGGGCCTGGGCCACGCCGTCGCCCATCTCCCCGGCTCCCACCACCAGCACCCGCGACCCGGCCAACCCACCGGGCCCGGCCTCTCCATCGCGAAGATGGCCGGCGGCAAGGGCCACCGCCCCGTGGGACAGCGAGGTGATGCCCCGGGCAATGGCCGTCTCGGAGCGCACCCGCTTGCCGGTCTCGACCGCATGCCTGAACAGGGCGCCGAGCACCGGACCGGACGCCCGCTCGTGCTGGGCCTTCTGCCACGCCCGGCGGACCTGGCCGAGCACCTCGGATTCGCCCAGCAATGCCGAGTCGAGCCCGGAGGCCACTGTGAACAGGTGATCGGCCACATCGTCGTCGAATCGGATGGTGAGGTAATCGGCGAGCGCGTCGACGGTGGTGTCACCCATGAGGGCGAGGAACTCCTGGAGCTCGGCCACGCCGTCGTGGAACCGTTCGACCACCGCGTACACTTCGGTCCGCAGACAGGTGGAGACGATGACGGCTTCGGACAGGTTGGAGCGGTCCCGCAAGGTGGCCAGCGCCTTGGGCAGGGCGCTCTCGGTGACCGCCACCTGCTCGAGCAGGTGCAGCGGGACCTCACGCTGCTCGATGCCTACGACGATCACTGACACGTTGTCACCGCTTCGGTCGCTCGGACGCTAGGACGTTCATTGACTCCCTACTCGTTCTGACTCACTCGATCCGACAAGCCGGACCATCAAGCATGCCGGTCAGGTCGCCACGTCGCCAGTTGCGGCAGCGACGGTAGGAGTCTCAGTCTAGGTTGGCGCTGGTCAGGCCGATCGAACGGATGACCGGCATCACGTCACTGCCCGGTGTCGATCGCCTCGACTGATAGAAGCTCATGATCTGCAACTCGATGCTGAGATCGACATACCGCAGCAGGATCTCGGGGCCCACAGTGAGGACCTTGGGGGCGAAGTTGAGGAGCGAATGGACTCCCGACTCCACCAAAAGATCGGCCACGCCCTGGGCCGCCGATGCCGGGGTGGTGATCACACCGATGGCGAGGGGTTGGTCGGCGACGATGTCCGGAAGGGCATCGAGGTGGCGGACCACCACTTCACCGACCTCTTCCCCGATGATCTTGGGATCGGTGTCGAGCAGGGCCATCACCTGAAAACCGCGGGCGATGAATCCATGGGAGTGGGCCAGGGCCCGCCCCAGGTTTCCCATACCGACGATGACCATCGGCCAGACATAGTCGAGGCCGAGCTCGCGGTCGATCTGCGCGACGAGAAAGGAGGTGTCATACCCGGCCCCCCGGGTGCCGAACGAGCCGAGCAACGAAAGATCCTTGCGCACCTTGGCCGCGTTCACCCGGGCCAGCGAGCCGAGCAACTCCGAGGACACGGTGGTAGTGCCGGACCGCAGCAACTCCTCGAGAATGCGTTGGTAGACGGGCAGGCGACCCACGGTGGCCTCGGGGATCCGACGGTGGGGATCAGAGGTCGGAGATGGGCTTCCGGTGGAATCCGGGAAGCTGGGTTCAGGGGATGTCGGCACGGGGACGGATCGTAGGACGTTCGACCTCGGGGAGGAAAACCGAGGTCACCCGAGGGGCCGGATCCGAACCCGAATTCCGCTGGCATGGAGGCGAAGCTGACCGGCCGCTGATGCCCTGTCGAGCACCAGGGCCAGGTGGTTGTCGCTGTCGACCAACACCCCGAACTCCCCTCGACCGAGATCGCCGAAGGCCGCCACCCGTCGGGCCGTCAGGGTGACCGTGCGGCTGGGCATCAGCTCCACCTCCATCACGGAATCGGCGGTCACTCCCAGTTGGTCAAGGCTGGCCGGCCGGGCCCGGAGCTGGATATTGCCGAAGGCGTCGATATGGGTCACCGAGGTGACCAGGATTGCCCCGTCGAAATGGTCGGGAGGCAGGTCCGGGGCGCTCACCAGGGACTCCGGGTCCACCTGGGTCCCGAGCGAGCTCGGGTCTCCTCCTCCCACCAGGTAGGCGACGGCCGGGGCGAACACGTCCCGACCGTCGAAGGTGGAGCCGGCCTCGGTCGCCAACGCATACACCGCGGCGGGTCCACCCAGTCCCTCCACTGCCGGCAACAACAGGCCATTGTCGGGGCCCACCCACCATTCGGGTCCGAGGGACCCTTTGCCGGCCCCGCCGCCCGACCCTCGATCCGCCACTCGCCCGGCAACCCGAATGGCCACCCCCAGGCGGGAGGTCCCCACCCCCGGGTCGACCACTGCCAACACCGCTCCCGGTCCCAGATAGGGCGCTGATCGGACCAGGACGGCGGCGGCGGCGGTCACGTCGAACGGGGGCACCTGATGGGTGAGATCGATGACCGGCACCCCGGGCGCATCCCGGTGCAGGACAGCCCGCACCACACCCACGAACTCGTCAGAGGTGCCGTAGTCGGACAGGAAATAGATCGCCGGCGGCACAGGCGAGGTGATCAATGGGGACGAGGGACCCGTCACCGGATCAGTCCCCGTTGGCCGAACTCAATCGTTCTCAGTCTTTCCGAATCGTTCTCCGCCAACCTGAGCCGGGCTCAGCCGGCCTTGGTGTACTGCTGGGTCAGGTACCGATTCAGGTCGTCTTCCCGAATCCGGAACGACTTGCCGATCCGCACCGCGGCCAGCGACCCGGTATTGATCAGCCGGTACACAGTCATATTGGATACCCGCAGCGTGGCCGCCACCTCGGTCACGGTCAGAAACCGCGTATTCGCATGTTCTTCCATCGGCGATCGACCCTCCTCCGCTTGTGGTGACTGTACGCCACTGTGGCTGATGGGGAAAGTGGGAATTGGCTGACTGGGTGGGACCAGCCCGCGAGTTCAGAGCTTGGCCACCGCTTTGGCTGCCAGCTGGGCGAACCAAGTGGTGCTGGCCGTGGTGGTCGACCACCCGAGGAAGGTGCCATTGGGGCCCTTGACGGCACAGAGGACGTCGAGATAGCTGGATTGAGCCCCCTCGGTGAGGATCATCTGGGCGGCAAACCCGGCATCTCCTGTCGATCCCACCGATATCGCCTTGATCCCGATCGTCGCCTTCACCTGGCCGGAGCTGAGGGTTCCTCCGTTGCAGGATTGGAAGGTCGATTTGAGCATTTTGGCCGATGCCGTCGCCTTTCCTGGCGGAAACAGACCCACTGTCTGGATCACTGCGCTTGGACTCGACCCCGCATCGGCGAAGACCACGCTGGAACGGGCATCCGAACCCTTGAGCAGCACCATGTCGGCCACGCACGATGGCGTCCCCTTGGTGCCGGCCGCGTCCTTGGCGGTGTCCTGGGCCCAGCCGGATGGGAAGTCGGATCCCGTCAGCAGCAGCGGCTTGATCGCAGACTCCTGGGTCCCGGTCAGGGTGGTGATGGGAGCCGCGGCGGTGGAAGTCGTGGTGGAGGTAGAGGAGTTCGTAGTCGACGTGGCCGTGGTCGACGCGCCGCAAGCCGCCAGCCCACCGGCCATGGCCAGCCCCACACCAAGGGCAAATGCCGCCCTGGTGCCAGCAGCTGCCCTCGCTCTCTTCGCTGCCCTCGCTCTCTTCGCTGCCCTTACCGGCCCAGCTGGCCTCACCGGCCCAGCTGCCTTGAGCGTTCGACGGCTGCCGCCACCGCCTCGATGAAGGCCGAACGCACCGCCTTGAACTCCAACGTGCGCAACCCCGCCGCGGTCGTCCCGCCCGGCGAGGTCACCGCCGCCCGGAGCTCCGCTGGATCATCATCTGTCTCACTGAGCATGCGAGCCGACCCCAGCAATGTGCCGACCACCAGTTTGTGACTCACATCACGGGGCAACCCGGCCGCCACCCCGGCGTCGATCATGGCCTCAGCCACCAGAAAGATGTAGGCGGGACCCGAGCCCGATACTCCGGTGACGGCGTCGAGTTGCCGTTCGGGGAGCCGCACCACCGTTCCCACCGCCGAGAGGATCCCCTCAGCCCAATCGAGATCGCTCGATCTCGCTTCGCTTCCACCCGACATCCCGGCCACACCGGCACCGATCAACGCCGGGGTGTTGGGCATGGCCCGCACCACCACCGCCCCGGGATTGAGGACGGCTTCGAGCCGGGCCGTTGGCAACCCGGCCACCACTGACAGGACCCGGTCGATCCCTACCGCGGCCAGGGCCCGGCACACTCCTTCGGCGACTTCGGGCTTCACAGCCAGAAGGGCTCCCCCGGCCGCCACCGGTGCGTCCAACACCGTCAGGCCCGGATGGGCGGCGACCAGCCTGTCCCGTTGTGTTGGGTCGGGGTCGCTCACCGCGAGTTCGCTGACCTCGGCCCATTCGCCGGCGAGAAGGCCCGTGAGCAGGGCCGAACCCATCTTGCCTCCACCTACGAGCAGAAGTTTCGGTGCCATATGGAAACGCTAGCAGCGGGCCGATGGCAGGCAGGAGGTCAGGGACCACTCCTTCGACCGAGCCCGGTTCGCCCCGACCAGCTCAGCCCCGTGCCGACTGTGGCCGGCGACGGTACATGCCCTCGTAACCCAGGGTCATCGCCGTCGGGAAGCACTCGTCGGTATAGGCCAACGACGCTCCCATCACCCGATCGAGCTCCTCGTCGTCGACCCGTTCCACCGGGACCCGACCCACCAGATAGATGGCCGCCTCCGGACCCAGGGCGAAACTCATGCCCAGCAGGTCGGCGTTCCTCTTCAAGAGGTACTCCCAGGTGGCCTCCACGTTGGTTTCGGGGGCGGGCATGAATTGCGCTTCGTGATGCAGGGTCCGCTGACGAAGCGTGAGCCACACCGTCACGTAGTCCTTTTCGTCGCCGCGCATCCTCAAGTACCAACGGGGAGCCCCGGTAACCGGGTCCCCACCCTCTTGGCGATCGGCGGCCACCAGCGCACTGGATTCGTCCGCCAACTCCCGCTCGGCCCAGCCGTCGATCACCGCACACACGGCTTCGCGCTCGTCTTCGCTCAGGATGCCGCCCCATCGGTCGACGCCGGCGGTCATCGACCGGGCATCGCGGGCAGTCGGCACAGCATCACGAGCAGTCGACCAGGCGCCCGACGGTGAGGTCTTCATAGATGTCCCGCAGCAGGGAGGCGGCCCGAGCCCACGTGTAGCGCCGGGCCCGTAGCACCGCGCCGGTTCCCAGCCGCTCGGCCAGCAGCGGCTCGGCCAGGATCTGACGAATCCAGGCGGCGAACGCCTCTGGCGTCGGGTCGTCCACCAGAAATCCGGTGCGGCCGTGATCGACCAGGGTGCGCAATCCGCCCACATCCGAAGCCACGACCGGAGTGCCACAAGCAGCGGCTTCGAGAGCCACCAGGCCGAAAGACTCGGAACGGCTGGGCACCAGGCAGACATCGGCCGCCCGGTAGTAGGTGGAGAGCAACTCGTGGGGGCGGGGCGGAACGAAGAACACCCGATCCTCCAGACCCAGCTCTCCGACCAGGGACACCATCCGGTCAAGTTCGACGTCGCCTCTCGGGCCGCTGGGGCCACCCACGACGGCCAGACGGGCGTCAGCATGGTCCGGGCCGAGAGCGGCGAGAGCCCGCACGGCCACCTCTACCCCCTTCAGCGGCTGAATCCGTCCCACGAAAAGCAGCAGGGGACCGTCCATCGGCAACCCCAGGGCGGCGCGGGCCTGCGGCCGGTATCCCGGACCAAAGAAAGCGTGGTCCACGCCCGGCGCCACAATGCGGATCCGGGACGGGTCGGCGTGGTAGAGCTCGGAGATCTGCTCCGCCTCGACCGAACACGAGGCGAGCACGCTGTCCGAACAGTTGATGGTGGCCGCCTCTGCCTCGGCCCGAAGATGGGCGGAGTCGGCCTCGACCTCCTCGGGGCTGAACTCGGCCTTCACCCGGTCGAGGGTGTGAAAGGTCGACACCAATGGCAGGTTCATCTGATGCTTGATGGTGTGCCCGGCCAGTCCGCTCAACCAGTAGTTGGCATGGACGGCGTCGAAGGGCACGTCTTCATCAGCCGAGGGGCCACCCCTCTCCCCAAGACCCGACCCCGAGCCTCCCCCCGGACCCGAGCCCGACCTTGACCCCGGAACTGACCTTGACCCCGACCCCGCCGACTCCATGTACTTGAGGACGCCCTCGGCGAACTCTCCCACCACTCCGGGAAGCAGCTCTTTTGGCATCGGGGTGGGCGGGCCGGCGGAGATGTGGTGCACCCGAAACCCCGGCTCCACCGTGATGGTGGCGGGAAGACTGTCGGACCAGGCCCGGGTGAAGACATCGCAGACCACTCCGGTCCGGGCCAAGGCGGAGGAGAGCTCGCGCACGTACACGTTCATGCCGCCGCCGTCCCCGGTTCCGGGTTGAGCCAATGGTGACGTGTGCAACGACAGGACAGCTAGACGTCTCATGCGCCGCCGAGCCTATCGGGATGGCCCGATCTGTCAGCTACCGGCCAAATCAGCCGGTGGAGGGGCCTTCGTGGGCGGCGGTACCCGCACCCCCATCGGCGGCAGTGGCAACGTCATTGCCTTCGCTCTCGTGCCGGAAGGACAGATAGATCCTCATCAGCGCCTGCTTCTGCTCCTCGGTCAAATGGCTGTCGCCGAAGATGTGGCGGCCGAGATCGGTGTTTCCATCGGGCTTCTCGAGGATGCCGGCTTGGACGTAGAGGGTCTCGGCCGAAATACGCAGCGCCTTAGCGATCTGTTGGAGAATCTCCGCGGACGGGCGTCGCAACCCCCGCTCGATCTGACTCAGGTACGGGTTCGAGATCCCGGCCAGTTCGGAGAGTCGTCGCAACGACAACCGGGCGTTTCCCCGCTGCTCGCGAATGAACGAACCGAGCTCGTTGAACCGTTCCGGCAGCTCCTTCACGATGGGGATTCTCTCGACATGGGAGTCCTTTTTGGTTCTCACGAGAGCAGGCCGTCGACCGAGGCGCGCCCCGACTTGTAGCGGCTCACCAGTTCGGCCTGAAGCGCATCGATACGTTGGTGGAGGCGACGGCGGTCGACCGATACGCGATGTTCAATTTCCTCGAGCCCGGCAGCCATGGCGCCGAGCCGCTCCTGGCTCAGGTCACCGAGATGACCGATTTCATTGGAGCTCACCACGGAGTCGAGCTCCTCGGTGAGGTCGGACTCCTCGGTATCGGGAGCCAGCACTGTCATCGGACGCCCTGGTCCGGGTGGCCGACCCGGTCCGGCGCTGAGGATGGCAGGAAGCCCTTCGACCAGAGCGGCGAGATCGGGGGGCTCGGAGGCCGAGGTGGCATCGTCGCCGGTGCGGTCAGTGCGGACCAGATAGGCGTGCACGATATCGAGACGGCCCTGGGCCAGCCGACGGAGGTAGGACAGGGCGACTTCGGCATCCTGGCATTCGGCGCGCAAGGCCCGGATGTCGTCGAGCGACTTGGACTCGATACCGTTGAGGTAGGAGTCGATAAGAAGACGATCGAGATCAGCCTGAAGACTCGCCATTACCGACGATCGTACTCGCGGGCCAGGGGCCACGACCCGTCCGTCCGTCCGGGGCATATCGGTAGACCGCCCGACCCAGGACCGACGAGAGGGGAACCGGCCCGAACGTCCGGCTGTCGGTGCTCGTCTGGCTGGCATCGCCCAGGACTTCGAGGGTGCGGCCCTTCCGGTCGACGGACGCCACGCGCTTGACCAGGATTCTGGCTGGATGCCGAGGGTCGCGGACCGCCACCACCTCTCCCGGCTTCATCCATGGCTCCTTTCCGATAAATCGCGATCGCAGCAACTGTGGCGGTTTGATCATCAGGAGCCTGTCGCCGGGAAGCAGGGCCGGCGCCATCGATCCACCCTCGATGCTCACCCTGCGCACCGATCTGGCCAACCACATTCCGCTCCCGATGAGAATGGCAATGACGGCGGAGAGGGTTGCCAGGGCCCTTCTTTGGGTAGGAGTAATGTGGCGGACCGCCATCAGAAGAACCTGGGTAAGGTGGACCGGAAGTGCATCTCACCTACTTTGCCCTAGAGAACCCACAAGGAGCGTTGCCCCATGCGAATCGCCAATCGTCTGTTGACCACCCTCGACCATCTGGCCACGCCGGTGACCGGTCACGCCCACTGCGATCTGCCCTGTGGCGTCTACGACCCGGCCCAGGCCCGTATCGAGGCCGAGTCGGTGAAGAACACCATGGACAAGTACAACGGCTCCGATGACGAGTCGTTCAAGACGCGGGCCATCATCATCAAGGAAGAGCGCGCCGAGCTGGTGAAGCACCACCTGTGGGTGCTCTGGACCGACTACTTCAAGCCCGAGCATCTCGAGAAGCATCCTCAGCTTCACGATCTCTTCTGGAAGGCCACCAAGACGGCCGGCGAGGCGAAGAAGACCAACGACGTGAAGGTGGGCGAACGCCTGTTGGCCGAAATTGCCGAGATCGACAGAATCTTCTGGGAGACCAAAAAGTAGTCAGGTCGGGCAGGTGCCGCACGTGCGTGCGGTGGGGAGTTCGGCAAGCCGGGCATCATCGATGAGTTCGCCGCACTCCCCGCACCTCCCATAGGTGCCGGCGTCGAGACGGGCCAGTGACTGCTCGACCTCGTCGAGGACGGCGTCGACGGCGTCGATATCGGCGTCGGTCACCGCACCGTCTTCGGGAGGCGCATCCGTCTGATCGAGGTCGGTGTCCATCCCCCGGATCGTACCCGTAGGGTGAACACTGTGACCGGCCCCACCCCCACACCCGACGCCAGCACATCGCCGGCCGACCCGGTGGCCGAGTTGATCGGCTCGGGCCAACTGGTGCCCTGCCTCGACGGGGTCGACCGCCCGGCCGTCGAACTCGACCAAGCCGCCTCCACCCAGGCGCTGCCCGAGGCCGCTGCCCGGGTGGCGGAGTTTCTGCCGTGGTACTCGAGTGTCCACCGCGGCGCCGGCTTCCGCTCGCGCCGGGCCACCGCCGCCTACGAGGATGCCCGGCGGGCTGTGCTCTCCTTCGCCGGACGGGATCCCGACGGTGACGACGTGGCTGTGTTGTGCCGCAATACCACCGAGGCGGTGAACCACCTGGCCTACCGGCTACGGCTGGCTCCCTCCGACGTGGTGGTGACCACCGTGGTCGAACACCACGCCAATCTGCTTCCCTGGGGACGGGTGGCCGAGCGCCGCTACGTAGAGTGCGCCACCGATGGCACCTTCACACTCCAGGACGTGGAAGCCGCCCTCGACTCCGGACCGAAACCCGCCCTGTTAGCGGTGACCGGGGCGTCGAACGTGACGGGTTGGCTTCCCCCCATCGACGCCATCATCGAGAGCGCCCATCTCCGCGGCATTCCGGTGGCAGTCGACGCCGCCCAACTGGCGCCCCACCGCCCCCTGCCGGCCAATGCCGACTACCTGGCCTTCAGCGGGCACAAGCTCTACGCCCCCTTCGGATCGGGAGCCCTCATCGGCCCGCGGTCCACCTTCGAGACCGGCGATCCGTTTCTGGCCGGCGGTGGAGCCGTGGATCTTGTCGGGCTGGATGAAGTGGTGTGGACCGCACCCCCCGACCGGGAGGAGGCTGGCTCTCCCAACGTCATCGGGGCGGTGGCGCTCCATGCCGCCATCGACGCGCTCGAGGCCATCGGCTGGGAGCGGATCGCCGCCCACGAGCACGCTCTCGGCGACCGGCTGCGACAGGGATTGGCCGCCATCGAAGGTGTACACCTATTGGGTCCGGCGGTGGACAGCGGTATCGAGACACTGCCGGTGGCCGCCTTCACCATCGAGGGAATGCACCACGCGCTGGTGGCGGCCCGCCTCAGCGCCGAGTACGGGATCGCCGTGCGTCACGGTTGCTTCTGCGCCCATCCCTATGTGGTGCGACTGCTCGGGCTCGGTGACGTGGCCGTCGACGCCTACCGCAATGAGGTGCTCAGCGGGGACCACCGCAACGTTCCCGGGGCGGTGCGGGCCAGTGCCGGACTGGGGACATCAGGTGAGGAGATCGACACCCTGCTGGCCGCGGTGGCCGACCTGTCGGGTGGCCTCCCGGCGCCGGTTGCCTATGAACAGGACGTCGGGACCGGTGACTACTTTCCGGTCACCGAGCTGCCGGGGTGGCGCGACGCGGCCCGGGAGCTGGGCGCCTCGTGCGCCCGCGGGTAAGCGTCGGTGCCGATGGTGGGAAGAGTGGGAAGAGTGGGCAAGGTTGAATGGGTGGCGCCGATGCCGCCGCGACCGGGTGCTCGGCTCGGGAGGCTGTCGGCCTCGATTGTGGCCTCCGCCCTTGTCGGCTCCGCTTTCTTGTTGGCCGGGTGCGGTTCTCCTGCCGCCTCAGGGTCGCCGGCCGGATCGGTTGCCTATTTGGCCACCGTGGCCGGGATGGCCGACCCCGGTGACGCCCTGGCACTGGTGGACACCGCCACCTCCAAGACACTGAAATCAGTGGCCACCGGCTCGCTCCCGGCTGCCTTGGCCGCCACCCCGGACGGTGCCCACCTGCTGGTGGCCGACAAGGGCAATGACCAACTCACCGAGATCACCATGTCGACCGGCAAGGTCACCCGCCGGCTGACTGTCGGCCTCGAGCCCGATGCGGTGGCGGTAACCCCCGACGGCTCCCTTGCTTTGGTGGCCAACTTCGGCGACAACACGATCACCCCGGTCTCGCTCCCATCCTTCAAGGCAGGCCCGCCCATCCCGGTGGGCCACCAACCGGTGGCGGTGACGATCTCTCCCAACGGGAAGGTGGCGGTGGTGGCCGACTACCAGGACGGGACGGTCACTCCCATCGGTCTACCCAGGCTGCTCCCCATGACCCCGCTTCCCGCCGGACCCGAGCCCGACGCGGTGCTGATCGGCCCGGACAGCACCACAGCCCTGGTGGCCGACTTCGAAACTTCCACGGTGACCGCCATCGACCTCTCGACGATGACGGTGCGAAAGATCATCCCGGTGGCCGGCAATCCCACCGGCATCGCTCTCTGGAAGTCGACCATGATCGCCTACGTGAGCGGCGGAGACAGCGTCACCCCTCTCGACCTGAATGACCTTGATACCGGGACCCCTCTAACGGTCGGGACCACCGCCCAAGGCCTGGCCCTGGCCGACAACGGACGGACCGCCTGGGTGTGCGGCGGGAACGCAACCTTGGTTCCGGTGAATCTGGTCAGCGGAGCCATCGGAAGAGCGGTGGACGTGGGGGGTCAGCCCACCGCGGTGGTCATTCCGGCGCCTCCAACAACAGGAACGCCACCGGGCGCCGGATCGTAAAGCCCAACGACTCATACAGGCGGATGGCGCCGATGTTGGTGGTCGAGACGTGGAGAAACGGAATGTCGCCGCGCCGGAGGATGCCTTCCGCCACCGCCAGTACAAGATGCCCGGCCAACCCGCGGCGCTGATAGTTCGGGTCGGTGGCAACCGCACTGATCTCGGCGTACCCCGGTGGTCGAAGACGCTCCCCGGCCATGGCCACCAGTTGCCCGTCGATACGGATGCCCAGGTAGCCGCCGAGCTCCACGGTCCTCCGCTCGAACGGACCGGGCCGGGTCACCTCGACAAGGGCCAGCATCTCGGGGGCATCGACGGGACCGAGCGGCACGGGTACCGGTAACGCTGACTCCGCCGAACCCGGTGGCGACCGGCCGACGTCCAATCCCGGTATCAGTACGTCATCACCCACCATCTGCATACCGTCGAATCGGGCGATGACCGTCCATCCCGGAGGTGGATCGGATAGATCACCGGTGAGCGACACTGTTCCTTTGGGGCCGACCAACTGGGCCAGGCCTTCCCAGACCGAGTCGGTGACCGACCCGCTCGCCAGTGCGCCGAACGGAGCAACATCCGGATCGAATCGGCCTGCCAACTCGGTGGTGCGACCGAGGGCGCGTTGGGGACCGATCAGCGCGTGCCACACCGGATTGTCGAGCACGTGCACTGGTCGTCTCCTCCGGGTTCCTGAGCGTCTTTCCATCCCGGCCGATGCGGCAGCATTCCCGTCGTTGATGTCACCCACGTCGTGAAAGTCGCGCGTACGGCTACCAGAAAGTTACCGGAGCTCCCGTTGAGCTGGTCGCCCAAACTTCGAAAACCCCCAGTCATCCACCCATCGGCGGGCCGGGCACAACGCCGAGGGTTACGTGGCCGATCCGTAAAAGTGGCTGGAGCCGAAAGAGAAGACCCCGCCATCGCTGGCGACGAACCGGTAACCGTATCCCGAGGGGGCTGACTCCATCGCCACGATGGGGTGGGACAACCTGATGCTGCCGGTAGAGCCCAAGAACGGGACCCCGAACGCAAAGACTCCGCCGTCGGCTGCAACGAGGTAGTAGGAGTCATTGACCAGATTCACGTCCATACCCACAACGGGCTGGGCGAGCGGCCGCCCACCCATCGAGCCATAGAACGGGGCATCGAATGCGAAAATCCCGCCATCGGAGGCATCGATCCAATAGCCACCGGTGGCCGGGTCGACCGCCATGCCGACAATCGGCCGATTCAGGGTGATGTTGCCGGTCGAACCATGGAAATTGGCATCCCCAAAGCTGAAGATGCCGCCATCGCTTGCCACCAGCCAGTAACCATTCCCGTCGGGCGTAGCTGCCATTCCCACGATCGGTTTGTTCAATGCATGACCGCCTGCTGATCCGAAGAATCCGGCATCCCCGAAGCTGAAGATGCCGCCATCGCTCGCTACCAACCAATAGCCCTTACCGTCGGGGGTAGCCACCATTCCGACAATTGGCGCAGCCAAGGGAGCCGAGATTTGGCCGTAACTGGTGGCGGCGTCGCCGCAGGCGTCCACCTGGCCCATGGCGTCAACAATCCAGTACCCATTGTCAGTGGGGGTGGCAAACATGCCCACCACCGAGCCCGCAGGCATTCGCACGCAGCCCTGGGACGGAGCTGTCGGTGGAGAGGTGATCGGCGAAGGATCTGTGGCCGGAAACGAGCCGGAGCTCAGCTCGATCGAAGTTGATTGCGTCAAGTCGTCACATCGGCCCGAGGCATCCACGCCCACCCGCCCGTAGTAGACAAAGTACTGGGTGGCATTCACTGGAAGAACATCGGGAGAAAGCACCGCACAGGAAGTGATCCCGTCCACCACGATTGCGGCAGAAGCGGTCGAATGAGACCAGTCGGTCGGCGAACCGGAACTGGTCTGCCACACGTCAAAGCGAATTGAGTCTGCATACGTCGGTTCCAACACGTCAAAGAACATGTACCACGTGTTGCCACTTTCGACGACGTGAGGGCTGGCCATGCACTGGGTCCCCGGCCCCTTGAAGGTGATCGAAGATGTGAGCACATTCCGGTTGGCGTCGACGCTGGCGACGCCGATCAAACAGCCGGATGCGTAGTACACCAACCAATTCTGTGCTCCTGACGGCTGGACGATGCTCCACGGCGAAGTAACACCCGACTGATTTGGATCGGAAACGGCCAGTCTCTGAAATGACCCCCAATTGATGCCGTCGACGGACGTTCCTGACCAAATTTCCCCGTGGCTCTCCAACTGTTGTGCACTGACGCATCCCGGTGATCCTGTTTGGCACGCCAGAACGGTGAAGAACATGGTGTAGTGAAGCGAACCACCGGCGGAGGTCACGCTGACCGCCGGATGGTTCACTTCCGTGATCAGCGGGGCAACCTCCGAGGCGACAAGGACCGTGATTGGACTCGACCAAGGGCCATTGACGGCAGGAGCGGTCCGTTGGTAGATGGAATCTCCCTGCCCGGAGTCGGCCGTCTGCTGGGATTGCCAACCGCCGTACCACATGACGTAGCCCGGACCGTTGGCATTGGGCATCACGTCGGGGTTGTACACGTCGCGTCCGGTGAATTGTTGGACACCAGCCGGAGTTTCGCTGATGCTCGCTCGGGCGCTGCCAGGTAATGCAGTAACGACAGACGTGCCGGCGATGACACCGATTGCCATTGTCAAGAGCCACACAACGGATCTCTTCACAACTCCAACCGGGCTACGCGTAGGCATGCGGAGTCCGTGAGCTGTTGGTGCCAGCCCATGACGGGTACGAGGCCGTCCGCTGGCGGATCCACCTGACCGCCACGTTGTGGAAAGACGCCCCGCCGGTGGTTTGATCCATGCAAGGGGAACCGGGCCACCTTCGCCAACTTTCGATATTTGGACTTTCCGGCATGAAAACGGGTCAAACCAGTGAATCAGAGCCGCCGAAGTCGCTCAGCGGAACATCTTATTCACCGGGTACGCGCCGAACGATTCACCCGATTCGCGCACCCGAATACGTCTGCATTTGATACAACCGGCGTGCGCCGCGTGCATCGCTACCGGCACACGGGCCTGATGCGTCATCGGCAACACGATGTTAACGCTTTAGGGAATTCGGTCCGACGGAAAGCAGTGGCAGAGCATTGAGAGAGCAAAGGGCCACATCGGGGGCGATCATCCTGCAACTTGCTTCAGGGGTGGCCAGGCCAAGTAGCTTTCCCTGTGGGCCGTTAGCTCATCGGGTAGAGCAGGGGACTTTTAATCCCAAGGTGGCGAGATCGAGACTCGCACGGCCCACCAGGGATCCGAGTCAGCTCAACTCGTCGAGCAGATCGTCGACGACTTGTTCCTCGAACACCGCGATAGCGAGTTGTTCCCAGGGCGGCGCCAAGTGCTGGTGTTGGCGGCGCAGCACGTTGGGCACGGAGGCGGTAGACACCGTCATGCCGATCTCGGCCAGCTTGCCCACGATCGCAGCTCGCCCCACCGCGGATCCTCCCGTGCCAGTCGACAGATCAGCTCGACCTGCTCATCGGGAATCGGAAGACGGCCGGGTCCCCGATGCGGATGGTTCCAACGCTTCCCGACGATCTTCCGCTCCGAGGCTGACACCGTCGCCGTCGTCACGATCAGGGGAGACCACCGGTGGCGGGGAAGGAGACCACCGGCAAGGGTGAGGAATGCCCGATCAGCCAGGGTGAACCGGGGACGCGGCGTACCTCGCTGCAGCTCCTGGACCTGGTGACGGAGCACGATGATCTCGGCGTCTCTCTCGGTGGCGTTGAGACGATGAACCCGAAGAACCTCGGAGGATCGATGGACCATACGGAATGGAAACGAGAGGGCCAGGATCCGAGGGGCTGCCGCAGGCACCGGGCCCGATCAAGCCGCGTTCGGGTATATGCACGCCACAGGCCCTTACGGCACTGGTGACCAACAGCATCCCCAGACCTCCTGGCCCATCAGCCGGTCTGGAGATGGGTCGGAGTAGTGCCGTTGGCCAGGAGCAGATCGAAACCGTCGGGAATCGAGAGCAGCCCCGGTGCCGTTCCCGGCTTGTCGGTCAGGCCGTACTGCCACACGATCGAGTTGATGGCCGGGTCGATGGCGACGACACGGTCGCGGTAGTCGTCATTGACGAGGATGAGCCCGTTGGGGAGCCGCTCGGCCAGTGACGGCTTCTTCAGCATGCCGTCGCCCACCGTGACATCGTACGACTCGGAGATCTTCCCCTCGCGGTCGAACTCAAGGACCCGTCCCTCTGCCGGCGGGTCGTAGTCGGTCATCAGGTACAGGTCGGGCCCGAGTTGTTGGGGGTCCGACGGGTAGTTCACAGTCGGGAATTGGACGCTCCACACCGGATGTCCGCTCGGGGTGTACTCGTCGATCCACGAGCCGTGGATCTCGGACACCAGGACGTTGCCATCGGCGAGCGGGGTATCGCCGTTGGGATAGGCGATGGACGTGCCGGGTACGTGGGCGTCAGCACCATTGCCGATCTGACCGGTCACCTGCTTCTGCTGAGAGAGGAACAGGATCCTGTTGTTGGAGGCGTCGGCCACGGTGATCGTGCCGTTCTTCAGCAGGTAGGCGTCGTCGGGCTGGTTCAGATATCCCGGCGCCGAGCCGGGTTGGCCCGGGTGCCCGTACTGCCACAGGATCGCACCCGAGGGGTAGCCGATCTCCACGATGGTGTGGTTGTCCTCCTGGTTGGAGATGATCCCCGTGCCGTGGTCGAAGAAGAATGCGTCATCGGGAAAGTAGAAGCCGCCCGGAGGGGCCGGCATGGTGGCCGAGGGGTACTGCCACTGAAGGTTGCGGGCCGGGTCCATGACGAGTAGCCGGTCGTTGCCCCGATCGGCCACCAGCAGCTTGCCCGAGAACGGGGCGCCCGCGGCCGAACCGCCGGCCGGTCCCCCGTAGGGGCTCGGCCGCAGCGAGAGGACGGTCTGGAGCGAGCCGGAAGCCACCCCCGCCTGGTCGTTTCCGGATTGGGCGGCCACCTCGCCGCCCACGATGTATCCAATGGCCGACGTCCCCGATCCAACTGTGGCATAGCCCCCGAAGCCCACCGCCTGGGGGAGGAGCCCGGCATCGAGCACCTTGCCCGTCGAGGGGACATACGCGTATATCTGGGTGAGCGTCGGCCCTGCGGGGCTCTGGCCGCCGGCGACGTAGATGGTGCCGAGGATGACGAACGCCGCCGCACCGTAGAGGGTCTGGGGCAAGTGCCCGACCACGGTGGCCCGATGCGTGGCGGGGTCGATCCGTTGAATGGCGTCGGTGGCCGTGGTGGCACTCCCGGGCGCCGCCGTCTGGCCTCCAAAGGCATAGACGTTGCCATTCAGCGCGGTAACCGCCGGGTACCGGACCGGCACGGGTAAGTCCACCACCGACGAATAGTGTGACCCGTCTGTGGTGGACAGCACCCCGGGCAGGTATGTCGTCCCGTCGTATCCCCCGACGAGATAGGCCGTCGTCGTCTTCCCGACGGTGACGGTGGTCGCCGCCAGGTCGGAACGAGGCTGCGGCAGCCGGCCGGCGACCGCCCCCGTCGGGGATCCGCTCGGCGGGTTGGCAGGAGTGGCGATCGACTGCACGTTGGCGACCGTGGTCGGAGACCCGCCACCGAAGACGAAGGTGGAGGATCCGAGCGCGGCACCGGCCCCGTCGTGCACGGCGTCGGGCAACGTCCCGGCGGCGGCATGGGCGCCCGTGGCCGGATCGACCGTGTAAACGCCGGCGACCGACGAGCCGGCCGGGGTGATACCGCCGAGCACGGTGAGGCCCGGCCCATTGGCCACCACGGCCTCGCGCGACAACGGCGCCTGCAGTTGCCATGGCTCGACACCGGCTTCGATGGAGGGCGGTTCAGTGCTGTGGCCTGGGTTGTTGGTGCCGGAGCTGGGCTTCGTCGTGGTGGTTGACGTCGTCGAACTGCCGCCCAAGCACGACACGAAGACGACGCCGACCAGCACCAGCACGGCGAGCACGCCAATGGCGGCGGTCCGGCGTCGGCGCCGCCGCAGTCGGCGTTGGCTTCGCGTCTGGCGTTCCATGACCCTTGTCTACACGTCCCTGTCGGCCGGGCCCGTGGCGAGCCCTCCTTTAGAGGCTATCCGGGCTATGTGGCTGGACTGGAGATTGATGCCACATTTCGCGCCGGCCAGGAGGCCGCGCCAGTCGACGACAACGGCGACGAACTCTTGATCGGTGTCGTCGTCGAACGGGTGCCGGCGGATACATCCCGTTCCGAGGCGGAGCTCATCAGATTTAGGATCGAGGCGACGAATGCTTCCGTCGATGCGAAGTGCCGGTCCAGCGTGTCAGTGCCGAGAAACCCATTCGCCCAGCTCACGCCACCAGCCGGTACTCGCTGACGAGTACGCCGAGTATGTAGCTCCGGCGTAGTCGCCCAGGATCCGGATCGTTGGTCCGTAACGGCGTCTTGCTCACGCCAAGCGGCGGGTGCTGAGCAAGGGAGCGGTGGGGCCGATGTCCGCCGTAGTTGCGACCGGGTCGGTCCAGAACGCCTCGAGATGGACGACGCCCGGCGAATGGGGATCGAACACCTCTGACCTTTACTCACTGCTCACCTTGCTCGACATTCAGTTGAGCCATGTCTTCCGAGAGCCGTCTGGCGTGGAGATGGCCCCAGCCCTAGCCCATTGTGAGCTTGGCAACGCAGATGGGATGATCTGCCATGGACAGGGGGACGCCCATTCGACACGGTGGATAGATGAAGGTGCGGTCCACATCGCAGCATCAAGCATTCCCGACCGATTGGCACGAGCGAGCTCGGGAGGCTGTTGGGTGCTTGACTGCAGTTGTGGGTGTCACGTTGCGAACCGCCCGTGGCCGTCTCCTTGGGCTCTTCACATTCGCTGCCTTGGTGGCTCTGCTGGCCGCGTGTGCAAATCCGCCAGTGCCACCGTCCGGTAACCCCAGTACGAGCAGCTCCACCAACAGCGCTGCCACGACAACCGAGCCAGCGGCTCCACCTTGTGGAGTGGTGACGAGCCCGGACGTCGTCGTCACGTCCCGAATCGGACCTTGTGCGGCAACGGCACATGTCGGGTCCACCGTCCACATCGTGCTCGACCCCGGCTTTCATTGGGATGACCCCAAAAGCGATTCCGACGTCGTACAGGTGGCCGGGGTTCAGCGTCGATCAAGCGGCGGGCTTACTGCCGACTTGTACGCCACCGCGATCGGCCAAGCGACCGTGACCGCGGTCGGAACGCTGGCCTGTGCGCCAGGCCAACCCTGCCCTGCCCTGGCACGCCTGTGGAGCCTCCGCCTCACCATCACCCATCGCCCGGCTCCGTCCCAGACCATTGCCGTGACAGACGCAGATAGTGGTCACAGCTACACCATGCACAGAGACGACCAGCTCGATGTGGAACTGTCGGGGCCGTCCAGCTACACCTGGACCAAGCCGGCATCCTCCGACCAAGGGGCACTCCAGCCAATGTCCACTTCATCGGGCAGCACGGCGAGTGCCAGGTTTGTCGCCGCCGGGCCCGGCGAGGCAACAGTGACAGCAACGGACAACCCGAACTGCTATCCCGCATGCCTCGCACCGAGCCGCCTCTTCGAAGTGAGCGTATCTGTCACCGGCTGACAATCCGCCACGGCGTTGTCGAAGGCGGTATCGAGCAACGTTGGCGGTCTACGGCCTGGCCTGGGTTGCAGCCGGGCACGTCCAACCGTGAGAACGGATCAAGGCCATCCCCGGCCCGGAGCCGAAGTCCCCCTTGGTGCCTCTGCCCGGATCACCGGTCGTCATCTACGACCGGCTGTTGGGACCCCCCGATTGATCGCCGGTCGGCGTGGCGGCCTCGGTCCAGTAGCTCCGCACGACCGCAGTCACCTCGTCGGCCTGGCGCATCCCCGCCTCCAGGGCGGCCCCTCGGCTGGCCGGGTCAAGCAGGTTGGGCCCGAATGCCGCAAGGGACTCGGCGTCGGCCACGATGGTCAGGGACCCGTCGCCTGGCAAAGCGGCTTCTCCCCACGCTGCGTCCGGGGCTCCCGGCCCCATGGCCACTGGGCACAGCACGATGATCCGGTGATGGCCCTCGGCCAGATCGGTGTTGGTGACCGAGTAGATGCCGCCGTCGATGTACTGGCGGCCCCCGATAGTCACCGGGGGCCAGATGCCCGGTACGGCACAGCTGGCCGCCACGGCGTCGACCAATGACAGGGGCGACGACCTGTCGAAGGTAACTCGCTCCCCGGTTCGGGCATCGACCGCCGTGACGACGAGTGACCGTGCCGGCCATTCTTCGCTCGGCAGTCGCGAGGCGATGATCTCGCGCCGCTCGGCCTCGGCCACCGTGGCCGCAGCCGTGGCCAGCGTCCCGATCTGCCGACGCGCCGCAGCGGGGTCCTTTTGCACCGTCGTCATGAGGCCGAAGATCTCCATCATCAGATTGAGATCGAACTCGGGCACACGCTCCCTGGTCTGACCGGCCGGGAGCCGCTGGGCTGCGATCAGCGCGTCATACCCGGACTCACCGGCGACCAGCGCGCCGACACAGGCCCCGGCAGACGTGCCCACCACCAGGTCGGCGCCGGCAGCCAAGTCGGTCCCCAGCGCCGCCAAGCGCGCCAGCAGGCCGATCTCCCAGGCGATGCCAGCAACACCGCCGCCGCCCAACACCAGTGCCCGGGTGCCGGTGCCTGTTGCGTCACGCATCGCCGCAGTGTCCCACATGCCTGCTTGCCCACCCGTCCGGCGTGCCCCGGCAGGCAACGTTTTGCTCATCAAGGTCGACAGACGTATGGGCCGATCCGGAAGCCGCCGAGACGAGGCCGGTGAACGGCGCTCGCGACAACAAGCCCCAGGGGTTTGAAGCAGAAGGCACGAGTTACTGAGCCGGCATGATGCGCTACACCCGCACCGGCCCAGCTCTCAACGACGACCAGCTATCCGATGATGGGAAACCGGCGTTCAGTCGCGAGTCGGTCGAGTGCTGCCTGCATCGTGTCCGTAAGTTCCTTGTAGCAATCACGGACGACGACTTCGTCCTCCGCCGCCTCAGGTCCGTACCGAGACGACCAATCGATTGGCTCGCACAGTTCCACCGTGATCTTCGCAGGAAGAGGCCACGTCGGGATCCCCCCAGGAACGACACCAAAGGGCGGTCCGAGCACCAGAGGCATCACCTTGATGCGGAACATCCGGTCGAGGCCAAGCCGCTTTGCGAGGCGCTCCCCTCGCGCAAGAACGATGACCGTCTCGTGGGCGCCAATTGAGACTGCGGGAACTACCGGAACCCGTGTTCGCAGTGCAAGACGGACGACGCCTGTGCGATCGCCGAACTCGATGCGGTTCCGCTCCCACCAGGGTCGGAAGACCTCAAAGTCACCACCCGGGTAGTCGATAAGGATTCCTCCGCCTCGAAGGATCGCCTCCGCCTCGACCGGCCCGGCCTCGACCGCGCCAGCTCGCGCCATCATCGGACCCAGACCTGGAAGCCCTAAGAAAAAGGAGTGGAACAGTGCGTAAACAGGCTCGTCTTCGCCTCGTTCACGCCACCACGCGGTCAACAGGACGGGAAGGTCCGGTGGCATCTGGCCTCCCGAATGGTTGCCCACCACCAGGAAGGGCCCCCGCTGTGGTAGCCGCTCGAACCCCCTCACCTCTGGTCGGAAGTAGGACGCAAAACGTTCGAGGATCGGTCGAGCGACCCGAAGAAACGCCGGGTCACGGGCGGACCCCACCTGGGCATCTGTGGTGTTGCTGCTGTCCACTACTCATCAACTATGCACCGTGACCGGCGCCAATGTCGCCGTGGGAAGGCTAACTGGGCGTCCTGCAGGTTCCGATCCCGGTAGGTGCACCACCGGCGACCCCCATGAGGAACCCAACTGTATCCGCGCATGCAGCAATACAGGGCCTACGGAACGAGGGCGCCATGGCGGCCCGGTCTGTAAGCCCGCCGCGCCCGAATCGGCAGGGATCTGCTTCTCGACAGGTGGCTCACAACACGTCAGAAGTAGTGCCAAGGACTCGCCCCGCCGCAGAACTCGACGTGTCCCGCCCCGGCTTCCCGGCGGAGCATCAGGCCGTTCATCGGGCCGTTCTCGGCGAGCAGACCGAGGGCGACCAAACGAGACGGACCAACGTGGTGAGTCTCGCGAAACGGATCACGCGGGGTCGAGGTGTGCCGAGTGGCCGGGGGTTGACCGAATACGAGAACATGTTCTAGCGTGCGGCAACGGGTGGGCGCCACCCAGCGTGTCGGTGCAATCCGAGCAACTCCAGTCGGGCCACCGGCGCCGGGACAGCGTAGGCAGGTCCGCTGAATAATCGGGTCGTCCCCCACGCACCCGTCTCAGTCGGTGCCCCGATCGGGGTGTGAACAGGAGGAATGATGGGCGATCTCGGATTTTGGGCGTTGGCCCAGGAGGACCCCGATCACCTGGCCCTCGTGGCCCCAGACGGTACCGAGCTCAGCGCCGGCGGGCTCCTGGGCCGGGCCAATCAGGTAGTCCACGCCCTGCGGGGCTTCGATCTCAAACCCGGCGACGTAGTGGCCACGGTGCTGCCCAACTGCACCGAGATGATCGAGGTGTACCTGGCCGCACTGCAGGCCGGTTGGTACCTGGTGCCCATCAACCACCACCTGGTGGCATCCGAGATCGCCTACATCCTTTCGGACTCCGGGGCCAAGGTCTTCGTCGGCCACGAGCGGTTCGCCGACGCCTGTGTCGACGCGGCCGACGAGGCCGAGATCCCCGGGACGGCCTGCCTGGCCGTCGGCGAGATCATCGGCTTCAACTCCTATGCACGGGTGCGCGATGTCCAGCCCACCACCCTCCCCGAGGGCCGCACCATCGGCGACGTCATGAACTACACCTCGGGGACCACCGGCAACCCCAAGGGCGTCCACCGGGCCCTCTCGGGTGCCACCCCCGAGGAGGCGGCACTCGGGCTCGGTGGCATCTTGTTCCTCTTCGGTATCAACCCCCAGGACGACAACGTCCACATCGTCGGCTCGCCGCTCTACCACACCGCCGTGCTCCGCTTCGGTGGTGCCTCCATCCACTTCGGGCACACCCTGGTGGTGATGGACAAGTGGCTCCCCGAGGAGATGCTGCGCCTCATCGAGCGCTACAAGGTGACGACGTCGCACATGGTGCCCACCCAGTTCAACCGCCTGCTGGCGCTCCCCGAGGACGTCCGCATCCGCTATGACCTGTCGTCGCTCCGTCACATGATCCACGCCGCCGCTCCCTGCCCGATCGACGTCAAGCACAAGATGATCGAGTGGTGGGGCCCTGTGATCGACGAGTACTACGCGGCGTCGGAGGGCGGCGGCACCGTCGTCAACACCGAGGAGTGGCTGGCCAAGCCGGGGACAGTGGGTAAGGCCTGGCCCATCTCGGAGATCGCCATCTTCGACGACGAGGGCAATCAGGTCACCGAGCCCGGGGTGATCGGTACCGTCTACATGTCGATGCAGACCGGCGACTTCGAGTACCACAAGGACGACGACAAGACCAAGGAGAACCGCATCGGGAAGTTCTTCACCGTGGGCGACGTCGGGCTCATCGACGAGGACGGCTACCTCTTCCTGCGGGACCGCAAGATCGACATGATCATCTCGGGTGGAGCCAACATCTACCCGGTCGAGATCGAGAACGTGCTCTTGATGCACCCCGGCGTCGGCGACGTGGCCGTCTTCGGCATCCCGAACGACGACTGGGGCGAGGAGGTGAAAGCCGTGGTCGAGCCGGCCGATGGCTTCGAGACGTCGCCCGAACTGGCCGCTGACATCCTCGCCTTCTGCACCGACAAGCTGGCGAGGTTCAAGACGCCCAGGTCGATCGACTTC
The DNA here is from genome assembly GCA_003133325.1 of Acidimicrobiaceae bacterium. Lineage (GTDB taxonomy): Bacteria > Actinomycetota > Acidimicrobiia > Acidimicrobiales > RAAP-2 > DASZIT01. The sequence goes on along the minus strand of PKXA01000031.1, from coordinate 48,223 downwards.
ACCGACGAGATGCCCCGCGACCCCAACGGGAAGCTCTACAAGCGTAAGCTGCGCGGCCCCTACTGGGAAGGTCGCGAGAAGATCTGATCCGGGCGGGAAGTGTGGGGGCGGAGAGCCCCATCCACCCTGCGCCAGGACCCTGCCGATGGCAGGCAGCCGAGAAGGTGGGCAATGGCATTGTCTTCCCCCTACCTGGCGGTCGGGCATTGGTCCGTTGTCGGTGGACGTACCCCCAGCAGGGCCGCCCGGGCCGGCCAGCTCCGTCCACGGGAACGGTCCAGTTGGTGCTGCGGCTGGCCGGGGGGAACCCAACCTGGGGCTGCCGGAGAATCCAGGGCAAGCTGGCCACGATGGGCATGGTCTTGCTCCGTCTTCGGTGTGGGGGATCCTGCGCCGTCTCTACGTGCTCTTCTCCATCGGGCTCGACATCCGGCCAGTGCATGTATCCGGCATCACCGCCCCCCCGGGTGGAGGGGGTCACCCATCGCTCCATGTTCACCGCCGCGACGTGCTTGGTGACATCATGCACGGGTACTGACCGGCGGCGGCATAGCCAACGTCACCTTCGGACGGGTTGACGCTCAGGCCACTGGCGAACGAGAGTCGGAGCGCGTCGGGGGCGGGCGGTATGCATGCATCCATTTCCGCCTACCCGGGGGCCGCTATCGCTTGCTTATGGCCTGACGGTCATTCAGAGCCAGTGATCAACCCGCGGTTACGACGTCGCCGGTGGGGAATTGGGTCTACGTCCGGATCGAGGGGCCCGATCAAGATCTTGGTGCCTTTCAGCTATCTCCTCTGCGAGAGCATCGGCCCACTCCATGATGGTTTCGGCTGTGCTCTGATCGAAGATCACGCGTAGGTGCCCGACGTTCGACACCTCTAGGAAAGTATGTGGCCTGTTCGGTCGACTACCACTCTTCGGTACCAACCTGTCTTTCGCCGCTGTGACCACCAGAATGGGTGGGCGCTCGCCAGGGATCATTGCCACACCCCTGAGATAGGCGCTGTTGGTCCCCATATCCCTCATGACCGGCAATGGGCCGAAGCGTGACAGATAGTGGCCCTGATGCGGTGTGCCGATAGTCACGAGTCCATCGATCGATGCTCCGAGCGCTGCAGCGTGCTCTGCGACCAGACCTCCCATCGAATGCCCGATCACCACGATGGTGTCGTGGGTCTTATCCAGTTCGTCGACCAGATCGACCAGCCGACCCGCTGAAGTGGCGAGTGGCCCGAAGACCAATCGCTCGTTGAAATACTTGGTTCGCCAGCCACGTTCACGAGCGCTGCGCCGGATCGGGGTCAACGGCCATTCATTACCGGGAGCACCGAAGCCTCCCACGAAGACGAGAGCCTTACTCATCGTTCAGCACTCGGAACAGTAGGGCGGCGTGTTCATTGTTCAAGTGCTTCACTGCACTGACGTAGGTATCACTGCCATGCCCCATTATTTAGGAGTTATAACCGGAACCTGTGGATACATCACCTGAACCGTCCTGCGGACAGAGCCGGCCGGACCGGGCGGCCCTTCTGAGGATACGTCCATCGGCGCCGAACCAGCCCTCGATGCCGGCACAGCTCCGTCGAGGGCTGGTCAAAGAACCGACCCCGTCCGGCGCCTTGACACAAGCCGGCTCAGTCCCGCCAGGACCGTGCGGTCAGTTGGCCACAGAGCAAGCCGGTCCCCTTGACGACATAGAACCGCCAGATCATGACGGAGTATGACTCCCTCGACGGCCAGTTCATCTTGTTCGTTCCGGCGAAGCCGGAGTAACTCGAGCAGGCACACGAACGCCACATGGAGGAAGGACAATGCCGTAGCCCATCTTTGCCGACCCTCTCCCCCAGATGAAGATCCGGGTGGGCGGCGTGGATGGGGCATGGGGCATGGGGCATGCCCGATAGCAATAACGATCGCAATCGGCCGAGCGACCCATGGAATGTCGTTCGACCATGCAAAGGTGGCGGTCACGGATCGAGGGTGACCTTGCGGGTGAAGTGCCCGCTGGTGTGGTTCTCGGTGAATGACCGGGTCAAGCTGGTTGCCTATCGGATGCTCGGTACAGGGACAGCCAAGGTTCTGTTCGCCGTAGCACCACAACTCGTCACAACTCGCCACGACCGGTCACTGAGCAATGCGAGAAGCTGGCAAACAGACGATGCTTGGGCGTATCCCTCACTCGACCCGCCACGATCCTCTCCAATGCCGATCCTGACCACTGCACCGGTCGTCGATGGTGATCCGTCACTCGGCCAGAAGCTCGGCCCGGGCCCGGGCGCGGGCCTGGGATTCGTCCGGATCGACCTTTGGGGGCCGGAGCTGCATCTGGTCGATGGCGTCGACCATGATGCCGCCCACCAGGGCCCGCAGGACGTACTTGTGGTCGGCCGGGACCACAAACCACGGTGCCCACGATGTGGAGGTGGCGGACAGAGCTTCCTCATAGGCGGCCTGGTACTCGTCCCAATGCCGGCGTTCGGCCAGATCTGCAGCAGAGAATTTCCAGAACTTGCTCGGGTCGTCGAGGCGTTGTAGGAATCGCTTCTTCTGCTCCTCCTTGGAAACGTTCAGGAAGATCTTCACGATCCGGGTACCGCTGCGGTGGAGGTGGTGTTCGAACGCGTTGATGTCCTCGAATCGGTGACTCCACACGTGTTCCAGTGGTCGTTTGCCCGACGATGCATCCCCGCGGGACAGCATCTCAGGATGCACCCGGACCACCAGAACATCCTCATAGTAGGAGCGGTTGAAGATCCCGATCCGACCACGTTCCGGGAGCAACTTGCTGCAGCGCCAAAGGAAGTCGTGGCCGAGTTCCTCGTCGGAGGGTTGCCTGAAGGCAACCACCTGGCATCCTTGAGGATTGACTCCGGACATCACGTGCTTGATGGTCCCGTCCTTGCCGGCGGCGTCCATGGCCTGGAGGACGATCAGAAGGGCGTAGGCGTCGCTCGCCCAAAGCAACTCCTGAGACGACTTGAGCTCGTCGACGAAGGTGCGGAGATCCTGCTCGGCCACCTCCTTCGGCTTCTTTCCAGGGGTCCCCATCCAGTCGACCGTGGTCGCCACGGTGCTCCGGCCATGCAGAGCAGCGCGCTCACCCGGGTGGACCACCAATTCATCGATGACGGCTCTTTCCAACTTCATGCCTCACCCACCTCCTTGCCAGCGTCGGCCCACATCACCGACAACCTTCGTCCCAGTATCTCTCGCTCAGGTCGAGGCCGACGACCTGCCCGTCGGGACTCACTCGAAGACCGAATGTCTTGTCCGTGACCCACGGAATGATCCACGCCCTCACGAACGGGTATGCGGGGCCGATTGACGGCGAGGACCGATTGGCGGACGAGATGGAGCCGGCCAGCCGAGACACCGGCGGCATTCACGACGAGACTGGCGAAGATGCCGGTGAGGGCGACGCCGGTGACGCTGCCTGTGGCCGCACGACTACCACCGCACACCCGGCATCAGACCGCCCCAGGGTCGGCCATCCGGCATCATGCCTGTCGTTCTGCGCAAGTGTCATCGGCTCCTCCTTCGATCGGTAGCCTCAGCGCAGAACCAACCCCCGCAGCGTCCGGGAGATTCTTGCGCCTTGACGGCAGCGCAAAGATGACCAACACCGCGCTGGCGACCACCACGACAGCTCCCAATGCCAGTGACAGGTCCATGCCATCGATGAAGGCGTGGCGAGCAGCAACCGTCAGCGCTGCCCCGAGGGTGCCCCCTGCGATTCGGGCCACTGCCAGCGCTCCGCCGATCGAGCCCAAGATGGCATGGCCGGCCACGGCCGGGAGGGAGTGCCCGGCGAGCACACTGGTCATCTTGGCCTGGTAACGGGTGGAGAGCACCGAACCGACCACGGCAACGCCAAGCGCGCCCCCTACCTGCAAGGCGCTGCTGTTGGTGGCCGAGCCGACTCCGGAACGCTCACGTCGCAAGGCGGCCATCACTGACGCCGTAGCCGGAGCGATGATGAGGCCGGCTCCCAGTCCAAGGAGCACCATGCCCACCAGTGCGTGACCGAATCCCTGCGTGGTTGTCGTCGTGGTCAACCGCCAAAGGCCTCCGGCCACGATCATCAGACCCGAGGCAATGACCACCTTGTCCCGAGCCACCGGTCGAGCGTTGTCGAAGATATCGCCGAGACTGCAAGTACCGCGGCGATGGGCAGAATTCTCACGCCGGCCGCCAATGCAGAGAATCCAGGGAGAACTGGAGATATTGGGTGAGGACGAACAACGAGCCCATCAGGGCGAACACCGCAAGAGCACCTGCCGTCATGGCCACCGAGAACCGGCGATCTGCGAACGGCTCGAGGATCAGCATGGGATGCGCCACATGGCGCTCCCAGGCCACGAACCCACAGAGGATGATCACGGCGGCCGCTCCTGCGCCCAGTGCCCATGAAGAACGCCAGCCATGCACCGAAACATCGATGATCGACCACACCAGCAAGGTCAGTCCGGCAGTGGACAGCAGCCCCCCGAACACATCGATTGGCCTGCGCACGGGATCGGATGACTCCGGGACAAGCCACAACGCCATGGTCAAACCAAGCACAGCCACAGGAACATTGATGAGGAAGATCGATCCCCACCAGAAATGGGCCAGAAGCCAGCCTCCGGCGATGGGACCTATGGCGATGCCCAAACCGGTAGCCCCAGACCAGATCCCGATCGCCTTCGCCTGACTGTCGGAATCACGAAAGACATCGGTGATGATCGACAGAGTGGCGGGCATGATGCAGGCCGCGCCGAGGCCCATGAGCGACCGGGCCGCGTCCAACGTCATCACCGTTGTCGAGAAGGCCGAGGCTGCCGATCCCGCTCCGAAGATTGCCAGTCCAACACAGAACAGCTTCTTTCGCCCCACCCGGTCGCCGACGCTACCCGCCACCAGCAAGAGCCCGGCGAAGACGCATGAGTAGATATCGACCACCCACTGGAGTTGCGCTTCGCTGACGTGCAGATCCGTGATGAGCGTGGGCAAGACAATGTTGAGGATGGTGTTGTCGAGCGAGACAACGAGGAACGAGACGCACAACACCACGAGCACGGCCCACCTGAACAGCCGACCACGGCCGTAGTCGGGCGGCCAGGGCCAAAAGTCACTGCCGACGATGCTCGGGAATTCGTCGGGACGTTTGGCCCTGGCAGGATGCAAGTCCCTCCTGCACCATTGAGGCTGGAGACCTCGAACAAGGAGCGCAGGATGTCCGGAACGCCAGAAGAGACAAGGGACCAGCATTCGGAGAGCGGCGCCGGCGGTCAGCGCAACACCATTCAGGAGGTCGGGCGGGCTCTCGATGAGTGGCGGGCAAAAATCGACGAGCTGATGGTCCAGTTGGATCTGGCCAACCTCGACATCCGAGACGAAATCCGCAAGCGTCTCGACACCACGGAGAACGTCTACTTGGCTGCTCGGTCCCTCCTCTCGGACGCGCGGCACGATGCGAGCTCGAATCTGAGTTCCCTCCGTCTGGATCTTGACCAGCTGATGCGGGACCTCCGCTATGCATATGATGCCGCCGAGTCCGTGGTTCGCCGTGGTCAAGACCAGTAGTCAGCCAACGTCCTTTGCCATTCTGTCCCCATCGGGCAGATGACGCTAGGGGGCCGTTCCCGTGGATCCCAGATCTCTCTACGTCGAACTCCTCGGCGCTGCGCTCAGCGAACGAGAGCAGTCCGATGGGGCGGCGTCCGCCGGCGAGGCGTTGGCCGAACTGGTGCGGTGCCGTCGCCAGGTGGTCAAGCGTGAAGGGCCACAGGCGGATCGGGGCTGGGCTACCACCGCATTGGCCGAGCAGGTGGCCTATGACACTGCCCTCGCCCGCTTTGCCCGATGCGTCGGAGTCGATTGCGATCCTCTCCGCTTCGGATGGCCGCACGACGAACGAAAACGAACCGAATGGGTTCTTGTGTCCAGGGGGATCCCCCTGGACTGACTCGGCAATCGGCAGGTGTCCCATCCGGGGCAGCCCGAGAGAAGAGGAGGGCGTCAGGTCCCTGTGGCGTCGGTGCGACGTGCCTGGGCCGAACGCTCGGCGACGCGGGCCGCATAGCTGGCAGCCTGGGTCCGACGCTCCATGCCCAGTTTGGCCAAGAGGTTGGACACATAGTTCTTCACTGTTTTCTCGGCAAGGAAGAGCGTGCCGGCAATCTGACGGTTGGTCTGGCCATCGGCAACAAGGTCGAGGATGCGTCGCTCCTGAGGGGTGAGATTGGCCAAAAGAGGGTCTTCGTCGGGCCCATGCCGGAGCTTTTCGAGGACGCGTTCGGTCAGGGCCGGATCGAGCAACGACTGTCCGTCGGCCACTCTTCGGATATCGTCCACCAGGTTCGATGCACCCACTTGCTTCAGCACATACCCGGCGGCACCGGCCATGATGGCGGCGAAAAGAGCCTCGTCGTCGGCATAGGACGTAAGCATCACGCAGGCGATTTCGGGCGAACTCGATCGGATCTCCCGGCAGACCTCGATGCCACTCCCGTCAGGCAGCCGCACATCGAGAATGGCCACATGTGGACGAGTGGGAGGGATTCGAGCCAGAGCCTCAGCCACAGTCGATGCCTCACCTACCACGGCAAAATCATCCTCGGCCTCAAGCAATGACCGGAGCCCGGCCCGAACGACCTCGTGGTCGTCGAGGAGGAATACGCCGATCTGCATGGGTCGATCCTCCTAACTCGGCCCTATCGGGCATTGATAGTCGGTTAGAAGTATAGCTATCACCTTGACCGCTTCGGCCGTTTCCTGATGGTCTGCAACGGGCTACATTGGAATGCAACGACCGCTCATGCGACTCTAGCTGCTCTGATCGGTGGAGGATGCCGTGCCCTATCGTTCCATCGATGATCCCGTCAGGTTGCGTCGAGTGCTCGAAGCGACGCTGCTCATCGAGGCGGATCTAGACCTGCCCACCCTGCTACGCCACATCATCGACGAGGCCCGTTCGATGACCAATGCCCGCTACGGCGCCCTCGGGGTGCTGGACGACGAAGGCACTTCTCTGTCCGAGTTCCTCACCGTCGGTCTCAGCCCGGACGAGGAGATGCGGATCGGCGCCCGCCCTACGGGCAGGGGGGTGTTGGGAATGCTCATCACCGATCCGAAGCCCCTCCGATTGCCCAAACTGGGCTCCCACCCCGAGAGCTACGGCTTCCCCCCGAACCATCCCCCGATGACCTCGTTCCTGGGTGTGCCGATCAAAGTGCGAGACGCGGTGTACGGCAACCTCTACCTCACGGACAAGATCGGTTGGTCCGAATTCACCAGTGACGATGAGGCGTTGGTCGGAGCCCTCGCCCTCGCCGCCGGCATTGCCATCGAAAACGCCCGTCTTCACCAGCGCGTCCAAGAAGTGGCCGTCTATGAGGAGCGAGACCGTCTGGCCCGGGACCTCCACGACACGGTGATCCAGCGTCTCTTCGCCATCGGCCTGACTCTCCAGAGCCTGGTCGGCAATCCTTCGGCACCAGCGGTCGGGGACCGGCTGACAGCGACGATCTCGGACGTCGACGACACCATCCGACAAGTCCGCACCAGCATTTTCGAACTCGGTTCGGATGGGCTTGGCCGAGGTGCCCGAGACAATGTCCTGTCGCTCTTGCGAGAGCTGAGGCCGGTCGTCGGATTCGATGTCCACGCGTCGTTCGAGGGTCCCGTCGATTCAGCTGTCCCCGACATCGTCCTCGAACATCTTCTGGCGGTCATCCGCGAGGCGGTCACCAACATCGAACGTCACGCCCAAGCCACCACGGCCACCGTCGTGATCAGCGTGAGCGACAATCACTGTCGACTGCGGGTCGTTGACGATGGCTGCGGGATAGCTGACACCGAGCCGGGCACCGGAGGACTCGGACTGGGCAATCTACGGCGCCGCGCAGAAAAACTGCAAGGGCAGTTCTCCATCGAGAGCCCGGATGCCGGCGGGACGGTTCTCTCCTGGCAGGTACCCATCAAGCAATAGCCTGATCGATTTCGGAAGACCGCATCCGTCTTGGTGCCGGCCGATCGACCGGCCAAACAGAAGTGTGATCAATGGGACCTTTCCCCCTCTTCGCTCCACCCTCCATTCCGTGCCGTGCACGTAGATCGAGGGGAACGCCCGCGTTCAATCCTCCCTATCATCTCGGAAGCCCTCCGGGCCCAGCCCTTCCCCGTCGACTCAATGGGACCCAAGGTCGAAGCCGCGTGTCGATTTGTGGAGGCAACAGGGAACAGGGTGACGATCGGTCGCTCGAAGATGCGGTCAGCTACTCGGAGATACCAAGGGGCAACATTGTGGACCCGGTGGCTGACGAGATCGATCATGGCCGATGATCTACCGTGGGACAACGGAGGCGGTTGTCAGTCGCCGTGCATGTGGAGAAGCAGTGACAACGCGAGGAGGCCGGGGAACCGTGGCAATCACACCGAGCACGAGCCGGGGGCCAGCCATCGCCACACGCCGGATCGTGGTCGGTGTCGACGGGTCGAACGACCCGAATGCAGCCCGGGACCGAGCGGCCGCGGCGTGGGCGGAGCGGGTCGCACCAGGGATCAGCATCGCGGGCAATGCCTACCCGGGTTCGCCAGGCGTTGCCTTCGTTGGGGAGAAGCCCGAACCAGAACTCCTCGTCGCGGGTTCGCGGGCCGTGGCGGATTCAGTGGCATGGTGCTCGGCTCTGTCAATCGACAGTGCGTGCATCGCGCACGATGCCCCGTGTCCATTGTCGGCCGGCGCCAGCACGACACCATTTCAGCCGAAACCAGCGGGACCGAGGGCGAGATCCGGCCCGGGCCCAGCACGATCGAGTCTTCAGAGGAGACAGCCATGACGAGCACGCAAGCAGCAGCCACCCACCGAATCGTCGTTGGCATCGACGGTTCGCCGACCTCGGCGGCTGTCGCAGAGTGGGCTGCACACCAGGCAGAGCTCACCGGAGCCGACCTCGAGGCCCTGATGACGTGGGAATGGCCGACCACCTACGGATGGTCGCTCCCGGTCCCCTCCGGCTACGATCCGGCAGACGACAGCGAGACCCTGCTCGAGCAGGTTCTCGAACCGGTGCGTGAAGCACATCCCAGCATCTCCATCCAGTCGTCCGTCATCGAGGGTCATCCTGCCCCCTTGCTGGTGAAGGCGTCCCAGGGAGCGGATCTGCTCGTCGTCGGCAGCCGTGGTCACGGTGGGTTTGCCGGCATGCTTCTGGGCTCGGTGAGCGAGCACTGTGTCACCAATGCCCACTGCCCGGTATTGGTGCTGCGCGACCGGAAGTGATTCCGCCGGGCTGTCGTTAGAGGTATTCCGGCGAGTTCCGAGTGGGGCCATTGGACCCTTTCCAAGCTTCCGTTGTGCTCTTAGGGTGAAGTCATGGACGTTGGCGACGGGGCGGTGATCGACCGTGGTGGCCTCGATGCGCTCATCGCGGGGCTTCGATCAACGGGCTTCAGGACGATGGGTCCCGTAGCGCGCAACGGGGCCATCGTGCTCGGTGAGGTGGCCCGGTCAGGTGGCCTGCCCCTGGGCTGGCGTGACCGCCAGGAGCCCGGCCGGTACCGATTGGAACAGAACCAAGGCCCCGAGCTCTTCCATTGGGCCGTCGGCCCGGCCTCGTGGAAGTCGGAGTTCTTCTCTCCGGAAGAAGTGCTGTGGCGGACCCCCACCTCCGACGGCCATGTGACGCTCGCCGAACCCGATGAACCCGCACGACCGATCGCCATCATCGGGGCACGTCCTTGCGAAGTGACCGCGCTCGGAGTGCTCGATCGGGTTCTCATGGGTGGCAAAGTGCCCGACAACCGATATGCAGCACGACGCGCCGATGCTTTTCTGCTGGTAGTCGAGTGCGGGACACCCGCCGGCACCTGCTTCTGCACATCCATGGGCACCGGCCCGTCCGCCGGTACCGGCTACGACCTGGCCCTGACCGAGCTGGTCGAAGTTGAGCACCGGTTCTACGCGCAGGTCGGGTCTGCGACCGGGGCTGAGGTACTCGCCGGGGTCCCCCACCGGCCTGTCACCACTGATGATCGGTCAGCACGCCAAGCAGTCCTGGCTCGTGCCGAGGCCCAGATGGGCCACTCCCTCGACACCGAGGGGCTGCCCGGCCTCCTTGCTCGCAACCTCGAGCACCCCCGCTGGCAAGAGGTCGCCGAACGATGCCTGTCCTGTGGGAACTGCACGCTCGTCTGCCCGACCTGCTTCTGCAGTGACATCAAGGACGTGAGCGACATTGCCGGCGCCGTCGAACGACAGCGCCGTTGGGCGTCCTGCTTTGACCTCGAGCACTCGTACCTGCACGGCGGGCCGGTGCGACCGACCACGGCATCCCGCTACCGCCAGTGGCTCACCCACAAGCTTTCGACCTGGTGGGACCAGTTCGGCGAGTCGGGTTGCGTGGGCTGTGGTCGTTGCATCGCCTGGTGCCCGGTCGGTATCGATCTCACCGAGGAGGCGGCGGCTATCCGGGCGACCGACGGCGCAGTGGCAGCCGGGGAGGGCCGGATATCGTGACCGGGTCGTTGGAAGAGGCACTCGGCGCCCATCGCTTCCTTGCCGGGCTCCCCGAGGGCACCGCGACACTGGTGGCAGGCTGTGTGAGGCGTGTGACCTTCGAGACCGGCGACCTCCTGTTGACCGAAGGTGCACCGGCTGAAACACTCCACCTGGTCGAGCAGGGACGGGTGGCCATCGAGATCCACCGCCCGGCACAGGGAAGCCTCGTCATCGAGACCGTCGAACCTGGTCACGTGGTCGGGTTGTCGTGGGTCTCGCCCCCGTTCCGCTGGCACTTCGACGCCCGTGCCCTCGAGCCGGTGACAACGCTCGCCATCGACAGCGAGTGCCTCCGGACCCAGCTCGACCAAAACCCGGCGGTCGGCTACGCCCTCCTCGAGCGCCTGTCGTCGGTGCTCCTCGAACGGCTGCAGGCGGCCCGTATCCGACTCCTCGACCTCTACGGCCCTGGTAATGACCACCCGCACTGAATCGTCATCGGACACGGCGGCACTGCTCGGCCCGCTCACCCCTGAGCTCTACCGCATCGTGGGGCGGCGGGTCGAGACCGGCGACGTGGTCACCCTGTCCCTCGAGCCCCCCGGCGGGCGGACGTCATCGGCGTTCTCGCATGGCCAGTTCAACATGATCACCGCGTTCGGGGTCGGCGAGGTTGCCATCTCGATCTCCAGTGCTCCTGGGGCCCCGGGCCCGATCGAGCACTCCGTTCGCGACGTGGGGGCGGTGACCCATGCGCTGTGTGTAGCCCCGATCGGCGCGACGGTGGGCGTACGCGGGCCGTTCGGGACCAACTGGGGCATCGACGACCTCGAGGATGGCGCCGACGTGGTGGTGGTTGCCGGGGGAATCGGTCTCGCCCCGCTGCGCGGCGCCGTGCGGGACCTGATCGACAGGATGCGGGCCGGTCGTGGAGAGGTGTTCGTCGTGGTGGGAGCGCGCTCGCCCGAGCAGATCCTCTTCGCCGAGGACATCGAGGAATGGCGCCGATCCGGTGCCCATGTGATCGTAACCGTCGACGTGGGCGCACCGGGGTGGGAGGGCCCGGTCGGCGTGGTCACCTCCCTCCTCGCCGGGGCGCCGTTCGATCCGGTCCGATCGGTGGCCCTGACTTGTGGGCCCGAGATCATGATGCGCTTCGCAGCCCGTGCTCTGGCCGACCGGGGGGTCGATCCGTTGCGGATACGGGTCTCGCTCGAACGGAACATGCAGTGTGCGATCGGGCTCTGCGGCCACTGCCAGCTGGGGCCCCTCCTCGTCTGCCGCGACGGTCCCATCGTCCCCTTCGGGGGCATGGCCGACAGGCTGTTCATGGAGCGCCAGCGGTGACGGACACCCGACCCACCCTGGCCGTTTGGAAGTTCGCATCCTGCGATGGCTGCCAGCTGAGCCTCCTCGACTGTGAGGACGAACTGCTGGCGATCACCAGCGCGGTCCGGATCGTCCACTTCACTGAGATGTCCCGGACCCACGTCGAAGGCCCCTATGACGTGTCGCTCGTCGAGGGGTCGATCACCACCGAGGCAGACGCCGAGCGGATCCGAGAGGTCCGCCGGTCCTCGCGCCGCCTCATCACCATCGGCGCATGTGCCACTGCCGGGGGCATCCAGGCGCTGCGCAACTTCGCCGAAGACGGTGCATACGCCAGCACGGTCTACGCACACCCCGAGTTTGTGTCTTCGCTCGACACCTCCACACCGATCTCCGGCCATGTGGCCGTCGACCTCGAGCTTCAGGGCTGTCCGATCGACCGCCGCCAGCTACTCGAGGTGATCACGGCCGAGTTGGTGGGCCGCCGACCGGTCATCCCCGGCCATACCGTGTGCCAACAGTGCAAGGGCCACGGCACCGTCTGCCTGCTCGTCGCCAACGGGACCGCCTGCCTCGGCCCGGTCACCCGCGCCGGATGCGGTGCGCTCTGTCCATCGATCGGCCGCGGTTGTTTCGGGTGCTTCGGGCCCTCGGAAGGGGCCAACCCCGAGGCTCTGGCCGGGCGCCTGCTCAGCGAGGGCATGGCACCTGTCGATGCCTCCCGACTGTTCGCCACCTTCTATGTGGGTAACCCGGTCTTCGGCAACCAGGCGACCACCCTGGCCGCCTCGAGTGAGACAGGATCGACCGAGCAGGAGGAGGAGTCCACGTGACCCATGGGTCGGGCGCGCACCGCACCGTGGCAGTTGAGGGTCTGTCCCGGGTGGAGGGTGAGGGCTCGCTCCGAGTTGAGGTACGTGATGGCGTCGTGCACGATGTTGCCCTCTCTATCTTCGAGCCGCCCCGCTTCTTCGAGGCACTGCTCGAAGGGAGGCAGGCGAGCGAGGCGCCGGACATCACCGCGCGGATCTGCGGGATCTGCCCGGTGGCCTACCAGATGAGCGCCTGCGCCGCCGTAGAGGACGCGTGTGGCGTCACGGTCGACCAACGAATCACTGCGCTTCGCCGCCTTCTCTACTGTGGCGAATGGATCCAGAGCCACGCCCTCCACATCTACCTGCTGCACGCCCCCGACTTCCTCGGCTGCGCCGACGCGGTCGAACTGGCGGAGCGGGACCGGGCCGCCGTCGAGCGCGGGCTGGCACTCAAACGAACCGGCAACCTGATCATGGAAACCGTCGGAGGGAGGGCCATCCACCCGGTCAACGTACGGGTCGGAGGCTTCTACCGAGCCCCCACGGTGGCCGAGGTGGGCACGCTGGTTGAACCACTAAGGAGGGCGCTTGACGCCGCCGTAGCCACCGTCGGGTGGGTAGGAGGCTTCGACTTCCCCGATGTCGAAGGTGACTACCGTTTCGTCGCCCTGCGCAGCCCCGGTCGGTACCCGATCGAGTCCGGCCGGGTCGCTTCATCCGACGGACTCGACACCAGCCCGGCCGGCTTCGCCGACATGGTCATCGAGGAACACGTGGCCAGGTCAACCGCGCTCCACGCCCGGATCGGGGGTCGGCTCGACTACCTCACCGGACCGCTGGCCCGTTATGCGCTGAACTCGTCGGAACTACCCGACCCGGCCCGCCAAGCAGCGGAAGGAGCCGGTCTCGGAACGATCTGCACCAACCCGTTCCGGAGCATCATCGTGCGAGCGGTGGAACTGGTCTTCGCCTGCCACGAGGCGCTCAGGTTGATCGCCGCCTATGAGCCTCCCGACCCACCCGCGGCATTGGTGCAGCCAAGGGGCGGAGTCGGTACCGGTGCCACCGAAGCTCCGCGAGGCCTGCTGTTCCACCGCTACGAACTCGATGACAACGGTCTGATTCGAACCGCCCGTATCGTGCCCCCCACCTCGCAGAACCAGATCACCATCGAATCCGACCTCCGCCGGGTGGCCCAGGCATCTCTCGAACTTCCTGACGACGAGCTCGCCTGGCGGTGCGAACAGGCAGTACGCAATCACGACCCGTGTATCTCGTGCGCTGCCCACTTCCTCGATGTCACGGTGGTTCGGCAGTGAACGGGGACGACCGGACGTCGCCCACGCCACGGGTCGTGGTGGTCGGGATGGGGAGTGAGTACCGCCGCGACGACGGAGCAGGCCCTGCCGTTGCCGATCGAGTCGCCGAGCTCCGCGACGGTGTGGTCAACATCGGGCCGATCGCCGACCCCCTCGACCTCCTCGGCCTCTGGGACGGAGCCGAATTGGCCGTCGTGATCGATGCCGTGCACTCCGGAGCCGAGCCGGGCACCGTCCGGCTGATCGAGGTGGGTGCCGCACCCAAGGGAGAGTCGGGTGGCGATCCAGCAGGGACCACCAGCACCCACGGGATCGGACTGGCTGGAGTGCTCCGACTGGCCCGAGCGGTGGGCAGCGCTCCGAAGCGGGTGGTGGTGGTGGGCATAGAGGGGGACGACTTCGGCCAAGGCACTGGCCTGAGCCCGGCTGTCGACCGGGCCTTGCCCCACGCGGCTCGCCACGTGATGGAACTGATCGAGGAGGTCGAATGATGTGCACAAGCCGATTGCATCGTGTGGTGGCCCCAGCGGAACCCGGCACCGTCGTGGTCGAGGATGTCGACGGGAACCGACACCGGGTATCGCTGCTCGCTCTGGAACCGCCGGTTCCCGAACCCGGCGACTGGCTGGTCGTCCACAGCGGGTATGCGATCGACCGGGTCGACGGGAGCGAGGCCGAGTCGGTCGTCGCCGAACTGCGATCCGGCGGAATCGACGGCACCGTGCACATGGGGGCCGACCGGTGAGCGACGGGAAGGCCACATCGGCGGGGGCCGGTCTCGGGGGCGTCGCGGTGGCAGGGATCACTGCAGTGATCAGCGGAGTCTCGGTGTTCGTGAACAGCTACGCCGTGCACGCGGTCCACTCGCCCTCGGTGTACACGACGGCCAAGAACCTGGTCGCCTTCGCGGCGTTGGCAATTGGGGCGCTGCTGGCGGGCGCGTGGCGCCGCAGGAGTTCGGGAACTGCGGCCGTCCGTTCGATCGACGCGCCACACCGAGCCCCCGTCATCAAGTCCGGCTCCGGCGCCCTGCCCGGCCTGCTCCAGTGGATCGGGCTCGCCTATGTCGGTGTGGTGGGCGGCGGAGTTGCCTTCGTGTTGTTCTTCAACGGTTTGGCCCGGACCGCGGCCACGCCGGCCGCCCTCGATCGGGACACCCTGGTCATCTGGGTCGCCGTGCTGAGCGTGCCCTTCCTCCACGAACGGGTCACCGCCTGGAACATGGGTGCCATCGCCCTGCTCGTCGGGGGCTCGGTTGCGCTGTCCCTTTCGAACGGGCACTTCGACGCCGGATCCGGCGACGTACTGGTGATGGCGGCGACGGTCCTGTGGGCCGTGGAGGTGATCATGGCCAAGCGCCTGATGGCCGATGTCGCACCGGCGACACTGTCGCTCGTCCGCATGGGCGTCGGTTCGGCCACCCTCCTCGTCTACCTGGCGGTCACCGGGGCACTCGGAGCGCTGCTGTCACTGGGCATCGGTCCGATCGGGTGGGTTCTGCTCACCGGTCTGCTCCTGGCCGGCTACGTCGGGACATGGATGACCGCCCTCTCGAGGGCCCGGGCCGTCGATGTCACCTCGGTGCTGGTGGCCAGTGCACTGGTGACCGCGCTACTCCAATCGGCTGCCGGCATCCAGTCCCGGGCACCTCAGCTCGTGGGCCTCGCCCTTATCGCCGCGGGCACGGCGGTCGTTGTATGGCGCGTCCCCCGACCCGTGTCAGCGTGAGCACCGAGGCCACCAGGGCTCCGTCACGGACAACGGTCACACCCGGACCTCTGCTCTTCGCCCGCTATGCCTACCCTCCGAACGAGCTCGGCTACTGCGGTCCGGCCGACCCCGGCGCCCTGCTCGGGACGGCCGCCGAGGGGTCCGACCTGTCGACGCTCTCCCACCTCGCCTCCCAGTTTGCCGGAGCATGGCCCTATCTCGAGCTGATCGCCGGCAGCAACGGCATCGCCGACCCTCTCGATGCCCGGGTGGTCGAGGCCTATTGGGTGGGCAACCGCTTGCTCCAACGAGTGCCCGTCCCGGCGATGGTGGCATCGCTCGGAGACCGCTTCGAGCGGCGGGCCGGGTCCCACTTCAACTCGATGGCCGCGGCCGTCCCCCTGGGCGGGGTCAGCCATCACAGCTTCCACGTCTTTGCCATCTACCCGTGGTTGGGGCTTCTCCGCGCTGGGATGGAAGGCGCTCCACTCACCGTGCTAGACCGCTGCCGGATCCGCTGGGGCCGGGTCGGCACCGTCTCCGGTGACCTGGTCACCGTGCGGAACCGCACCCTGGCCTTCGAAGGTTCGCGCCTCGTTCTCGGACCCGAATGCACCGAGGTGGCGCGCCTGAGCCTCGACGGCGTCGGCCTGGCGCCGGTGGTGATTCCCGGTGACACCGTCTCGCTCCACTGGGACTGGGTGTGCGACCGACTGTCACCGACTGGGCTCCGCTGGCTGCAGCGGTGCACGGCGACGAACCTGGCCGCGGTCAACGCCCTTCCGACGCCCGGACCCGCGGAGGTGTGCGGAGCCTGACTCCCGCCTTCCAACGTCTTCGGAAAGGGCCGACATGGTGATCCCCCGTCAAACGGCACGCCGTGACTTTCGGCCCTAGCGGCCGGCAAGCCATCGCCGGAGACTTCAAACAAGGAGTGGGCGACCGAATGCCTGACGGACAGGGAAGGGGCCGTATCGTGCGGACTGTATTCGTGAATCCCGAGCGGTGCATCGGTTGCCTCCAGTGCGAATTGGCGTGCGCGGTCGAACACTCGTCCAGCCAGGACGAGACCGTTGCCTTTCTCGAGACACCGGTTCCGCGCAAGCGCGTCCATGTCGAGGCGGGCCCGGTAGTCACCTTCTCCTTCCCCAACCGGTGTCGCCACTGCGATCCGGCACCATGCCTGCAGGTCTGCCCGACCGGGGCCATCATCCGCGATGATGAGCACGGACTGGTGTTGGTCGAACCGAAGCGGTGTATCGGCTGCGCGATGTGTGCGGCGGTGTGTCCCTTCGACGTTCTCACGTTCCATCCATTGGCCGATGGCCCGGGACCCGACATCGCAGTGGCTGTGAAGTGCGACGGATGCATCGAGCGAATGCGACGGGGCGAGACACCGGCGTGTGCGGAAGTTTGCAAGGTCGACGCTCTGGTGTTCGGCGAGCTGAACGAGCTGATGACCGCGGGTCGGCTTCGCGAGACCGGTGCGGTCCTCGCTGCCGCGGGTGCGACACCCACCGGGCTGCCCGATGGTGACCCCCTCGCAGGCTGGCACGCATGGGGCGGGGCGATCCAAGCCGCTGCTGGCGCCGCGGCTGACTGGGTTGCCGAACGGCATGTCACGGACGCCGCGATCCAGGGCAATGGTCACGCCGGGAGTAGCCCCTCGGGCAGAGACGAGAGCAAGGGAGAGCCACAATGAGTGGGACCAACATGAACGGCCGGTCACCGCGCCTGACCATCAACGAGGATGCGCAGGCGATGATCGACATCGCACAGCGCGAGGGCATCGAGACAGTATGGGATCGGCTCGCGGCCCAACAGCCCCAGTGCGGGTACTGCGCCCTCGGGCTGAGCTGTCGCAACTGTGCCATGGGCCCGTGCCGCATCGATCCGTTCGGTGAGGGCCCCCAAAAGGGCGTCTGCGGTGCCGATGCCGATGTGATCGTGGCCCGCAATCTGGGTCGGACGATCGCCGCTGGCTCCTCGTCGCACTCCGACCATGGCCGAGACATCCTCGAGACGTTCAGCTCCCTGACTCACGGTGAGACCACCGGCTACCAGATTGCCGACGAGGAGAAGCTCCGCCGCCTGGCTGCAGAGGTGGGTGTGGCTACGGAGGGACGCTCCGCCGAGGACGTCGGTGCGGATCTGGCCGACGTCCTGCTCGATGACTACGGCACCCGACGGGGGTCGCTGTCCTTTGTCGGGCGCGTCCCCGAGGTGCGACGGGCCAAGTGGGACTCCTTGGGGATCACTCCACGGGGTATCGACCGCGAAAACGTCGAGATGTTGCATCGGACCCACATGGGAGTCGACAACGATTACGTGAACACCCTGTTGCATGCATTGCGAACCGGGCTTTCGGACGGTTGGGGCGGATCGATGATCGCCACCGAGCTGTCCGATGTCATGTTCGGCACTCCGACTCCCGTGATCTCCGAGGTCAATCTGGGCGTGCTCCGGACCGACCAGGTCAACATCGCTATGCACGGGCACAACCCGATGTTGTCCGACGTCGTCGTGTCCGCCGCCCAAGACCCCGAGCTGGTCGAGTTGGCCGGCTCGCTCGGTGCGACCGGCATCAACGTGGTCGGCCTGTGCTGCACCGGCAACGAGCTGCTGATGCGGCGTGGTGTGCCCATGGCCGGCAACCATCTCATGCAGGAGCTGGTCCTCATCACCGGCGCCCTCGAGGCGATGGTCGTCGACTACCAGTGCATCATGCCCTCGGTCGTTGACGTGGCGAAGTGCTACCACACGAAGATCATCTCGACCTCGGACAAGGCCAAGTTCACCGGGGCCACCCATGTGTCCTTCGACCCCAAGCATGGCGCCGAGACCGCCCAGCAGATCGTCCGCATGGCCATCGAGGCCTATCCCAATCGCAACCACGAGCGGGTCCGGATCCCCACCAAGCCGGTCCGCATGATGGGCGGGTTTTCGGTGGAGGCGATCCTCGGTGCGCTCGGGGGCACTCCCAAGCCGCTCGTCGACGCCATCGCCGCCGGAACCATCCGGGGTGCGGTCGCGGTCGTCGGTTGCAACAACCCGAAGCTTCCCCAGGACCTTGAGCACATCGAGCTCACCCGACGACTCATCGAGAACGACATCCTCGTTCTCGTCACCGGTTGTGCCGCGGTGGCCAATGGCAAGGCTGGCCAGATGCTCCCCGAGGCGGCCGCCATGGCCGGGCCGGGGCTGCGGTCGGTCTGTGAGGCGCTGGGCATCCCGCCGGTCCTGCACATGGGGAGTTGTGTGGACAACAGCCGGGTCATGGCGCTGGCCGCGGCGTTGGCCGACTTCCTCGGCGTCGACATCGACCAGCTGCCTTTGGCCGGGGCCGCCCCCGAGTGGTACTCGGAGAAGGCGGTAGCCATCGGGACCTATGTGGTGGCCTCGGGCATCACCACGGTGCTCGGGGTCCAGCCCGCGATCTTCGGCAGTCCCCACGTCGTCGACCTGTTGGCCGGCGGCCTCGACGATGTGGTCGGAGCCAAGTTCGTGGTCGAGCCGGACCCCGCGAAAGCCGCGTTGTGGATTCGTCGCCACATCGAAACGAAGCGCCGTGATCTGGGCCTGCCGTTCGTCGAGATCGAGACGTCGAGCGCAACCGAGCCGGCAGCCGGCGTTCCCCTCGCCATCGGATCGGAGATCTGAGAACGATGTGCGAAACCTGCGGGGGCCATGGGCCGTCCGTCGGGCGCCACGAGGAACCGGGCCATGCCGAGGGGACCCGTATTGTCGTAGTCGGCAAGGGCGGAGTGGGCAAGTCGACATTGACCGCACTGCTGGCCCGCATGTTGGCCCGCCAGGGGTTCAGCGTCATGGCGGTCGACGCCGACGAGCAGCGCAACCTGGCGGCGACGATCGGCATGGACCTGCAGGCAGCTGCAGCCATCGTCCCGGTTGCCGATGATGCCGACTACGTCGAGGAGAAGACCGGGGCCCGGCCAGGTGAGGGGGCGGGCGGGATGCTCCGGCTCAACCCCGACACCTCGGACCTGGTGAACCGGCTTTCCGTGCCGGCGCCCGACGGGGTACGCCTGGTGGTGATGGGCGGCGTGCGCCGGGCCGGCGGTGGTTGCCTCTGCCCCGAAACCGCGTTGATCTCGGCGGCCGTGGCCCAAATGCATCTGCACCACGAGGACGTGGTGGTCATGGACACCCATGCCGGTGTGGAGCACTTCGGACGTTCACTGGCGCGGGGGTTCGACACCGCCATCGTGGTGGTCGAACCGACGTTCAACGCGGTGCAGGTGGGCGTTGAGTCGGCCCGGATGGCGGCCGAGTTGGGAATCAGCTCGCTCCATCTGGCCGTCAATCGGAGCAGGTCGGACGGCGACATTGTTCGCGTGCTGTCCCACATCGAACGCCTGGGGGGGTTCTCGTTCGCATCGGTCACCGCCCTCCCGTTCGACGAATCGGTGCTCCAATGTGAACCGGCCGTCGACCAGCTGTTCGAAGGGTCGCCACTCGTTGACGCCATGGTGAGGCTGTCGACCGAGGTGGTGGCAACCCGCCTTCACCCGGTGGGTTCGGTGGCCTGATGCGGGCCATCGTCATCGGAACCGGTCCGGCGGGCATCACCGCGGCCGAGACCCTCCGCAGGCTTGACCCGTCGGGGTCCGTGGTGGCACTGACCACCGAGCCGTTCGCTCCGTACTCGCCTCCGGCGATGGCTGACCATTTCCTCACCGGCCGCGACTTGCCCCTCTACTGGAAGGGCCAGGACGTGGCAGACCGCCTCGGGATCGATGAGCGGCGCGGCGCACGGGTGGAGGGCATTGACACCGGCAGCCGCGAGGTGGTGCTCGCCGACGGCCAGCGGATTGCCTACGAGGGTCTGGTGGTGGCGTCGGGGAGCCGGCTCCACGCACCCCTCGCGGGCGCCGACCTTCCCGGGGTCCTCGACTTCAAGTCCCTGCGTACGGCGACCGAACTCATCGGTCGGGTCCGCCGGGGCGAGGCCACGAGCGCCCTCATCGTGGGCAACGGGTTCATCGGCATCGAACTCTCGCTTCTCCTGGCCGACCTGGGCGTGGACGTCACGGTGATCGGTCGCCGCGACTGGGTGATGCCGAGGGTGCTCGACCCGGTCAGCTCGAAGGTCGCCGAGGCAGCGCTCACTTCCCGGGGCGTGACACTGCGACTCGGGGTCGAAGCCGACGCCATCGTGGGTGACCCATCGGCCACCGGCGTCCGGTTGGCCGATGGAAGGCTCCTCGAAGCTGATCTCATCGTGGCGGCGACCGGAGTCAAGCCTCACACCGAATTCCTCATCGGCTCAGGGGTCGAGACCGGATGGGGGATTCACGTCGACACGCGGCTGGCGACCTCGGTGACCGGGATCGTTGCAGCCGGTGATGTAGCCGAAACAACTGACCGGCTCACCGGCGAGCGTTACGTCCACGCCATCTTCCCCAACGCCGTGGCCCAGGCCCCGATCGCGGCGGCCAACCTGCTCGGGGCCGACCTCCGCTATGACGGAGCGGAGTCGATGAACAGCCTCAAACACCTCGGCGTACCCATCGTGGCCATGGGCACCATCGAGTCACCCGATGAAGTCCTGCGATGGCAGGAAGGCGCCGACCTGCGCGCCGTCTACCTGCGCGACGACAAGATCATCGGGGCTCAGTTGGCCGGTGACATCCGCGCAGCCGGCGTCTACCATTCCCTCATGGTGCAACGCATTCCCGTCGACCGATACGGCCGGCGCCTGGTCGAGCCCGGCTTCGGGATGGCCGACATCGTCTTCGAAGCGTTAGGGCACGGATCGGCGAGCCGGTCGGCAGCCTGACTGCATGCGGATTGTCTCGGTTGAAGGCCTCATAGCCCAGCTCGGCAGCCTCCCGGGGCCCGAGCCGCGCATCGTCGTGTCAGGGAATTTCGCCACCCCCATGGTGCTCGTGCATGCACTCGAGGCCGCCCTCGACCGGTGCCGGGTGTTCGCCCTCAATGCCCAGTCCGATTGGCCCCGACATCGTGGCTTCATCAGTGAAACTCCCTTTGTCGGGCCGGGCATGCGCCACGACCCGACTCTGGACTATGTGCCCATGCGCCTGTCACTCGTTCCGCGCCTGTTCGACTCCCTACGGCCCGTCGACGCCGTCCTGATCCACACCTCGACGCCCCGAGATGGGAAGATCTCCCTCGGGATCGAGGTCAACATCTTGCCGGCGGCAATCGAGCGGGTGCATGCCCGAGGGGGCCTGATCGTGGCCCAGTTGAATCCGAACATGCCCTACACCTTCGGTGACGGGGAGTTCCCGGTGGACTGGATCGACCTCGCTGTCGAGGTCGACGACCCCCTCGGGCACCCCGAGCCCCGCCCGGCCGAGGAAGCGGAGCAGAGAATCGGCCGACAGGTCGCTGACTTCGCCGGTGATGGAGCAACCCTGCAACTCGGCATCGGACAGATCCCCGATGTGGCCGCCGGCGAACTGGTCTCCCGCCGGCACCTCGGCATCTGGTCCGAGATGATCAGCGACGGCGTACTCGCCCTCGAGCGGTCCGGCTCACTCGACCTCGGCCGACCCGTCAATGCATCGTTCCTCTTCGGATCGCCTGAGCTCTACGAATGGGCCCATCGCAACCCCCGGCTGAGGATGGCCCGTACCGAGATCATCAACGATCCGGTGCGCATCGCAGCAAACCCGGCCATGCTCTCGATCAACATGGCCCTGCAGATCGATCTGTTCACCCAGGTGAATGCCGGCTTCGTTCGAGGCGCCGTCTACTCCGGATTCGGCGGCCAGCCCGACTTCGTGGCCGGGGCCCTCCACTCGCCGGGTGGGCACGCTGTGGTCGCCCTGCACTCGTGGCATGACAAGACCGATACCTCGTCGGTGCTACCGATCCTCACTAGCCCGGTCACGTCGTTCCAACACTCGGCGATCGTCAGTGAGCACGGTTGTGCCGAGCTCTTCGGTCGCTCCGAGAAGGCGCAGGCCCGATTGATCATCGAGCGAGTGGCCGATCCCCGAGCGCGCGAGGACCTCATCGAGGCAGCAGGGACCCTCGGCCTCATTCGGGCGCACCAACCGGCCGACGGTTGAGCAGACGGCCCGCGGATGCGATCTGTCTTCCCGAACAACTGACCGATCTCGATGAGTTGGCGAAGGCCATCCAACGACGTCACGACGCAGCATCCTCTTCCTCCGTCGTGGTCGTGGCGGAGGGGGCTCTGTTCCGGGGCCCGAACGGCTCGTCCGAGGGATCGGCGGGAACGATGGTCTCCGTCGTCGATGAAGAAGTCGACCTTGTATCACTCGATGAGGTGGCCGCGGGCGCGCGTCAGGTGCCTGCGACGCTCCTCGAAGTGGCAAGTCGCCTGACCGTGGGATGACTTCGCCGGTGCAACAAGGGACCATTGGTGAGGACGATGCCATGGTGCTGGTGAGCACGATCGAAGACCGATGAGGAGGGCAGGTGGTCGTGCTCGTCCACACCGGCTCGAGGCTGGCCGCCTTNNGTCCCCCAAGGCGGCCAGCTCGTCCGACCCGAACACCCGGGACCTGATACTGAAGTGCTGGTCATCGCCAGCTGGGAGTGAGAAGCCCTCCGGGGCTCCTTCGCCCACATCGACGATGAGTTGGGTGTGCTTCCACACGTCATATTGGCGCCCGTCGATGTAGAAGGGGCAATCGCCCACTGCGCCTAGCAGCACGTCATGGTCACCGATCACGAACTCCCCGTCTTCGAAGCACATCGGAAGGCTCCCATCGCAGCACCCACCTGACTGGAAGAACATGATCGGTCCCCGTTTGGCCACCAGTTGAACGATCGCTTCGAGCGCGGCAGGTGTGGCGATCACCCGCGGCACGGTCCTGTCCTCTTCCATGCTCAGCGACTTGCCACTCAGAAGAATCCGAGCGGCTGGGTACTGTAGCTGACCAGGAGGTTCTNNGTGGTAGCAGTTGGTCCACACCCGTCCCGCTTTGATAGCCCGGCCCATCCGATAGGCGAGATTGCCGTTGCGAGTCCACACACCGGCACCTAAGCCGTAGAGGGTGTCATTGGCGATGGCCACCGCGTCCGCCTCGTCTTTGAACGTCGTGACGGCGAGAACAGGACCGAAGATCTCCTCTTGGAACACCCGCATCTTGTTGTGGCCCTTCAACACCGTCGGCTCGAAGTAGTAGCCCCCATCGAGGTCGCCGCCAACTTGGGTGCGCTGTCCCCCGATCAGGCACTCGGCCCCTTCTTGATGGCCAATGTCAACATAGGAAGCAATCTTCTCGAGCTGCTGGCTCGAGACCTGAGGTCCGATCATGGTGGCCGGGTCGAGCGGATTGCCCTGTGTGATCAATCGGATCCGGTCGAGAGCTCGCTCCATGAATCGGTCGTAGATCGACTCGTGGATCAACGCGCGCGAGGGACAGGTGCAGACCTCTCCCTTGTTGAACGCGTACAACACCAGACCCTCGATCGCCTTGTCGAGGAACTCGTCGTCCTCGTCCATCACGTCGGCGAAGAAGATGTTGGGACACTTGCCACCGAGCTCCACAGTGGAGGGGATGATGTTCTCTGCGGCGTACTGCATGATCAGCCGCCCGGTGGTGGTCTCGCCGGTGAAGCCGATCTTGGCGATGCGCGGGCTGGACGCCAGGGCCTTGCCGATCTCAGCGCCCGGACCGGTCACAATGTTGATAACACCGGGTGGCACCACGTCCGCGATCACCTCGGCCAGCTTCAGGATCGACCACGGGGTGGGCGAAGCGGGCTTGACCACCGTGCAGTTGCCGGCGGCCAGCGCAGGGGCGATCTTCCAGGCGGCCATCAGAAGGGGGAAGTTGAACGGGATGATCTGCCCCACCACGCCGAGTGGCTCATGGAAGTGGTAGGCGACGGTGTCTTTGTCGATCTCCGTAGAGCGGCCCTCAAGCGATCGGGTGGCACCGGCGAAGTAGCGGAAATGATCCACGGCCAAGGGGATGTCGGCGGCAAGAGTTTCCCGCACCGGCTTCCCGTTCTCCCACGATTCCGCCACCGCCAGCATCTCGAGGTTGGCTTCGATGGCATCGGCAATGCGATTGAGGACCGCTGCTCGCTCGGTGAGCGAACTCTCTCCCCACCCATCCTTGGCCCGATGGGCGGCATCAAGCGCCAGCTCGACGTCTGCCGGTGTCGACTTGGCCACCTCGCAGAAGGGCTTACCGTTGACCGGGCTGACGTTCGCCATGTACTGCCCTTCAACTGGGGCGATCCAGGCTCCCCCAATGAAGTTCTCGTAGCGGGACTTCACCTCGACCACGCTGCCCGGGCGACCGGGCGCCACAAAGGGAGTAGCCACTGGAGGCTTGTCTGTTGCTTCTGCTTCTGTCGTAAGGGCCATGTCTTCCTCCGCTCTATTGGTTCGACCAGTGGGATCGGATGGAACGGATCATTTCGAGAAACGACTTCTGACCACCAACGCTTCACTGTTCTACATTCAGGGTAAGGAGAGCGGCCGGTCCGGAAGTAGGGCCGAAGGTCACAAGCCATGCACCCGCCGGCCTCATTCCGAAAGGACCTTCGGCCCTGGACAAGCAGTAGCCCATCGCCCACCATGAGACAGGGCAACATCCTCATGGCGTTGATGGCAACAGCAGACTGCGGGACGATCGGGAGAACCATGGTGCAGCAGTCGTCGGTGCTTGCATGCGACGTTCGGAGCGGATCAGGCCATGTGAGCCGACCGAGTCTGGAGCGACGGGGTCGATCATGACCTCCGATTCTATGAAGGCCTGGGTAGTGGACACGCCCGGGCCGATCAACTCCAGGCCCCTGCGGAGCGTCGAACGCTGGCTCCCCATCCCGGGCCCTGGGCAGGTGCGGGTACATGTACGGGTCTGCGGGGTCTGCCGCACCGATCTGCACCTGGCTGAAGGGGACCTCACCCCCAAATACCCCCTGGCCATACCCGGTCATGAAGTGGTCGGCATTGTCGACGAACTCGGAGCCGGATGCATCCGCTTCGGCATGGGGGATCGGGTAGGCGTGCCATGGCTGGCCAGCGCATGCGGAATCTGTCGATACTGCCTCGAATGTCGGGAGAACTTGTGCACCGACCCCCGGTTCACAGGCTGGGATGTCGACGGGGGCTATGCCGAGTACGTGGTGGTCAACGAAGGATTCGCCTACCCCGTTCCCGATGCATTCACTGACGAGGAGGCGGCGCCACTCCTCTGTGCGGGGATCATCGGTTACCGAGCCCTTCGACGTTCGCGGTTGCCCGAGGGGGGCCGACTCGGAATCTACGGATTCGGGGGTTCGGCCCACATCACTGCCCAGATCGCCATGGCCGAAGGGGCCAGGGTGCATGTGATGACCCGGGCGCCCGAAGCCCGCAAGCTTGCGCTCGAACTGGGTGCGGCCAGTGCCGGTAACGCCGATGCCCCTCCCCCTGAGCCGCTCGACGCCGCCATCCTCTTCGCACCGGTAGGCACCCTGGTGCTGCCAGCTCTGGAGGCGCTCGATCGCGGCGGCACGTTGGCAATCGCCGGCATCCACCTGACGGACATCCCTACCCTCAACTATGCGAGGCATCTCTTCGAAGAGCGGACACTGTGCAGCGTGACGGCAAACACCCGTCACGACGGGAACAAGTTCCTCGAAATCGCCGCCCGCATTCCCGTGCGCGTCACCACAACGGCGTATGGGCTCGAACAGGCTGATCAGGCACTCGCCGAACTCGCTCACGATCGGGTGAATGGTGCTGCCGTGCTGGTCAATGCGTCCGGATGGTGACGGCATCCGCGCGCCTGGCCGATCAAGGACATTCGGCCCTGGCCTGGGTCAGCGATCCCGAACACGGTGGAACGCATGACAAGCCAAGACGGCACGTCGAACGGTGTCGAATCGAGAGTGGAAGGTCCAAAACGGACGCGTCCCCACGACGTGGTCCCCGTGTCCTCGATATCGTTCTCTTTCCCATGGGAGGACTGTCTCGACTCGATGCGATGCCAAAGGCGCCCGGCGACGAATTGGCCGTGGCCGTCGCGTGCCCCTTTTTGCGGCAGGCCTACTGTCCGGAGCACATGGGTGGCCGCCGACCCTGTTCGTCGGCAGATGGTGGGATCGGTCGGGTTGGCTGAACCTGCTGCTTGGGGCATTCAATCTGCAACCCCCTCCCCCATGGACGGTGGGAGGGTGTTTCGTGCCGCGCTGGCGCGCCACCGGTGCAACCTCGACGCGACACTTCTCGCCCGCCTGATCGCTCGTTTCATCGGAGAGGCCTTGGTCGCGGTTGGATTCCTCTGCGACGTCTGGGTCTGGCTCGTACCGGTCGGGGTATCCATGCCATCGGTTGAGCCTGGTCGAGGATCGAGGTGGGTCGCCGACCGGTGATCTTGTGACTTTTGGCTCTGTTCGTCCCTCCGTCGATCCGTCAGCGTCTTCAGTGTGATGGCTGACAATCAAACTGATATGACGATCCTCACCCGAGCGGAGTGCCTCAAGCTCTTGGCCCAGGCCTCCATCGGTCGGATTGGTGCGAGCATCGGCGCGCTACCGGTCATCCTCCCGGTGCATTTTGCGGTCCACGAGGAGTCTGTGCTCTTTCGAACCATCCCCGGGACAAAGCTCGACGCCGCCACTATCGGCGCCGTGGTCGCCTTTCAGGCCGACGCTTATGAACCACTCGATGGCGCCGGATGGAGCGTTCTGCTCCAGGGCATCGCCTCGGAGGTGAGCGACGAGGAGAGGAACGCCCTGGCAAGGTCAGTCCCGATCAGATCCTGGGTGGGGATGGAGTCGAACCATCGCCTCGTGCGCATCGGAGTGGCCAACGTCAGTGGACGCCAGTTCCGCACCGCTGGCGAGGGGCCGGCAGTGGAGTTACCCGATGCGCCCCGGCTGAACGAATCCCCCTGAATCAGTGACCTGGCAACGTAGCGGAAGACCAGTTCGCAACCCGTAGACCCTTTCAACACTGCGTACCAGATCCCGTGGGCCACTCGGTCAATAGCCTTGCCCATCCGGGTGCAACGCCGGTACAGGTCGAGCCAGCCGGCGCCTTCACGGGTGTCGTCCCCTGGAGGAGGCCTGACGCAGCCCGGCGGTAGGCGTGTCCACGGCTTCGCCCCCGGGCTGTTCGCTTCCTCGTACCCGGCCAGGATGGCCAACTCCTACTCCGCGGTGAATGTCCGCCTGGTCGGTCGGGCAGCCGGGTCCATGTCGTCGTTCACATCACCATCATGGACACGCGTCATCGAGGTGGTGGAGTTGACCAAGGTCTGGTTTGAAGTGTTCCCATCACGCCCATGACGGAAGGCTTGTTGCCGTAGGTGTGTCACGTCAGCCTGACAGACAGGGGACCCTAGCCCTCGGTCAGCTCTCTGACCTCGCTCAACCGATGCTCGAGGCTGCGAATCTCTTCATCGAGCACGTCCCTTGTGACCAGACGATGCTCCAATGCCTCCACCCGCCGCTCAAGCTCATCGACCCGGTTCGCCGAGGCTTCCTTGTCAACTGGCATTCCGTACCTCCTTCAACTCGTTCTCAACAATTGGTAGTTAGACCGTTCCCGAACTCTCCGCCGCACGGGTCAATGCTCAGGAGGCCAAACGGAGTCGTGCGTGTCCCTGCGCCCGAATGCCCGCGGGATGAGAAACCCGGCAGGCAACGAAGGCATGGGCCACTTCGTACGCCTCGCCCACCGATGCGCCACCGGCGAAGCTTCTCAGCGCGACAGTCACCGCACCCTCTGTGACGCTCGGATCATCGGGACACTGCCGCTGCGCCCAATCCCGTACGACTCCGGCAAGTGCAATTTCGCAATCCACTTGAACCACCTCCTGCTACGACCGTATGACGGCTGCGTGGCAGATGTCAGGGCCAAAAGTCCCGACCAGGGGTTCCGTGAGCAAGCCATTGGGACTTTCGACCCTGCAACGCATGAGACGAGCCGGTCAGGATCGGAACAAGGAAGCTGAGCAGAGGCGAGATTGCACATGAGAGTGCCGGTCATCCGGTCAGTTGGCCTATCCAAGCTCTACAGGGGTTTCTTCGCTCTCAAGGATCTGGGCCTCGAAGTCGCTCAAGGTGAGGTGGTCGGCTTTCTCGGCCCCAACGGGGCGGGAAAGACCACAACAATCCGCCTTCTGCTCGGCTCCATCCATCCGAGCGCAGGAACGGCGGAGATCTTCGGGTTCGACTGTCACCGCAAACCCGTCGAGGTCCATCGCCATCTTGCCTACGTGCCGAGCGGAGCCAATCTGTCGCCAACTCTCACCGGAGGCGAGGGTCACTCCACGAGGTGTCTACAGCCTTCGAAAACACTTTTCGTCACCCGTTGATATTCCCTCGTGCGTCGGATACCCCACCGAAGTATTCATTCACAGTGAATCGGGTCACTCACGCGGAAAGGGTTGGTGCATCATGGCACTTGGGCTCTATTTCATTCACGGCGGATTCACGCCGGAAAAGTACGACAACGCGATCAAGCAGTTGGACGCAGCCGGTGCGGGGGCACCCAAGGGGCGCACACTCCACATTGCCCTCGAATCGAACGGCGAGATCCAGGTTTTCGATATCTGGGAATCCCAGGAAGATTTCGACGCATTTGGACCGGCTCTCATGCCGATCCTCGCCGAACTCGGTGTCGAACTGAAAGAGCCGATGGTGGCACATGTGCACAACGTCATCAAGGGCTGAAGCTCGCAACCCCAATTGACAGCCACCGCTGTCTCGCAATGCCAGTCGACGGGTTCCGGACCATCAGGGCACCTGCGCGATTCCGAGCCGACCACTCGTCTCCACAACGCGACATCCGCGGGAGCTATGCCAGACCTCGCCCGTCACATCGATACAGGGGGATTCGAAATGACGCAGGTTGCTTGTAGGCAGTTCTCCGTGGTGGTTGCTGCCGCGCTCTGCATGGCGGCGACCGCATGCACCGGGTGTTGGTGCAATGCGTGAGGTGCGAGAGCGCATACCGGTGGCGGCGGCGGTGACATGGCTGCAGCGGTACCACCGGCTCGATCTCGCTGCAGCCAAGGGCCAGGTGCGCGCAATCATCCCGTGGGCCCGGATCGGCCTGGTCGGTGCCTGATGCTGCTCTGGTCGGGATAACCCGTAGAAGAAGAGGGGCCGCGCGATTGACCGGTCGCGCCTAGCCTTGGCCCTCGTGTCAGGCTCCGCGTCGCCATCCGTGTCACCGTCACCACCCCCCGACACCATGGACGCGGCGGTCTATCAATCGCCGGGGGTCGTCACCGTAGAGCGCCGTGCCGTTCCGGCGCCGGGGCCGGGTCAGATTCTGGTCGCCGTACACAGCTGCGGAATCTGCGGTTCGGATATCCACCAGTTGCGAGATGGCTGGGGCCTCAAATCGGGTGCGGTGGTCGGTCACGAATGGGCCGGAACCATCGTGGCCGTCGGCGAGAGTGTCGACACCTGGTCGATCGGCGAACAGGTGGTGGGTGGTCCCTCCCCCCGGTGCGGAATGTGCCGTCGCTGTCTCGAGGGCAAACCCTCCCAGTGCGAGAACCGCCCAGTCGACATCAATGACTGGCCTGACGGGGCCTTTGCCGAATACATCCTGGTGGCGGCGGCCGGTGTGCTCCGCCTCCCTGAAGGTCTCTCGGCCCGTCATGCCGCACTGGCCGAGCCCCTGGCCGTCGCCCTCCACGGCATCACCCGATCCGGGATCGCCGCCGGTGATACCGCCATGGTTATCGGGGCAGGCCCCATCGGCGCACTCTCGGTAGTCGCCCTGCAAGCCATGGGTGTCACCGACGTCACCGTGGTCGAGCCCAACGAGAGCCGCAAGCAACTGGCCCGCAATCTGGGCGCCACCGCTGTCCTCGACCCATCCGACCTCGACATCTACCCGATGTGGGAGCCCGAACGCCTCTCGGGGCGAGCCGTGCACGTGGTGTTGGAGTGTTCGGGGCGCAAGGAAGCCATCGAGGCGGGCTTCAATCAGCTTGGCCGCGGCGGCGTGCTGGTGATGGTGGGAGCCGGCATCGAGGCACCCTCGTTCGACCCCAACCGGATGATCCTCAACGAGCTCTCGGTGTGTGGTTCGTTTGTCTACGACCAGGGAGGGTTCGAGCGGGCCATTGACCTGCTGGCCTCGGGAAACATCCCCGGCGAACTGCTCATCGATGCTACCGACGTGCCGCTCAGTGGCCTGGGTGACGCTCTGGAGGCGTTGGCCACCGGACGGATCGCCGGCAAAGTCATGGTGGTCCCCGAGGTGCGGCACTGATGGCGCACGACTTCTACCCGTCGGGGAATCCCCGGTTCAACCATGTGGCCATGTCACTGCCGGCCGATCAGTTGGACCTGGACGGCCGGAGAGACATCTGTCGATTCTTCGGTGACGTGCTCGGCTTCGAAGAGCTCGACGTGATGACCGAGGACCGGCGCCGTCTCGTCCTCAGCTGCGTGCACTGGGACCAGTTCATCTATCTCGTTGCCGAGGATGACCCGATGCGGTGCCCGCGGATGGACCACTTCGGCATGTCGGTCGGCACCCTCGACGAATTGGTCAACCTCGAAAAACGGATCGAGGCGTTCCGGGCCGGGGACGACCGGGTCGACCTCATCAACTTGAGTGTCGACGACCAGGGGGTGGTCAAGATCCACTCCGTATATGTGAAGTACATCCTGCCGATGATGTGCGAGTTCCAATACTGGGAGTTCACCCGGTGAACGGTTCCCCCAAGCGGGTTCCGTCCCAGCTCGGTTCGTCCTAGCTCAGTTCGGCCAGACGCTTCACAAACTCGTCGACGTCATCCTCGGTGGTGTCGAACGACGCCATCCACCGGGCCTGACCCGTGGTGTCATCCCACAGGTAGAACGGGAAGTCGCGCTGCAGTGCCTCAGCCACAGACGTCGGCAATGTGGCAAAGACGGCATTGGACTGCACCGGTTGGGACACGGTCACTCCGGGCACTCGAGAGACTCCGTCGGCCAGACGCCGGGCCATGGCGTTGGAGTGTTCGGCATTTCTCCGCCACAGGTCATCCGAGAGCAGGGCTACGAACTGGGCCGACACGAACCGCATCTTGGAGGCGAGCTGCATTGACTGCTTACGGATGTAGGGAAGGGACCCCGCCGCCTCGGGGCGGAGGACGATGACGGCTTCGGCCCCCATGGCACCGTTCTTGGTACCGCCGAAGGACAACACGTCGACGCCGCAGGCCTCGCCGACGTCGCCGAGCCCGACCCCGAGAAACGCCGCGGCGTTGGAGAGTCGGGCACCGTCGAGATGCAGCAGCATCCCGTGAGTGTGCGCCCAGCTTCCGAGCGCCGACACCTCTTCGAGGCTGTAACAGGTCCCGAGCTCGGTGGCCTGGGCGATCGACACCACCCGGGGCTGTACGTGGTGCTCGTTGCCGGCTCCCGTCGCTACCGACTCGACGAGATCGGGAGTGAGTTTGCCATCCGGGGTCGGGACCGGGACCAACTTGGAGCCCAGATGTTTTTCGGGTGCTCCGCACTCGTCGACATTGATGTGGGCGCCATCGGCGCAGATCACACACTGGAACGGGTACAGCATCGACTGCAGCCCGACCACGTTGGCGCCGGTCCCGTTGAAGGTGAAGAACACCTCAGCGCCTTCACCGAAGTGTTGCCGGAACAACCGGACTGCCTCGGCGGTGACCGGGTCGGCCCCATAGGCGGGAGCGTGGCCGGCGTTGGCGGCAATGATGGCGGCCAGGACATCGGGATGGATGCCGGACCAGTTGTCGCTGGCAAAGGTTGGCCGACCGATCGTCATGATCCTCCTCTTGACGGTGACCCCACCTCGACAGTCTTCTACGCCGGCGCCCGCTCCCGCCCGCTCCCGGACCCGCCCGCTCCCGGATCCAGCCGATGCCAGGGCCCATCAGCCACCTGGGTTACCGGGACAGGCACTCCCCTGGGCCCACATCCTGTTGAGAGCCATGGCACCCTCTGCCCGTGAGGTGCCCACCACGCACCCTCCCACCACGGGACCCGATGATCTCTGCCGAGTCGACCGGTTGCCCCGGTATCGCCACACCGGTCGCACATGTGTTCTGGTCTGTCGGCTTGCCTGGTTCTGCTGGCTTTCCTCCTCGAGCCCCGAACCAGCGCGGTGGTCGCCGAAGTGCTGCTCCTTTTTGGGAGTCGTGTGCGGTCTCCTCGTCATCCGGGACGCCTGGCGTACGTGGCACAGGCCCTCGGCTACGTCTGGGTGGGTGACGCGTTCCTTGGGCGCTCGCCGCCAGTTGCTGGTCACAGTTGGTAGGGTCCCGCAACACCAGCGGGCGCGGGATGGCCTGCCGATCGGGGGACCGGATGGGGACAGACCAGCCAAGCGACACCAATACCCGACACCGACTGCACTGGGCCCTTGTGGTCCTGGCGGTCGGTGCAGTCTTCGCTGTCGGGCTGGCGATGGCCCTATCGGCACCCGGGCCCGGTGCAGCCACCACTCCGGCATTGCCCCTCGTCCCCAGTCTGGCCCAGGCCCACCCGGTCCCTGCCAACTCCGCCGCCCCGGCCACCTTCGTTGATCCCACCGTCTCCCAGCCGGACCCCGCGGTGGTCTGGGACCCGGCTACCCAGCGGTACCGGATGTATACCACCAAGCAGTGGTTCGGCAACGTGCCCGAATGGGAGGCCGCCACCCCGCTCGGGCCCTGGACCTTCGTCGGCGATGCGCTACCCAAACCGCCGGTCGGGACCCAGGCCGACGACTTCCGGGTGTGGGCACCCGAGGTGGCTGACATACATGGCATCTGGACGATGTGGGGGTCGGCTGCGGCCACCGGCCATCCTGCTCTGTGCCTCTACCGGGCCACCGCCAGGACCGCAGCCGGTCCCTTCGTGGTCGACCCTCGGCCGGTGTTCCCATGTGCAGTCAACCGCTACGGGGACATCGACCCAGAGATGGTGAAGTCCGGCGGGGATTGGTGGCTGATCTACAAGCCGGACCTCAACGCGATCGGCCTGCCCACCCAACTCGATGCACTGCAGCTCGGTGCCGATGGGCTCCCCACCGGGTCGGTGCATGTGCTTCTCACCTCCTCCCTCCCCTGGGAGCGGGGGCTGGTCGAGGCGCCCGGAATGGTGCTGGACCCGGTGACCAAGCAGTGGTGGGTGACCTATTCGGGCGGGCAAGCCTCCGCCGACTACGAGATCGCTGCTGCCCCGTGCGCGACGGTGGCTGGCCCGTGCGACCAGAGGAAACTGGTCCACCTGGTCTCGACCAACGCCCAGGGGAGCGGGCCCGGGGAGCAGAAGGTCTTCGTCGACATCGAGGGTGGGGTGTGGATGGCCTACAGCGCGACCGGCGCGTCAGGCGGGCCGGGGGTGCTGCGGCCCGCCGCCCTGGTCCGACTCGGGTTCACTGCGGCCGGCACGCCCTACGTGGCCAAGGCCAACCAGCCGGGATAGGCCGGCACTGCACAACGCCGGGCCGCGTCGGCCAGCTCTGACCTAAATCCGCGAGTGAGCCACTGACCCCCCGGGGTCCGGTGCCCGGCCCGGGTTGCCCCGGTCTTGAGTGAGCGTTGACGGCCGTGGCATGACCGGGGACGAACTCACCCCTGTCGGGGACGCCCCGGCAGGGGCAACGGCAACTGCCACCGGAGCCAGGCACAAGCCCACCACCAGGGTCGACAGCTACATGGTCGTCCGTCGTCTGCTCACTCGGTTCCTCATCACCGCCCCTAGTGCGGCGGCGGCTCACAAGGGAAACCGCCATCTTCGGCGCTGTCCTTCCTGCGGGGCCGAAGTCGTTCAAGAAACGTTCAACCACAGTTCATCTGAGGGCCATCTACACATAACGGGCCGTTCATTCAAGGTCCGTACTGTCGTCCGTGTCATGAAAATTTCGAATAGAGCTGAAACCCACGCCACGAGTGGGCTCCCCATCATGAACATCCACACGGAGGTCCTTCCACCAGTGCTCGAATCCACCACTCCCCAGGCTGCGCCGAGGTCCCGAGGTAAGGCGACCCGAATCCTGACGCTGGCAGGCCTCTCGGCCGGCATGCTGCTGGCCGCCTGCAGCTCGTCCTCCACTCCCGCCACCACCACGTCGACCACGGCACCGGGCTCGGCCACCACCTCGCCGGCCGTCGGCGGTGCCGCCTACCTGGCCGCCGACCTCAAGGCCCCGGCCGCCGCCCTCACCGGCTCCGGCTCGACCTTCGTACAGCCGTTCTTCACCAAGGCCTTCTACACCTACACCTCGAAGAACCAGGGCGTGCAGGTCAACTACCAGGCGGTCGGCAGCGGTGCCGGTATCACCGCCTTCCAGCAGGGCACGGTCGACTTCGCCGCCTCCGACGTGCCGATGTCGGCCTCCGACCTGGCCAAGGTGCCGGCGTCGTCGGGCCCGGTCATCCAGGTCCCCGACATCCTCGGTGGCGTGTCCATCTCCTACGACCTGCCGGGTGTGACCAAGCGGCTCCAGCTCGACGGGCCCACCCTGGCCGGCATCTTCTCCGGTACCATCAAGACGTGGGACGCCTCGCAGATCGCCGCCCTCAACCCGGGCGTGACCCTGCCGTCGAACCCCATCGTCCCTGAGGTCCGCGCCGACAGCAGCGGTACCACCTACATCTTCAGCGACTACCTGACGTCGGCGGCACCGACGGTGTGGACCCTCGGGGCATCCAAGACCATCGCCTGGCCCTCCAGCGCGGTGGCCACCCCGAAGAACGCCGGAGTAGCGGCGAGCATCAAGTCCACCCCGTACTCGATCGGGTACGTCGAGCTGAACTACGCCATCCAGAACAACTTCACCTACGCCGCCGTCAAGAACGCCGCCGGGGTCTACGAGGTGCCGACCGCGGCCTCGGTGCTCGCCGACGCCGCCCAGAAGGCGAACATCACGCCGACGAGCTTCTCCATCGTGAACGGCCCGGGGGCAGCCAGCTACCCGATCGCCGGCTACAGCTGGGTGATCCTGCTGCAGAAGCAGACCAACCAGACCACCGGAGCCGCCACGGTGCAGGCACTCGACTGGACCACCCAGACCGGTGGCGGGCAGGACCTGGCCGCCTCGCTCGACTACGTGGCGCTGCCGTCGGCCATCCAGACCTACGCACGGACCCAACTGCTGACGGTGACCGGGCCCAACGGGTCGCCTCTCCTGACCAAGTGATGGGGAGCTGAGCGGTCGACATGGCCGCCACTTCATCGGAGCCATTGGGGAGGGGGCAGCGGCACAGCCGTTTCTCCCTCCCCAATGGTGGGTACCGGGCCATACTCATCGTGGGGGGGGCCATCTTCGCCGCCCTGGTGATCTGGTTTCTGTACTCGATCGTCAACCAGTCCCGACCGGCCTTCTCCACCCTGGGCTTCTCGTGGATCTTCCAGAAGACCTGGAACCCCAACCTCAAAAAGTTCGGCCTGCTCCCGTTCATCTTGGGGACCCTCGAGACCACCGCCATCGCCATGGTCCTGGCGGTGCCGATCGGACTGGGCTCCGCGCTGGCCCTGGCCTACCTGGTGCCGCAGAGGGCCAAGGTGCTTCTCGGCACCGCGGTCGAGCTGCTGGCGGCGGTCCCGAGTGTGGTCTACGGGCTGTGGGGCGTGATCGCCCTCGCCCCGCTGTTCCGCGAGTACGTCGAGCCGTTCTTCAGCTCCACCTTCGGGTGGACCGGCCTGTTCAACGGGGCGGACTCGGGAGTCGGCCTGATGCTGGCCGGGTCGATCCTCTTCGTCATGGTGCTCCCCACCATGGTGGCCATCTCCCGCGACGTGCTGGCGGTGGTCCCCAAGGAGCAGGTGGAGGGGGCGATGGCCCTGGGCGCCACCCAATGGCAGGTGCTGCGCAAGGTGGTGCTGCCCGAGGCCCGCGCCGGTCTGCTGGGTGCCTTCATCCTCGCCACCGGCCGGGCGCTGGGAGAGACGGTGGCGGTGGCCCTGGTCATCGGCAACTCCGACTACATCGCCCACTCGCTCAAGTCGCCGTCCGCCACCCTGGCCTCCCTCATCATCAACAACTTCGGCGAGGCCTCGGGGACAGAGCTGGCCGCCCTGTTCGGTGCCGGCCTGGTGCTGCTGGCCATCGGGCTGACCGTCAACAGCGTCGCCCGGGCACTGGTCAGGCGTTCCGGGTCCTCCGGCAGCGTCGCATCGGTGGCGGTGGCATGACCACTCTCAGCTTCGACTCACCGGCCGATCCGATCCTCGAGCGGCGAAGGCAGATCCAGGGTATCGCCAAAGCCACGGTGGGCCGGCGCAAGACCTACTCGCGGGTGGCCATCGGGATCTGCTGGGTGTTCCTCGTCATCGCGGTGATCCCGCTGGTGGCCGTCATCCTGTACACCCTGGCCAAGGGCCTCCCGGCCTGGAGCACGGGCTTCTTCACCCAGCCGACCAAGCCTGAGGGCATCCCCAACGGCGGGGTGTGGAACGCCATCCTCGGCACGGTCATCATCGGGGCGATCGCCACCGCGGTGACCATCCCGCTCGGGCTGCTGGCCGGCCTCTTCCTGGCCGAGTCGGATGGATGGGCGGCCGGTGCCATCCGGTTCTCGGCCGACGTCATGACCGGCGTGCCGTCGATCCTCATGGGCATCTTCGGCTACATCGCCCTGGTGAGGACGTTCGGCTACGCCGGTTGGATCGGCGCCTTCTCCATCGGGATGATCATGCTGCCGGTGATCATGCGGGCGGGGGAGACGGCCATCAGGGGCGTCGACCCCCACCTGAGCGAGGCGGGCCTCGCCCTCGGGGCGCGCAAGTTCATGATCGCCCGCCGGATCGTCCTCCCCGCCGCGCTTCCCGGAATCATCACCGGGGCGCTTCTGGCCATCGCCCGGGGGGTTGGCGAGACGGCACCCCTCCTCTTCACCATCTTCGGGAACCAGTACCTTCAGGCCAATCCCACCAAGCCGATGGAGGCACTCCCCCTGGTGATCTACAACTACAGCAGCCAGCCCTACGCCGATCTGATCCAGATCGCCTGGGGTGCGGCCCTGCTGTTGATGTCGGCGGTCCTGATCCTGAACATAGGGAGCCGGTGGCTGGCCGGGTTCCTGCAAAGGGAGAGACGATGACCGAGCAACTATCGAGACCCACTGTACCCACCGCACCCACGCCACCCACGATCGAGGACAACGTGAACCTGACCACCGGGGAAGTCTTCCTCGACCGATCGACCGGCCATCCGGTGATGCAGCTGAAGGACGTCGGCGTGGCGTTCGGCGGTCGCGCCGCGGTGAGAAACGTCTCCTTCGATGTCTTCGACCGGGAGATCACCGCACTGATCGGGCCGTCCGGGTCCGGGAAGACGACCTTGCTGCGCGCCCTCAACCGGATGCACGACACGGTGCGCTCGGCCAAGGTGACCGGGAAGATCATGCTCGGGGACACCGACGTCTATTCCGGCTCGACCGACCCCACCCTGCTCCGCTCCCGGGTGGGCATGGTGTTTCAGCGGCCCAACCCTTTCCCCACCATGAGCATCTACGAGAACGCGGTGGCCGGGCTCCGGTTCAACGGTGTGCGCAAGAAGGCATTGCTCGACGAGGCGGCCGAGTCGGCGCTGGTGGCCGCCGCCCTGTGGGACAGTGTGAGCGATCGGCTGAAGGCCCACGCCAGCACCCTGTCCGGTGGGGAGCAGCAGCGCCTGTGCATCGCCCGGGCCCTCGCCGTAGAGCCCGAAGTGCTCCTGATGGACGAACCCACCTCGGCTCTGGACCCGATTGCCACCAAGCGGATCGAGGAGTTGATCGGCGAGCTGAAGAGCCGGGTGACCATCATCATCGTGACCCACAACATGCAACAGGCGATGCGGGTCGCCGACCGGTGTGCCTTTCTCCTGATGGGAGAAGACAGGACCGGAGAGCTCATCGAGTTCAGTTCGACATCCAAACTGTTCAGTGAGCCGGACGACCCCCGCACGCTCGACTATGTCAACGGTCGCTTCGGCTGATCAGGTAGTCGGTCGGACCGGGGTTCGGTCGGCCCGAGGTTCGGTCGGGTCGCCGGGCAGGCGGGTCGCCGGGCCGAGGTTCGGTCGGGTCGCCGGGCAGGCGGGTCGCCGGGCCGAGAACGGGGTCGGGCAGCCGGCGGTCGCGGACCCCGCCACCCGGTCAGGGTGCTGGTTCGTCACTATTGATTCGGAAACCAACGCCCCGCACGGTGAGGATGATGCGCGGGGATGACGGGTCGATCTCCAGTTTGGACCGAAGCCGATAGATATGGGTGTCGAGCGTTCGGCTGTCGGTCAACTCACTGTCCGGCCAGAGGAGATCGATCAACTCGTCACGGGTCCGTACCGATCCAAGTGGGGAAAGCAATACAGCCAGTAGGTCGTACTCCCGGCGGGACAGGTGCACCTGATTTCCGTCCACCGCTACTTGGCGCCGGGAAAAGCTCACGTGGACCCGCCCGAAGTGAAGGTCGCTCCGTTCGGCGGCAAGGGCGGC
The DNA here is from genome assembly GCA_003133325.1 of Acidimicrobiaceae bacterium. Taxonomy (GTDB): domain Bacteria; phylum Actinomycetota; class Acidimicrobiia; order Acidimicrobiales; family RAAP-2; genus DASZIT01. Next base: position 9,212 of record PKXA01000031.1, on the reverse strand, counting down.
CCGGGCCTGGGCCGCGATTCCCGCATCAGCACCTGGGCCCTGCCGAAGGCCCGGCGGCTTGGCCACGGCCGGTTCTGGAGGGGAAACCCGACGCAGGATGCTGTGCATCCTGGCCACCAGTTCGCGTAGGCGGAAGGGTTTGGTCACATAGTCGGCTGCCCCGAGTTCGAGTCCGAGCACCACGTCGAGCTCGGCGTCCACCGCACTGATGATCAGAATCGGGATGGCGGCGATGGCATGCATTTGGCGGAGGACGTCAGTGCCGTACATGTCCGGAAGCATCAGGTCGAGGAGCACGATGTCGGGGGTCTGTTCAGCGAAGCGGCGAATCCCGTCAACTCCGTCGGTCGCCACGTCGACGTAGAAACCCTCGAGGCGGAGAGCCGATTCGAGAGCGAAGCGGTAGGACTCGTCATCTTCGACGACCAGTACCCGCACCTGGTCCTTCGAGGCGGGTGGGGGCGTGCCGGTGTCGTCTCGATCCATGTCGCTGTGGCAGTGAGATGTGGTCGACATGACGCCGGGACAACCTCCTTACCGAATGGTACGAAGGGCAGGTGAACGGAAGTCGACCGTCCAGCGATCGCAAGGTGATCGTTGAGTGAACGTTTCGCGACGGAGGGACGGGCGAAAAGGGGCTGCGTCCACACCCAGGGCGTACGCCTGCGGAACATCCGCCCGAAGAGCTGGCCTCGTTCACACGATCCTGTAGGTCTGGATCCCGTGGGCCACCACCACCCCATCGGGGTCTGTGGCTGTGAGGTCGGTGAAGATCAGCTCCTTGCCCCGGCGGACCACCCGGGCGTGGCACACCAGGTCCGCCTGCTTGCACGCCGCCACGTACTGAATGGACATGCCCACAGTGGAAGCCCGCATCCCTTTGTCGAAGTCGTGATTGGACCACGCCGCCGCCGCTCCGGCAGTGTCCAAACCGGCGGCGATGACTCCCCCGTGGTAGTAGGTGCCGTCGTTGGTGAGGTCCGGTCGGAAGGGAATACGAAGGGTCACATCATCAGGTTCGTATCGCTCGACAAGGATACCGAGCCCGGCCAGAAACGGCGTGGTGGGCATGAGCTCGGCAATGGCTGCCCGCCGCCGTTGCTGCTCTTGCTCGCTCAGTTTTCCCTCGGTCGGTGCCATTGTCTTCCCCCCGGGTCGGTCATTGGGGTCACACTAGGCGTGCGGTGGCTGCAGAGGACCGGACCGTTGCCGGCTCCATCTCCAATCAGCGGTTTGCGGCTCTGCACTACGGTGATGTGGGTGAGTTCACACGTCTTCGAATCGGCAAGACTCGGTCCGGTCACGCTCCGTAATCGGATCATCAAGGCGGCCACCTTCGAAGGGGTGATGCCCGACGGACTGGTCAGCGAGGCGCTGATCGATTTCCATCGTCGAGTTGCCTCCGGTGGAGCCGGGATGACCACGGTGGCCTATCTCGCCGTCTCTCCCGAAGGCCGTACCGACCGGCACTGCATCTTCCTCCGCCCTGAAGCACTGACTGGTCTCCGCCGGCTCACCGAAGCGGTCCACGAAGACGGAGCCGCGGTGGCGGCACAGATCGGCCACGCCGGCCCGGTGGCCAACTCGAGGTCCAACAAGGCACCGTCCTTGGCACCGTCCAATGGCTTCAGCCCGTTGGGTACCCGTCTACGGGGCGTCACCGAACATGACATCGCCCGGATCACCGAGGACTACCGGAACGCTGCCACCATGGTGCTCGACGCCGGGTTCGACAGTATCGAGATACATCTCGGTCACAACTACCTCCTCAGTGCCTTCCTGAGCCCGAAGCTCAACAAGAGGACCGACCAGTGGGGGGGGAGTCTCGAGAACCGGGCCCGTTTCCCCCGGCGGGTGGCCGAGGTGGTCCGGGAAGCTGTCGGTGATCGCATTGCCGTCACGGCCAAACTGAACATGGCCGACGGTGTCCCGGGGGGGTTCTGGCTCGATGAGAGCGTCGAGGTCGCCCGCATGCTCCAAGCCGATGGCAATCTCGATGCCCTCGAGCTCACCGGCGGCAGCTCGCTCGCCAACCCGATGTACTTGTTCCGCGGCGAGGTGCCTCTTCGGGAGTTCGCCGCCACCCTGCCGCCGGCCATCCGGGTGGGATTCCGCCTGCTGGGCAAGCGCTTCATGCCGTCCTACCCCTTTGAGGAAGCGTACTTTCTGCCCTATGCCCGACAGTTCAGGGATGCGCTCGACATGCCGCTCATCCTTCTCGGTGGAATCAACCGCCTCGATACCATCGAACAGGCCGTAGCCGACGGGTTCGATTTTGTGGCCATGGCCCGAGCCCTCCTGCGCGAGCCCGACCTCGTCAACAAGATGCGCAATGGAGTCGCCAGCGAATCCCTCTGCATCCACTGCAACAAGTGCATGCCCACCATCTACCGGGGCACCCGCTGTGTCCTGGTAGATCCCCAACCGACCCACTGAGCACCCCCGTGTGGGCGATCCAACCCGTCAACGTGGGCAGGTCAATGGACCGGATCGAGCAGTACCCCGGGATTGAGGACACCGGCCGGGTCGAGCGACGCCTTGGCCGCTCGGAGCGCAGCGGCAAACGGGTCGGGTCGTTGGCGGTCGTACCAGGGACGGTGGTCCCGACCCACCGAATGGTGATGGGTGATGGTTCCTCCGGCCGCATGCAGGGCGTCGGAGACCGCGGCCTTTATCTCGTCCCACTGTGATACCTGTGAGCCCCACCGTCCCGGGGCGAACACGCTGTAATACGGCGCGGGACCATCGGGATAGACGTGGGTGAACCGGCAGGTCACCCAACCGGTTCCGCACACCCGACGCAGTGCCTCATTGGCGGCCCGGGTGACGGTGGCGTGAAACTCGCCGAACCGGTCCCACGTACAGGAGGTCTCGAACGTCTCCACGATCACTCCCATCCGGACCAGGGCGTCGCGGGTATAGGGAGCCCGCAGAAACGCGTTCCGCCAGGCCCCGGAGGCGCCCTCCCGGCTGGCCGGCCCGGTCTCCTGACCCGAGAGGGTGACCGCACCGTCGTCGGAGAAGCGGGGTCCTTCCGGCAGCGTGCCGCCGTGATCCCGGCACAACTCCAGGGTCCGATCCATCCACGCTTCCACCGGATGGTCGGCTGATTCGAAGCCGAGTACCAACAGGCCACCGGTCACCTGGGTACCGGCCGAAAGGAGCGCTTCTCCGGGATCCAGTAGGCGGCAATTGGTCGGGTACAACGCGGCCTGGGCGATGGCGCGGGTCGCAGCCACCGCCGCCTCGAAGGTGGCGAACCGGACCGAGGCGGCACCCCGCCAACGGGGTCGGTCCTGGAGTCGCATCCATGCTTCGGTGATGATGCCGAGGGTGCCCTCGGAACCGAGCAACATCCGGTCGGGCGAGGGACCGGCGCCCGACCCGGGAAGTCGTCGTGATTCGAACATCCCTACGGGGGTGACGGCCCGGATCGACTCAACCAGGTCATCGATGTGGGTGTAGACGGTGGCGAAATGGCCGCCCGCCCGGGTTGCCAGCCAACCACCCAACGTCGAGAACTCGAAGGACTGCGGGTAGTGCCTCAAGGTGAGACCATGAGGCCGAAGTTGATCCTCCAACACCGGTCCGAGGGCACCGGCTTGGATGCGCGCCGCCCGGCTGGTGCGATCGATCTCGAGCACCCGGTCGAGCGCGGTCAGGTCGATTGACACCACACCCGGGTAACCGTCACCCACCCGCGCCTCGACTCCTCCGGTCACCGACGATCCACCCCCGAACGGAATGGCCGCCAAGCCCTCGGAACTGCACCAGTCGAGCACCGCCACCACCTCGATCTCGTCGGTGGGATGGGCCACCACGTCGGGCGGGTTGTCGAGCTGCCCGAGGATGTTGCGGACCACATCGCGGAAGGCCTTGCCGTGGGTATGGGCGGCGCGGTCGGCTTTGTCGGTGCGACAGATCTCCTGCAGGGCCGGCGGCGGAATTACCCGCGATCGCCGCAACGAGACGTGGTCGAGTTCGGGAGCCGGCCGGGTCTCCATCTCCTCAGTGCCGAACCAGGTTCTCACCATGTCGGCCAGAGCCCGATCCTGGTCGGCGGAGGATGCCTGGTCCTCCCACCCCCACCCCCACCACGATCTCGTCCGGTCAGTCACCTCGGCCCACCGTAGCGTCAGGGCCAGCGCCTCAGTGCTTCAGCGCCGGGTGCCGCTTGGCCAACAGCGGAAGGATCAGACGTCGCGGTGCCAACCACCCACTGGCCGCCCCCACCTTGTTAGCGATCCCGGGGATCACCACGGCGCGGCCGGCATCCATTCCCGCGACAGCAGCAGCGGCAACCGCCTCTACCGGCACCCACATGAACTTCGGCAGTGAGTCGTTCGCCTCTTCATCGGAGAGACCCGCGGCTTGGCCGAAGCCGGTTTCGACCGGTCCCGGGCACAGCGTCGTCACGGTGACGCCGCTACCCCGTAGCTCGGCGCGGATGGCATGGCTATAGGACAGCACGAACGCCTTGCTGGCTCCGTAACCGGCCTGTCCCGGAAGGGGCTGGAAGGCGGCGGTGGATGCCACGTTGAGGATCGAGCCGCTCCGACGTTCGACCATGCCGGGGAGCAACGCGGTACAGAGGTGAACCACCGCCTCGACGTCGGTCCGGATCATGGCCAGTTCCCCGGCTACGTCGCCGTTCTGTACGGCTCCCATGGTGGAGATCCCGGCGTTGTTCACCAACACGTTGACCACCAGGTCCCGGGACGCGAGTTCGGAGACGATGTGGGAGCGTGACGCCTCGTCGGTCAAGTCGGCGACGATCACTTCGGCTCTGATCCCCTGTTTCGACGCCAACTCCTCGGCCAGCACCTGGAGCTTCGCCTCCCGTCGAGCCACCAACGTGACCCCGAGGCCCCTGGCCGCCAGCAACGCGGCGATCTCGGCCCCGATCCCCGAGGAGGCGCCGGTCACAAGGCAGGTGCGGGCGGGGTTCGGGGCCGGAAGTGTCATGACCAGAGCGTAGGTGCCCCCAGCCGGGCCCTCCACATGCTCGACGACATCGCCACGCAGGGTCGTGCCGACGCGTGGTTGCGGGCCGCCGTCCACAACGGTGACCGCATCATGGGCTTCGGCCACCGTGTCTACAAGACCGACGACCCTCGCTCACTGTTTCTGCGGGACGTCGCCCGACAGTTGGGTGGACCTCTCGTCGACTTCGCCGAACAGGTGGAGCGGACAGCTGTCGGCGTCCTCACCGAATTGAAGCCCGGGCGCCAGCTCTATACCAACGTGGAGTTCTTCGCCGGAGTGGTGATGCACACGTGTGGGATCCCGCGGGACATGTTCACCCCGACCTTCGCCTCCGGCCGGACCATCGGGTGGGCCACCCATGTGATGGAACAGGCGGCCGACAACCGGCTGATCCGGCCGGCAGCCCGGTACGTTGGGCGTCCCCCACCCCAGCAGGTCCCGGCACGCTGATCCGTCAGGACCGACCCGGTGCCACCTTGGAGACCGGGCGCTCCTCCACCCACTGGAGATGGAGCGTCCGACGTGTGAATTTCCATTCATCCCCGATCCGTCGGTAGCCATCGCCGTAGCGGATGAACCAGACCACCACGGTGCCCTCCGACGTCACGGTGCCGGTAGCCGGCGAGCCGGTCTCGGCCGCCATCACGTGGTGGGCAACGCACCGTACGCTGCCACTGGCGGTGTCGGCTTCGATGACGAACTCGTGATTCGACATCTGATGGAACGTCCGGCGGTAGTGGCGGAGCGCTTCGGGGATCCGACGCAACTCGTCGTGGCCCGCCCGGGTGATCGACGGCCGGAAGTCTTCGGGATAGTTCGGCACCACCAACTCACCATGTTCGACAAACAGCGAAGCGAAGCGGTCGCCGTCTCGCAAGTCGACAGCCGCCGCGAAGGAGGTGGACAGCGACCGGAGCGCCAATTCATCATGCAGCCGTTGGTCCGCATTTTGATGGCGGCGATCATTCGACTCCGTCCCGAGTTGTCATTGCCGTTCCATTCAGTCCCATCCGTTCGGCGAACGCCGACATTTCGTCGTTGATCTTGTCGAGGTCATCGATGATCGACGTGGACACGATCAATCGATCAGCTCCCAACGAAACGGCTTCGGCCACCGTGTCCTCGGACGTGGTGGGTAAATATCCACTCAACGAGATCTCGATGTCGTCAGGTTGCCGTCCTTCCATTTCGGCCGCGTCTCGCATCTGGACGACACGGGTACGCACCTCGTCGGGGGTCAGGCCCAAGGGCTGGAAGCCGTTCCCCACCCGCCCCGCCCGCCGCGCCGCGGCTTCACTGTGGCCGCCGATATGGATCGGGACCCCGCCCGCCCGAAACGGCTTGGGGAAGCAGTGAGCATGGTGGAACGAGACAAACCGACCATCAAAGGATGCGCCGTCCGGCCCGGATTCCGACCACAACAAGCGCATGGCCGCAATCGACTCGTCCGTGCGCTTCCCCCGGGTGCGGGGGTCGGCGCCGGTGGCACGGAGCTCCTCGTCCATCCACCCCACGCCCACGCACATCCGCACCCTGCCTGTGGACAACGCGTCAACGGTGGCGATGCGCTTGGCCAGCACGACGGCTTGATGATTGGGAAGAACCAACACCCCGGTGGCCAGAGTGATCCTTTCGGTCACGGCAGCCAAGTAGGCCATCAGATCGAGCGGGTCCGGTATCGGGCAGTCGTCGGGTAACGGCATCTTCCCCGAGGCCGAGTAGGGGTAGGTGCTCTCATAGGCCGACACCACCACCGCGTGTTCCACCAGCACCACCGATTCGAACCCACACGCCTCGGCGTGACGGACAAACGACGTCATCCACACAGGATCAGCGGTGACCCCGGCCCGAACGGGGGGAATAATGCCGAACCGCATGGGAGTCCGTCCTTTCGCGCTCTATCGAGGGCCGCTCGGCTTCCGATATCTCAACCGCGATGTAGCAGCTGGAAACCTGAGATTACGCATAAGCACGGGGCGAGGCCCGGTATCATGGATGGGTGGACCCCGAGCCCGAATCCGAGCCTGGTGGCGCGCTCCGGAATGCGGGCGCCCCTGGTGGGTCGGCCATCCCCCCTGAGCAAACTCGTCACGAAGGGGGACAGGCGGCGCGGGTGCATAGGCGCCAGTTCATTGCCTTGGCTGCCACCGGTGGCATAGTGGCAGCGGGAGGCGTGGCACTGGCGTTCTCCGAGGACAATAAGGGCCCGGGCCATCCGGCCACCGCTCGAACCACGACACCGGCCACGGCCACGAAACCCGCCACCGGCACGACCACCGGCACGACCACGGCTCAGGTCACCAATACCAAGCTCGCCGACGGGGTCACCATCCCTGCCAATCCGGCCATCTTGGCCGAGAACTCCAAGATCGGACATGCCTGGTGGGTGACCACCCCCCAACAGGTCGGTGACATTCAGGGCTACGCCAATCAATGCAGTGCGGCAGTGGGTGACACCATCACCCTCTTCGTGAGCACAAAAGCCCCCCACTTTCACGTCGAGGCCTATCGCATGGGTTATTACCAGGGGATCGGGGCCCGCCTGGTGTGGCGGTCGGACGAGGTGGCCGGAGTCCGTCAGGCGCAACCCACGGTGGTTGCCCCCACCAACACCATTGCGTGCAACTGGAATCCCTCGCTCACTGTCCCGGTGACTGCGACCTGGCCTCCCGGTGCCTACCTGCTGAAGCTGGTCGGACCCGCCAATGAACAGCAGTACATCCCACTCTGCGTCAGGGACGACTCGTCCACAGCCGCCATCGTCATCCAGTCGAGCGTGACCACCTGGCAGGCCTACAACCGTTGGGGTGGCTACAGCCTCTACTACGGAAACCGGCGTGGAGCCCTTTCGTTCACCCACAATCCCGCAGGAGGCGACTTTGAGCACCGCGCCCGCATCGTCTCCTTTGACCGCCCCTACGACCCCGACTGGGCATCAGGGGCGGCGGACTTTGTGGGAAACGAGTTTCCGGTCATTTATCAGGCCGAGCAGATGGGCCTCGACGTGACCTACTGGACCGATATCGACTTCCATGCCCGACCCCAGCTCTTGAACAACCACAAGGCGCTGATCAGCCTGGGGCACGACGAGTACTGGTCACTTGAGATGCGGACCGGCGGAATCCAGTCGGTGGCTTCCGGGGTGAACATGGCCTTTCTCGGCGCCAATGCCTGCTACCGGCAGATCCGGTTCGAGCCCTCGCCCCTCGGGCCGAACCGCCATCAGGTCTGCTACAAATCTGCCGCCGAGGATCCGCTCACCGGGACCGACAACACCCGGGTCACCGTCAACTGGTCGGAAGCACCGGTATCCAAACCCGAGAGCGAGTTGATCGGCAGTACCTACCAGGACCTCGGCGCCAACGCCGCCATGGTGATCACCGAACCGAAGTCCTGGGTATTTGCCGGAACCGGATTCACCCAGAACCAGAGTCTGGCCAAAGTGGTCCAGGGGGAGTTCGACCGCTACGTACCGGGCGGGCCGGGACCAACCAATGTCGACGTACTCGCTCATTCGATAGTTCCCAACCGGGGAGGCAACTACTCGGACGTCACCTGGTACACGGTGCCCAATGGCGGCGGGGTCTTCGCCAGCGGGAATGCCACGTGGATCGGGGCACTGGTGAACAGCACCCTCATCCCACCCAACGTGGTACCCGATGCCATCCCCGGGGTGACAGCACCGCTGCTCCGGGTGATGGAGAACCTCTACTCTGTCATCGGTCTGGGCCCGGCCAACCTCACCCAGCCCTCGCAGGGGAATTGGCAAACCGTCTATTCCGCCGGATCGAAGTCGACCAAGCCACCGACCGTCAACAACGCCTCTTGACCTACCCGCTTGCGGCGGTGGCCCTCGGCCCGATGAGCCCCACCGGCGGCCAGGCCGAGGATGCGCCCCTATGCGGCAGGGTGCTTCTCCACTGATGCTACGTCGGCGACCAGTCCGAGAGCGTCACCACGGCAAAGGCGCGGACACCGTCGAGGGGCGACAGGCGCTGCTGTCGCCTGCCTCCGTCTGGCCCCCCCTTCGCATGAGCGCGTCCGTGCGCGCTGCCGCTCACAAGCGTTGGCTTCTCTCTCGATGAGGCCAGATCGCGGCGAGCAGACTACCTGTGATCGGCTCGAAGTCGAAGGCGTTCGATCGAGGCACCACACGGAGAAGGTGACAGTCGAAGGAAGAGGACCCGGTCGAGAACGATGCTGGTCCGTCGGCGTAGTCGGGGCCC
>PKXA01000034.1 GCA_003133325.1 Acidimicrobiaceae bacterium | reverse complement strand
CGGCACGGCTCGGTGCCGGAGGCTTCGAGAATCCTTCGGCCGACGGCGGCATCGACGAGTTGCGCGGGTTCCGACCGAGGCGCTCTTCCAAGTCGGCCAGCTTCGACTCGAGCATCGCCACCTGTGCCCGCAGCAGTTCGTTCTCGGACGCCAGCTGCTCATAGGAAGGAGCGTCGGGAGAGGGGTCGCGGGTTGGAATTCCCAACGGTACGCGCGGCGTTCTCCCAGGTGGTGGATCAGGAGGTCAGGGGACCTGAACAGTTACCACGTTTGGTGCTTTAGCAGATAGCCCGATGTGCCCCCGCCCGTCCGCGGGACTGGGCCAGGCGCAGCACATCCTTGTCGGCCTGCTGACAGGCCGACCGACGCGTGGTTGCCTTGGGTGAGCAAGAGTAGGGAGGTGAACGAGTACCACAAGCTGTGCGGCAGCGACGAATGGAGGGCAGTGGTTCGCGACTCCATTCTCCCTTGGGCGCTCGGGGACCTGGACCTCGGCGACGACGTCCTTGAGGTTGGGCCGGGATACGGAGCCACGACTGACGTTCTTGGGGAGTTGGTGCCGAAGCTAACTGCCGTAGAGATTGACCGTGACCTCGCGGCGATGTTGATGGACCGGTTTGCCGGAAAAGGCTCGGTATTCATCGTGAGAGGAGATGCGACGGCACTTGAGTTCCCCGATGGCTGCTTCAGCGGCGCAGCGTCGTTCACCATGCTGCACCACGTACCGACCGTGGCGCTTCAGGACCGCCTCTTCGCTGAGGTCGGCCGGGTGTTGCGCTCCGGCGGTGTGTTCGTTGTCGGCGACGGCCTGGCGAGCCCTGAACTCGAGGCTCACCACGAGAGCGACACCTATAACCCGGTCGACCCAGAAACTCTGGTTGAGCGCCTGGAGGTGTCCGGGTTCGCCGATGTGGAGGTCAAGACGAACCCGTTCGGGTGGGCCGCTCGGGCTAGGAAGCGGTGAGTTCGATCAGTTGGAGTTCTGGTCGTCAGCACGGTGATCGAAGGAGTGCGCAAGGGCGGCGATGAAGCTTCCGGTAACGAGAACATAGCCTCCCCTAAAGAGTTTCAAGGTGTCCCCGAATACCGACCTTCATCGATTACTGAGGGGCGCCGGGATGACGGCGCGGACAGCGGCTGACCTGGGGACGACCGGGATCCGTTAGCGTCGGCGGGAATGGAGATCCTGCACACGTCGATCCGGGTAGGCGGCATGGTCGTGCGCAACCGCCTCTACCGGGCGCCGGTCTTGGAAGGCGCCGGGTCGGGGCCAGACGCCGCTGAGGTTTACGCCCGCCAGTTCGTGGCCAACGCCTGGGCCGGTGTCGGCCTCATAATCCAGGGGAGCTGCTGCGTCTCGGAGGAAGGCCGCACCTCGTCGGGCATGAGCGTGGTGGCGAGCCGTGAGCAGGTCATGGGGCTCGCCCCCATGGTGGACGATGTCCATCGCGCCGGCGCCCAGATCGTACTGCAGCTGGGTCACGGCGGCATCTTCGCCATGGAGGGCTGGCACGAGCCCTACGCCTCCTCGCGGCAGGGTCCATTGCTGGCGGCGTCGCCGGTTCCTTGGTTCTTGCGGCCGTCCTTCGCCGGGGTCCCCGTGCACGTCATGACCACGCCGGAAGTGCACGACCTGGCGCGCCGGTTCGGGATGGTCGCCGCCTGGGCGCGCCACGCAGGCTACGACGGTGTCCAGCTCGGCTCGGCCAACGCCAAGCTCTTGGACCAGTTCCTGTCCCCTTTTTACAACCGCCGCACCGACGACTTCGGAGGCTCGCTGCGTAACCGAGCGCGGATCCTCGAGGTGATGCGCCGCGAGGTGTCCGACCAGGCAGGGGACGACTATCCGTGCATGGTCAAGGTCCCGTGCGAGACGGCGCTTCCGCTGACCCGGCGGACCACGTTCGTGGAGGCCCTCGAGCTTGCCCGCATCGCCGAGGAGGCCGGATTCGACGCGGTGACCCCGGTCAACGTGTCGGTCTTCCCTGATACGACCCTGAGCCGGGGAGGGGTGCCGAACTCGCTGTGGCGTAACCCCTCCATGAAGGCACGCTTGCGGAAAGCGGCACCCTCGCGGGTACGCCGGGCGACCATCATGGCCGGTTCCTACCTCGGGGGACGTCGAGCGCCGTTTCAGCCGGTGTGGAACCGCGAACTGTTCACCGCCGTCAAGCGGCAGGTGGGCGTGCCCGTCCTTGCTGTCGGAGGCATCCGCACCGCCGGCGAGGTGAACGAGATCCTCGACGGAGGCAACGCCGACATGGTCGGCATCGGGCGGCCATTCTACGCCGAGCCCGACCTCTCCGCCCGCATTCTCGGCGGCGACCCAGGCCCTCGGCTGTGTCGCAACTCCAACCTGTGCGTCCCCGCACAAATGCTCGGTATGAAGGGCACCTGCTACAACCCCGCTGTCCGACGCGCCACCCGCCCACAAGCATGAGCAACTCCCGATCACCGATCGGCCAGGTGGCGATGATTTCGTCGGGCCCAGATCTACGAGTGTCCCGGATTGCCGGGAGTGTGCCTACCTCATCCGATGATGCACACGCAGAAACTGGCAGACATATGCGAGCACGCCGGATCGTAGGGGTACGGCTCGGACCGCTACAGCCGCGGCATGAGCCGCATCTGTTGCGAGACCTTCCTGCGTGGCGAAACCCTCACGCGGTAGTCCAACCAGGGACGAAGCACCAGGAAGCCGCGCACCCGTTCGTCGTCCTGGGCCATGTCCATTCAGATCCCTGCAGCGATGAGCTCCTCGCTCCGGCGGCGGGCGCGACGGGTGTAACCGACCGTGAAGGCGAAAAGGCCGCCGATCACCACGCCTCCCAGTACGGGTGAGACGGCCAGGAATATGCCGGTCGAGAGAACCACGGCCAAGACTGTGCGCAAGCCGGCCTCGCCGATCAGTCCGACGCCCCAGGCGGCGGTGATTATCCGGAAGACTCGCGGTGCAGCGGGGCTCTCCCACAGCTCGTTGAAAGCCCGACGACGGTCGGGGTCATCGCCCGCAGACAGAGCCCGGCCCACGTAGAACATTGCTGGGCGATGAAAGGCGAGCGAGACGAGGCAGGCGAGCCCGAAGAGGCCCGTGAACGCCGAGTCTCGAACCTTGAGCACAAAGGCATTACCACCCAGAGCCACAGAGGCGATGAGACCAACAACAAAACCGAACAGCACGATGGCCCCGATTGGGTCGATGGTGCGGCGCCTGATCCACTCGAAGCCGACCCAGGCGGCCGGGAAGGCTCCGGCTATGACCAGAGCCACGGCGACACCATGAACGTGGCTGCGTACGAGGAAGTAGACGGCCAGCGGTACAACGGCGCCGCCCACCACACTTGGCCCCATGGACCGCAGCGACGGCGGCCCGGGTACGTAACCATCGACCGCCGTGGCCGTGCCAGGGACGGCTACGGCGGTCGGCGCCGGTGACTCGGTGTCGATAGTCATATGGTGTCGGGGGCGGCATGGGAGGCGGCGCTCTTGCCCTCGATGAGTCCCAACGCGCGCCACACGGCCCGGTAACCCGGCCGCAGAAGACCTAGCTCTTGCCACAGCTGGCGCACCTTCCGCAGGGACTCCCGCGTCTCGGCCTTGTGAGAAGGGTTCTTTCGGTAGGCCTCGCTGATCACCTGGCGCGGAATCCCATGGATCCGCACGACCTGGCGCGAGGGCTGCATCATCATCTGGGCCATCCCCGACAGAATCAACGGGGCGCCAATCCCGAGGATCGCCCGGCGGATCGGCCCCAATCCGACCACGGTGTTCTTGAGGTACTGGCGGGCGAAGGAGAGGTGGCGGGCTTCCTCGGTGACGTGGATCCGCATGATCCGCTCGAGGAGGGGGTGCAACTCTTGGCCCTTGCGCAGGGCCTTTCGCTGGACGTGATCGATGGGATCCTCGCCGCCGAGCACGAAGGCGAAGAAGAGCGGCGGAAAATGGCGTCCGAGGGCGATGATGCGCCGCGCCTGCCACATGTCGATCTTCTTCAGTCCAAGTGCATCGAGTCCGCTGCGATTCACGAACTCCTGGAACATCAGCGAGTGCTGAGCCTCCTCAATCACCTCGTGGTATGCGTACCGGAACTCGGGAGAGCCATTGGGGAGGTTGGAGGCGAACTCAAGCAGGCCGCGCTTGAGGATCGATTCGAACTGGAGGCCCATCTTCATCTTGGCGGCCACTACGTCCAGACCAATTTGGGCCCGCTCCTCCTGGCGCTGGGATCGGTACCACTCGGTGGCTCCCAGAGGATCGTCGTCGCCGAGCTCGAAGCGGGCATCGCTGCCATGGATGGCGAAGTCCTCGCCGTCCCAGTCGATGTCCCCGTAGGCATCGAAGTGCTTTACCACCGACTGGTGGCTGAGCCGGGCGAGAAGGCGCTCGTAGGCGCCGCTTGTGCCAGTGCCGGTGGGGGCAACTTCTTCTTCGGTCAGGTCTAGGATCGTGGTCACGGGTGTTCCTCTGTTTGTAGGGGTTGGGACATGGCGAGACGGGCGACATTTTTGAGGGCGTCGATGATCTCTGCCGGAGAGACCTCTTCCCGATCGTCGAATTCCTTGGGGTCGAAGACAGAGCCGAGGGCGAGACCATCCATGAGGGCGAAGGCGAAGGATAAGCCGACACGCTGGAAGCCCGAGTTCGATGATTCCTCGGAGGTGGGAAACAACTCGGAGAAGATCCCCTGGGCCGAGGCCGTGAAGGACGCGTTCAGATCCACGACCACCGCCTGCAGGGAGAGGTCGCTACGTGCCGCCACCCACAACTCGAGCCACGAGACGAATGCGGGACCGGAATACATCGACCACAACAGGTCGATCGCCTCATCCAGGCGGTCAGAACCAGGCGGTGCATTGGCAAAGGCCTTGCGGAACTCATCAAGACGGCGGACGAAGAGGTGGCCGACGGCGGCCACCACCAGATCCGTCTTGGTCGGGAAGTGATGGACCTGAGCCCCCCGCGAGACCCCGGCCCGTCGGGCGACTTCGGTGGTGGTCAGCCCGGCATAGCCCAGCTCGGTCAGGCACTCGATGGCGGCGTCGAGCAGTCGCGACTTGGTGGACGCGCTGCGCTCCGCTTGGGTCCGATGGCCGGCGATCCGGGAGTGCTCCACCCCGGTACTATGTTCTAAAACTAGAAAACAGTCAAGCCTGTTTGTTTCTGAATGGTGAAGAGAACAGGGGCTGGGGTGCACAAACTCGATTTCCTTGACATCCTCGGTGATCCGCAGCAGAAGTGCTCCGTCACGTACCGGCTGCCGTTGAGGTCGGTGAGGAAAACGAGACCCTCGCTTGCAACACTCACCTCGGTGGCGATGGACGAGAAGCCGAAGGAGGTGGTGGCGGGTTTCATGATGCTCGTGATCTTCTGGACAACTCCGCAGCCACCGACCAGCCCTTCAAATGTCCCCGAATGCCGACCATCAGCTACGACCCAGGGTCGCCCCGTTCGCCGGGCTGGTGGGATGGTCTGGTGGTTCTAGGGTACCCATCTGGTAAGTAGTCTGTACCCTCGACCCTGGCTATCAGGAAGGGCGAGTGAATCGAAACAGGACCTTCTCTCGGCTGTAATAGTCCAGCCACGCCAGGAGATCTCTCCGATGGTCATGTCCGTGCCAATGCGCCGAGACCGAAACGAAACCGAGCTTCAAGTTGGCCACGGACACGGAGAATCCTGCCCCCTCGAAGACCCCAGCGACCTCGTCGAGTTCGTAGAGGCGCGGGAGTCCTAGCTCGGCTGCGCTTGCCGCGTGCCACGTTGCCATCATGGGGCTCCCCCTATGCACGCCCATGACTGCGAAGTACGCCCCTCCAGGCCTCAAGGCGTCAAAGAGACCGGACGCGTGTGTCACGAGGTCTTCCAGCAAGTAGAGGACCTCGTGGCTGAAAGCCAGGTCGAAGTCACCCCAACCGTCCGGCACAGTGGTGGCCACCTCGAAGGAGAGCGGCCTGTCACCGGCGAGGCGGCGAGCGTCGGTAATGGCACCCGAGGCCGGGTCGTATCCGTAACCTACGGCGATACCCGCGGCATCGACGAGCAGGCGCAGGAAGCCTCCACGGTTGCAGCCGGCGTCGAGCACCCGTTTCCCTGCCAGGTCGGTGTCGATGGTGTCGAGCATCGCCTTCCAAATGAAACCGTGCTCATCCTGCATGGCCTCGTCCTCGGCGGCACCTCGCCAGTAGGAGGTACTCATGGACGCACCCTACGCCGACTTGATCCGAGGGTGCCCCTGTACAGTCTTGAGCGTAGACCGAATCAGGCACGTTAGGGCACCCTCAATGGAGCTCCATGCACACGTTAGGAGACTCCCGCGTGCTTTGCCGCGTTTTCTTGTGTCAGTCCGGTGCGGCTCGGAATCCCGACAAGATCTCGGCGATCAACAATCCGATCTCGGTCCGCGCCGCTCGTGGGTCATCGGCCTCTGCGATGTAAAGGCACCCCTCGCTCACGGCGCCGAGGAGCAGGAGGGCCATTGGGCGCAAGGGCTGGCGTTCGAGCACACCTGCGTGCATGGCCTTGCGCAACGCACCTCGTAAGGCCTCCGCTCCAAAGTGGTTCTCGATGGCCCGATCGCCATCCAGACCGCCTTCGCCAAGGCGATGCTCGATGCCGACGACGTCCCACCCGAGGTGTTCTACGCAGACGACCACTTCGTCACCTACTGGGGAAGCGAGCCGGTCGCCAAGGGCAACAACATCCGTCGCCACCTGGCCGAGCCGGGTAGGGACGACACCTTCATGGTCGATGACACCTGGCGGGCGGTTTGTTTTGCCTCGGGGGAGCCCCGGGGACTGTCGGTGACACTTCCCGAGGTTCTCGGCCAGCTCAAAGAGATCGTGGGGGATCGACGGGTCATGGTCGGCTTCGACCGTGGCGGGTCCTACCCCAAGGTGTTCACCGCCCTCGCAGAGGCGAACCTGGAGTGGATCACCTGGCGCAGGGCACCGCTACCTGTTCCCACCGTCACGCCCAAGCGATCGCGGATGAACGTCGACGGGAAGCGATGCACCAACTTGCTCGCCGACGAGGTGGTCATCCTCAACGGCTACGACGCCACACCGGTCCGCCACCTGGGCCGTCAGGCGGCATTGAATCGGTACCCGATGTCCCGCGCGGACCAGCACCCGCTGGCGTCAAAGTCAGCGAGCCACCGTCGGGTTTCGAGCCGGGAACAGAGTCAAAGCCCACAGACGGTCGGGACGACCAGCCGGGTCGCGAGCCGCCCAGCCCCTCCGACCCGAAGCAACCACCCACTGCGTTCCCTCACCCGATCGATGATGCCGTTGTCGTCATTCGGGTTGATGGCAGGAATATGGCCGCCCATCACCACAACCGGGCAATGGCCCCCACCCACCGGGATCTCGGTCGTTAGCGCGTATCGTCGGGTCGATAACCACAGGGCAGGTCACCGAGCAGCGTGAACCGGCTGGTCCGTTCGACGAGGGTGACCACGGCCGAGGCGTTCTTGGCCCCGATGATGCGCCCTCCCAGTGTCCAGGCTCGACCCGGTCCTCGACGGTCAGTGGACGGCTTGGAGGCGAAGCGCGTCCTGCACGGAACTGGCACCGACCGGTCGGATCCCCGCAGACTTGAGCATCCTGACAAGGCTTTCGCGCAACGGTTCGTTGTCATCGACAACGAGGACGACCTCGCCGTCCTCGGGTACGAACGCCGGTGGGTTATGGGGGGGGTTATCCCGGCGCAGGCGGCGCCGACCGCCTCGATCAGCTGTTTCGGAGGAACAGGCTTCTTCAGATACTTGAAGACCCTGGTGCCGAGCTGCCGTCGAAGGTCGACGTCGAAGTCATAGGCCGACGCCATCATGATCACTGGCGGCGGAGGCACAGGACTCAGAGTTCGGACAACCTCGGTGCCGTTCAGTTTGGGCATGCGCTCGTCGAGCACAACGACATGGAATGGCTTCTGGGCGAGCTCTGCCAGGGCGACCTCCCCGTCTTGCGCCTCGGTGACGGCGTATCCGACGGACCTCAGGATGGCGGCGGTGGTGTCGCGTATCCCGTCGTTGTCGTCGGCCACCAGTACGCGAACCTCTACACCGTCGATCATGGTGTCGCCCCGGTGGTGGTGTGGGGTAGGCGAATGGTCACCCGCGCCC
>PKXA01000024.1 GCA_003133325.1 Acidimicrobiaceae bacterium | reverse complement strand
CTGACCGGTTGAGCCCGCCCTTCCTCATGGCCATGGATCGGCATGATTGGCCAGGGCACAAAGGGCACGAGGGGCCGCACCGTCGTGGCGTCGGACGGACCAGCAATCGGGCCCTCGAGCTCCTCGGCCCGTGACGAGCCGATGTTGGCGATCTTCGTGGAACCGAGATATAAATACAAAATGAAATTCTCTCGTCCAGTTCGTGTTCTCGCCGCCGGACTTGTCTGTGCGGCGGTCTTCAGCGCCTGCAGCGCCAGCGTCTCACTCGGCAAGAGCGAGGTTTCCCAGAGCGACTTGGAGTCCCAGGTGGCCACTCAGTTGGCCACCGAAACCAGCCAACCGACGCCGAAGATCAGCTGCCCGGGAGGGCTCGAGGCCAAGGTTGGCGCAGCCATTGACTGCACGCTGACAGCTCAGGGGTCGACGACGACGTTACCGGTTCACGTGACCGTGACCTCGGTCAAGAACGGCACTGCCTACTTCAGCGCCCAGGTCGGCCAAGCCGCGGGCGCCGGCGACATGGCAGCGTTCTGCAATGACAATGCCACTCTCGACAAGGCGACATCCGCAGCCCAGCAGCCGTCCGATCTGATCGCCATCTTCAAGGCCAACCAGAGCACCATCAACGACTTCCAGGCGAAGGCACCGTCAGCGATCGTCGCCAGTGCCGGACCGCTCGCCATTGCCGCCAATAATGCCATCTCCACCGGGGATGCCAGCGCCTTCGCGACTGCAGCGATCACGGCGGACGGCACCGCAGTCGATGCCTACTGTGGGCAGAACGCTGATGGATCTCCCATCACCACCGGCTCGACAACCACGACGACGGGCCCCTGACCTCAGACCACCCAAATGCCAATCCCAGATGCCGGTGAAGCAGCAATTCCGTCCCGGCGAACGTAGTGCGCAGCCCAGGTTGTCAGCACCGAACAGAGCCTCGATCACCCCGCTCAATTCGAGACGCCGCCAAAGAGGTCCCATGGCCCGAAGGTTGGATCAGGGATTCTCCGACTTGTTCTCGTTGTCTCATTGAACACCATGGCTTCGTCAAAGATCTGACCAAGGGCAACAGCGGCTTCCTGGTCTGACTCAGCGTTCGTCGGCGTCGTAGACGTCGATCTGGGTGGCTTTGACCGATGCCCACACCGGGGAGCCATCGGTGAGGCGGAGGTCGGCAAGCGCCACCGCGGTGATCTCGGCGGCCACGCGGACCGGCCCGTCGAGGAGCACCCGGGCCCGGTCCCCCATCAGGTGCACCTCGGCGACCCGGGTGGGCCAGACGTTGCGGGGGCTGCCCCCGGGTGGGTGCAGGTACAGGGCGATGTCCCGGGGAGCGACGACGGCGAGCATCGCTCCCCTCGCCGGGGTGGCGGTCTGGAGCGTCATACCCCCGTCGAGCGCCAGATCCGTGCCGGTGGCCCGACCCCTGATGAGGTTGAGGCCCATCAGATCGGCGACATAGGCGGTGCGGGGCCGTGTGGTCACGTCCTCGAGCGAGCCCTGTTGCACTACCCGCCCCGCCTCGATGATGACCAGCCGGTCGGCGATGGCTGCTGCGTCGAGAGGATCGTGGGTGACCAACACGCACGGTCCGCCGAACGCCTGGAGATGTCGGCGGAGTTGGTGGCGCACCGAGCCGCGCGTGCCCACGTCGAGTGCGGCCATGGGCTCGTCGAGCAGCAGCAGCCTCGGTTCGGTGGCCAACGCCCGGGCCAGTGCCACCCGCTGCGCCTGTCCTCCCGAGAGCTGGCCCGGCTTGGACGACGCCTGGTCCGCCAGGCCCATGCGCTGCAGCCACTCGAGCGCCCGATGACTGGCGTCGGCCTTGGAAGCCCCTCGGCTCCGGAGCCCGAAGGCGACGTTCGCCGTCGTGGTGAGGTGAGGAAACAGCAGGTAGTCCTGGAACACCATGCCGCACGAGCGGCGTTCGGGCGGCACGAGCACCTTGGCCACCGGGTCGTCGAGGACTTTGCCGTCGAGCACAATCCGGCCGCCGGACAGCGGCTCCATCCCGGCCAGGGCCCGGAGCAGTGTCGACTTGCCACTGCCGTTCGGCCCCAATACGGCCACCACCTCGCCGTCGGCCACCTCGAGGTGGAGGCGCTCCTCGAACGTGCCGATCGAGACCTCGACGGCGGCCTCGAGGCTCACGATCTGATGGCGCCCAGCCACCGACCGCGCAGCGCAACCAACACCACGATAGAGACGGCCAACAGGGCCAGGGAAAGGGCGATGGCCACCTGCTCGTTCTGCTGGAGGGCCAGGTAGACGGCGAGGGGAAGGGTCTGGGTCCGTCCCTGTATGTCCCCGGCGAAGGTGATGGTGGCACCGAACTCCCCGAGCGCCCGCGCCCAGGTGAGTGCGGCCCCGGCGATGAGGGAGGACGAGACCATCGGGAGCGTCACCCGTCGGAAGGTGGTCCACCTCCCCGCACCCAGGTTGGCCGCCGCCTCCTCGTAGCGACCGTCCAACGAACGCAGCGCCGCCTCCACGGTGATGATCAGGAAGGGCATGGCCACGAAGGTCTCTGCCATCACGGCGCCGGCAGTGCTGAAGGTCATCTGGATGCCGAACCAGTCGAACAGGGGTCGGCCGAGGATCCCGTCGCGGCCGAAGGCCAGAAGGAGCGCCACCCCGCCGACGACGGGAGGGAGCACCATCGGGAGAATGGTCAGCGCCCGCACCAGGTTCCGCCCGGGGAAGTGGGTCCGGGCCAACACCCAGGCCAGAGGGAGGCCGAAAACCAGGGACAGTCCGGTCGCCCACAATGAGCAGACCAGCGACAGCCTCAACGCGTCGATCGCCAACGGTGTGGTCAGGTCCGCCCACAGCGTCGACCACGAGGCTTTGGTGAGCAGCCCGATGATGGGGACGGCCAGGAATGCCACGGTCAGGGTGGCGACCGCCACCACGAGGGCCGACGGCCGACGCCTGCGTAGGGGGTTGATCGTTGCCACTCGATCTCAGTGGGCCGGGAGGAAGCTGGCCTGCCGCAGTACCTTCTGTCCGTCCGGGCTCAGCACGTAGGCGATCCACGCCCGAGAGAGGGCAAGGTCCTTGGTCGTCTTGACCACGGCGATGGGGTAACTGGTGGTGACGTTCTGTGAGGCGGGGATCGGGATGCCCACCCCCTGGTTGGCGACGGTCTTGGCATTGGTCACGTAGACGATGGCGGCGTCGGCGTCACCGGTGGTGACCTCGGCCAGAGTGGCATCGACGTCCTGACCCAGCGTGACCTTGGAGGAAGGCACGGAGACACCGCTCTTGTGGAGGGCCTGTTCCGCTGTCGCCCCACACGGTGCCGTGCTGACGCAGATGGCCACCACCTTGGCCTTGGTGAGGTCGGCCAAGGAGTGGATGCCGAGCGGGTTGCCCGGCTTGACCACGATCTCCAAGCTGTTGCGGGCGAAGATCGCCGGCGTGCCCTCGATGTCGCCGGCCTGCTGCACCGTGGTCATGTCCGAAGGGGACGCGGAGGCGAACACGTCGGCCGGCGA
The DNA here is from genome assembly GCA_003133325.1 of Acidimicrobiaceae bacterium. GTDB lineage: Bacteria > Actinomycetota > Acidimicrobiia > Acidimicrobiales > RAAP-2 > DASZIT01. The sequence continues at coordinate 131,167 of PKXA01000024.1, read as the reverse complement.
ACCCTGTTGGATCTGGATGGCCAGCGTGCCCGAGGACCCGAAGTTGAACGCAATCGTGGCGCCGGGGTGCGTCGAGTGGAACTGCGTCCCCAGTTGGCCGAAGGCACCGATGAGCGACGAGGCCGCTGACACGGTGATCGACCCGGTCAACGACACCTTGGTCGACGAGGCGGTGCTCGACGATCCCGATGAGCTCCCACAAGCGGCAGCCAGGGCGACGGCGACCAGCGCCGCCGGCATGGCCAGGCTCCTCCGCGGCAGGATCAGACCAGAAGCGCGGTTCATGTGAGTGCGACCTCCATGATCACATCGGTGGACTTGACGACGGCGGTCGCCAGGTCACCCTCTTCGAGCCGGAGGTCGTCGGCCGCCTCGCGGGTGAGGAGCGAGACGATCCGGAACCGACCGGCGCGGATTTCGATGATGGCGGTCAGCTTGTCCCGCTCGACCCGTGTCACCACGCCGCTGAATCGGTTCCGAGCTGACTGGGACAGCAGTTGCTCGGGGACATAGGCGTCGTCCTGGTCGCGGACGAATCTGGCCAACGACGCACCGTCCACCATTCGGTGGCCGCCCTCGGATCGCACCGTCTCGAGCCGCCCCTCATCACACCATCGCCGGACGGTGTCCGTGCTCACTCCGAGGAGGTCCGCCAACTGGCCCGGCCGGTACTGCGACATGGCCGCGTATCCTATCAGCGAACCTCGTATTTGTCGCTGGAATCTGGCAACTGCATCCGTATATACAAGGTTTTCGGACCCATATATCCGAGGAGCCGAGGATTACCCCCCGCCGCCCACCTCACCCTGCATGGCGCCGTCGTCGGAGCGGCGCCAGGTCCCGGACCGACCACCGGCCTTGTACCAAAGGGTCAGCGCTTCGACCGAGGCACTCGAGTCCACCGCGAGCAATGGCTGGATCAGCACCAATGCCGCCACGGCGCATGCGGTGAGGGCTTCCATCTCCACGCCCGTCCGGTCGGTGATCTCGGCCACCGCGGTGACGCCGATGCCGTCCGCGGCCACCTCGATGTCGACGCGGACCCCGTCGATCCGGATCGGGTGACAGAGAGGAATCAGTGACGACGTCTGCTTGGCAGCCAGGATCCCGGCGAACCGGGCCGTCTCGATGAGGTCGGCCCCACCCGGCGGGTCGGCCAGAACCGAGGCAACGTCAGCAGTGGTGCGTACCAGGCACCTCGCTTCGGCCACCCTCCTGGTGAGGGGCTTTCCGGTCACGTCGACCATATGGGCCTTGCCGTGCTCGTCGACATGGGTGAGGCGATCGGACGAACCGCTCTCGCCGGCAGGGGTGGCCACGGTCATCCGCCGGACACCGGTGGGATGACCGCCACCTCGTCCTCGTCGGTGACCGGATCCTCGGTGGTGGCGGCCACCCCGTTCACCCAGATCTGAGAAGAGGCCACGACCCGGGCGAACGGCTCCCCGTACCGCACCTCGGCCGCCTCGAGTACCTGGCCCACCGTTCGACCGGCAAGTTCAGCCCGTGCCTCGCCGGCCTCCACGCGTGCGGGCCCGAACAGCCGGAGGGTGGCCATGGACCTAACCGCCGATCATCGACATCGAGCGGGCAGGGCGGAGGAAACCAGGCTCGTTGATGCCGTGACCTGGCCGCTTACCCCAGACCGCCCGTCGGAGCAGGAGGGCCAGCTCGGCGTCGGTCCCCCGGTGGCGGAGGACGTCGCTCACGCCGAGCTCGTCGTCGGAGAAGAGACAGTTCCGAATGGCACCGTCCGCCGTGAGCCGCAGCCTGTTGCACGTGCCGCAGAACGGCTGGGTGACACTCGAGATGAGCCCGATCTCCCCCTGCCCGTCGACGAATCGGAACGACTCGGCCGGCGCCGGGCCCGGATCCTCCCGGACGGGCTCGAGCGGCCATTCGGCCGAGATGCGCCGGAAGACCTCGTCGCCCGGCACCAACTGGTCACGGCCCCACGTGCCCTCGGCATCCAGGGGCATGAACTCGATGAACCGCACCATGCGGCCGGTGGTGCGGGCGAATGATGCGAACTCGAGGATCTCGTCGTCGTTGCGCCCCCGAAGAAGGACCACGTTGACCTTGATCGGAGTCAGACCAGCCGCCTCGGCCACGTCCATCGCAGCCAGGACCGTCGCCAGGTCGCCCCGCCTGCGGATCGCCCCGAACCGTTCGTCGCGCAACGAGTCACAACTGACGTTGACCCGTTGGAGCCCGGCGGCGGCGAGGGCGTGGGCCTGGTCGGCGAGCAACATGGCGTTGGTGGTGACCGCCAGGTCGTCGAACCCGATGGCCGACAGGCGGGACACCAGGTCGGGGAGGTCCTTGCGGACCAGTGGCTCGCCTCCGGTGAGCCGGATGGAGGTGACACCGAGCTGCCTTGCCACCGAGGCCACCCGGACGATCTCGTCGAACGTCAGGAGCATCGATCGGGGGAGGAACGTCATTCCCTGCTCCGGCATGCAATAGGTACAGCGGAGGTTGCACCGGTCGGTGACCGAGATGCGAAGGTCGTCGTGGACCCGGCCGTACAGGTCGACCAATGGTCCCTCAGTGGGCATGGCCTCGGGAGCCGCACTGTGGCCAGCAGCCGAAAGACCGGTGGCGGCACGGCGGTTCGGCCGGTCCGAGATGGCGACGGGCATCGTGGTCATCCGAGGATCCGCTCGGACGCCGACGACCAGGAGCCCAGTCGGCCGGGCTCGGTGAGGACCACCTGGACCTGCCCGCCGATCTCGACGCCATCGCCGTCGGGCAGCACGGCCAGGGCATTGGCCTCGGCCATGGCCAGCAGCTGGTGGGACTCCTGTCCGGCCATCGGGCGGACGTGCCAGCCCCCGTGGTCGTCCAACGAGACGAACGAGCGGAGGAAGTGGGTCTTGCCGTCGGGGCGGCGCCGGAAGTCCCCCTCGGCCAAGGCAGGGACCACCGACCGGTCCAGGACCTGGTGGCCACTCATGCGGAGGCCGGCAGGCCGGACGAAGAGCTCGAAGCTCACCATGGCCGAGACCGGGTTGCCAGGGAGCCCGAAGACCGGAATGACCGGCCCGTCGAGGATGCCGAACGCCAACGGCTTCGCCGGTCGGATGGCCACCTGCATCCACCGCATGGTGCCGGTGCTGCGCTGTGCGAGGACGAGCTTCACCACGTCGAGGTCGCCCACACTCACGCCGCCGCTGGTGACGATGGCGTCGCATCGGGCTCCGGCCCCGTCGAGTGCGCGGCCCAAAGCCTCCTCGTCGTCTCCCACGATCCCCAGGTCGACGGGGTCCCAACCCTCTCGTCTCACGAGTGCCAGGAGCGTGTGGCGATTGGCGTCGCGGATCTTCCCCATCGGTAACGGGCCCGGGCCCGATGTCAGCTCATCTCCGGTGGAGAGGACGCCGACCCTCAGGCGCGGGTAGACGGCGAGTTCGACCACGCCCTGATCGGCCAGCACTCCGATATGGCCCGGCGTGATCAACGACCCTGCCTCGAGGACCGTGTCGCCGACATCGACGTCCTGGCCTGCCCGACGTACGAAGTTGCCAGCCGCCACCGGGCGGTCGATCACCACGATGGCACCCTCAGCGTCGTAACGGCATTCCTCGAGCATGCAGACGGCATCCGCTCCGGCCGGCATCGGCGCACCGGTCATGATCCGGGCCGCTTGGCCCGGCCCGATGGTGGCGTCGAGCGGGGAGCCGGCCATGATGGTGCCGACGACCTCGAGGTGCACCGATCCTCCGGTCCCTCCGGCGGGATCGGTGTCATCGGAGCGAAGGGCGTAGCCATCCATCGACGAGTTGACGAAGGGAGGAACAGCCTCGGTGGCCACGACCGAGGTGGCCACCACGCAGCCGAGTGCGTCGTCGATGGGGACCGGGCGCGCTGGCAACGGCGCACATGCGCCGAGCACGAACTCCTGCGCCTCACGCAACGGGATCACGTGCCGACGTCCTCGATCTCGTGGGCGCACCAGCTCCAGTCGGTGCCACCGGCCCAAGTCTCTCGTTTCCACACCGGCACTGTGTGCTTCAGCGTGTCGATGCAGTATTCAGCGGAGTCGAACGCCTCGGCCCGGTGGGGAGTCGAGACGGCGACCACCACCGAGACCTCGCCGACGACGAGCCGGCCGGACCGGTGGAGCAGCGCCAGACGGCCGATCATCGGCCAGCGGCTCCTGGCCGATGCGGCCACTTCCTCGAGACGGGGGATGGCATGCTCGGGATAGACCTCGTACTCGAGCGATGTCACCGACCGCCGTCCCGGCGAATGGTCGCGCACGGTGCCGCAAAAGGTGACGATAGCGCCACACCCCGGCTCCGTCGCCCACGCCAGGGCGCGGTCGACGGGGAGCGCCCGCTCGGTCACGGCGATCCAGTCCTGTCCCTGGTCACCCTGGAGTTCACCGGGCGTCACGTCCACACCGATACCGTAGAGGGTTCCGTCTCGAACGAGTGCGGGTAGCCTCCGAAGCGGGCCGGATCATCCCCGCCGCCGTACTGGTGCTCCCGCGCCGAGACCATCAGCCGTGACCTCCGTCAACGGCTGAACGCTCATAGTATCGGCTTGTGCCGACCCCTCCGCCTGGTCCTCAGGACAGTCCCAAGCGAGTCGGTCGCAAGGTCTTTCTCGGCATGGTCGGCGCCGGGGTGGTCGGGGTCGTCTTCGGCTCCAAGGTGCAGAAGGCGGTCGGGAGCGCACTTGGATCGGGCCTCGGTGGCCTGCTGCCCGGGGGTGACCGCTTTCGCATCTATACGATCACCGATTCGTTCCCTGACATCTCGGACTCCCAGTATCGGCTCCGCGTCACCGGGCTGGTCGACAGACCGACCACGTTCACGTTGGGTGATCTCATGGCGATGCCACGCACCGCGCTGGTGAAGGACTTCCAATGTGTGACCGGCTGGCGGGTTCCCGACGTCCACTGGGAAGGGGTCAAGCTCTCCGACGTCCTGGCGGCGGCAGGGGCCCGGAGCAACGCCGAGGGGCTCGAGTTCGGCTCCTACGACGGTCTGGACACCGAGAGCCTCACCCTCGACCAAGCGCGGCGACCGGACGTCATCGTTGCCTACCGGATGCTCGGTGCACCGATCACCACTGAGCATGGAGGGCCGGTGCGGTTGTACGTGGCCCCGATGTACGGCTACAAGTCACTCAAATGGCTTTCCACCATCAACGTGGTGGAAAACGCCGCGCCCGGCTACTGGGAACAGAACGGTTACTCCACCGACGCCTGGGTAGGCAGCTCCAACGACCGCAGCGACCGACCAATTGACTAGCCGGTCATCCGGCATCCGATCTCGACCGGAACCGACACCGGCTCCGCGCCGCCTCCTCCGCTTCGACCGCGTCGAGCGAACCGCTCACTGGGCCACCGCCGCACTCTTCGGCGTACTGATGGCGACAGCCCTCCCTCTCTACTTCGTGCAGGTGGAGAGCCTGGTCGGGCGCCGGGCCCTGGTCGCTGAGATCCACACCTGGTCGGGAGTGGCTCTACCCGTTCCGTTGATCATCTCGCTGATGGGTCCTTGGGGCGCCCGGCTACGCCGTGACATTCGACGCGTCAACATCTGGACGGCAAACGAGGTTCGCTGGCTGTGGTCCGTCGGTCGCCGAGGCATACCCGAACCGGACAAGTTCAACCCCGGCCAGAAGCTGAATACCCTCTTCACGGCCGGTGCCATCGTGGTGATGCTCGGGACCGGGTCCATCTTGAAGTGGTACCGGTTCTTTCCGCTCGACTGGCGCACCGGGGCCACGTTCGTCCACGATGTCCTCGCGTCGGCCATCTTTTTGGTGGTGGCCGGCCACATCGCCTTTGCCCTCACCCACCGTGACGCGCTGCGCTCGATGTTCAAGGGCTGGGTCACCGAGCCATGGGCCGAGCGTCACGCCTCGGGGTGGCTGAAGGAGGAGAGGGCCGCGACGGAATCGACCGGACGCTCGGGCGAGTAGGCGTCGCGATCGTCCATGGTCTAGCGGTCTGCCTGCTCTCCGACGGCTCGCTGCCGGATGCGGACGGCCCATGCCAGCAGCACCAGTCCGAGGAGCAGCACCCCGATGCCGAGCAGCGTGTATTGGCCATGTCCGCTCATCAACTTGGAGTTGGAGAGGGCGTTGGTGCCCTGGCCGATCCACACCAGTCCGACGAGACAGAGGGCGATACCGACGATGCCTCGGGACCACATGGTCGGCTCCGATCTGGACGGAGGTGGAGGGTGACCGTCGTGAGGCAACGTAGCTCCGATGTGGTGGGCGCCGCCGAACCAACGCGGCAAGTCGCATGTCGAGCGGGCGAGCCATCCTGAGAATGGTCTTCACCTCGGCAATCGTCGGCAGGCCCAGTGGATGGGGGTCGGTTTGGCCACCTGCGCCTGGGTCTCCTGGTTCAACGAGGAACGGCTTCCCCGGCGAGCTCAACGATCGGACCAGCCTCCGTCAACCCCGGTTGAGGGCGACGATGAGCTGAGGTTCGGTGGTGGCGCGCACGTCGTCCAGCGTGACGCCAGGCGCGATCTCACGCAACAGGAGACCCTCGGGTTCCACATCGATCACTGCAAGGTCGGTGATGATCCGCTGGACACATGCCTGACCGGTCAGCGGCAGGGTGCACTCGCGCACGATCTTGTACCCCCCATCCCTGGAGGTGTGCTCCATCATCACGATCACCCGCTTCGCCCCATGCACGAGGTCCATTGCTCCGCCCATTCCCTTCACCATCTTCCCGGGAATCATCCAGTTGGCCAGGTCGCCGGTGACCGACACCTGCATGGCCCCGAGGACGGCGACGTCTACGTGGCCACCGCGGATCATCGAGAACGACTCAGCCGAGTCGAAATACGACGCGCCCGGCACGACCGTCACGGTCTCCTTGCCTGCGTTGATCAGGTCCGGGTCGATGGCCTCCTCCGCCGGGTAGGGTCCCACGCCGAGAATCCCGTTCTCGGCGTGCAGCACGACGTGCAGGCCGTCGGGCACGAAGTTGGGCACCAGCGTCGGCAATCCGATACCCAGGTTGACGTACTGCCCATCGGCCAACTCGGCCGCGACTCGCGCCGCCAGTTCGTCGCGTGTCAAGCCGATCACCGCGCCACCGTCCTCTTCTCGATCCGCTTTTCGATACCGGGCGCGTGCACCACCCGCTGGACGAAGATCCCAGGCGTGTGCACTTGCATCGGGTCCAGCCCACCCGGGTCGACCAGTTCCTCGACCTCAGCTATGGTCACCCGTCCGGCGGCCGCGCACAGCGGGTTGAAGTTCTGTGCGCTCTTCTCGTAGATCAGGTTGCCGTGACGATCACCGTAGCGGGCGTGGACCAGGGCGAAGTCGGTCCTTATCCCCCGCTCGAGGACGTAAGGCCGGCCATCGAACTCACGAACCTCCTTGGACGGCGAGGCCAGTCCGATGCCGCCGGCACCGTCGTAGCGCCAGGGCAACCCGCCCTCGGCCACCTGAGTACCCACCCCGGCCGGCGTGTAGAAGGCAGGGATGCCCGCGCCGCCCGCCCTCAGCCGCTCGGCCAGTGTCCCCTGTGGGACCAGCTCCACCTCCAACTCTCCGGAGAGGAACTGGCGCTCGAACTCCTTATTTTCGCCGACGTACGAACCCGTGGTCCGGCGGATGCGCTTGGCGGACAGCAGCATCCCCAGACCCCACTCGTCGACTCCGCAGTTGTTGCTCACCGTCTCGAGGTCCCTGACACCGCTGGCGAGCAATGCCTCGATCAACGCGGTCGGGATACCGCACAACCCGAAGCCTCCCACCGCGAGCGACGCGCCATTGAGGAGATCTTCGACCGCTTCGGCCGCGCTGCTCACGACTTTGTCCATCTACAGCCCCAACAATCTGGCGATCAGCATCTTTTGTACCTCACTGGTTCCCTCTCCGATTTCGAGGACCTTCGAGTCACGGTAGTGCCGGGCGGCGGGGCACTCGTTCATGAACCCGTAGCCCCCGTGGATCTGCGTCGCGTCCCGCGCGTTGTCCATGGCTGCGTTGGACGAGACCAGCTTGGCTATGGCCGCCTCCTTCTTGAACGGCCGCCCGGTGAGCATCCTTGCGGCGGCATCGTAGTAGGCACACCGCGCCACGTACGTCCGTGTCTCCATCTCGGCGATCTTGAACGAGATTGGCTGGACACAGGCGCACAGCACGGTCACCGGAGAGTCGGGGCCAGTGCCGTAACGGTACGCGATGGACTCGGCCGACCGAGCAGTCCGGCCATCCACAGACTTGTACGGCAGAGTGCTTCGAGGTCGACACCGGTGTCGATGCCCAGACCGCGCAACTGCCACACCAGGTCTTCGGTGGCCAGGTTGCCGGTCGCACTGCCGGCATAGGGGCACCCGCCGAGCCCCCCGGCCGAAGAGTCCACCGTGATCACCCCGTGTTGGAGGGCGACCAGCGTGTTGGCAAGGGCTTGGCCGTAGGTATCGTGGAAATGCACGGCAAGTCGGTCGGACCCGAGACCTCGATCGTTGAGCTTGCCCAGCAGCTCGACGACCTGGCCGGGCGTCGCCACGCCGATGGTGTCGCCGAGCGACAGTTCGCCACATCCCATGCCGGCCAGCTCGGTGGCCACGGCTGCGACCTGTGCGACCGCGACGGCTCCCTCCCAGGGATCACCGAAGCACATCGAGACATACCCTCGGACCGGGAGCCCGGCCTCGACAGCCCGGCCAACCACCGGTGCGAAGAGCTCCAGCGACTCGGACAGGGTGCGGTTCAGGTTGCGCTGGGCGAAGCTCTCGGTAGCGCTGGCGAACACTGCGATCTCCTTCACGCCGCAGGCAAGGGCGCGCTCGAGGCCCCGTTCGTTGGGCACCAGAACCGGGTGTCGACCAGGGAGTGGTCCGAGCTGGGCTACCAGCTCCTCGGCGTCGGCCAGCTGGGGTACCCACTTGGCGGGGACGAAGCTGGTCAGTTCGACAGCACTCAGCCCAGCCGCCACCAGGCGGCGCACGAACTCCGCCTTCGCCTCGACGCTCAGAATCTGTGCTTCGTTCTGCAAGCCGTCGCGCGGGCCGACCTCGTAGATCTGGACGCGCTCGGGCAAGCCCCGGAGCGTCGTGCATTGTGGGCTTCTCATTGCTGTTCCTCCCCAGCGTCGGGTATGACTTGGACTTGCTCGGAGGCGGGATCGACCCGTGCCAGGGGCTAGTCGACCACGACCTGGTTGCCGACCGACACATGCACCTCGGTCACCACCCTAGGAGAGTGGAACGAATCATCGCATTGAGCCCCGGCAAGTCCCGCGGCGTCGCATTCCTGCACCTCAAGGCGGTCGCCTGCGATGGCCGATGGCACCCACTGACACCTCGTGCGACACACTGGAACGAAGTTGTTGGGTGAAATGTTGGGTTTTGGCCGACACATCGACCGTCTTGTCACTGATGGTTGTATATATCTTTGCCACAACTGTATATACTCTTCGTATGACCAAGAGGCTTGTGGACATCGACGAAGACGCCCTTGATGCTGCCCGATCGCAGCTGGGCACGACCACGATCAAGGCCACGGTGAACGAGGCGCTTCGTCTGGTGAGCTCCGATCGACCAGGGGTCGTCAGCGACTCGATGGACGTGCTCGCCAGCATGCCTCTCTCCGATCGAGATGACGCGTGGCGCTGACCCATCTTGTCGACACGAGCGTCCTCACCCGCGTCGGCTCCCCACCCGTGCGTTCCGCGCTCGAGCCATTCGTTCAAGCTGGTTCGGCGGCGCGGGCCGGTATTTCCGACCTTGAGGTGGGATTCTCGGCCCGCAACGACGCGGAGTGGGATCAGCTGATCGGTGCGCTCCAAGTACTGACACTCGTGGAAACGTCAGAGACACATGTCGCCCGGGCTCGCCAGACTCAACGACTTCTGTCGGCAAAGCGCCTGCGGGGCCGAAAGGTGCCGGACCTCTTGATCGCCGCCGCTGCTGAGGAGCACGGACTGACGCTTCTCCACTACGACGCAGATTTCGATCTCATCGCGGAGGTCACCGGGCAGACCTGTCAGTGGATCGTCGCAAAGGGATCTATCGACTGACTCCGACAGGCAAGCTCGGAAGCACTGCGGCGATCCACGACTTCGTCGACGAATTCAAACTGGTAGTCCCAACGGGGTCCAAACCGTGTCTCCACCTTGAGAGGGTGGCTGGATCTCCGCTGAGGACCGCTCACCTGGGCTTTCGCTGCATTCCGATAGCCGAGTGCAGCGCCTGCGGCCTCCTGCACCCCAAAGTCGGTTGGCGGATTGTTGGCAGGAACCAATCCCGATCCGACCCCTTGGTTGTCGTTGATCGTATGACACCGATGTAGGGGCAGGGCTCTATCCGGATACTCGGTCCCCTGTCTTCTGGCGTAGACGAACTGCTGGGTGTGCGCTACGATGTAGCGCAGGTACACTACAGGAGTTGACTATGCCCCGTCCAACATCGTTCCGTCTTCCTGAGGAGCTCCTCGAACGTCTCAATGACGAGGCCACCTCAACGGGGGCGTCTGCAACCACATTGGTCGCCACCATTCTCGATGAAGGCCTGAAGACTCGTCGGTTTCCAGGCATCGTCTACCGGGATGGACCCACAGGCAGGAGGGCAGCAATTGTCGGGGGACCCGATGTCTGGGAGATCATCCGAGCCCTCAAGCAGATGCCGGGCAAGGATGAACGACGCGTGCGGGCCTTGGCTGACGAGCTCGCACTTTCGACAGCACAGATCCGGCTGGCCATCGACTTCTACGGGGTCAATCCGACCGAAGTGGAGGATCGGATAGCCGCCGACGATCTGGCCGCAGAGGAGCTCCGCGAACGTATCGATCGTCGAGAACACCTGCTGTCTTCGTGAGGTGGCTGCTGGACGAGATGCTCCCGCGAACCCTGGCCCAACGGCTCACCGACTTGGATCACGACGCCGTGTCCGTCCACGACGTGGAGCTGGCTGGCGCTGACGATAGCGATGTATTCGAACTTGCCGTGGTCCAGGACCGTCTCGTTGTGACGGAGAACTTCGCTGATTTCGTCCGACTCCTTGAAGACCGGCAAAGTAGCGACGCGCCATGTGTGCCAGTCGTCTTCGTCCGCAAGTCCAACTTTCCGAGAGGTGGCGGTCTCGCCACTCATCTGGCGAGGCATCTCGACAAATGGGCTCGCGACCATCGGGACCCCTACGTCGGTGCACATTGGCCCTAGCGTCAGAGACGGTTCGCAGGAGCAACCGCAATGCCGGCGTCGTAGGTCACCCAGATGTTCGTCTCCCATGTCCGGGGTGTCCAGCATGCATGGCAATGGTCACGGGCCAGCTGTCAAGATGGCCGAGCATCAACTGGCTACTTGGTCGAGAGGCCGGCGATGAATCTGGTTGGTAGGTGGCGGATCCTCGAGATGATCTGTGGGATCGCGAAGCGATTGACCTGGTGGTGCAGCGCTACTTCCGAGCTCAGGCCATTCGCCACGCCGGCGCGGTCGACAGCCTGCGAGCCGATCACCGGCTGCTTCTCCTGTTCGAAACCGACGTCCTTGTCGGCGTCGCATGCCATCGTCGCGGAGACTCACCAATGGTCCGTCACCTCGCGTTTGCTGCCATCCCCATCGACTATCAGGGCAGATCGCTTACGATCGGGAAGCGCGCTTCTGACACGCTGTGGGAGGTCGTCGTCAACGACTTGCTCGCGCGACCCGGCGTGGCGCCCATCACTATCGTCGCCCGCGTCCACCCGGACAACGCTCGATCCCTCGGGTTCTGCTCTCGAATCGGCCTCGATCCGATCGAGGTGGACGGCCACGGCCTGATGATCTGCGCCGGACCCCTGCCGCCACCCCCGACAATTGAAGGTATATAGATGTGACCTCTTGCGGAACTCCGGACTTGAGCCAGGTCTGTCACCGCTTACTCGAAGCTGCTCGCGAATGTTGGAGGGTTGCCCGACTCCGCCAGGACGGGCTGGTTGACACCTCCTGGCAGGAGTCGTCGAACTGGTCGATGCCCAGATGGTCGACTACCGCCAATGCCTCGGGGATCCAATCAGCGATTGTGCGGACCGGCCGGGCTTCGACAAGCCATAGCCCGGCCGGTCTATGCCCATGATGCGAAGGCCAGCCGCGACTGCCTCGGATCGAAGGTGTGCGGGCTCAGGAGCCGATCCAGATCTGGGTGGGCCAGACCGCACCGGTGATGAACGGGAAGGCCTTGGCCCCGGAGGGCGTGGTCGGATTGGCGAAATTCTGCACCTTGGGCTGAGCACCGCACGACCACACGGCGCGACCCGTCCAGATGTAGGGGATGTCCGAACCCATCAACCTCCCCACCTTTTGGTACGCGGCCGTTCGGTCGGCCTGGGCGGGGGATTGGCGGCCCTGGATCAGTGCCGCCTCCATGGCCGGGTCGGTATTGCGGGCCATGTTGATGGAGAACACCGGATTAATGTTGGTCGGACTCCAGAAGATGTAGTTCAAGTCGGGGTCGATGGCCCCGAACTGCCGCCACGCCTGTGCCTCGAAGGTGCCGGCCAGGGCGGTGTTGATTTGCTTGGCCTGTTGAACGGGGCTGAGGGTAACCTGCATGCCCACCGTGTTGAGCTGTTGCTGGAGAAACTCGGCAATCTTTGTCGTGCTCGCGTCGGGCGTGTGGTCGATGGTCACCGACACCGGCTTGCCCGTCTCTTGTCGCACCTGTTGGACCAATTGCTTGGCCTTGGCCGGGTCCGGTGTCGGGTAGCCGGTAGGTGCGAAGTAGGGCGATCCGCTGACGAACGGCCCGTTGGAGGTCGGGCTGATTCCCTTGTCGATGACCTGGGTGTACAGGGCCGAGTTGACGGCCATGGCCGCCGCCTGGCGAACCTTGAGGTTGTTGAACGGCGGTTGGGAGAGATTGAGGAGCAGACAGTTCATGTCCGGCTCACCGGCAACATGGACCGAGTCGTCGATGTAGCCCAAAGAGGTGTCGGCGCGGAGGCTGCTGGTCACCGTTGGCATGGAGGTGTGGATGATGTCCACGCTCCCCGACATAAGGCTGGCCAGCAGCTGGCTGCCGTCGGGAATGGGCTTGTAGGTGATGCTGTCGAGGTAGGGAAAGCCGGGTCGCCAGTAGTGGGGATTCTTGGTGGCGGTGAAGTGGTCGTTGGGATTCCACACTTCGTAGACGAACGGGCCGGTGCCTACCGGCTTTCCGGCGTGCTGGGGGTCCTTCAGCATGCTCGGCGCGGCGATGAAGGCGATCTGGCCGCCGATGCCACCGGCCAAGTAGAAGTCGAAGGGCACCCACGGCGATTTCATGGTCACCGTGACCACAAGTGGGCTGGTCACGGTAATGGTGTCGATGGTGGTCACGGCCGGCCCGGTCAGGCCCGAAGCCTTTTGTGCGCTGAAGTTGTAGGCCACCGCCGCGGCGTCGCAGGGGGTGTTATCGTGGAAATGCACGTTGGGACGCATGGTGATCGTCCACACCGTGTAGTCGGCGTTAGGGGTGATCGACTCGGCCAGGTAGGGCTGCACCGAGCCGTCGGCGGCGACAGCGGCCAGTGGGTCGAACACCGTGCGGGCGTACATGATCCCGGTGGTATCAAACGTGGCCCAGGTGGGGTCGAAACTGGTGTCCTCGGCTTCGACACCGAAGATCAGCTGGCCACCCGGTTTGGGAGTGGAGGTGGAGATGCCACTCGGGTGGGTAGCAGTCGCGGACTTCGAGGAACCCGAGCCCGAACTGCATGCGGCCAACAGGCCGCCCGATGTTCCGATGGCGGCGATGCCGGCCCCGGTGGCCGCCCCCCGGGCCAAGAACGAGCGCCGGTCGATTCGATCAGACATATTCCCCCTTGGGCTGTGGCCGAAAACGTCTGTTGTCGGGCTCGTGAAGACAATTCTGATATCGGTCGCGGCCAGCCGAAAACCACAGAAATGGTCACCTCACGCCATGACGATAGCCCTCCGGCCAACTCCTCGGGGGAATTGTCGACGCGGCGATCGGGCGGCGCAACCGCAGCTGACGGGCGTGTCGTGTCGTGTCGTGTCGTGTCGTGTCGTGTCCGTGCCGGTACTGTTCTCCCGTGACCTGGGAGCTCGAAGCGTTCCGCCGGTCGGTCGGCGCTGTCCCCGGCGTCGGTGCGGTCCTGCTCCCGGGACGCCGAGCGGTTTGCCGAGTGGGCCGGCCGGGGAGGGGCGCAGGGCCCGGCAGATGTCGACCGGATCATGCTCCGTCGCTACCTGGCTCTGATGGCCACCAGGCGGCACTCCAAGGCAACCATCTCCCGCACCAGTTCGGAAGGGTCCTCGGTGAAGCGGGCTACCGCTTCTTCACCACTGGCCACATCCTCGACTGCGTAGCCCTCGTCTTCGAGGGCGAGTGAGGACCGGGACCAGGCGCTGGCGGCTGCCCTGGCCGATTTGGCGACGCCTGCGGACGTTGTGCCGATTGCTCCGCGCGATGGACGCGCGATGGATGGTCAGGACTGATCCGAGCAAGAAGAAAACCGTGATATTTATCCCGGCTGACCTGCACTTTTCTGGTAGTCCCAACGGGATTCGAACCCGTGTCTCCACCTTGAGAGGGTGGCTGGTTCACCGCTGAGGACCGCTCAGCAGGGCTTTCGCTGCATACCGATTGCCGAGTGCAGCGCCTGCGTCCTCCTGCACCTCAAAGTCGGTTGGCGGAATGTTGGCAGGATTCGACGAATTCCGATTGCGGATCGCACGGTCGCGAGGACAATGACTCCGGGACTATGTGACGTTCACCCGGCGAGCGGTTTCAAGCAGCACCTCAGCAGCTCGGCCGGCTCGCTTACAGTCGTCGGCAGTGGCGGAAGCGTAGCCATAGCCAGCCTTCGTCTTCATTCCGAGCAGGGTGCGCAGATGCTTGGCCGAATCCTTGTCCGCCTTTCCAAGTAGTTCTACGGCTTCGCCGTGGTTCTCACCCTGTGCATGTTCGCCGAGACGCGCACAGCAGACGACATCCGAGGCGGCGATACCGGCGTGCACGCAGAGTGTCACGTATGCATCAGCAATTTCGCCATCTTCATCAGCAAGGCTTTGAACGACCACAGCCGCGTCGAAGAATTGGACGGCCTTCTGCAGACGGCCGAGGCGCACTGATGGCGGACAATGGCGAGTGCGGACCACTTCAGTCCGCTCTCTGCGTCAGTTTCGAGATCAGCCACGCGCGACTGCCAGCGACGGTGAGACCTTCGGCAAGTACGTCTCGAAGGACGGGCCCAGCGGGGGAAGCGGCAACTTCATGCTCAGAGTATTCAAGAGCTCGCGTATCGTTGCCCGTCCATCTCGAGACGTCGGAGACCAAGGCACCAACCTCCTCGTCCCACGTACCACGAAGTGCGTCGTCTGGACGAACGAGAAGTAGGTCGAGGTCGCTCTCCGCTGTCATCGTTCCACGCGCGGCAGAGCCGAACACGGCGGCGTACACCGGTGAATGTGCCCAGCTCTCGAGGCGCTCCCCGATCCTGCGCAGCAACGTTCGCTGCAGGTTGGCGAGCTCGATGATGGGACCAGCGGCGAGGTGGTCTCGATTCAGCCGGTAGCCATACGCGTTGCCGACGCGGTCGGAAAGCACCACACCCTGGCGGCTCAAGCGAATGAGCACCTTCCGGATACCTGCTTCCGAGTATCCGTCCAGCACTCGGTGCATCTGCCCCGTTGTGAAGGTGGCCTCGTGCTGGGCAATGACAGCGAGAACGTCCCCGTCGAGCGTTGGCGTGATCGTGGCCAGAGGATGGTTCAGTTCCACCGCACCTCCGTACCCGTCCTCTTCTCGTACTCGCTGGCGGGAGCCGTCGAGTATTCAGTACTATAGTCCATGTACACATACTATAGTAGAGATACCAACACGATGGTTGACTACACGGAATCGAGAACATCGGCGTTGACGCTCGCTCCGCCTCGAGCAACCGCAGGTCGGTCATTCCTGGTAGTCCCAACGGGATTCGAACCCGTGTCTCCACCTTGAGAGGGTGATGTCCTAGGCCTCTAGACGATGGGACCGTGTGATGCCGCCCCTCGCGAGGCAGATTGGTGATGCCTTCTTGATGCCGCCACGACGTCCGTCGCGGAGCGTCGTAAGCGCTCGGGGGGGAGGGCTCGAACCTCCAACCTCATGAACCAGAATCATGCGCGCTGCCAGTTGCGCCACCCCCGAATGGGCGAACGGCCAATTTAGCCGACATGGAGCATCCACCGCGAACGCCACATGGTCCGGGGTGAAACCGTCCCTGCGCCCTGAAGCTCATACCGGGCCTACAGGTTGGCCTTCGAGCGCCTTTTGCGCCCTATCAACCGAGCGAGGAGTGCAGGGAGCTCAGATGGTTGAAGCCGATGATCCGGCCCAGCCCCACTCCTACCGTCTCCTTGGCGTAATACGGCACCGTTGACCAGCCCTTGATGGGAGATGTCCGGGTGGGTGTGGGTGACGCGGTAAGCCCGACCGACGAGGCAATGGCCAAACAGCGGGCCTCGTGGAACTGGTCACTGACCAACAGGATGCTCTTTTGGCCGTGAGCCAGAAGCAGTGGTGAGGCGTCCGCCAGGTTCTGCCACGAGTCTCTTCCCCCCACCTCATAGATGTCCCCTCCGGGGATACCGTTGGCGATCAGGTACTGGGCCGAAGCTTGGGCCTCAGTGAATACGTCGCCGGGCTCTTTCGATCCGGTGACCACGATGTCGGTGGCATACCGTTGCTGCCAGAGAAGCTTGGCTTCGTCGAGCCGGGCTCTCAGGTCCGGAGACGGCACACCGTTGTACTGCGCCGCCCCCATCACCACGATGGCCCCGGCGGCATGTGGTTGGTAGTGGCGACCGGTCAGGAACACCTGTACCGCCGTCACCACGAAGTAGATGAGAACCGCGATGACCAACCACCGGATCACCCGGAATACGAAACGCACCAGCCGAAGTCCGGTAAAGGTGCCGAGAAGGCCCACGCTCTAGGAATTCTCAGCCGGAGGGGCGTCACCCGAAGTTCCGGACAAGCCAACCGTCCGAAGGCGCTCGAGGGCCGAAACCAAACGGGCCAGCACCTTTTCGGGTCCCAGTACTTCGAGCGCTTCGAAGAGCGGAGGCCCCACCCGGCGACCGGTGATGGCCACCCGAATCGGAGCCTGGGCCTTGCCCAACTTGCGCCCGACTCCTTCACCGACCGCCAACGTGGCGGCGTGGAGCGCATCCGAAGTCCAGTCAGTGCCGGCCAGCGCCTCATAAGCGGCGATGGCGGAAACCAGAATGGTCTGGGCTGCGTCGTCCCCGGTGATGGCCTTGGCCCACGCTTCGTCATCGACAGGTGGTTCATCGAGGAACATGAAGTCGACCATGCCCGGAACCTCACCAAGTACGGCCACCCGCTCTTTGACCAGCGGGGCCAGGCGACGGAATACCTGTGCATCGAAGGCAGAACCGGGCCACGGTGCGGACCCGCCGGTCAGCCAGGGCCCACAGGCGTCGATGAACGCATCGACCGACATGGCCCGGATGTACTCGCCATTGAGGTGGGTGAGTTTGACCACATCGAAGAAGGCGGGTGAATGGTTGACGTCCTCGAGGGAGAACCATTCCACCAGCTGATCGATGTTGAAGATCTCTTCCCCATTGGGCGGTCCCCACCCCAACAGGGCCAAATAGT
The DNA here is from genome assembly GCA_003133325.1 of Acidimicrobiaceae bacterium. Classification (GTDB taxonomy): domain Bacteria; phylum Actinomycetota; class Acidimicrobiia; order Acidimicrobiales; family RAAP-2; genus DASZIT01. The sequence continues at coordinate 113,585 of PKXA01000024.1, read as the reverse complement.
TCACGAACGCCTCGGGGAGGTACCCCTGATCCCGGTAGGACTCGACCGCCACCGGATCGCGCCGCTTGGACAGCTTCTTGCGCTGCTCGTTGACCAACATGGGCAGATGGGCGAATACCGGGAGGGGCGGAGTGGGTTCGAGCCGCGCTCCGGTGGATCCATCGGTGACCCAGCCGATGGATGCCAGCGCCTCCCACACCAGAATGCCCTTGGGCGTGGTGGGCAGAAGGTCCTCGCCACGGATCACGTGGGAGATCCGCATGTCGATGTCGTCCACCACGTTGGCCAGAACGAAGAGCGGGGTCCCGGTGGCCTTCACCGCCACGAAGTCATCCATGGCCGAGCACGGAAACTCGACCTGTCCCCTGATCACGTCGACCACCGTGGTGGTGCCGGAATCAGGCGTCCGGAAACGTAGGGCTCGATCGTCGCCTCGGGACAGATCCCGGCTCCGGCAGAACCCGTCGTAGCCGGGGGTCGCGATACCCGCCGCCTTGTTACGGGCATCGACCTCGTCGCGGCTGCAATCACAGGCATAGAGGAAACCCCCGTCCCACAAGGCGTCGATGGCCTGGTGGTAACGATCGATCCGGTCCGACTGGCGGAACGGCCCTTCGTCAGGATCCATCGAAAGCCAATGCATGGCCGCCACAATCCCGTCCACCCACTCCTCGCGGTTGCGCTCGGCGTCGGTGTCCTCGATGCGAAGGACGAAACTGCCGCCCGAGTGGCGGGCTACCAGCCAGTTGAACAGCGCGGTCCGAGCACTCCCCACGTGGAAGTAGCCGGTCGGCGACGGGGCGAAGCGGACCCTCGGGGATTCCCCGGGCACGCCGGGCTTACTCGTCCTCGACGATGGTGATGGCACCGGTGGGGCAACCATTGGCGGCTTGGCGGACCTTCTCGCGGAGGTCCTCGCCCGGGTGCTCATCCAGCACATAGAGGAATCCGTCATCACGCACCTCGAACACCTCGGGCGCGATTCCCATGCATACGGCGTTGCTGGCGCATTCGTCGTAATCAACGACAATTTTCATGTGACCTCCGCGAACTCGGCGAACTGATTCGAGTGTACCGGGCCACGCCCCACCCAACGGGCACACCATCGCTTCATCGGCTAAACCTCATTCTGTGATCAGCTCATCGATCCCCACCGACCGCCGGCTCCCCAACGCATATCGGCCGAGTCGAAGGCGGGCGGCGGCCGGCATACTCATGGCCCTGGCGGTGACGGCCACCGCCTGCTCCTCAGGCACGTCCTCATCCCCTTCGACCACCCACGCCGGCGTTGGTACGACCTCGAGTACCGCGTCGAGCCACAAGTTGCCCGGCATACATCACGTGTTCGTGATCATGTTGGAGAACGAGAGTTCCTCCACCACCTTCGGCAACCCGGCCGCCGACCCGTACCTGGCCACCACCCTTCCGTCCGAGGGAGCCTTGCTGCAGAACTACTACGGCATCGGGCACCTCTCCAACGACAACTACATCGCCTTTCTGTCCGGTCAGGCGCCCAACCCCTCCAACCAGGCCGACTGCCCGACGTTCGCCAACTTCCCCGCCACCGCCACCGTGGCCGGCAACGGCCAGATCTCCGGTTCGGGGTGCGTGTTCCCCGCCTCGGTGCCGACGGTGGCCAACCAACTCACCTCCTCCGGACTCACCTGGAAGGGCTATATGGAGGACATGGGGAACATCCCCACCCGCGAGAGCGCCAACTGCGGGCATCCGGCCGTCGGGTCGATCGACGCGACCGAAAAGGCCGTACCCGGTGACGGCTATGCCACCCGTCACAACCCCTTCGTCTACTTCCATTCGATCATCGACAATGTGTCGCTGTGCAACACCCATGTCGTCCCCCTCGGCACGACAACCGGAGCCCTGCCGGCCGGGACGCTGTCGGGGACCACCGGCCTGCAAAAGGATCTCGCCGCAGTGTCGACCACCCCCAACTTCAGCTTCATCACCCCCAACCTGTGCAATGACGGCCATGACAGCACCTGTGTGAATCAACAGGGTCTCGGGAGCCAGTTGGCCAATGCCGACGCCTTCTTGCAGCAGTGGGTGCCGCTCATTACCAACTCACCCGCCTTCAAGAAGGACGGCCTGTTGGAGGTGACCTTCGACGAGGCCGACACCGACGACGCCACCTCGTGTTGCCACCAGGTTCCCGGGCCGGCCTCGGCCGACCCCGGAATCAGCGGGCCGGGCGGGGGCCGTATCGGCACGGTACTCATCTCGCCGTTCATCCACCCCGGCACCGTCAGTACCGTGCCCTACAACCACTACTCGTCGTTGGCCACCATCGAAGGCTTGTTCGGATTGGCCAAACTCGGCCAGGCCGCCACCGTCAGTGCCGTCTTCGGCCCGGACATCTTCGGCTAGGGCTTGTCGGAACTGACCACCCACATCGAAAAGAACTGCGAACCTCCGCCGTAGGCCTGACCGAGGGCCCGGCGGGCACCGTCGATCTGATGCTCACCTGCCTGGCCTCGCACCTGCATGGCCACCTCGAGAAAACGGAGCATCCCCGACGCACCGATCGGGTTGGACGAGAGCACCCCTCCCGACGTGTTCCACGGGATGTCGCCTTCGAAGGCGGTAGCCCCGGCTTCGGTCAGTTTCCACCCGTCTCCCAAGTCGCAGAAGCCGAGGTTCTCCAACCACATCGGCTCGTACCAGCTGAAGGGGACATAGACCTCGGCAACGTCGATCTCGGCCCGCGGGTTGGTGATCCCGGCCTGGGCATAGACGTCGGCCGAGCAGTCCCGACCCGCCTGCGGATTGACCTGATCGCGGCCGGCGAACATGGTGGGCTCGGACCGCATGGCCATGCCGTGAATCCACGCCGGCGGATAGGACCCCGAAATCGAGTCCTCCGCCGCCAGCACCATGGCGGCGGCGCCATCCGACGACGGGCAGGCCTCGAGGTAGCGAAGCGGATCCCACAGCATCATCGAGTCCTCGACCATCTTCATGTCGATGTCGGGAAGATGGAGGTGGGCATAGGGGTTCCGGAGGGCGTTGATCCGGTCCTTGACCGCCACCATGCGTCCGATGTATTCGGGTGCACCCGAACGTCGCATGTAGGCACGGATGTGGGGGGCGAAGTACCCGCCGGCCCCGGCCAAGAGGGGGGCCGCGAACGGCTGGGGCACCGACAGAGCCCACATGGCGTCCGAGTCCGACTGCTTCTCGTAAGCCACCGTCAGCACCCGCTTATGAATCCCCGAGGAGATGAGGTGAGCGGCTACCAGTGAGGTGGACCCTCCCACCGAACCGGCGGTGTGGACCCGGAACATGGGCTTGCCCACCGCTCCGAGGGCGGGGGCCAGATACAGCTCGGGCATCATGTTGCCCTCGAACATGTCGGGGGCCTTCCCGATCACCACCGCGTCGATGTCGGTCCAGGTGAGATCGGCATCGGCCAGGGCCATTTTGGCGGCTTCCCGCACCAGGCCGGCGATGGAGACGTCGTTACGCTTGGACTTGTGGTGGGTCTGCCCCACCCCGATCACAGCACAGCGTTCAGCCATCACTCACCCTCCAACACGCAGACGAGATTCTGTTGCAGGCACGGCCCGGAGGTGGCGTGGGCCACCGCTCGTGCGGCCTGTCCCGAGGCGATGCGGGCTGCGGCTTCTCCGATGCGGATCAGACCAGCCGACATGATCGGGTTGGCCGCCAGGGCGCCACCCGACGGGTTGATGGTGACGCCGTCGTCCAGACCAAGTGCCTCTTTCAGGATGATCTCCTGATGGGCGAACGGGGCGTGGAGCTCGGCCACGTCGATCGGCCCATCGGCAACGCCGGCGACGTCAGCCGCCTTGGCCGTCGACGGTGAGGAGGTCAGGTCCCTTCCTCCCAGCGAGTGGGTCTCGATGCGGTGATCGAACCCGGTGATCCAGACCGGCTTGTCCGACCACTCGCGGGCCTTGTCGCCGGCAGCCAACACCATGGCGGCTGCGCCGTCGGTGATCGGCGGCAGGGTATGGCGACGGAGAGGCGACACCACGTACTCGTCCCTCAACAAGGTCTCGACGGGGATGTCGTGGGCCACCTGTGCCTTGGGGTTGGACAGCGCATCCTTGCGGCTGCGGGAGGCGATGGCAGCGAAGTCCTCTTCGCTTCCCTTACCGGCGTCGATGAGGGCACGGGCCTGCAGGGCCGCCACACTCACCGGGTCGGGCCACAACGGAGCCAGGTAGTAGGGGTCGAGTTGCAGGGCCAGGATCTCATTGAGGTTCCCGGGGGACGAGCGGCCGAACGAGTAGACCAGGGCGGCGTCGATCTCCCCCTCTTGCAAAAGGACCCAGGCCTCGTAGAGGGCCCAGGCACCGTCCATCTCGGTGTGGCTCTCGGGCATGGGAGGCCACACCCCGACCGCGTCGAGAGCCGTGACGAAGCTGAAGGGTCCACCGATCAGGTAGTCGGATGACCCCGAGCAGATGAAGTCGATGTCGTTCTTGGTGATCCCGATATTGGCGAACACCTCCGCCACCACCGGCATCAGCATCTCGACTTCGTTGTGCTGGTCGTCCCGGCGTACGTTCTCGGACTGGGCGAACGAGGCGATCGACACGGGACGGCGCACCGCCCGCTTGGCTTTCGCAGCCGCGGCACTCATAGATAGTCCTTGTAGGTCTCGTAGTCGGCATCCGGCTCTCCGCTGGGGCGGAAGTAGCGCACCGAAGCCAGTGACGGGGTCAGCTCCTCGGGTTCCACCCACACCGCTTCGACCCGCAGCCCCATCCGGATCTCATCGGTGGGGATCTGTTGGATGAGACCCATAAAGGAGATGTCTGCCCCATCGAGAAGGACCTGCGCGCAGATGTAGGGGATTTCGATGGACTGGCCGGCGAAGGGCACGTTGACCACGCAGTAGGTCGTGACGGTGCCGACGTTGGCCAGATCGACATCCTCGGTGGTGGGCACGCCGTCGGTGGGGCACGAGCCTCGGGACGGGACGTAGACCTTGCCGCAGGTCGGGCAGCGTTGGCCTACGAACCTGCCTTTCTCGAGCCCGCGGAGGAAACGAGACTGGGCCACCCCGGGAGTGAACTCGAAATCGAGGCGGATCGGGGTGGCGAGAGTTGTCACCGGTCCCAGGTCCTCGGCAGTGGTCTGTCCTGACATCAGGCGGTACCTCCTTCGGGGACGAAGGCTTCGATATCGGCCATGGCGCCGATCCGGTCGCCGGCCGGCCTGAAGTGCACGGTGACCCGGTCGCCGGTGGCAACCTGGTCGGGACCCCCGGCATCCACCACGTGCAACATGGCGGTGTCAGCTCCGTCGAGTCGAATGAGGGCCCACGCAAAAGGCCTGGCGAGCGGGTGCTTGGGCAGGGGGTTGGGTACCCACGCCCATGATTCGACCACTCCGCCGGGGCCTACCTCGACCAGCTCGCCGGTGTCGTCACCGGTAGCCGGGTCGTACTCGGTGGGAGGCACGATGACCGATCCGCCCGCCCCTCGCACCCCCAACAGCCTTCCGTCCCGCAAGCCGGTCAGGAATGCACCGATGACCGGGCCCACCGAACGCGAATACGGGTATTCAAGGACGTGGCTCGCGTGCAACGCTTCGCTCTCGGGCATCCGAACCTCCCTCTGATGTCTCGTCGAACGTCAACGACGAAAAGTAGAACACATTTCAGTTTTGTGCGCCAACGGGCGCCCTGTGGACAGAGTCGGGCAGCCCTCGAGGTCACGGTGAACTCGGCCGGACACCTCTACCGGGCAAGTTCCGGGCGAGACAAACCGGCCTAGACTCAGCCCGAGTTTCTTCATTGGGGATGGGTCAAGAGACGAAGAGGTTACGTGATCACGCCCGGACGGTCTGAAGCTCAGGGTGCCGAAGGCACCAAACGACCGAACATTCTTCTGGTGGTTTCCGACCAAGAGCGCCAACGCTCATGGCTTCCGAGCGGCACCTCGTTGCCGTGGCGGGATCGCCTCCGGTCCGAGGGGCTCGAGTTCACCGACTACTACACCCACTCGTCACCATGCTCGCCCAGCCGGGCCAGCCTGTTCACCGGGCGCTACCTGGCCGGCCACCAGGTCACCGACAACGTCATCATGCCCGAACACCATGAACTGTCGACGTCGGTGCCCACCCTCGGCTCCCTCCTCGATGGCGCCGGTTACCGCTCGTCCTACATCGGCAAGTGGCACCTCTCCCAGTCGGCCACCCCCGACATGGAGGCGTACGGCTTTGCCGACTGGGACGGCAACGACCGTCACTTCATGGGGTGGGCGGGCACCGGGGTGCATTTCGACCCGATCATCGCCTCCAACGCCGCCCACTGGCTGAAAGCCAATGCCGCCCCGGCTGCCGGGGCCGGCCACACTGATCGAACTGGCACCGAGCCATGGTTCCTGACCGTGGCATTGGTCAACCCTCACGACGTGATGTGGTTCCCCATCGACCAACCCGGCTACCGGGAGCGCCATCCCGCCGACGTGGCCGGCGTGCGCTCGATACTCGAGTCGGCGGCGTGGAAGGACGACGATCCGCTCCCGGTCTTCACCGAGGCCTACGACCAAGTTGTCGACAATCTGCCGGCCAACTTCGATGACGACCTGCACGCCAAGCCCGAGGCGCACCGACAGTGGCGTTGGGACCAGCAGCACGGGCTGTGGGGCTACATCGACCCGACCGACAAGGGGGCGTGGCTGCGTCATCTCGACTACTACGTCCATCTCCATCAAATGGCCGATCGCAGCCTGGGCACCGTCCTCGGTGCGCTGGAGGAGTCGGGGGCATGGGACGACACCATCATCATCTTCACCTCCGACCATGGTGACATGTGCGGGTCGCACGGATTGCGATCCAAAGGCCCGTTCGTCTACGACGAGATCATGCGGGTGCCGCTCTATGTGAAGGTGCCCGGGGTCACTTCCCCTGGTGCTGTCACCTCGGCGCTCGGGTCCCATGTGGACCTGGCCGCCACCATCTGTGCCCTGGCCGGTGTCAGTCCCGCGGCTGTGGGGCCGACCGTCCAGGGAGCCGATCTCTCCCCCGTCTTCGCCGACCCATCGGTGTCGGTCCGTGACCATGTCCTCTTTGCCCAAGACTCGGCCCAGACCGAGAACCTCAATAAGGTCCGCTATGCACTGCGGGGCTTCTTCGACGGCCGGACCAAGTACGCCCGCTACTACGGCGTGGGCGGCGGGAAGCCGTCAACGGGGCTATGGGGAAAGCCCCCGGGGACAAAACTGTTCGACGTCGATTGCGCCTTCGACGACAACGACCACGAGTGGTACAACCACGACTCGGATCCCGACGAACTGATCAACCTGGCCAACGACCGGGGCCGTCGGGGCGAGCTGCGCGAGGCTTACGAACGGATGCGGCGTTACGAGGCCGAGTCGTTCCTGACTTTCAGCCCGTCGGCCGGCGAATCGTCCAGCTGAACGCTGAGTTGGTCGGCCAGCCCACGACAACCAGCCTCGACCATCGCCAAGCACGCTTCGAAGTCGGCAGCCTCTCCGTAGTACGGGTCGGGCACGTCCACCTGGCCACCGGCCCTGCGGTCGTAGGATCGCAGCAACACCAATTTGGCTTCATGATCTTCCCTGCCACCGGCCCGGTGGCGGGCCAGGCTCCGCAGGGTCTGTTGATGGCCCCGGGCCAGGGAGACCACCAGGTCGGTGCGGTCAAACCACGACGCCTTGAACGCCCGGGCCCGGTGCCCGTGATCGGTATACCCGTGGGTGCCCAGAACGGCGGCGGCCCGCGGATCCATCGGTTCACCCGCGTGCCAGTTGCCGGTCCCCGCGCTCGAAATCTCGAGATGGTCGGCCAACACCGATCCGTCCGTCATCGGGGTCTCGGCCGCCATGCGGCGCAGCACCACATCGGCAATCGGCGACCGGCAGATGTTGCCGGTGCACACGAAGCAGATCTTCACTTCGGTTCGTCGCGGCGAGGGGTCAGAGGAAGGGTCGAGGTCTCCATGCGGGTCGGGGTCGGGGCCGACGCCACCACCGATTCGAAGAAGGCCCGGTCGTGGAAGAGCGGCACGTCGGCCAGGAACATCTTGCCGTACCGCTCGAAGTACATCAGCTGCTTCCCCAGCAGAAACGTTCCGCGATCGAACTCCGAGTCGGTCCCACCCGACTCGTCGGCCAATCGCCGCAGCTTCCGTTGCGCCCGGAGTCGTCCGGCCACCGCCCGAGCTGAGCGGTTGTGGGCCTCGATGCCCTGGGCCTTGGCCGCCTGCACCTGGGGTGCCTGAATGAGTGCCCCCAGGCTGACCTCGCCGAACGGTCGCATCAAGATCGGTTCGATCAACCCCCTGACGAACCCGGCCAGTTCGTCGTCGGACAGACCCAGACCCTGCTGCATCGCCGGCCCATAGGTACGGGTCAGATGGGCAGCAATGTCTCCCCATGCCTCCTCGTTGCCCAGCACCGCCTCGAGTAGGCGGACAAAGAAGTAGTGGGTCTCGGGGTCGAGGCGTCCCACGATGCCCCAGTCGATGATGCCGATGCGGCCATCCCGGAGCAAGAGCATGTTGCCGGCGTGCACGTCACCGTGGAACGCTCCCCACCGCACAGTGGTGAGGAAGAAGGCTCGCACCACCTGCTCGACGAGAGGGCCGGGATCCACGCCGAATTTGGCCGCACCGGCCAGATCGTCGATCGGCACGCCGTCGAGGAACTCCATGGTCAGCACATTGGGGCCGGAGAATGCCGGAAACGGCTCGGGCACGACCACCAACGGCAGGTCGAACTCGTCGAGGAGTTCGCTGAAAGCGGCCAACGCCCGCGCCTCGTTGCGAAGGTCGAGCTCCTCGCCGATCTGGACCCGGAATCCCGAAAAGAGCTGCATGAGGGTACCGGCCGCCTGGTCACCGGTCTGTTTTGCCACCATGTCGAGTAGCGGCTGCAGTAAGTCGAGGTCGACCGACACCATCGACTCGATTCCCGGACGGAGAACCTTCACCGCCACGTCGGTGCCGTCGTGAAGGGTGGCCCGGTGGACCACCGCAATCGATGCCCGCCCGATCGGGGAGGGGTCGAAATGGGTGAAGGCTTCGTGAAGAGGCATCCCGAGGTCGCTCTCGATGACCTCCCGCACGATCTCGAACGGGACTGTCGGGCCGGTATCGAGACAGGTGCGGAATTCGTCGGAGAATTCCTCCCCGAAGACCCCGGGGGAGGAAGCCACCAGTTGGCCGAACTTCAGATAGGTGCCGCCGAGGTCCTCGAAGGTCCTCCGCAAGGGCCGCGCCAACACCGCTAGGGGCAGCGGGCCACGACGGGCATGACGGACCTGTCGAAGCGCCACCCCGGCGAACCGTTTGGCGGAGACCTCGGCAATCACCACACTTCGGCGTGTCAACTCCCGTCTGGTGGGACTCGGAAGCCTCCGAGCATGGATCCGGGGGATCCGCGGATCAGACGAGGCAATCGAGAACGGCATGACAGGCAGCCTACGGCGAGCACAGCCATGGGCGAAAAGGTGACGTGTGGCCTGTGGTGGGTCGGCGGTGGGCCTGTGGTGGGTCGGCGGTGGGTCGGCGGTGGGTCGGCCGGCGCGGCAATTATCCACCTCTGGGCGAATGGGCAATGAGGCCCCGCCCCAAATCGGGCCGATTCGCCCAGAGGTGGAACTTCTCAAGTTCCGGGTGACCCACGTCGAACGATCTCGCCCCGTTACCTCACGAGGCACCTTGCTCCCGATACGCTCACCCTGATACTCGGATCGACCACCGAGTGGTGCCCGACCGGGTGGGCTGGCTATCGATGAGGTGAAGGGGAACCATGAGCGAGCACGAGCACGAGCAGGACACGACACAACAGATGGGCCACGGGGTGAATCAACGGGCGACCATCAAGATGACGCCCGAAGAGATCGATGCCTTCATCCACGAGCGCCGGCCGATGACAATGTGCACGCTCAACCACGACGGCTCCATCCACGCCGTGGCCATGTGGTACGGATTCCTCGAGAATGCTGTCGCCATCGAGACCAAGGCCAAGGCACAAAAGGCGGTGAACCTGGGGCGGGACTCCCGGATCACCTGCATGTTCGAGGACGGCGACTACTACGAAGAGCTACGTGGGGTCGAACTGGTCGGTCGGACCGAGATTGTCGAAGAGCCCGAGCGGAGATTCGCACTCGGGGTGAACCTCTTCGAGCGGTACTACGGCACGTACACCGACGATCTCCGACCTTTTGTGGAGACGATGCTCACCAAGCGGATCGTCGCCAAGCTCGCAGTCGAACGGGTGGTGTCATGGGATCACCGCAAACTCGGGCTCCCATCGACCCGCCCGGCCTAGCCGACCCGACCGAGGGAGCCCCCTTGCCCTGCCACCCGATGAGTGACGACGACGTGCGGTCGTTTCTCCAATCTCAACCCGCCCACACTGCCAAGGTGGCTACGGTGCGGGCCGACGGACGCTCCCATGTTGCACCCGTCTGGTTCGCGCTCGACACTGCTGCCGCTGGGCCCGACTCCCCGATCGGCGACATCGTCTTCACCACCGGCGAAGACACAATAAAGGGGAAGGGCCTGCGGCGAGATCCCCGGGTAGCCATCTGCATCGACGACGAACGCCCTCCATTTTCCTTTGTCACCATTGACGGCGTCGCCACACTGAGCGATGACAGCGGAGAAGTAGCTCGATGGGCGGCCATGCTGGGCGGGCGCTACATGGGAGGCGAACGAGCCGAGGAATACGGTCGTCGCAATGGCGTCCCGGGCGAACTTCTGGTTCGGGTTCGGCCCCTGCGCATCGTGGCCGTCGCCGATCTGGCCGATTGATCGTGACGGGCACATGTATCAATACACGCGGCCATCCGCCACTCCGATGACATGGCGCCAACAGGTCATCGACTGCTAGACGTGTCGGATACGAGGGGGGAGATTCGATGATCCTTGACCGCTTTCGCATCACCGACAAGGTGGCCATCGTCACCGGCGCCGGCCGGGGTATCGGCGCGGCAACGGCTGTAGCGCTGGCCGAGGCAGGCGCTGATGTGGTGGTGTCCGCCCGCACCGAGGACCAACTCAGCGTGGTGGCTGCCGCCATTGAGGCTGCCGGTCGGAAGGCAGTGGTGGTCCCCGCCGATCTCAGCGATCTCGAAGCGGTGGCCGGACTGGTGGACCACGCCCGTAAGGCTTTCGGACGACTTGACCTTGTGGTCAACAACGTGGGCGGTGCCATGCCCCGGCCATTTCTCGACACCTCGCCGGGTCGCCTCGAGCAGGCGTTCCACTTCAACGTGGCCACCGCCCACGCCCTGTTGCGCCCGGCGGTTCCGTTGATGCTCGAACACGACGGAGGATCTGCCGTCAACATCTCCTCGGCCATGGGCCGGATGGCCGGCCGGGGTTACCTCGCCTACGGCACGGCCAAAGCGGCCCTGGCCCACTACACCCGGCTGGCGGCCGCCGATCTGTCGCCGCGTATCCGGGTCAATGCCATCGCGGTGGGTTCGGTGGCCACATCCGCGCTCGACATCGTGATGCAGACCGACGAACTGCGGACTGCATTGGAGGCCGGGACCGCGCTGGGTCGCATTGGCGATCCCGAGGACATTGCCGCCGCGGTGGTCTATCTGTCCTCCCAGGCAGGGTCCTACATCACCGGCAAGATTCTTGAGGTGGACGGAGGCATCGAGCAGCCCAATCTCGACATGGGCCTCCCCGACCTCTGAGCGGCGACCAACCACCGAAACCACCGAAACCACCGCACCCACTGCACCCACTGCACCCACTGCACCCACTGCACCCACTGCACCCACCGCACCCACCGCACCCACCGCACCCACCGCACCCACTGAGGAGACCGCCATGAGCCGCACCTACCGAGTTGTCGCCTGGAGCACGGGCAACGTCGGCCGACATGCCATCGCCGGCATTGATGTTCGGCCCGACCTCGAGTTGGTCGGCCTGTGGGTGTCCAACCCCGACAAAGTGGGAAAAGACGCAGGCGAGTTGGCCGGCCTCGGCCGCCACCTCGACGTCATCGCCACCAATGATGTGGACGAATTGTTGGCCCTGAAGCCCGACGTCGTCGTGCACACCGCCATGGCCGACAATCGCCTGATGGAAGCGCTGGCCGACCTGGAACGCATTCTCCGGGCCGGGGTGAATGTGGTCTCCTCGGGGCCGGTCTTTCTCCAATACCCGTTCGGTGTGGTCGATGACTCGATGATCGATCCGGTTCGGACCGCGGCCATCGATGGCGGGGTCTCGCTCTTCGTCAATGGCGTCGACCCCGGATTTGCCAACGACGCCCTTCCCCTCGTGCTCACCGGGGTAAGCGAACGGATCGACCAGGTCCGCGTCTCCGAGGTCCTCAACTACAACACGTACAACCAGCCCATGGTCATCTTCGACATCATGGGCTTCGGGCGTCCGATGGATCAGGTGCCTCTGATCTTGCTACCGGGGGTGCTGACGACGGCGTGGGGCAGCGTGGTGCGTCAGCTGGCTGCCGGCCTCGACGTCGAGCTCGACTCCGTCGACGAGTGGTACGAGCGTCTACCGGCCACCGAGACGTTCGAGGTCGATGCCGGGACCATCGAAAAGGGCACGGTCGGAGCGCTGCATTTTGAGCTCCGGGGGATCCGTAACGGCAAGGTGGTGATCGTCCTCGAGCACGTCACCCGGCTCCACGACGCTCTCGGCCCGGACTGGCCCCAACCTGCCGGTCACGGCTGCTATCGCGTACAGATCATCGGCGAACCGAATTACACACTCGACCTTCAGCTCGTGGGGAGCGACGGCGACCACAACACCGCCGGGTTGAAGGCCACCGCCATGCGACTGGTCAACGCGGTCCCCGCAGTGGTGGAGGGTCCCGCCGGGCTCCTGACCGCTCTCGACCTCCCCCCGATCACCGGCCGGGGGCTCGTGAGCACCTGATTACCACCTGACCGGGGCCATCACCGGGGGCAGCCGAAGTGAGCGGCCACCGCCGCCCCGGTGTCGCTTCTGGACCGTGACGGGACCCCGATCCTCCAACAGTAGGGTCCCAGGCATGATGCACGGAGCAGGAGGGATGCCGAGAGGCGGGGGCGGGGGCGGGGGCGGGTCATTCGGAGGGGCGCTGCGCCAGATGCGTCGGGATGCCTCCGTCGTCCAACAGACCATCACCAAGGGCACCGCCAAGCGGATGCTGTCGTTCGGCCGTCCCTACCGCAACATCCTCTCCTTCTTCATGGTGTTGATAGTGGTCGATGCGGTGATCGGCGTGGCCAACCCCCTCATCTTCCGCGACATCATCAACAACGGCATACTCGGGCACCACCGGAGCCTGATCGTCACTCTCGCCCTCATCGCCGGGGGGCTGGCCGTGTTCGATGCCGGGCTGTCGATCGCCGAGCGGTGGGTGTCGGCCAAGGTGGGCGAAGGGCTCATCTTCGACATGCGGTCACGGGTCTTCGAGCACATCCAGAAGATGCCCATCTCCTTCTTCACCCGAACCCAGACGGGTGCTCTGATCAGCCGGTTGAACAACGACGTGCTCGGTGCCCAGCAGGCATTCACCGACATTTTGTCGTCGGTTGTGGCCAACCTGGTCAGCGTCACCCTGGTGCTGATCGCCATGTTCTTCCTGTCGTGGCAGATCACTCTGGTGAGCCTGGTCATCCTGCCGGTGTTCGTGCTCCCGGCCAAACGGGTGGGGCGACGCCTGTCGTCGATCACCCGCGAGGCCTATGGATTGAACGCCCAGATGAACACCACCATGACCGAGCGGTTCAACGTGTCAGGCGCCCTGTTGGTCAAGCTGTTCGGGCGACCGTCGGAAGAGCGGAACTCCTTCGAGCACAAGGCGGGTCGGGTACGCGACATCGGCGTGACCCAGGCCATGTACGCCCGGGTCTTCATTGCCGCCCTGACCCTCACCGCATCGTTGGCCACCGCCCTGGTCTACGGGTGGGGTGGCATCCAGGCCGTCGATGGAGGATTGAGCGTCGGCTCTGTGGTGGCACTGGCGGCCTACCTCACCCGGCTGTACGGGCCGCTCACCTCGTTGTCCAATGTCCAGATCGACGTCATGACCGCCCTGGTTTCTTTTGATCGAGTCTTCGAGATCCTCGACCTCCCCCCGATGATCGCCGACAAGCCCGACGCGGTGAAAGTGCCCCCGGGTCCGGCGCGGATCGAGTTCGACCATGTCGACTTCCGCTATCCGACGGCCGAAGAAGTCTCCCTGGCCTCTCTGGAGTCGGTGGCTGTGCTCGACACCACTGTCTCCCAGCAGGTTCTCTTCGACGTCAGCTTCACCGCCGAGCCAGGGCAACTGGTGGCCCTGGTCGGGCCGTCGGGGGCCGGCAAGACGACCATCAGCCATCTCCTCCCCCGCCTCTATGACGTGCAGTCCGGGGCGGTCCGCATCAACGGTGTCGACGTGCGGGATGTGACCATGGCCTCGCTGACCGATACCGTCGGCGTCGTCACCCAAGATGCCCACCTGTTCCACGAGACCATCCGGGACAATCTCCTCTATGCCAAACCCGAAGCCACCGAGGCGCAACTGCGCGACGCCTTGGCCGGTGCGCAGATCTCCAACCTCATCGAGGCGCTCCCCGACGGGGTCGACACGGTGGTCGGTGATCGCGGCTATCGATTGTCCGGAGGCGAAAAGCAACGCCTGGCCATCGCCCGGCTCCTGTTGAAGGCACCCGAGGTGGTGGTCCTCGATGAAGCCACCGCCCATCTCGACTCGGAGTCAGAGTTGGCGGTACAGCGAGCATTGGCCACTGCCCTCCGGGGCCGAACCTCCCTGGTGATCGCCCACCGGCTGTCTACCGTGCGGCAGGCCGACATGATTCTGGTGTTGGAGCACGGCCGGATCGTAGAGCGGGGGCGCCACGACGAACTCCTCGAGGCGAACGGGGTGTACGCCGACCTCTACCGAATCCAGTTTCAGGGTCAGGAGTAACGACCCGGTCTAGAGACGGTGTTGAACGGCGTCACCGCCGGGGACCACACGCCGTGGTTCAGGCGGCTTCCCCGACACACAAGGATTGCTCTCCCTTGTCGTGTGAGTCACCGACGTCGATGAGTCTGGTTCCCCATTCCCGACGGGCACGTTCGGTGACCGCCCGGGTGGTGGCCGGGTCACGCTGATGTTGTCTGATGTGGTCTTCTTCGTTCATTGTTTTCCTCCATTCATTGGAATTGATGATGGACCGCACTACGCCGCGATCAGGGCCACGCCGGGCTCTCTGGAGTCTTTCCCGGGTAAACAAAAAGGAGCCGCTTCGTGAGAAGCGACTCCTTGACGGTACAGACCATGTAGCTGGTTGGTCATTCCGTCGGGAGCGCCTCCGAGATTGCCTTGGTGCTCGGTGCCGATACGGCACCGGCACATGCCGATCCGTTGCGACTCGTCGAGAGCGCTACAGGCCCACGCGAGGACCCGAGAGCCGCAAGGCCCCCGGTATGCCGGAATATCCGGTTCGCAAACACATCCACAGAACGCATGGATCTCACTCTAGCGCGGAACATGTCAGCCGCTACGTCGCCAAGTCACGTTGATGTGCCCGGTACGGTTACCGGGTGGCTCGCGTCGTCATCGACATCACCCCTTTGCGACGTCACCGTGACTTCCGCCGATTGTGGGCCGGCCAGGTGGTGTCCGGGATGGGTTCCCAGCTCACATTGGTGGCCGTTTCCTATCAGGCCTATGCCTTGACCCATTCGTCGCTGGTCGTCGGCTTGACCGGCTTGGTGCAACTGGTCCCCCTGTTGGTCGGTGCCCTGTTGGGTGGCACCCTCGCCGATGCCATGGACCGACGGCGGGTACTGGTCATCACCCAATTCGCCATGGCGGCCGCCAGCGGCGGTCTGGTGATCAACGCCACGCTCCCCCATCCCCGGGTGTGGCCCCTCTTCGCGTGCACGGCAGCCGCGGCTGCCTTTCAGGGCGTGGACTGGCCGGCCCGACGGGCGACGCTTCCCATGGTGGTCGACCAGGACGAGGTCATCGCCGCGGTAGCGCTGCAGACGACCATTCAGCAACTGGC
Organism: Acidimicrobiaceae bacterium; assembly: GCA_003133325.1. Lineage (GTDB taxonomy): Bacteria > Actinomycetota > Acidimicrobiia > Acidimicrobiales > RAAP-2 > DASZIT01. The sequence goes on along the minus strand of PKXA01000024.1, from coordinate 97,592 downwards.
GCTGGTGGTGGGACCCGCCCTCGCCGGAATTCTTATCGCCACCATCGGGTTGGGGGCGGTATTCGGGATCGACGTGGCCACCTTCGGGGTTGCCCTTGTCATTGCTCTCCTCTTGCCGGCGTTGGTGCCCAGAGGCGGGGGCACGCCGATGGGATTCCGCTCGATGGCAGAGGGTTTTTCGCACCTCAAGGGCCAAAAACTGCTGTCGGCGACCTACTGGATCGACCTCAATGCCATGATCTTCGGGATGCCTCGGGCGGTGTTTCCCGCCCTGGGTGTGGGGCTGTTCGGCGGCGGCGCCGGGGTGGTCGGGCTGCTGTATGCCGCCCCGGGGGCAGGGGCCCTGGTCGGCTCGTTGTTCACGGGTTGGTGTAGCCGGGTACGACACCAGGGGAGGGCCATCGCCGCCTGCGTGGCGGTATGGGGAACCACCATTGCTCTCTTCGGCATCATCCCGGTGCTCTGGATCAGTCTCGCCCTGTTGGCCCTGGCCGGAGCGGCCGACGTCATCTCGGCGGTCTTTCGCCAGGCGGTGCAGCAACGGGCAGTGCCGGATCACCTGCAAGGCCGCCTTTCGGGGACCTTCTTCGCGGTGGTGGCCGGTGGCCCCCGGTTGGGCGATGCGGAAACCGGCCTGGCCGCCGAAGTTGGTGGACCACAGTTCGCGGTGTGGTCGGGTGGCCTGGTCTGTGTCATCGGCGTCGCCCTGCTCCTGTGGCGGGTTCCCGAACTGTGGCGGGACAGTGGAGGTGGTGACCAACTGCCGCCAGGAGCCGCGGACCGGGCCATCGCCGAAACCACCAGCGAACTGGGGGAAGGTGAGCCGCTGTAGGTGGTCGGTCGGTGCCGGGGGATGAGCCGGTGGTTGGCCGAACTCACCCTGCCGGCCTCACCCTGGGCCACCGACCTACCGCCGCCGCGGACCTTTCACCGGTCGACGGAACCCACCAGTTCCTCGCTGACCGCCCACAGGCGACCGGCAGCGGCCTCATCCTCGGCCCAGGCAGAGGGCTTGCGAGCTTTCCCCTTGACGAAATACTTGCCGGTGACGTCGGCCACATCCGCCGACGAGGCCAGAAAGACCGACGTTCGGGCTCCCTGCTCCGGCGTGAGGACGAACGGTTTGATCACCTTCAATCCGAAGGTCAAGAACCCCCGAGTGTCTCCGTCTCGTCCATATCCGGTGGCGACGGTCCCCGGATGGACCGAGTTCACCGTCACCCCGGTCCCGGCCAAGCGACGAGCCAGCTCGGTGGTGAAGAGGATATTGGCCAACTTCGACCGGCCGTATACCTGCATGCCCCGGTAGTTCTGGCGCGACTGCAGATCGTCGAAGTCCAATCCGTGGCGTGCCGACCGGTGGGCGGTAGAAGCCACATTCACCACCCGGGAGGGGGCGGATGCCACCAGACGGTCGGTGAGCAAGGTGGTCAAGAGGAACGGCCCCAGATGATTCACGGCAAAGGTCGATTCGTAGCCGTCCACCGTCTCCGAGCGGTCGGTCAGCACCAGGCCGGCGTTGTTGATCAACACATCGATCCGATCGCAACGCTGCAAGAGCTCAGCCGCGCCCATACGGACCGAAGCCAGATCGGCCAGATCGAATACCACCACCTCCACGAGGTCGCTGCCACTGGCCCGGCCAATCTCGGCGACGGCTTGATCACCTCGCGACGCGTCGCGGACGGTGATCACCGTCCGGGCCCCAGCCCGGGCCAGAGCCACCGCGGTGGCCTTGCCGATCCCGGAATTACCCCCGGTCACGATCACCGTTCTTCCGGTCATCGACACGTCCTTTGGCCCCGGGATACCACTCATGTGCTGTCCTCATCTCGTCGAGAGCCCACCTGACCTCCGAATTCTAACGGGGAACCCATCCGACAGCATGGTTGACACCGAATGTTCGGCATGCCTAATATTTTTTATCATCCTTACCTGAGAAACTGAGTCCGAGAGGGCGGTCCACGTCATGAAGTTTCCCAAGAGACTCACCACCGCCACCGTGGCTGCGATTGTCGCCACCGCACTGGGGGCGACCGCCTGCAGCGGCGGGTCATCGGGATCCGGGTCCTCTCTCACCGTCTACAACGGCCAACACGAGCAGACCACCAACGCACTGGTGGCCGCGTTCGAAAAGGAGTCAGGGATCCACGTCCAGGTGCGCAACGACGATGAGGATGTCCTGGCCAACCAGATCATCACCGAAGGCGGGGCGTCACCGGCCGACGTGATCTACACCGAGAACTCTCCGGCACTTGAAACATTGCAGAGCAAGCACCTGCTGGCTGTAGTGGCTCCGGCCACCTTGGCTGCCGTCCCCTCCAAGTACAACTCCCCTCAGGGGGACTGGGTGGGTGTCTCGGCCCGGGTCAGTGAGCTGGTGTACAACACCGACCTGCTCAAGCCCGATCAACTCCCCCACTCGGTGATGGACCTGGCCGGTCCACAATGGAAAGGCAAACTGGCCCTGGCCCAGGGGGAGACTGACTTTCAACCCATCGTCACCTCTGTCGTGGCATCGTACGGAGTCGATGCCACCACCAAGTGGCTCACCGCTATCAAATCCAATGCTGCCGACAACATCTACCCCGATAACGAAACCCTCACCGACCAAGTGAACAAAGGGCACGCCACCATCGGGATCATCAACGCCTACTACTGGTACCGGGAGCGCGCCCAACTGGGTGCGTCCGGTACGCACTCGGCCATTGCCACCTTCAGCCCCGGTGATGCCGGCTACATCGTCGACGTCTCGGGTGCCGCCATTCTGGCGTCGAGCAGCCATAAGGCCGCTGCCCAACAGTTCCTGGCGTTTCTGGTGGGATCCCAGGGCCAAGAGATCATCGCCCACGGCGACAGCTACGAGTATCCCATCGGTTCGGGTGTCACCACCGCTCAGCCGTTGACCCCCCTTGGCTCGCTGCAACCCGCTCCCCTCACCATTGCCCAGCTCGGCGACGGATCGACCGCCATCAAGCTGCTACAACAAGCCCAACTGGCATAGTCCGGTGACCGACACTGTCGCCGATGCGCCCGTCCTGGTGACATCTGCACTTCCGCCCACGGTGGCGGCTCGCCATCGTCGACCGGTGCTTCTGTGGGTGCTGGCGGGCGCGGTGACGGTGATTCTCGCCCTGCCGGTCGTCTACGTGGTGGCGCAAGCCACCAGATCAGGTTGGTCGGAGATCGTCCGGTTGGTGTTGCGGAGATTCACCCTCGAGTTGCTGTGGAATACCGCCCGACTGTCGGTGGTGGTGACGCTGGCGTGCGCGGTGATCGGCACCACCACCGCCTGGTTCGTAGAGCGGACCGACCTCCCGGGTCGCCGGCTCTGGGCGGTGGTCGTGGTACTCCCTGTGGCTATTCCCGATTTCGTGGTGGGGTTCGGATGGGTCTCGGTGGCTCCCAGCGTTCACGGCTTCTTCGGCGCGCTCCTGGTGATGACGTTGGCGCTCTACCCACTGGTCTATCTGCCGGTGGCCGCTTCGTTCCGGGGGGCGGACCCCGGCCAAGAGGAAGTGGCGCGCTCACTCGGCCTGGGCCGGATGGCCACCTTTCGACGGGTGACCCTGAGCCAGGCCCGCCCGGCGTTGCTGGGCGGTTGCATCCTGGTTTCACTGGCGCTGCTGGCCGAATACGGCGCCTTCGAGATTCTGCGGTACCAGACGTTGACCACGGAGATCTTCTTCGAGTCCCAACGCAGTTACAACATACCGGTGGCATCCTCGTTGTCTTTGATCCTGGTGGTATTGAGTCTGGCGGTGCTGGGTGGCGACGCCGCGGCCCGGGGGCGGGGCCGGGTGGCCCGATCGGCGCGGGTGGCCCGGGCCGGCACCGTCCACCGGCTCGGTCGGTGGAGGCTGCCTTCGCTCCTCGGGTTCGTGGTGCTGACCGGCCTCGCCCTCGGAGTGCCGATCGGGGTCATCATCTATTGGTTGTTCAACAGTGGAACGACGACCCTGCCGGCCTCGACCTCCATGGTGGGTGCGGCCTTGACCACCGCCGGGTACGCCGCCGGGGCCGGGGCCCTGGCCACATTGCTGGCCCTTCCGGTGGCGCTCCTGGCCGTTCGCCATCCCCGCCGGTCGACCCGGGTGCTGGAGCGGAGCACGTTCATCGTCCAGGCCATTCCCGGGTTGATCATCGCCTTGGCCCTGGTCTACTTCTCCATCCGCGGCCTCCGGGTCTTCTACCAGAGCTCCCCGCTGCTCATCATCGGATACGCCATCATGTTCTTTCCCTTGGCCCTGGTGGCGGTACGCACCTCGGTGGCCCAGGCACCGGTGGAACTCGAAGAGGTGGCCCGGTCCCTCGGACGACGCCCACTGGCGGTTTGGTGGCGGGTGGTGCTGCCTCTGGTCGGACCCGGGTTGGCGGCTGCCTTCAGCCTGGTCTTCCTGTCGACGGTCACCGAGCTCACCTTGACCCTGGTGCTGATACCCACCGGCGTGCAGACCCTCGCCACTCAGTTCTGGGCGTATACCACGAACCTCTCGTATGGAGCCGCGGCACCGTACGCTGGCCTGATGATCGCAATTGCCGTGGTCCCGAGCTACGTGCTCGGGCGATGGTTCAACCGCCTCCCGGCCCGAACCCGCGAACCGTGATGACCGGCCTCGATGTCCGCGGGTTGCATAAGGCATTCGGTCCCCAGCCGGTCCTCTGCGGAATCGACCTCGGCGTGCCCGAGGGCTCGCTGACCGCCATCCTCGGTCCGTCAGGCAGCGGGAAGACGACGCTGCTCCGGGTGATCGCCGGTTTCGAACGGGCGGACCAAGGAACCGTGACCGTGGGGGGAAAGCTCGTCGAGGACAGTCACCATGCTCTTCCACCCGAGCAACGGGGCATCGGGTACGTCCCCCAAGAGGGTTCTCTCTTTCCCCACCTCACCGTCGCCGCCAACATCGCCTTCGGCGTGCGTCGACCCGGGCGGCAACGACGCCGGGCAATAGAAAAGGGGGCCAGGCGGGGCGGGCGCCGGGCGGGCGCCTCCACCGATCACTTACTCGAGATGGTGGGTCTCGCCGGACTCGGTTCTCGCTATCCCCACCAGCTCTCCGGAGGGCAGCAGCAGAGGGTGGCGCTGGCCCGGGCCCTGGCCATCAACCCGGCGTTGGTCCTGCTCGACGAACCGTTCTCCTCCCTCGACGCCGGTCTCAGAGCCAGCGTGCGGGCCGACGTGCAGGACGTGTTGCACGCCGAGGGCATCACCGCGGTGCTGGTAACCCACGACCAGGACGAAGCTCTCTCGATCGCCGATCAGGTGGCCGTCATCCGCGACGGATGCATCGGCCAATGTGGCACGCCTCAGGAGCTCTACGACCATCCGGTCGACCCCGACATGGCCCAGTTTCTCGGTGATGCCAACCTGGTCACTGCCACCATCAACGGCAACCAGGTGGCAACCCCTTTCGGCACGCTGTCCATCCGCGCCCACGGTCGGTCGGCGGTAACCGACGGGTCAGTGGTGGCGTTGGTCAGGCCCGAGCAGTTGACGTTGTCCACCAAGTCGTCGGGCAATGGCATGCCCGGCACCGTCACCCGCACCCAGTTCCACGGTCATGACACCGTGATCACCATCGAACCGACATCGGACTTGCTCTTGGCCCCGGCGGTAAATCGGGACCCAACTGTGGATCAACATCTGATTACAGTTCGGGCCGACGGCAATCTGGTAGTGGCGGACGGCACCCCGGTGGAGATCACCGCCGCCGGTTCCGTGGTCACGTGGCCGGCTACGAGCTGACTCCGACCATGCCACCCTCGATCCGGTCGAGGGTGCGGCCCTTGGTCACCGGGGACCATTCCTGAAGAAGTGGGGTCACTCCGGTCGGCTGGGGACCACGCGCGACCAGGGTGGCCTCCACCCCGGCTCGCACTCCCCCGGCGGCGTCGAGGAGATGAGAAGCTGCCGGCGTCCCGGCCGTTTCCGAGTGCCAGTCGGTGGCATCGATTTGGATGCCCAGGTCGCCCAGGGTGTGGTCGGCGGGCCGGCACGCCGCACCTTCCACTCATCGTTCCTGTTCGGTCGGACGCACCACTACTTCGTTCACTGCCACATGCCGGGGGCGGGTCACCGCGAAGACAATCGCATCGGCGATATCCTCCGACTGCAGCATCTCCATATCGCCGAAAGTGGCCCGCATGCCTTCCCTGATCTCGGGTCGGTTATGGCCGACCAACTCCGTCATCACGGCTCCGGGCTCGACAATGGAAATCCGCACGTGGCGTTTGGTGACCTCTTGACGGAGCGATTCAGAGAACGCCACCACCCCGAATTTGGTGGCGTTGTAGACACCACTGTTTTGGCGAGCCACCCGGCCGGCCACCGAACTCACGTTCACGATGTCCGCGACCCGACGTGGATCATCCTCGGCTGCCCGCAGCAGATGAGGCAGCGCGGCGTGGGTACAGTAGAGCAACCCGAGCACATTGAGCTCGACCATCCGTCGCCACTCCTCCACCGGGGCATCGACGATGGGGCCCAGCAGCATCACTCCGGCGTTGTTGACCAGAGTGTCGAGGCGGCCGTATTCGGCCACCGTGCGCTCGACCATGGCACGTACCTGACCCTCGTCGGTGACGTCGGTCTCGAGTACCAGCACCCGGCTGTCGTCGCCGATCCGCTCCGCCAGTGCCTCGAGCCGATCACGTCGCCTGGCGGCGACCGCTACTGTCGCACCCTCGGCGACAAGTGCCACCGCGGTGGCCTCACCGATACCGCTGGATGCCCCCGTCACCAGGGCCACCGTTCCCTCCAACCGAGGTGTCATCGCACCCTCTCCGTCGTGGTGAAGGTCGGTTCGATATCGGTGCCATCCCCAACATCTACCGACTGACTGACTCCACATTGCCACGTCCGTGCCGGCCCCGTCGCCGGGTATGGATCACGGCGGACCGGCCAGTCGGAGAAGCCTGGCTACCTGCGCGGCTCCCAACTGAAGTAACGGGCCGCGACGAGGAGACCGGCCACGCCCCAGGCGGCCACGACCAGAACGTCGTTCCAATGAAACGCCGATCCGACAAAACCGGCCTGCAACCCGTCGGCAAAGTGCTTCACGGGAAAGACCCGGCCGACCCACTGGATCCAGGCCGGTGCATGGTCGCCGATGGGAATGAAGACGCCGGACAGGAACAGCAGGGGAAGCATCGTGGCATTCACGATGGCGGTGGCCGCTTCGGCGTTGGGAATCGGCGCGGTGACCGCCAGGCCGAGTGCGCAGAAGCTCGCAGATCCGACCACCAGCATCACCACAAAGAAGATCAGGTCCTTTCCCGACGGCACCGCGGCACCATAGAAAGCCCTGCCGAACACGGCGGTGATGATGACCAGCAACACCGCCATCAACATTGCATGGATGACCCGGGCGGTGAGATAGGCCCAGCCCGGGAGGGGACTGCCGCCAATGCGTTTGAGGATCCCCGAGTCTCGTTGGAACGTGACCCCGACGCCGAGGTTCACGTAGGACGCGCTGATGACGGCAAACGAGGCCATGGCGGCAACGTAGTAGGTGGAGAGGCTGATTCGATGACCAGAAAGAACGATATGGCCGTGGCCGAGCAACGCAGTGAAGATCACCAGAAACATCAGTGGGAACAGGAAGGTGAAGAAGGCGGCGGCCGGATTTCGCCAATACGCCTTGTTGGTGTATCGCACCTGCCACAGGGTGAGTCGGAGAGAATTCATCGGCTCCCTTCCACCACCGGATCGACCGGAAGGTCAGGATCGCGGGCGGTGACCCCACCGGTCAGTTGCAGGTAGATGTCCTCCAACGTCGGGCGGATGATCTCGAGCCCCTCGATGACCACGGCATTGTCCAGAGCCCAGTTGGTGAGGGTGTGCAGTCCCAGGGTGAGATCCTCGGTGGCAAATGCGCTGAAGCCTTCGGCATCGGTCTCGGCGACGAGCTCAGCGGGCGGAAGGATGCCGGCGGGCAGCCGGAATCGGACCCGGGGTCGAGCGTGGTCACGCCCGCCGAGAGTCGCAGGGGTACCTTCGGCCACGATTCTCCCCGAGGCGATCACCGCCACCCGGTCGGCGAGGTACTGGGCTTCGTCCATGTAGTGGGTGGTCAAAAGGACCGTCTTGCCCAGGGCAGCCAAGTTCCTCACCACTTCCCATGCCCCCCGGCGGGCCGAGGGATCGAACCCGGTAGTGGGCTCGTCGAGGAACAACAACTCCGGATCGCCGGCCAGCGCAATGGCCACGTCCAACCGGCGTTGCTGGCCTCCGGAGAGTTTGACCACCCGGGTGGTGCGCTCAGCCGAGAGGCCGACAAGCTCGATCACCTCGCCGACCGGCCTCGGATGCGGGAAGAAGTGGGCGAACATTCCGATCATCTCTTCCACGGTAAGGTAGGGGTCGACGGCGGTTGACTGCAGGACGATCCCCAGAAGGTCCCTCAGCTTGCTCTGGGGGTTGCCGGGGTCGTGCCCGAGGACGGAGACTTCGCCGCCGTCTCGCTGTCGGAACCCTTCGAGAATCTCCACCGTGGTCGTCTTGCCGGCACCGTTGGGGCCGAGAAGTGCGAAGACCTCCCCGCGGGCGATGTGGAAGTCGACTCCCCCTACAGCCTTGACGCTCCCGTAGGACTTGGTGAGTCCCCGGACCACCACCGCGTATTCATGATCATCCCGAGGTGTGGCGCCACCTACCACTTCGTCGACCATGACAGAACCCCTGCGTTCAAGAGATGCCGATCATTCTGGCAGACCCGATCGGCGGATACGGATGGTCATGACCTCGCCGTCAGGAGATCGCCGTCGTGTCCGGCTGACCCGAGCCCTCAGGATCGAACCTGCTGGTGAACGAGAGGAGTTCCCCGGTCGAATGTTTGCGATGCTCCTCATAGATCCGTCGGTATCCACTGTGCTTGATCTTCCACTCACCATCGACGAGAACGTAGACGTCTTCGTAGAGAGCGGTACCCTCGAGGAGGAAGTCATAGGCGGGAGCGATGACCTTGTCGTAGAGATACCACGTCCCTGACGCCGTGCCGTTGTCATGGACGTCGATTTCAGGATGATGTCCGTTGTGCACGTGCACGATCCCCGGGTCGGTGAGGGAGCTTGTCAAGAACTCCACGATCTCTGCTCGTCCGCTCTGCGGACCGGGCGCGGATTGGTAGTCGGTGGTCGCGTCTTCGACGAACAGTTCGCCCAGTTCGACAAATCGCTTTGTGTCGAGCAGCCGAAAATACGCGTACTTGAGTCGACAGATTGCTTCCGTAGCCTCGAGATTCATGACTCACCTCATGGAGTGTCGGGTGGCTGGAAGTGTACTGAATCGGCTCAGACCGGCGCGATCGGACCACCCGCTCGCCTCTTGGCGTAGCCAAATCCTGGCTCGCGGCCGCTTTTCGGACTTTCGCCGGGGCACCGGTCCGTCTTCAGCACATGGTTACGAGGGATGAGCTTGGGTATAGATAGGAATCGAGGCCCAAAAAAGTCACTGCTCACGAGATGGGGGTGGGTCGATGGGAACAACAGCCAGAGTCAACGCTCAACAAAAGGCCACGGGTGTCATTCAGCACACGGTGGGCCAGTTCGCCGGGGACAAGCAGTTGCCAGCCGAGAAAGAGGCCGCCAAGGCGGTGTCCGATATGAAACAGGCGGTCGAAACAGTGAAGGATGGGCCAAAACGCTGACCAATATGTTCAAGACGAACGAAGTCGCCATGCGGAAGCTCCCGTCCAACGGAAATCGGAGAGCCAAATGGCCTGGCGCTCCATTGCCGATGTGGGAAGGGTTCGTCGCGAGGCTCACAGGCAGCCGACGCACCACTCCCCTTCCCGCCGACCCGTCGAGCGGGTCTGTCGCTCGCTCGTTCGTCCGCCGCGTGCTGTTCGAGTGGGATCTCACCGCAATGGAACCCGATGCCAGCCTTGTTGCCACCGAGTTGGTGACCAATGGCCTGCTCCATGGCGGGGGGCCGGATTCGATCACTATCACCGCAACCCGGCGCCACCTCCGTATCGCCGTCGTGGACAGGGCGCATCAGCGAACACCTCGTCGCGAATATCGTGAGCTGACCGCCGAGGGCGGGAGAGGCATAGCCATATTGGAGGGGGTGGCCGATGCCTGGGGAACGACCCGCGTGAGGCTACACAGAGGTAAGTCGGTCTGGTGCGAACTGAAGATCTGAGGCCTCAACCACCCGGCCCGGCACACCTCGGCCGAGTGGCAGCGCCGGAAGATCCCGCCACACATCAAACTGGTCACAGATCGGCGGTAAATGCCTCACGCAACTGGGAGAGGCTGGTAGCCAATAGCCGGGACACGTGCATTTGGCTGATACCGACCTGGGAAGCTATGTCGCACTGGGAGAGACCATCGATGAACCGGAGCCTCATGATCACGCGATTCCGGGCCGGCAGGGAGGCGAGGGCGGGCTCAAGTACCGACCGTTCATCTACCAATGTGATGGCAGCATCCTCGGTGGCCAAGCTGTCTCCCAATGTCGCGCCGGCAGCGTCCGGAGCGTCGAGTGACGCTGACCGATATCCCTGGCCTGCCTCGATGGCCTCCACGATTTCCTCTTCCGAAGCCCCGGTGGCCTTGGCCAACTCCGACACCATGGGAGAACGACCCAGTCCGTGACCAAGTGACTCGATGGTGGCCCCGAGCTCGAGGTAGAGCTCTTGAATGCGCCTCGGAGCTCGTACTGACCACCCACGATCACGGAAGTGCCGTTTCAGTTCACCGATGATCGTCCCGGTGGCGAACGTGCTGAACTTCACATTCCGTTCGGGATCATAACGGTCGACCGCCTTGATCAATGCGATGGAAGCAACCTGAGCCAGGTCGTCATAGGGCTGCCCGCGTTGGGTGAATCGATGGGCAAGCCGCCGAGCCAACCCGAGGTTTTCGGTGACCAGCTGATCGCGTAATGATGGATCACGAGCAGCAGCGAACTTCACCCACAACTCGCGTGACGTATTCGGATTCCCCGCTTCGCCGCTCATCAAGAAGCAACCTTGCTCCTGCGCTTGCGGATCCACGCCTGCCGCCGGTCGGCCACCATGTTCTCGCCATATTCGTCGACCAGAGCTTCGATGATGCGCAACGACATGGCATTGGCCTCACCATCGGCTCGTCCATCGGTTCGTCCATCGGAACCGCCCTCTCGGGACAATGAGCACCCGACGGTGATCAAGCCATCTTCCCGAGTGTATTGAAGATGAATGGTGCCGTCGGTCTCGTTTCCAACTACCGAGAGACAGAGTTCCTCCACCACAAGTCGCAGATCTTCAATGTCCTCGATGCCGAAATCGGCCCGCGACGCCAGGGCGGCGGCGGTGAGCCTCGCCAGTACCAAAAGGTCAGATCGGACCGGGATGGTCAGTTCGACAACATCGCTCATCCCCGCACCGGCTCGCCAGCGGGGGCGAAGCCAGAGAACACCTTCGACAAATCAGTGGTCTCCGGGACATTGAGGATCCGTGGCTCGCTTACCGCCGGCCGGAGACACCCACCTGCGTCTTGCTGTCGCCGGTACGCCGTGCCCAGTATGCCCAGGTCGGTGGGGTCGATGAACGACACCCCGGTGAGGTCGACAACGGTCGGCAACACTCCGTCTGCTTCTTGGGCCACCAGTCGTTCTCGCAATTCCGGAGCAGTGGCCACATCACGTTCGCCCGTCACCGTCTCCACCAAGACGTCATCGATTCGCTTCTCGGCAATCTCAACGGTCAGGTCCATAGGTGGATTCCTTTCTCGGACAAAGACAGATCGGGCGATTGCGACATTCTAATCCGGCTCGTTTGGAGCACATTTGCACTCCGATGCCTCCAAGTTCGCCCACCGGCGGCTCCCCGGCATCGACGCTTTTCACCGTGCCGGAGCCACACATCGAAGGCGGTCCGTTGCCCGCCCGATCGGAGAGCATGGGTCAATCGTCCGGCGAAATCCCACTTGGTCAGGGTGAACCCCCATTGCTAACGTCACAATCCATGGCCACCGTAGAGGTAAGTGAACAGGTGCAGGTGCCGACCGACCGGGTGTGGGATCTGATCAGCGACCCGACCCACATGTCCGATCTCACCGCGGAATGCACGGCGATGAAATGGACAGGGGGATCCACCGCGCCGGCCGTCGGAGCCCGGTTCCGCGGCAGCAACCGCAGTGGTTGGCGAAGGTGGTCCACCACCTGCACCATCGTGCGTTACCAACCAGGCGTGGAGATTGCCTGGGACGTCACTTCCGGGCCGATAGCTGTGGCTGAATGGAGCTACCGCATCGACGATTCCGCGGAGACCGGACATACCACCATTACCGAGCGATTCGTCGACCACCGCAGCGCAGCGTTTCTCGTCATCAGCCCGTATCTTCGAGGTGCGAAGGACACGGACGCCCATAACCGCCACAACATGGCGGAGACCTTGGGCCGGATCAAAGTCCGCGCCGAGGCTTGAGCACGGTCGACAGAAGACAACCGGTGGTGACTGGGTCTCCCCTTCCCTGGTGGATGAGCGCCGTTGTCTACCAGATCTATCCCCGGTCATTTGCCGATGCCAACGGTGACGGGATCGGGGACCTTGCCGGCATTCGTGCTCACCTTGACGACTTGGCCTGGCTGGGAGTCGACGCCATCTGGATCTCACCGTTCTACCCATCGCCGATGGTCGATTTCGGCTACGACGTCAGCGACTACTGCAACGTGGATCCCCTCTTTGGAACACTGGAAGAATTCGATGCCTTGGTCGCCGAGGCCCACGCACTCGACCTCCGCATCATCATCGATTGGGTCCCCAACCACACCTCAGATCGGCATCCGTGGTTCCTCGCTGCACGCACCGACCGGTCCAACCATCATCGCAATTGGTACGTATGGCGCGATCCTCGTAGCGACGGGTCGCCTCCGAACAACTGGGTTGCCGCTTTCGACATGTCCGCCCCGGCCTGGACTTTCGACAAGGCCTCCGGCCAGTGGTACCTCCACCTCTTTGACTCCGCCCAACCCGATCTCAACTGGGACGAACCCGGTGTGGTGGATGCCATGCACGACGTACTGCGGTTCTGGCTCGATCGTGGTGTGGACGGGATACGCGCCGACGTGGTCCACTGCATCGGCAAGGATCCCCAGCTCCCCGACAACCCATCGGAACTGGCCGCCATTCCTCACTCTGCTCTCAACGACGTGCCGGTCACCCACCAACGAATACGGGATATTCGCAACCTTCTCGACAGGTATCCCGGAGATCGGGTCATCGTCGGTGAGGTCTACCTGTTGTCGACCGAAGCCGTGGCGACCTACTACGGCCACGGGGATGAACTTCATCTGTCCTTCAACTTCCCGCCGCTGTATGCACCATGGTCGGAGGCCCACTGGCGTCGCTGTATCGACAGTACGATGCACGCGCTCGCACTTCGTGATGCCTGGCCAACGTGGGTCTTGTCCAATCACGACAACCCGAGGCACCGGTCACGCTATGACGCCTCTGCCCTGTTCCGCGGCGAGGATCCGGCCGGCGTCGTGCGTCGGAGCGAACTCCGGGCCCGATGTGCGGCGGTGATGCTGCTCACCCTGCGTGGGACGCCATTCCTCTTTCAGGGTGAGGAGATGGGTCTCCTCGATGCCGTGATTCCTCCCGATCGGGTGGTCGACCCGGGGGGCCGAGACGGATGCCGGGCTCCGTTGCCCTGGGATGGGACTGATCATCACGGGTGGATCGCTCCCGAGGGCATCGAACCGTGGCTCCCCTTCCCCGACGAGTCGTCGACCCGCAACTATGCCAGCCAACGTGACGATCCGGATTCGGTGCTCCATCTGTACCGCCGGCTGATCGCGTGCCGTCGTCGTCACCCAGCCCTGTCACTGGGTGACTTCGTCCTGTTGGATGCCCCTGACGGCGTTCTCGCCTACCGGCGGACATTGGATGGCGAAGCGTGCGCAGCAATCATCAACTTCACCGATGCTGCAGTGGCGATCGACCATCATTTCGATATCGAGACGTCCCTTGGGGGGGCACCCGCGACCGTTGGCATCTCGAGTGACGGGTCGGGTGAAGGCTCTCCATTCGACGGGCGTCTGCTACCCGATCAGGCTGTCGTTCTCACCACGTAACGACCCGGGGCGTGGAGGCGAACCATGTTGTTGGTCCGCCAGGGAATGGTGAGCAGCTGCACTTGGGTGATGGTCATGGTCAAGACCAAAAGGGACCATTCCCGGACGCCCGAATTCTCTGAGGCCGATCTCAGCTTGGAGTGACAAATCCCGTTTCATACGCGATCACCACCAACTGGGCGCGGTCGCGCGCCCCCAGCTTCGTGAGGACGCGGCTCACATGGGTCTTGGCGGTGGCCGCGCTCATGTACAGCTCTTCGGCCAACTCCTGGTTTGACATGCCCTTGGCGACCAGAGCAAAGACCTCGCGCTCTCGGCCAGTCAAGGTGTCGAGGGTCTCAGTCGAGCGCGACGGTTTGGCCTGTCGGCTCGAGAAGTCGGCGATGAGCCTTCGAGTAACACTCGGTGCCAAGAGGGCGTCGCCACCGGCGATCACCCGGATTGCCGCCAACAGATCGGCGGGTGGAGTGTCTTTCAGCATGAATCCGCTCGCCCCGGCTCGAAGGGCTTCATACACGTATTCGTCGAGGTCAAAAGTGGTCAGAATCAATATCCGCGGCATCTCATCGTGCCCTGCACCGAGAATCCGGCGCGTCGCTTCGATCCCGTCCATGACCGGCATCCGCACATCCATCAAGACAACGTCGGGCCGCGTGGCCTCGACAAGATCGACCGCCTCTGCTCCGTTCGATGCCTCCCCGAGCACCGTGAGGTCGGTTGCAGAGTCCACCAGTACACGGAAGCCGCCGCGCACGAGTGCCTGATCATCGACAACTACAACACCGATGGTCATTGCGGCGTCGGATCGATCGGGACCCGTGCACGCACTTCGAACCCGCCTCCTTGGCGGGGGCCCGCCGTCAAGGTCCCACCGAAGACCGCAGCCCGCTCGCGCATGCCAATAATGCCGTGGTGCACTCGAACTTCGTCACTGCTGTCCAGTATCGAATTGTTGCCGTTGACGAAGGTGGAACCGTCGTCGACGACACTGACGACAACAGCATCGCCCTCGAACTTGATGTCAACTTTGGCACTCGCTCCGCCTGCGTGTTTGGTGACGTTGGTGAGCGCCTCTTGCACGATACGAAATACTGAGAGGTCCATGCTCGGTAGAAGGCGCACGACAGTGCCGCGTTGCCGGAGATCGACAGAGACGCCGGCGGCGCGAAATTGAACGAGGAGTTGATCGAGATCGTCGATTCCGGGTGCCGGAGTAAGGCTGGGTTTGTCGAAGTCATCGCGCCGTAGCACTCCCAGGACCCGACGCAGTTCCACGAGTGCCGAACGGCTGGTCATCTCCACTGCGGCCAAGGCCTTACGAGCTTCTTCCGGTTGCAACTCGAGCACGTGACTCCCTACACCCGACTGGATGGCGATGACACTGAGACTGTGTGCGACGATGTCGTGTAGCTCGCGGGCGATCTGGAGGCGCTCTTCAGCGATGGACTGCTCGACCCGTTCGACTTCTCGACGTTGTCGCTCCTCGGCTTGAAGGGTGAGCCCAGCGATATAGGCGCGTCGGGCCCGGATGCTGTCGCCCACGAACCACGTTGCTCCGGCCAACACGATATTGAATGTCACGTCTCCACCGGTTGGGCGCAGGATGACAGCGATCCCGAGCGAGCCGAGCAGCGCGACCTCGACCATGCACAACGCGATAGCAGAGACTCGACGTTCGTAACGAACGGCGACCATGTAGAGAGGCAGGGCCACTACAGGCTGTGGGGCGAAACCCTGTCCGAGCATCGTGGCTACCGCCAGGGCACCGGTGACAACGATGAGAACAGGGAGTGGGAATCTCCGGCGCAGGGCAATGGGAAACGTAGCGAAACAGAGAGCGATGACAAGCAGGGCGACGTGGAGCGGATGTTCGTGGGCATGATTGCCCACGAAGATATCGGCGGCCCCGCCGAAGAAGAACAGCACAGAGAATCCGACATCAATCGCAATCCATTGCCGTGGTCTGATGCGCTGGAGCAATGGGGGGTGAGGGTCAGGGACCCCAGGGTGCAACGCCATACGTCGACGCTATCGAGTCCATCTCTCAAACGCATCATCCAATGGTCGCATCCTGTGTACATCCAGGGATGTACGCAGGGGCGCATTTAGCCATCCGACCTACTCCTCAGGCGGGGGGATACAAGAGTCCGCCCGGGTGATGACACCTCAGGGCCGCCTCGTCATGATGGGTTCAGAGGTCTGAGCGACTCTGCAATGAAACGTCAGCCACGAACCCAAGCATCGAGGAGCACTACATGATCGAAGTCACTGGCATCACCAAGCGCTATGGCGACACCCTGGCGGTCGACGACTTGTCATTCGAAGTCAAGCCCGGGCAAATCACTGGATTCCTCGGGCCCAACGGGTCCGGAAAGTCAACCACGATGCGAATGATCATGGGGCTCGACAGTCCTGATGCCGGGCAGGCCACGATCAACGGACAAACATACGGAACCCTCGGGTGGCCGCTTCGTGAGGTCGGTGGGCTCCTTGAGGCGAAGGCCATTCACCCCGGGCGCAGCGCGCTCAATCACCTGTGGGCGCTCGCCCAAACCAATGACATTCCGCACTCACGGGTCGACGAGGTCCTCGAGGTCGTCGGCCTCACCAGCGTTGCCCGCAAGCGGGTAGGCACTTTCTCGCTCGGGATGGGGCAACGCCTCGGAATAGCTGCAGCACTCTTGGGCGATCCCAGTGTGCTGCTGTTCGACGAACCCATCAACGGACTCGATCCCGAGGGGATTCGCTGGGTTCGCAATCTGTTGAAGGGATTCGGAAAGGAAGGGCGCACGGTCTTTGTTTCCAGTCACCTCATGAGCGAGATGGCCTTGACCGCCGACCACCTGGTCGTCATCGGGCGCGGTCGCCTCATCGCGGAGATGCCCGTCTCTGAGTTCATCGCCCAAAGCTCACAACAATTCGTGCGGGTTCGTACCAATCAACCGAAGGAACTCCGGGAAGCGTTGCAATCGACCGGAGCAACCTTTGTTGAAGAAGAAGACGGTGCCTTGTCCGTATCGGATCTCAGCGCGGAGGAGATCGGCGATATCGCCTTGGCCCGACAGATCGTGATCCATGAGCTGTCACCGCAGTTGGCATCGCTTGAAGAAGCCTTCATGGAACTGACGCACGACAGCGTCGACTACCGCGGAGAGGGCGGCTTCCCGGCCGACAATGACCTAGCAAACAAAGACGACCGGCTGACGCCGGCAGGAAAGTGAGCGACCAATGACCCTCATCACTTCAACAATCCCGGCGCCGACCGGGCCGCATTACCGGCTGGCCGGAGTGTTGCGATCCGAATGGACCAAGATACGCAGCGTCCGGTCCACCACCTGGACTCTCGTGGCCACCATAGTCATCACGATCGGTATCGGTGTCCTCGCGACGTCAACCGAGGCAAGCCGATGGGCCAATGCCTCGCTTTCTGACCGACTCACCTTCGACCCCACCAACTTGAGTCTCGCTGGCTTGTTGTTCGGCCAGTTGGCAATCGGGATACTGGGCGTGCTGGTCATCAGCGCGGAGTATGGGACGGGAACCATCCGGGCGACCCTTGCCGCCGTACCAAATCGACCGCTCTTCTTGGCCGCCAAAGCGGCGGTATTCACCGCGGTCGCCCTGATTATGGGAGAGATTGTGTCATTCGGTGCTTTCTTCATCGGACAGACGATCCTCAGCGGCTCGGCTCCGCACGCGATGCTCGGCCAACCCGGTGTCCTACGAGCCGTTGCCGGTGGGGGCCTCTACCTGGCGGTATTGGGACTCTTTGCTCTTGGCCTGGCCTCAATCATCCGCCACACCGCAGGGGCCATTTCCGCCTTCGTCGGCGTCCTGCTCATCTTCCCGCTCATCACTCAAGCGCTTCCCTCGTCCATACGGAACGTGATCGGCAAATTTGAGCCGGCCACCATCGGAAACGCGATGACCAGCGTCAACACGCACCTTCAAGCAGGGGCCGTCCCCAGTCTCAGTCCTTGGGTCGGACTTGCCGTCTTGTGTGGGTATGCGGCGGCCGTGCTCGGTATCGGTGGATTGCTTCTGGTCCGGCGTGACGCATGAGCATCAATCCACTGAAGGTTGGCGGTGGTGGCGACAGAAGGACGATTCGTCTGAACGATCGTCCCTACGTGGCCTTGCAACACAGCCACCACTGCTTGGTTGGGACTGACTCGGTGTTCCTTGGAAGCAGACGATGAGATTCGAACCTGCCTTGACCGCCACGAGCTGGCCCAAGTGATGTGGCCCCTGGTTGGGTCTCGCCTCGTGAGGGTTCGGGCAGGTTCTGACCCTCGTCCCTCGGCCACACCGTGGGCCGGAGGTTCGGGACTTTGGACCCTAGGAGATCGAGTTCGGGCGGCGTAGGTTCTCCCTATGGGACACGAGAACGGCGGCCTGTTCCTCGACCTGGCGGGGCTGGGGGAGGACGAGCTGGTGCTGCGAGAGCAGGCGCACCGGATCGCGGTGGAGGTGCTCCGGCCGGCGGCGTGGGTCCTCGACCGGATGACCCCGGCGCAGCGGATCGCTCCCGGCTCCCCCTTCTTCACGACGATGGCAACATTGAAGTCCCTCGGTTATCACCGGTTCTTCCTGCCCGCGGAGGCGGGTGGCCCGGAGGAACCGCTCTCTCCGCTCGCCCAGTCCGTGGTCCTCGAGGAGCTGGGCTGGGGAAGCCTCGGGCTGGCAACCGCCTTCTTGGTCGACATGCTCCCGGTGATCACCATGTCCCGGTTCGGGAGCCCGGAGCTGCAGGCCGAGCTCATGGTGCCGTGGGTCGAGGACGAGACGGGTGCCTTCCACGGGTGCTGGGCCATCACCGAGCCGGATCACGGGAGCGACTTCATCGGGCAGCGCGACGGGGATGCCCGGAGCTACGGCCGGGCCCAGCTGGTAGCCGAGCCGGGTGATGGCGGCTGGGTGCTACGGGGCCAGAAGTCGGCGTGGGTGAGCTCGGGCCCGATTGCCACCCATGCGGCCGTCCACGCCCAGGCCGGCCGCGACGGAGACTTGTCCCACAGCCTGTTCGCCGTCGTCGCCCTCGACGATCCGGGGGTGCGGCGAGGTGCTCCCGCCGACATGCTCGGAGTGCGGGACGATCCCCAGGGTGAGTTGTTCTTCGACGAGGTCTTCGTGCCGGAACGCAATGTGCTCGTTCCGCCTGGGCCCTTCTACCCGGTCTTCGGGGACCAGCTGCTGTGCCTGACGAGCTCGGTCATCTCCAATGTTGCCGTCGGCGTGGCCCGTGCCGCGTTCGAGGAGGCACTCCACCATGCCCGCCAGCGCATCCAGGGCGGCGGCCCCATCACTCGCCACAAGAACATCCAGCTCACCCTGTACGCCATGTTCGAGCGCGTGGAGACGGCACGCGCCTACTCCCGCGCCGCACTGGCCCACACGCAGGCGAACGTCCCCGGGTCGTCCCCTGGGGCCCTCGGGGCGTCGCCCCGCCACGCCCGCGCCGCGCAGGTGTACGCCAAGCGGGCGGCCTACGAGGTCGCCCATGACGCTCTACAGGTATTCGGCGCCCAGGGGTTGAGCCGCGACTCGCTGATCGAGAAGCTCTTCCGCGACGCCCGGAGCCTGCTGATCGAGGACGGGACACTCGAGGTGCTGGCCCTCGACGCCGCCCGCGACCTGATCCAGAACTACGAGCACGAAACCTACGACCTCGAGGAGATGATGGCGACATGGTGACCATGAAGAGCACGCCGATGGATGCACCCCTGTTCCACATGGACTCGGAGCGGGGGGTCGAGTATTGGGGCTGCCGAGCCGTCATGGCCGGATTCACCGTGGGCGGCGACGTGGCCGACCTCGTCCCGCGCGGCCTCCACCTCGACTCCCCTGCGCTCGGCGCTGTCCTCGTTGCCGACTACGGCGCCAGCACGCTCGGTCCCTACGGCGAGTTCGTCTCCCTCTTACGGGTGGTGGACGATGACGGGGTCAACGGCCTCTACGTCCCCTACATCTACGTGACCGACGACGCCGCGATGGCGGCCGGCCGCGAGGTTCTGGGCGCTCCGAAGAAGTTGGCGGCCATCGACGTGCGGGTCCGGCCAGAAGCGGTGGTCGGCACCCTCGCGCGCCCGTCCGACTGCACGCTGGCCAGCGTCATCGTCTCGCCGGTCGAGCGGCTGCCCGCCGAGATCCTCGATGCCTTCCTGCCTTCGGGCACCCCGTTCTACTCGCTGCGCCACCTTCCGGGGCCGCCAGGGGCGACACAGGTCCACGAGCTCATCCAGTGGAACTGTGACCTTGCTGTTCGGAAGGACGCCTTCGGGGACGACCTACGGTTCACCGGTCCCGGTTCGGTCACCTATCCGGCCCGCTCCGCAGTGGACCCCGTCCATCGCCTGGAGGTGGACACGCTCGTGGCCGCCGCCTACCTCGAGTTCGACATGCGCCTCACCGCGGGCAAGTGCGTCTGGTCCGAGACGGTGGTGGCTGCGACGGCGCAGGAGGCCGAACCGGCAGGCACCCCTGCGTAGGCGGAATACCCGGTCGCTGCCGTTCCGTGCCGTGCCGTTCCGTTCCGTGACCGAGGCAGGCGTGCCGGGCGGCACCGGAACCGACTTCATCCGGCGCTGTTTCGCACTCCCGATGCTGACGCTCGGGCCGATTGGACATGTCCTTCCGCACGAGCGCCAACAGTCAGCAGATCCATGAATTCACCAACATCCGTGCCGGGAGTCACTGACTTTTCACCTCAGGTCTCCCTGAATCCCACCGCAGGTAGGAACGGCCTGATCTTCTCTCCGTCCGGTTGCACGGAAGCGGGATGTGGACGGCAATCCAAAGTGCGGTCGACTTGTTTATTCTGGCCGGGATTGGGATGCAGTTTCCGGACTCTACGGGATCCCTCACGCTTCGTCGTGCCCGGAGATGGCCGAGGCCGGTCGGCGGTGTCCGTCGTGTCGTGCGGCGTGCCCCGGTTGGGCAGGACAACCAGCACCACGAAGCTGGCGACGCCCACGACCACGGCGGCCACGGTGAGAGCCTGATCCATTCCGCTCACGAACGAAGCGCGGGCCGCCGAGGACAGGGCCTGGCCGGTGGGTCCGGGCACGTGTTGCGCCACCGCCTGGGCACCACCCAGCGACCCGAGGACCAGGTGTCGGATGTCCTCGGGGATCCGAGATCCGGCCAAGAGGGAGCTCATCTGGGAGCGATAGTGCGCGTTGAGCACTGTCCCGAGCACGCCGACCCCGAGCGCACCGCCGATCTGCAACGCGGTGTCGTTGGTGGCCGAGCCGACCCCGGCCTCTGCGGTCGGGATCGAGCCCATAACCGACTCGGTGGACGGTGCCATGGCGAGGCCGACACCGATACCGATGAGGACGAGAGCGGGCACCAGGTCGGCGTAGGTGCTGTGCATGCTGGTGTGCGACAACAGGCCGAGGGCGACGGCGATGAGCAGCATGCCGGTGACGACGACCGGCTTGGTGCCCAGCCAGCGGGAGCGGGCCAGCAGCACCGAGAGGGGCGCGGCCACCAATAGCAGCAGGGCAATGGGGGCGACCCGCAGGCCGGTCTGCAGGGGGCTGAAGCCCAGCGAGAACTGGAGGTACTGGGTCATCAGGAAGAACATGCCCAGCAGGGCGAAGAGCACGAGGGCCAGCGAGGCGATGGCGGCGCTGAAGCGACGGTTGCGGAAGAACCGCAGTGGCAGCATGGGGTGCTCGCTGCGCCGCTCCCACAGCACGAAGGCGACGATGGCGCCGGCGCCGCCGCCCAGCGCGCCGAGGGTCAGTGGCGACGTCCACGTTCGGTTGGGGGCCTCAATGATCGCCCATAGCAGCAGCCCCAGCCCGGCCATGGACAGCAGCGCGCCGAGCGGGTCGGCGCGTTTGGACAGCGGGCTGCGGGAGTTGGGGACGAGCCAGAATGTGGCGACGAGGCCGGCGATGGCGATGGGGACGTTGATCAGGAAGACCGATCCCCACCAGTAGTGGTCGAGCAGGAAGCCGCCGAGGACCGGCCCGATCGCCACCCCAAGCCCGGCCGTGCCCGACCAGATGCCGATGGCCCGGGCCCGGTCCCGGTCGGTCGTGAAGACGTTGGTCAGGATGGATAGGGTCGACGGCATGATCGCGGCAGCGCCGACACCCATGCAGGCCCGGGCGATGATGAGGCGGTCCGGGGACCCGGACCAGGCGGAGAACGCAGAGCCGCCGGCGAACGCGGCCAGGCCGGCCATAAACACCCACTTCCGCCCGACCCGGTCGCCCAGTGCCCCGAGGGACAGCAGCAGGCCGGCAAAGACAACCGCGTAGGCGTCGACGATCCATTGCAGCTGGCTGGAGGTGGCATTGAGGCCTCGAACGATCGACGGGAGCGCCACGTTCAAGATGGAGTTGTCGACACTGATGAGCAACAAGGTGATGCACAGCACCGACAAGATGGCCCAGTGTCGTCCACGACCGCGGTACGAAGCGCCACCTGTCGGGCTTGACGTCCCGGCAGGCTCTGCGGAGCCGTTGGGCGCTTTCCAGGTCCTGGCCATCTGGCCCATGGTACCCACCGTGCCTGGCGCAGCCTGTGGGTTCCCAGTATCCCATCCGATCGGCTCATGCCACGAGCCAATATTCGGCAACGTGACCGTCGAGCCTGTCGCTCCGTCGGCGTTGGGTCGGATCCGGATCGCTGGTCCGCAGTGGCTCATCCCCGCGGCGTGCGGCGTCTGCTGGCGAAGTGATCGATACGAGGGATGTTCGTTGACGTGGTCGATGGATTCGTTGAGGACCGTTTCGAGCCGGCGGTGAACTTGGCATCTCGGCCCCGGACCAACAACCCGGTCGGGTGGCCTTTTTCAGCCAGAGGTGCAGCTCAGATCGAGGGCCCGCTGAGTGACCCACTCCCCCACCCAGCCGTCCGTTGGTCAGCTGGCCCGACGGATCGAGCAAGAGAGACGCTCACATGGTTGATGGCTGTGGCGCTTCAGGGTTCGAAGCGGTACCCCATGCCCGGCTCGGTGTGGAAGTGCCTGGGGCGGGAGTGGTCCACCTCGAGCTTCCGGCGCACCCGGCCCACCAGCACGCGCAGATACTCCGTTTCCGTCTCGTACTCGGGGCCCCACACGTCGTGGAGCAGCTGGCGTTGGGAAACCAACCGACCGGGGTTGCGGACCAACACTTCGACCATGTCCCACTCCTTGGGGGTGAGGTGCACATCGACGCCGTTGCGGGTCACTCGCTTGGCGGCCAGGTCCACGGTGAAGCCCTCGGCCTCTACTCGCGGCTGCTCAGATCCGGCGGTGGGCCTGCGAAGGACAACACGGAGCCGGGCCAGGAGCTCGTCCATCCCGAACGGCTTGGTGATGTAGTCGTCGGCCCCGAGGTCGAGGGCCTGCACCTTGCTGATGCTCTGGTGGCGGGCGGACAGGACGATGATCGGCATCGAGCTCCATCCCCGAATGCCCCGGATCACCTCGACGCCGTCTATCCCCGGCAGTCCCAGGTCGAGCAGGACGACGTCGGGATGCCGGTGGGCAGCCTGGTCGAGCCCCTGCTCACCGGTGCGCGCCCCCACCACTTCGTAACCCCGGGCGGTGAGGCTGATGGTCAGGGCCCGCAGCAGTGAGGCGTCGTCGTCGATGACCAGCACCTTGGCACCGAACTCGCCCGACAGGGTGTCGTCACCGCCTGACCCGGGGGACGGAAGGCTCATGGTGGCGACCCTGCCCGCGACCCGTCTTTGGTGGCCGACGCTGTGCCGACGTCGTCAGGTGATGCGGGAGAGAGCTCGGTGGCCGGCACGGGAGAGGACTCGTCCACTTGACCGGTGACCGGGATGCGTATGACCATCGTGCAGCCGCCCCCCGGGGTGTCCTCGATGTCGAGTTCTGCGCCGACCGCCTCCACGAATCCCCGGGCCACGGCGAGGCCCAGACCGACACCGACCCGGTTTTCGGAGTCCCCCAGGCGCTGAAACGGTCGGAACACCAGGTCCCGATCCTCGCGACGGATCCCCGGCCCCCGGTCGATGACCCGGATGTCCACCCGACCGGCTACCGGTCCGGCCTCGACGCGCAGCCCCCTTCCCCGGGCATGGATCAGGGAATTGTCGACCAGATTGGCCACCGCCCGCTCGAGCAGGACGGGGTCGGTGCGGACACGGGGAAGAGAGGCGGGGATCTCGACGGTGACCTCGGTGCCACGAGGCCCCAGGCTTCCGACGGCGGCGGCGATCAGCTCATTGACATCGGTGGACTCATGGAGCACATCCATCGAGCCGGTCTCGAGCCGGCTCATGTCGAGCAGGTTCTCGACCAGGGTGCTCAGCCGGTCCGATTCGTCGTCAATGGTCTGGAGGAGGATGCGAGTCTCCTCGGGCCCGAAGGCGAGTTGGTCCGAGAGGAGGCTCGAGGAGGCCGCTTTGATGGCCGACAATGGCGTCCGGAGGTCGTGGCTCACTGCGGCCAGCAGCGCGGACCGGAGCTGATTTGCCCGGGCCAAGGAGTCCGCTCCGGCAGCTTCGGCATGGAGCCGGTCGCTCTCGAGCACCGTCGCCAGTTGGGCGGCGAAGGCGGCGAGGATGTCCCGGTCCTCGGCGGTGAGCCCTGGGCCCCGGAGGGCCAGGAGCTCCCGGTCGGTGAGCGGCAGGACCACGGTGGCTTCCTTGGGGGCCAGGGGTGGTTGTGGGCCGGCGGCCACCACGGTCGACCACATTCCCGATGTGATCTCGTCCCCTCCCGAAGTGGCGGGGGGGGCGGCGTGCTCAGGGTCGGATCGCAGGATGGCGGCCGCTTCGAGGCGGAATGCGACCAGTAGCTCCTCGAGCAGTGCCGGCAGGGGGTTGCCTTCGGGGGCGACCATCCGCCCGGCCACCCGGGCCAGCATCCGAGCGTCGGCCCGGGCCTGGATGGCGGTGGCGCTCCTTCGGGCCGCGACATCCACCAGCACGCTGACCACTCCGGCCGTGACCAGAAACATGATCAGCGCCGTCACATCCCGCGTATCGGCGATGGTGAAGGTATGGACGGGCGGTGCGAAGTAGTAGTTGGAGAGGAGGAAGCCGGCCAACGCCGCCAGCATCGCCGGCCATACTCCGCCGGTGGCCGCCACCACGACGACCAGCACCAGGTAGGTGCTCAAGGCGGTGGCCAGGTCAACGTGGGCGCCGCTGGCGACCAGCACCAGGGTGAGCAATGGGAACCCGATGATGCCGATAGCAAGTGCGGCGAACCGCCGGCGAACCGAAAGCGGGGAGAGCAGTCCGCTCCTGTGACGTTTGGCCCTGTTGCCGTCCGCTTTGGCGCCGCCGTCATGCCGGAGCCGACCCTCTGCCTGGTCGGTCTCTCCGTCCACATCGGCGTCGGTGGCGATGACATGGATGTCGAGTGCACCGCCGGCCACCCGGATGACCGAGTTGATAACCGAGCCACGGAGGAACTCGGTCAGCCGGTTGCGATGGGTGGCCCCCAATACCAGCTGGGTGGCGTTTTCGGCTCGGGCCACCTGCACCAGGGCAGGGGCAACGTCGGCGCCGACCACTTCGACGTAACGCCCGCCCAGATCGTCGAGCAACGCCCGGTTGTGGCCCAGCCCGCTCGAGCCCTCGCCGGACAATCCGTCGTCGGTGCGTACGTGGACGCCGACCAGTTCGGCATTGGTCCGCATGGCCATGCGCGCTGCGCGGCGGATGAGGACCGCACTGCCGCCGGCGCCGGTCAGGGAGACCACCACCCTCTCCTTGGTCTCCCACTGTCCGGCGATGCCGTGGCGTTCGCGGTAGGCGCTGAGCTCTTCGTCGACCCGGTCGGCAACCCACAACAAGGTCAGCTCTCGGAGCGCGGTGAGGTTCCCGGTCCGGAAGTAGTTCGCCAGTGCGGCATCGATGCGTTCGGGGGGATAGACGTTTCCATGGGCCAACCGCCTCTGGAGGGCCTCGGGGGCCATGTCGACCAACTCCAGTTGGTCAGCAGCCCTCACCACGCGGTCGGGAACCGTCTCCTGTTGGGCGACACCGGTGATCCGCTCGACGACATCGTTGAGCGACTCGAGGTGCTGGAGGTTGACGGTGGAGATGACGTTGATGCCGGCTTCAAGTAGCTCTTCGACGTCCTGCCACCGCTTGGCATTCTTCGACCCGGGCACATCGGTATGGGCCAACTCGTCGACCAGGACCAGCTCGGGATGGCGCTCGAGCAGGCCATCCAGGTCCATCTCCTCGAAGGTCTGACCCCGGTACTCGGTGGTCAGCCGGGGAAATTCGGTCAGATCCCGAATCTGCGCATCAGTCTGAGGACGGCCGTGCCCTTGGACCCAGCCGATCACCACATCGGTGCCACGTTCCTTCCGGCGCCACCCCTCATTGAGCATGGCGTAGGTCTTGCCGACACCAGGAGCAGCGCCGAGATACAGCCGTAGCTTTCCTCGTGCCACCGTCGTTGCCCTCCCGGCCCTACTGTCGATCCAGCATCTACTTCTGCGTCAGGTTGTCGAGTGCGATGTTCAGGGTCAGCACGTTGACTCCCGGATCGCCGAGGACACCCAGGCTACGCCCCGTGGTGTTGGACTTGATCAGACCTGTCACGGTGGCCAGGGACAGTCCACGGGCCTTCGCCACGGTGGGGGCCTGGATGTCGGCGTTGGCGATGGAGATGTCGGGATCGAGTCCCGATCCCGATGCGGTCACCGCGTCCACCGGCACCTGGGCATTGGCGGCCAGGCCGAACTCCGTCCGATAGGCGATGGCCCGTTCGGGAACCGTGTTGGGGTCGCAGACGTAGGTGCCGTCACTGTTCTTCGCGTACTTCTGGCCGGCGGTGGGGCTGGTCACCGGCACCGCCGCCTTGGAGGTGTCAACCGGTACGCAGAACGGATCGGCCGGGGAGGCGAAGGGGTTGGTGGCCGACGGGTCACCATTGAGGCCCACTGTGTTCACCCCCGGCACGAAGCCAATGAGCAACGGGTTGGAAGGGCCGTAGTTGGACGCCCCGGAGACGGTGATGTTGCCGGTGGCCGACGTGGTCACCGCGTCGGACGAACGGGCCTGGAAGTACTTGGGGATGGGATTGCCATTGCTATCGGTGAAGGACTGGCCGATGAGCGAGGAGCCGACGTCCTTGCCTCCCTTGGTCACGAAGGAGCCGTTGGCCTGGTGCCCGAAGGCAAGCTCACCGATGCCGGTGAGGGCCAGTCCGTAGGCCAGCCCGCAGACCAGGGTCAGCACGACGACCATGCCGACGGCTGTGAGTAGTTGGCGGCGCATTATTTGACTCCCAACGCAGTGATGATCAGGTCGATGGCTTTGATGGCGATGAAGGGGAGGATCAGTCCCCCGAGCCCGTAGACGAGCATGTTGCGGCGCAACACGGCGGCGGCCCCGGCGGCCCTGAATTTGACGCCGCGCAGGGCCAGGGGGATCAACGCCACGATGATCAGGGCGTTGAAGATGACGGCCGACAGGATGGCGCTGTGCGGCGAGTGCAGGTGCATGATGTTGATGCTGTTCAGGGCGGGGAACACCCCCATGAACATGGCCGGGATGATGGCGAAGAACTTGGCGATGTCGTTGGTGATGGAGAATGTGGTCAGCGATCCCCGGGTGATCAGCATCTGCTTGCCGATCTCCACGATGTCGATGAGCTTGGTCGGGTTGGAGTCGAGGTCGATCATGTTGCCCGCCTCTTTGGCCGCCTGGGTCCCGCTGTTCATGGCCACCCCGACGTCGGCCTGGGCAAGGGCGGGCGCGTCGTTGGTTCCGTCACCGGTCATGGCCACCAGGTGGCCCCCCGACTGCTCCTTCTTGATCAGGGCCATCTTGTCCTCGGGGGTGGCCTCGGCCAGGAAGTCGTCGACGCCGGCCTCGGCGGCGATGGCCGCGGCGGTGAGCGGGTTGTCGCCGGTGATCATCACGGTGCGGATACCCATCTTGCGCATCTCGACGAACTTCTCGGCGATGCCCGGCTTCACCACGTCCTTCAGGTGGATCACACCCAGTACCCGGGTGCCTTCGGCCACTACCAGCGGCGTGCCGCCGCCCTTGGAGATAGCCTCCACGATCGGGGCCAGCTCGTGCGGGGAGGTCCCGCCCTGGCCTTCCACCCACCGCCGGACCGAGTCGGCCGCGCCCTTGCGGATCGATCGCCCCTCCATGTCGAGCCCGCTCATACGGGTCTGGGCGGTGAACGGCACCAGATCGGCCGCAGGGACCTCTGGGGCAACCTCGCCGTAGTGGTTCTCGGCCAGCTCCACGATCGACCGGCCCTCGGGAGTCTCGTCGGCCAGGCTCGAGAGCATTGCCGCGGCGGCCAGCTCGTGCTGCTCGACACCGGGCATGGGCACGAAGACATCAGCCTGCCGGTTGCCGAACGTGATGGTGCCGGTCTTGTCGAGCAGAAGCGTGGAGACGTCCCCGGCCGCCTCGACGGCCCGTCCCGACATGGCCAGGACGTTGCGCTGCACCAGTCGGTCCATGCCGGCGATGCCGATGGCCGAGAGGAGTGCACCGATGGTGGTGGGGATCAGGCAGACCAGAAGCGCCACCAGCACGATGATCGACTGCGGGGCACCCGAGTAGATGGAGAAGGGCTGGAGCGACACCACCGTGAACATGAAGATGATGGTCAATCCGGCCAGCAGAATGTCCAGGGCGATCTCGTTGGGGGTCTTCTGGCGGCTGGCCCCCTCGACCAGGGCGATCATGCGGTCGAGGAACGTCTCCCCCGGCTTGGAGGTGATCCGCACCACGATGCGGTCGGAGAGCACCCGGGTACCGCCGGTCACCGACGAGCGGTCACCGCCGGACTCGCGGATGACCGGGGCCGACTCGCCGGTGATGGCCGACTCGTCGACGGTGGCGATCCCTTCGACGATGTCGCCGTCCCCGGGGATGAGCTGCCCGGCGACCACCACGCACAGGTCGCCGAGTTGCAGCTGGCTTGAGGCCACCTCGACGACGTCGTCATCGCGTTGCACGTAGGCGACGGTCTCGGCCCTGGTCTTGCGCAGGGTGTCGGCCTGGGCCTTGCCCCGGCCTTCGGCCACCGCTTCGGCGAAGTTGGCGAACAGCACGGTGAACCACAGCCAGATGACCACTCCGAGAGCGAAGACGTTCTCCGAGCTCGAGGCGGTGCCGAAATCCCGGATGAGGTAGAAGGTGGTGAGCACACTTCCGATCTCGACCACGAACATGACGGGATTGCTGGCCATGTGCCGCGGGCTGAGTTTGATCACCGAGTCGACCAGGGCCCGGCGGACGATGGCACCGTTGAAGGTGGCCGAGCGCTTCTTGGTGCCGCCCGACTGGGTCTCCTGTTGGGCGGCCTCGGGTACTTCGAGGGTGGATGAGGGACTCATCACGGACTCCTTCTCAGAACTTTCCGACGAGATGTTCGATGATGGGGCCGAGGGCCAGCACGGGGAAGTATGTGAGACCGACGACGATGACGGCAATTCCGGCCAGCAGCAGTGCGAAGAGGGGCGTGCCGGTGGGGAAGGTCCCCGATGTTGGTGGAACCTTCTGCTTGCGGCCCAGGGAGCCGGCAATAGCCAGGACCGGCACCATCAGGGCGAACCGGCCGACCAGCATGCAGATGCCCAGGGCGGTGTTGTACCAGTCGGTGTTGCCACTGAGGCCGGCGAACGCCGAGCCGTTGTTGTTGGACGACGACACGAAGGCGTAGGTGACCTCGGTGAGACCGTGGGGACCCGGGTTGTAGATCGACGCCAGCGACGAGTGCATGACCACCGAGATGGCGGTGAACATCAGGACGACGAACGGCACCATCAACAGGTAGAGGACCACCAGCTTCATCTCCGCGGCCTGGATCTTCTTGCCCAGGTACTCGGGCGTTCGCCCGACCATGAGCCCGGCGATGAACACCGCCAGCAACGCCATGATGAGCATGCCGTACAGCCCGGACCCGGTACCGCCGGGGCTGACCTCACCGAGCATCATGTTGAAGATGAGGACCCCTCCGCCGAGCGGGGTGTAGCTGTCGTTGGCCGAGTCGATGGACCCGGTGGAGGTGCTGGTCGACGAGGAGTTGAAGAGGGCGGAGAGGACGGGGCCGTTGCGTATCTCCTTGCCCTCCATGTTTCCGCCCGGCGAAGTGGCGGTGATCGCCTGGGAAACGTTGGCCTGGGTGATGTGGATGTTCCCCGCACCTTCCAACGGCATGACCACCAGGGCGCCGATGAGGAACAGGCCGCCCATAGCTCCGAGCACGGCATAGCCCTGCTTGCGGTTCTTGGCCATCTTCCCGAAGGTCCAGGCCATGGCGAACGGGATGCAGAGCAGCAACCAGTTCAACAGCATGTTGGTCAGCCCGGTTGGACTCTCGAAGGGATGGCCGGCATTGGCGTTGAAGTAGCCGCCACCGTTGGTCCCGAGTTGCTTGATCACCTCCTGGGAGGCCACTGGACCGCCGGGGATCCCCTGGGACTGGCCGGAAACGGTGGTGATCATGTGGGTGGCGTGCAGATTCTGCACCGCCCCCTGGGCGATCAAGATGATGGCGGCGATGGTGGCGATCGGAATGAGGACGCGGGTCACGATGCGGGTGAGGTCGACCCAAAAGTTCCCCAGGGTGTTCGACCGGTTCCGGGTCAGCCCTCGGATGAGGGCCACGGCCACGGCGATGCCGGCGGCTGCCGACACGAAGTTCTGCACCGCCAACCCGGCCATCTGGGTGAACTGGGACATCGTGTCCTCACCGGCGTAGTTCTGCCAGTTGGTATTCGTGAGGAAGCTGACCGCGGTGTTGAACGACAACGGTGCGGGCACGTTGGCCATGTGGTCCGGGTTGAACAGGAGGTGCGCCTGGAGCCGCTGCATGCCGTAGAGGACCAAGACCGAGACCAACGAGAAGGCCAGCACCGAGATGGCGTAGGTGGTCCACCGCTGCTCGCCTTCGGGATTGACCCCGGTGATCCGGTAGACGAGGCGCTCGACCGGCTTGAAGAACCGGTCGCCCGGGGCCTTCTTGTTGGTGAACACCTTGGCCATGTACGACCCCAGCAGCGGGGTCGAGATCACCAGCATGGCGATGAGGACGATGACCGCGATGACGTTCTGGGACATCAGAGTTTCTCCGGCGCCACGAGCGCATAGATCAGATAGCCCATGACGACCACGGCGATGATCAGGGCGAGCAGATTGTCGTAGCTCTTCATGAGGTGACCTCCTCTGGTGTCTTGGTGGTGGAAGCAGAGTCGGATCGATCGGTGGCTGGTGTGCCATCGTCGGGATCGATGTCATCGCCGGCATCAGCGCCATCATCGGCAAGGTCGACATCGATGGCGTCGTCCTTCCCGACCACGCGCTCACACAGCCGCACGAAGCCGACCATCAACGCGAAGAAGGCGATGAGCCCGGCGATATAGAGGACGTCAACCATGGGAACCTCGCAATGGGTGGTCGTTGGGGGTGATGATGGGATTCGGACCTTTCATGCTCGGGTCGCAGGCGTCGAGTGTTCGGCAGCCAGGGCCGCACCGACCTGATCGGCGATGGCCACCGCCACCAGAAGCTGCTGGTGGGACACGGGCTTGCCCGGTGTCGGTGTGAGCAGAAAGTGACCGAGCAGCCAACCGCTGCCCCGAACCGGAAGGTCGACCCGACGGGTGGGAAGGCCGAGGTCCCGGGTCGACCATGATTCGCCACCGATGGCGAGCACTCCCTGCGGGGTGATCCGAGCCGCGATGGTCCCCGGGTCGCGTGGGGTGAAGTGACAGTCCCGGAGGGAGAGCAGTTGTTGGAGCCCGGTCAGGGCCGCGTCGATGACCAGGCGGGACTCCTGACCGGAGGCTGCCAACTCGGTCACCGAGTGCAGCAGGCCCAGCTCAAAGCTGCGCTCCGATGCGGCAACCCGATGGGTACGGCCTCGAGCGGCCAACTCGCCCACCGCCAGCCCCACCACCAGCAGCAGGATCTCCGTGATCAGGTCCGCCTGCCGGGTGATGCGGAACGAGTTGTAGGGGCGGGTCAGGAAGAAGTCGAAGGCCAGGGCCGAGGCCAGGGCGGCGGCGGCTGCTGCCAACCTTCGACCAGTGCTGGCCACCGCCACGATCACCACCACCAGGAACAGCGCGTTGTCCCCGGTGTCGAGGTGCCCACGCCAGGGTGTGAGAACCAAGGCAGTGGCGATCGGACCCGCCACCGCCACAAGGAGGATCCACCCGTCAACGTGCGTGGCGAAGACCCGCCGCGCGGCGGAGCCACGGTCTGCCGCGGTCTGCCCGCCATCCTTGTTCAACGTCTCGTCCGCATGGGCCACCGGGCCACTATCACACGGGCCGGACCGGTAGGGAAGTGCCTTTTTCGTCTTCTTTACGCGCACACCCCGGAATTTCACGAGCCTGTTACGCGACTCCAGATCTAGCGCCTGTGGGTTCCGGATCGCCGATGCGCAGTGGCTTCTCCCCCACGCCGAGCTGGACGCGATGGAACACCAGCAAGCGGTCGATGCACTCCCGGCGGATGGTCCCGTCGAACCGCTCGGGTGACCCTTTCCACCCAGGGCGAAGCTCAGATTGCGAGCCGGCTGGGTGACCCACCCCCCACCGGGTTGGCGGTGATGCCGCTCCCATGGACCCGCCGGGGTGTCGAGTCCGATGGAGAAGAGCACGTAGAGACGGCGAAGGAGAACTGTGTCGACGTGGAGGAAGTCACCTGCCGGCATCGTCGTCGCGTGGGCACCCACGAACTGCGACCAGGTCGGACCAGTTCACCTCGGCGAGGGCGACGCCGTGACGACCACCGTGGATCCTCGGGGACGTGACCAACAGGGCTGCCTCGGCGCGCTGCGAGGGAGGTGCGGCCGGGCAAACGCGCACGCGTGGCGTGTAGACGTAGAGTTGGTCATGGACAAATCGCAGCCGACACGTGAAGAGGTGGCGGCGGAGACCGCCCGGACCGCCGCAACCATGCGCCCGCAAGCGGTCCCTGTAAACGTCTACGAGACGGCGGCTGCTTTGGTGATCGTCGCCCCTCTGCCGGCAGTCACCGCTGACGATGTGACTGTTAGGTTGCGGTCAGGCAAACTGCATTTTCAGGCCTCACTTCGTAGCGCGGGTCCGCGGACATATTTGCTTCACGAGTGGGAGTACGGCGGCTACGAGCGAGAAGTCGAGCTTCCTGATGGATTCGGCAGCAGCGTCGAGGCGAGCCTCGCCAATGGCCAACTGGTCGTGCGGGTGCTGCGAGGTGGGTTCACCGAATCGATTCCTATCCATCCGACTGCGCTGTAGCAGATTCGGCTTCAACAGGCTCTGACTCGCAAGGTCAGCCTGGGCGGAATCTGCGACTGGCGCCATGCACCACGGGAAACCGTGACCGGCTCCGATCCAGAAATGGCCGTACGCCTTCGGCTTTGGCCCTGGTTCATTGGTGGCGTGGTAATCGGCTGTCCTCTGGTCGTTGTTCTGCCGGTACTGACATTGGCCACCTCGATTCCCTGTCTGACCGTTGCTCTCATCCGTCGGCACACACGACCACGTCCAGACCTCGCCACGTACGGAACCAGGGCCTCCCGGTCGCGGGTTGCCCGCGGCAAAGGCTGGGCAAACGGTTTCGGCGGCTCCGGGGAGTTGGCCTTCTGGTAGCTGGCCCGGGTGTCCCGTATAGCGGCGAGTTCAAGCCTTTCGGGTTCGATCCGCCGGCCAACCGAGCCCGTCACCATCCCCACTCACCCCGTTCAATCCCGAGGAGCAGCGAAGCGGAATGCGTGTTTCGGCCTCCCAGTGGGCGGTCGCAGGACTGAAGCCATCTGTCGCCCGGATTACAGGGGACTCACCCCTCAGGCGATCTTCCCACCAGGATTCCCGGGCCGATTCACGCTCTCCACTGATGGGAACCGGCGCAATCGGATGGGTTCGGAACCGGTGATCGGCCGTTGTTCAGTCCGGAAGGACGCGTATGTGGGACAGCTGGACCGCTCCTGACCGGTGGATCACGCTCTCATCAGTGAGCCTATTGCCGCCCGGCGGAATCCGGGGCATTCCAAGCGTCGTGGTCGGACGGCTCACTGCCAGGTAGCTGCGGACCCGGTCCGCCAGTGCCGAGAACCGGGCTGCGTCCTCCGGCGCCTCACAGGCATCACTCGCCGTGTCCAGTGCCTTGGCCGCCTCGATGAGGAGATCCATACCGGTGTCGTACGCCCCGCCCACTATTCGGTTCCAAACAATCTTCGATGGCGCCCCGGAGATGCCCACGACTCCGCCTGTGGAGATCCCGAGGAGTCAACGGGGAAGCACTGCCTGTACCGGCCCCACTGATGGGTGGGCATCGGTTCTGACTGAGAAGGCGGTCCGGCAGCCTGTAACGGCGCTCTCCCGGTCTTCCCACGAGTGTGTCCTTGGTCAACCGGTCCGAGGAATTGGACCATGTTGGTGGGTCCCATCGGGACTCTCGATCTTGTCACCGTAAGCGGGGACGCTGGTGCTCTCAATGAGCCATTACGACGGTACACCACACGGTGGCTCTCACCGACACCGGGGGATCATCCAATCGGCGGTTTGGGATACCCTCTCGATGTCGTCCGGCCGACACCATGGGGCATCCGGTGTGTGCAGAACGAGCCTCCTCGGCTGGGAACATGACAGTGCTCGACGTCATCGTTCTCACCAACCAAGGGGGCACTTTCTGTGAAGCCAGGATCGCACGGTCTCGACCGAATCGAGGTGACGCCCGGCAAGTCGAAACTGGTGGCCAACGCCGGCGTGCTGCTCGTGTGCACCCTCGCTGGTCGACCGACCCGGGCTTGAACGCCCGATCAACGCCACGCTCAACCTCTCCAGCCGTGTCGGCGCCGCGCTGCCGGGGCACATGGTGCTCATCGTGGTGCACACGATGGCGGCCGGCGGCAGCCACGTCGCTCAGTCAGATCCATAGCTTCAGGCCGGTTCCCCGATCGCTTGTGAATGGTCACGGCTGGTGGCTGCCACAACGGGTAGCGGTTTCTCCAACCAAGGAGACAGCCGGTTCGACCAGTAAGCCACGAGTACATCGCGGCACCTTCGGGCGATTGCTGGGCACCGCCCGTCGAATCGGACTGGCTTGGGTGAGTGCCCACACTAGGGCGCGACAATCCTACCGTCGAGCATATGAATGATCCGATCCGCCGTTGCGGCGACTGCGTCGTCGTGGCTCACGAGCACGATCGTGACCCCGCGATCGGAGCGAAGCTTCTCGAACAGCCCGAGCACTGTCGCCACGGAACTGCTGTCGAGGCTTCCGGTCGGCTCATCGGCGAAGAGCACCGAGGGATCATTCGCCAACGCACGAGCGACTGCGACCCTCTGGCGTTCGCCTCCGGACAGCTGCGGGGGTCGGCGGTCGGCGAGGCCAACAATCCCGACGTCGTCGAGCAGACCTAGCGCCCGTCGTGACCGCTCAGCACGGGGACGCTGCGAACCCATCATCGCGATCTCGACGTTGCGGAGCACAGATAGGCGCGGCAGCAGGTTGTGGAACTGGAACACCAGTCCGACCTCCTGGCGGCGGAAGCGATTAGCGTCTCGAAGGTGCTGCAGGTCGTAGGACCCTACCCGGATCGTGCCGGACGTCGGCACGTCCAAGGCCGCGAGCAAACCAAGCAGGGTCGACTTCCCACAACCCGACGGTCCGGTGATGGAGACGAATTCGCCCGGCTCCACGCTCAGGTCTACGCCGTCGAGCGCGCGTACCTTTCCATCGGCGTAGACCTTCGTCACGTCGCGGGTTTCGATCATCGGGCGGCCGCCCAATTCACCCTCACTCATTACTGAGAGCCTTGACTGGTGTCAGGTTGGCGGCCCGAATCGCGGGATACAGCGAGCCGAGAACGGCCATGCCGAGTCCGACGATGAGTCCGCGCCAGAACGCCCCGGCTGTGAAACTCGAGTGGAGGACGCCATTCAACTGGGGAAGTGCCTCGAGCACGGCGGTAACGGCGAACGAGAGCCCTACTCCGATCCCCGAACCGATCAGAGCCAAGACCAAGCTCTCGGAGACGACGAGGGCCACCACCCTGCCCCGCGCCCAGCCGATGGCTCGCAGCAACCCGAACTCCCGTGTTCGTTCGAACAGGGAGAGCAGCATCGTGTTGCCCACGATCACCGCGCCGATCGCGAGCGCGAGAATGGTGCTTCCGGTCACCGCCGCCTTCAAGAACACGAGATTGCGGTCTACACGGCCGAACTGCGAGGCAGTTCGGATCGTTGTGAGCTCGGGTTGCGCGGAGCTGAGCGCCGCCTGCACCCGCGCTACGGAAGACCCGGGTGCCACCTTGACGAACACGAGTGAGACCGAGCCGGGCACCCGGTTGTAGGCCTGAAGCGCAGGCAGCGGGAACATGGCACCGAGGTCGCCGTAGGAGATGCCCGTCGAATAGATGCCGACCACCGTGTTCGAGGTTCCATTGCCGTGAAACTGATCCCCCACGTGGAGGCCGAAGTTCTGCGCAGCGCGCCATCCGAGCATTACCTCGTGGCTGGACGTCGGTCCGTAGGCGCTACCGGCGACAATGGTGACCCCGAACGGATTCAGGTCGGCCGGCTGAATGCCGATCTCGATGAAGAGCGGGTTGGCGGCGTTGATCTTCTCGGTCTCGAGGAGAACGCCGACAGAACTTTCGACCCCCTTGGTCGACTTGATCCGGGCGACCTGGTTGTCGTCGAGGTTGCTGTAGAGGATGTCCGACACGCCGGTCTGGGCCACGGTGAAGTCCGCCTTGCCGATGGTCAGCACGGCAGCCGCGGCGTTCTCGAGCCCGCTGCTGACGACGGTCAGGGTGACCACGGTCATGACGGAAAGTGCGACGGCGAACGCAATGCCGGTCGAACGAGCCTTCTTTGCCCAGATGTTCTCGAGGACCAGCGTGAAGAGCGTCATCGAAGAGCTGGTCCCCGCGTGCCCAGCGAGGGTCCGTTGCGGTTTGGAGTCGTTGACGACGGGGGCTTGGCTATGTCGGATTACCTCTCGTTGATCAGCACCGGGGCCGGAGGTCAGACCTCACGTTTGATCAGCCTTTCAGATCTTGGTGGCCCAAGTGTGGACCAGCAAGGACCGGTATCCGGCTAACCAGCAACATGAGCGGGGCCCACAGAATGGCCATTCGGTGTGGCACTGTCAACGATCAGGCTCATCAGGGAGGCACCGCGGGAACTTGCGATCTCTGCCTGACAACCAGCCGTTGCCCGGGGCGCCTTCTCACCTGCGAGGCGGTACCTCGCGCCGGGTCCGCCGCGCTGGGGTGAACAAAGCCCGCACGTTGAACGGGTCGCTGCCCGATATACCGGGCAGGTCGGCGAACTCCTGGAGCATCTGAGCGACTGCAACGTTCGATCGGACCATCGCAGAGAGACTCCGACCATCCCGTGACCTGGCCCTCCCAGAGGTCGCGCAGCTCCGGTGGCAGGACTGCTGCACGGTCGGAGCCGTCAGACGGTGCCGATCCGAGCGCGTCGCTCACCCCGACAGGCGTTCCCATGTGCGGCACCCGTCCGTCCCGCACGGCGATACCTGACGCGTGCAGAACGGATGGGTCCAGCGCGATGACGTCACGGCCCGGTCACACCGTGGCCGTCATCGGCGGTCGCCGTGTGTGGGGGGGTTCCACGTGGGAGGCCGGAGCTGCTACGAGCTCAGACGGGCACATCACCGCGGAGGGTGACCCGCTGGATGACCCGGTGTTGCTCACCGAAGTCGCCGACGACCGAGTGCTGTGTGGCACGGTTGTCCCAGAAGGCGATGTCACCTGTAGCCCAGTGGTAGCGCACGGTGAACTCGGGCTTGACGGAGTGGTTGTAGAGGAACCCGAGGAGCGCGTCACTCTCACTGCGCTCGAGCCCGTCGATGTGCGAGGTGAAGCCAGGGTTGACGAAGAGGACCTTGGCGCCGGTCTCGGGGTGCGTCCGAACGACGGGGTGTATGACCGGATCGAGCTTCGGCACTTCCTGACCTTCCCAGCGCCCCGATCCATTCTTGTCGAAAATGGATTGGAATGCCTTCTGCCCGTCGTGGACGGCGGTGAGTGTCTCGAGGAAAGCCTGGAACGAGGGGCTAAACGCCTCGAAGGCCGCCTGCTGATTGGAGAACACGGTGTCACCGCCCGCCGGGGGGGCGACCACGGCACGCAGGATCGACCCAAGCGGGGGGCGCTCCACGAAAGTCACGTCGGTGTGCCAGTCCAGACCCTGGGTCCGGGTTGAGACGTCGCCGTAGGAGGCGTAGAGCTCGCGGGCCTTCGAGTAGTCGATCTCGAAGACGTTCGGGAAGCCGTCGAGACCCGGAACCACCGGGTGCCCCTCGGTCAGTTCGCCGAAATGCGCGGCGAAGGCCTGATGGCTCTCGGGGTCGAGGTCCTGTCCGGGGAAGAACACGACTTTGCGGTCGAGCCAGATGCGCCGGATCTCTCGTACGGACTCCTCGTCGAGGTTCCCTAGGTCTACTCCGCGGATCTCGGCACCTATGTTCCCCGAGAGTGGGGTGATATCGAGGTCAACCCTCGTGTCGATGATGGTCATTGTCCTTCTCTCCTGTTCAGTCGGTTGGGGGATTGCTGGGCTATTGGATCTGGATGGGGTCGCCTGTGTGGGTCGAACCCTCTGTCGACTCATCGACGCCGAGCTCAGCCAGGAGGGTCGAGCGCAATGCACTGAATTGGTGATCGCTGCGCAGACGGGGCTGGGCGACCTCCACCGCCGTGTCGAGCGAAATCTGGCCCTCGCTGAGTACGAGCACCCGATCAGCCAGCAGAATCGCTTCATCGACGTCATGGGTCACGAAGAGCACGGCCGGATGGTGGCGCTCGCAAAGTTTCACGACGAGGGAGTGCATCCTGATCCGGGTGAGGGCATCGAGCGCACCGAACGGCTCATCGAGCAAGAGCAGATGTGGCTCGCGCACCAACGCCCGGGCGAGTGCGACCCGTTGCGCCTCGCCACCGGAGAGCGTCTTGGGCCAGTCGCTCTCGTGGCCAGCCAGGCCGACCTCGTCGAGCGCCTCGGCGCCTCGGGCTGCCGCTGCCGATCCCTGCGTGCCGAGTATCACGTTGCCGAGCACGTCCGCCCAGGGAAGCAGCCTCGGATCCTGAAAAACCACAGAGCGACGTTCGGGCACGTAGAGCTCGCCCGTCACGCCGCCGTCAAGCCCGGCCAGCGCTCTCAGGATCGTGGTCTTCCCCGACCCGCTACGACCCAGCAGGGCGACGAACTCACCGGGGGCGATCCGAAGATCGACACCGCGCACGATCTCACGGTCGGCGAAGCTACGACGGAGATCACGGACCCAGACCGCACCACTCGGAGCCAGGAACTCCATCGCCGGCTCGGTCGCAGTCACAATGCCCACGCTCATCGGCCCGGCTGCCAGCGAAGAGTGACTCGCTCGATGAAGCGAACCAGGGAGTCGGTGAGCAACCCGAGCACGGCGTAGCAGACAAGGCAGACCACGATCACGTTGGACTGGAAGAAGGTCTGCGCCTGCACGATGAGGTAGCCGAGGCCGCTCGAAGCGTTGATCTGCTCAGCGAAGACCAGCAGCAGCCACGCCACCGCCATCGCCATCCTCAGGCCGACCAGGAATCCGGGCAGTGCTGCGGGAAGCACGATCCGGCGAATGCGTGCCCACTGGCTCAGGCCGAGGACGTCGGCCAGCTCGCCGAAACGGGGATCGAGGGAACGGATCGCGGCATAGGTGTTGACGTAGATGGGGAACATCACGCCGAGGGTGATCATCGCTATCTTCGCCGTCTCACCGACGCCCAGCCAGAGGACGAAGAGCGACTCGAGGCCGATGATGGGTACGAACCGGAGCATCTGGACGTTGCCGTCGATCAGGTTCTCTCCTGTCCTCGATAGACCCGCGGCCAGCGCCAGCAGTGCACCAAGCGGGACCCCGACGAACAGGCCCCAGAAGACCCGCTGAAGTGATGCCCACAAGGCGGTGAGGAGTGCCCCATTGCTGAGCAGGTGTGCGCCGGTAGTGACAACCGCGGTGGGCGGCGCCAGATCCTGCGGCTTGATCCACCCGAGCAAAGAGGCAGCCTCCCAGAGGACGAACAGCAGCGCGACCCCGATCAGTCGCTGCCGCCCCCTACCCGGACGGGCACGGTGTCCTCCCAACTCGTCGGTGACCCCGGACGGGAGCTTGACGAATACCGGTGCGGCCCCTGTCAGTGGCAGCGCTGCTATGTCCGGATTCAACTCGGCTGATCGGGTCGCTGCGACCACGATACGGTCGGTGTCGACCACCGTCATGAGTCCTGCACCGAGGTGATGAGGTCATTGAACCTCGAGTCGAACTCCTTGGCCACGTTGATCTTCGAGGGGATCTGACCGGCTGCAGCGAAGAGGTCAGCCACGTTCTGCTGTGCGGCGAAGACTGCTCCGGGCAGCATGACGAAGGCGGTGGGTCCCTCCCGCGTCGCCACCTCATTCGCTCGTGCCGGGCTCAGCCCGTACTGCTGCACCAAGATCGCCTGCGTCGACTTCTCAGGGTGGGCCCGCAGGTAGTTGTAGGCCTTCACGAGACGGGTGAGGTAGTCAGCGAGGGCTGCAGACCTCGCGGTGTCAGCCAGCGCAGCAGAAGTCGCTATCAGGAAGCCGGTCCGATCGGTGATCTGCGTCGAGTAGGTGACCACCCGCGCTGTCGGGTTCGCCTGCAGGAAGACGCTGAGCAGCGGCTCGACAGTGATACCGGCATCTGCCGATCCCCCTTGGAGTGCTGCGGCCACCTGGGTCGTGGGCAGGTTGACGGTGGTGATGTCGCTGTACGAGAGCCCTGCGGTCTTGAGCCCCTCGAGCAGCACGGCCTCACCTGCGGTGCCCACCTGGTAGGCGACCTTCTTGCCTTTCAGGTCTGCCCACTTCTTGATGGACGTGTTCCCCGGTGCAGAGACAAGGGCGTAGCCGCTGCCCTGGGTCCCGAACCCGGCGACCGCCGTGACGGCCTGGTTGGCCGCTTGGGCGAAGATCAGCGGGGTGCTGAAGACGTACCCGGCATCGATCAAGCCGCCTTGGAACGCCTGGAGCATCGGCGGGCCGCCGACGAACTCCGAGTACTGGACCTGGTACGGGAAGTCCTTGTCCTGGCCCGCGATGGAAAGGATCGTTGAGAGGTTCTTCAACTGCTCACCCACCCGCAGGACCGTGCCCGCCGGGATTGTCGAGGTGGTGACGCTCTTCGTGGATGACGCAGTCGTGGTGGGACTGGCCGAGGTGCTCGTCCCGCAGGCAGAGAGCAGCGCTCCTGACACGGCGAGGGCCACGAAGGCGGACTTGATGGGGGCGGTCTTGGCTCTCATTCCTACTATTTAACTAAAGTTGATAGGAATAGTCAACAATCATCTCAGGATTGTGCCGGCTGCTATGTGAATGCCGGCAAACAAAGGCGTTCGGCCCCTCCACGCTCCTGTCGAGGCACTCGCGACTGTGCGTCCCCTAGCCATGGTTTACTGCGTGCCGCGTACTTTCCGACGCCGAGAGTGCTTGCGGACAGCGAGCGCACGCGTAGGTGCGTTCTGCGCTGGCATTTGGCACCGGAGCACAGTCATTCTGGCGCGTCGTTCGGTGCTCCAGCCGGGCACCCGGTCAGCGGGTGGGGACAACCTCAAAGCGCTGGCGGCCACGGATGCGGTAGACGTGAAAGTCGGAGTCGAGCGTGAAGATCCTGCGGTGACCATGCTCCTCGGCGAATGCGACCAGGGTGGCATCGGCGAGGTCCATGGGCCTGTCAGCGTATTGATCCATCAGCCGGGCGCTGCGTTCGAGCGCGGACGCTGAGAGGTCAGCGACGATCAGGCGACCGGTGTGAACTAACCGCCAGAGTGCCCGCTGTCCCTGGATCCCTCCGGCCCTTGCTAGGAGGTACATCGCCTCGGTGAACGCCGGCCATGTCGTCACCAACGGCAAAGAGAGCTCGTCGAGCGCCTCCAGGCAGGCGACGTGGTCCGCTTCATCGGCGTCAATGAGGGCGATGAGAGGTCCAGCATCGGTGAGCGTCAACGTCCAGCTCGGTCATCGGCCAAGACTCTCGTGAAGGCCTCTCCCGAGTGCCGGGCACGCCCGCCTCCGCCGTGGATGGTACCGACGACATCGGCGAAGATATCGCCTGGGCGGTCCGCCAGCGTCGCGTTGGCACGCTCCTCGGCCGCGTGCCGGAT
Source organism: Acidimicrobiaceae bacterium (assembly GCA_003133325.1). GTDB lineage: Bacteria > Actinomycetota > Acidimicrobiia > Acidimicrobiales > RAAP-2 > DASZIT01. The sequence continues at coordinate 55,437 of PKXA01000024.1, read as the reverse complement.
GAACTCAGACACCGACTCGCCCTTGACCGTGGCGGCTCGCTGAACCTTCTCGTCGAGATCGGGATCGAGGCGCAGGCTTCTCATACGACTACTGTATCACAGACGGTGTCATACGTGATACGCCTATACGCACAGCCTCGGGCGAGGGGAGCACTCCCAGACACCATGGATCCGCCCCGCGACGGGACGCCGATGTGACTGGCCGCGACGTTGGCGGGAATGGGGCATCGCCAATATGGCCCTTTCCCGACCGCAGTTCGGAGTTGGCGCCGGCCCGCACGGCTCCTATGTACCGGCCACATCGACGCGAGGCAACATCGAGTACCAACGTCCGCTCGGGACTTTGACCGGACAGTATCCGTGACCGCCACGATTGGTATCGCCACATTCGGGAGCGTGTATGAGACGCAACAGCGGGAGCTGAGTCTGCCAATGGCGGTCAAGGAGTCAAGACCTCGACTGACGATGGGAACCTATTCCGAGGAGCGGCTCCCGGCGATGGAGCGTCTCGCTGCGTCGGTGAAGCCAATCAAGACAAGATCAGTCTTGCGTTTCGCCCCGGTCGCTGAGCCCTTCACTCACGTCCGCGATGCAAGTACTCTGCGCGCGATTTCAACGCAACGGCCTGCCTGCTCGACGGCCTGGCGGGCCGTCCCCGGAGCGATGTCGGATGGGTCGTACTCGGCCTTCGGCTTGAGTGCCACTAGTCGGGCAAGGTCCTTGGCCAGAGCAACACCATCGGCACCCGATTTCTTCAGCAATTCCAAGGCCTGGCCATGGGACTCGCCGGCAGAACGCTGGCCCGACCGAATGCCGGACACGACGTCGCTCGCGTTGATGGCAGCGTGGACGGCGGAGCTCGTGGCGGCGATCATCCGGCTTTGGCCGAGATCGTCATTCGCCGAGGCCAAGAACTCCTCCGCCTTGTCGAGGTACTGCTTTGCCTGAGCGATCGTGACAGGCTTGGTCCTTGGTGGCTGCTTAGGCAACGTGGTGTGCCTTCGGCTCGTTGACTTGCAGCTCTTCGAGCGTCTTCCCGAAGACGACGATGCCGTCTCGGCGGATGTCCTGCCATACGGGGCGGCGTGATCGGAGTCGCGAACTGACGTCGAGCTCATCGACTTCCATCACCTCGACCTCGTTACCAGTCAGCCGTCGTGCCCCCCGACGCCACTCGTCGAGTCCCTCGGACCACTCAGAACTGGCATCGACACAACTTCCTTGGACCATGATGACGTCGACGTCACTCTCCGGCCCCGCCTCGCCTCGGGCGAACGACCCGAACACCATGATGCTGACCGGCGGTACCACCATCGACTTCGCCAATTCCCCGAGCTCTGAAAGTACTTGGTCACGGGACCGTGCCAGCAATCGAATGGCACGCGACGCCACGTTTTCCTCGACAAGCCGGTACACCGTCGATGGCGGAACCTCGGTCCGATCGAGAACTCCCAGCGTGGCCAACTCCGGGAGGATCCGCGATGTCTGGGCCAGGCTCACACCCGAGAGCCGGGCGGCCGTGCGAACACTGAGCCCAGCAGTCGTCTCGGCGAAGACGGCCAGGACCTTGCCTCGGGCACCAGGGATCACGGCTTCGACGGGTCGGAGGAAGTCCACGGGGTCCACCCTAGCGCATATCACTCATAAATGAAACGACTGTTTGGTATGTGAGAACATAAGATCATGAGCGCTCGCCGGGACATCAATCCGATTCCAGATGCCGAGAAATCTATTGGCCGCCGGTGTAGGTCCATCAAGACTGATCACCGCGCCGATCTACTGCCCACCCAGCGACCTGCGACCCATCGGCGGCAGCACCAGCCCTGCCTCCAGCGAGTCGGCCGCCTCCTGCGCCTGCGCGTCGGTGTTGGCCGTGTACACCCGCAGCGTGACCGACGGGTCGGCGTGCCCGAGCCGGTCGGCGACGGTCTTCGGGTTCAGCCCCGCCGCGAACAGCTGGGTCGCCGTGTAGTGGCGAAGGTCGTGCAGCCGGAAGTCCCACCGATCTGTCGCCGCCAGGTCGGCCCGGGTCGCCTTGGGATTACTCTCACGCAGCTTCACCAGTGCCGGTTCTTCCATCCGGCGGCACAGCCGGTTGAACGCCCGCGTCACCGAGTCCGGATGGATCGGTTCGGCGCCATCGACGTCCGGGCTGAAGATGTACGCGCTGTCGGGAAGCCTCACCTTCGCCATCTCCGCGTCGGCACTCGCCCGGGCGTGCCGGTCGGCGAGGACTGCCACTGCGTTCTTTCCGAGCAAGAGGCGCCGCGCCTGGTGGCTCTTCGGAGACTTCGCCCCGATGCCTTCGCCTGTCTGCCAGATCGCCTGGTTGATGTTGACGGCGGAGCCTTGCCAGTCCACGTCGGACCATCGCAGCCCGCACAGCTCGCCCCGGCGCATGCCGGTCAGTGCCAGCACGGTTATGACGGCCGCGATCTCCGGCGCTCGCGTCTCCGGCCGGGCGGCCTCGCCGATCAATGCCGTGACCTGTTCCGGCGACGGGACGTTCATCTCCGCCCGCCGGAGCTTCGGGGGCGTGGCGTCCTCGGCAACGTTGGTCGCCACCCATCCCCACTTGCGGCCTTGGCGGAGCGCCGCGCTGATCTGCCGGTGGATGTGGTGCACGGACCGGCCGCCGAGCCCCGAGGCGAGCTGGTCCGCGTAGAACCGGTCGAGATCGTGGGCCGTCAGCTTGTCCAGCCGCTTCGATCCGAGCGCCGGGCCGATCCGCTTGGCGACGATCCGCCGGTACCCGTACAGCGTCGTGGGCGCCCGGCCCATCCGTTCGATGTGCGCGATGTACTCGTCAAGCAGTGCACCGAGCGTCGAGCTACTCCCGCCGAGCTTTCCCCTCTCGACCTCGGCGACGAGCGCGGCGAGCTGCTTGGCCGCCTCGCGCTTGCCGGCACCGGGCTCGCGCCGGGGAGCCGTGTACACCCGGCTGATCTGCTTCGGCCTGCCGGTGACGGCATCCCGCCCGACGTACACCCGCAGCTCCCACCGCCCTGGTGCCTTTTCCCGCATCGTCCCGGCCACAGCATGGATAGTAGGGATTTTGTAGGGATGACGCAATTCTGAAATTACGTTTTCCCAGCGCCCACGGCAGGAATCGAACCTGCGACCTGCGGTTTAGGAAACCGTCGCTCTATCCCCTGAGCTACGTGGGCGGGGTTCGGAAGACACCATGGTCGAAAGGCATCAAACCAGCATCTCTCTTCTTCAGACTCTCATCGTAGGCGGTAGGAGTCGACCACTTCCGTTCCGGGCACGGACGGAACCGCTGGCAATTCTCTGATGCCAATCGATCAGAATGGGCCGTCCAGTTCCCCCAGGGACTCGGTGAGACGCATGTTTTCCGAGTAGTCGACCGGGCAGGCGATGACCGAGACCGTGTCGGCCTCCAGCGCCTCTCGTAAAGCAGGGAGAAGTTGGCCGGCTTCGGTGATCCTGTGTCCGCGTGCCCCGAAACTCTCCGCGTAGGCCACGAAATCAGGATTGGTGAATCCAATTGCCGTTGAGTGGCCAAGCTCCATCTCCATCTTCCACTTGATGAGTCCGTAGGCGTCATCGACCCAAACCAGAATTGCGATGGGCACATGCTCTCGAAGGGCTGTCTCGATCTCTTGCGAGTTCATGAGAAAGGCCCCGTCCCCGACCGCGGCCAGAACCCGACGCTGCGGTCGGGCAAGCTTGGCCCCGATCGCCCCCGGTACCGAAAATGCCATGGTGGAGAGCCCGTTCGACAACAGACACGTGTTGGGTTCGTAGGTGGGATACAACCGGGCCATCCACATCTTCACTGCACCGGTGTCAGCCAGAACTATGTCATGACGTTCAAGGGCTGCCCTGGTGTCGGCCACAATCCGCTGCGGTATGAGGGGGAAGCTGTCGTCGGCCGCCCCGCGCGCGAGTTCGCCGGCCAACAGGCTCCGGATCCTTTCGCCGCTGGTGGCTCGGTCGAAGCGCCGGTCGGTACCTTTCGAAAGAGCGTTGAGGGTGCGTCCGAGGTCCGCCTGAACACCGACCTCAACGGTGTAGTGATTGTCCACCTCCGCTGGGAACCGGCTCAGATGCAGAATCCGCTTGTCGCCCTCGGGGTTGATCCGTATCGGGTCGAACTCTTGCAGTTCGTATCCGACTGAGATGATCACGTCAGCCTCGTCGAAACCAAAGTTGACGTAGTCGTGGTGCATGAAGCCCACCGCACCCAGGGCATTCGGATGGTCGTCGGGAAATACTCCCTTCCCGTGGAAGGTGGTGGCGACCGGTAGTCCCAAGCATTCGGAGAACCGAATGAGGGCCTCGCCGGCACCGGCTCGTGTTGCGCCGTGGCCGGCGAGCACCACCGGGCGCTGGGCACTCCGGAGAACCTGAACCGCCCTGTCGATCTGCGATTGTGATGGCTCGTCGGGCCGAGGGACATTGACGGCAAGAGGCACGAGTTGGGCCGGGACGGCCATCGACTCCACATCTTCGGGTACAGCCAGATAGACGGCTCCAGGTCGTTCCGTCTGGGCCAGCTTGAAGGCTTTGCGCATCATCTCAGGTACGGCAGCCGGATTTGGGACCAGAGCCGACCACTTGGTAACCGGGTCGAACATCGAAACCAGGTCAACGCTCTGGTGCGACTCCTTGTAGATCCGATTGAGACCGACCTGGGCCGAGATGGCCACGACCGGGGTGCTGTTGGTGGTGGCATCCGCTGTCCCGAGCAGCAGATTGATGGCCCCGGGTCCGAGCGTCGATGAACACACGCCGGCCTGACCGGTGATCCGGCCATAGATCTCGGCCATGAACGATGCGGCTTGCTCATGCCGGACCAGGACATACCGGATCGATGATGAGCGCGATACAGCGTCGGTGAAGAGAATGTTCTCCTCGCCGGGCAGCCCGAAGACGAACCGCACGCCCTCGTGCTCGAGGCAGCGCACCAGCAGATCGGCAACTGTGGGTTCAGCGAGGCTCACCCACCCGATCGTAGGTCGTCAGGTCGGATGGGTGGGTCGGTTGGTGGGTCAGATGGTGGGTCAGATGGTCTACTTGTCCGCCCGACGTGTCAGGGTGGGCAGTGGAACGATCGTCATCAGCTGACCTCACCGGGAAGGACGAAACGTGAAACAGACACCATTCACCGCCTTGGTGGGTTGTTCGGTCCCGATCCAGCTCGCCGGAATGGGCGGTGTGTCGACGCCGAAGTTGGCGGCCGCGGTTTCAAATGCCGGTGCTCTGGGCATGGTAAATCTTTCGGGTGTGGGTGGCGGCGACATTGCCAAGGTATTCGACGATCTCGCCGAGCGGACTACCCGCCCGATAGGTGCCAACTTCCTGATGCCCTTCCTCGACATGTCTGCCGTCGAGCTCGCTGCCGAGCGGTGTCGGCTCGTCGAATTCTTCTATGGGGATCCCCAGCGCGCACTCGTCGACCGCGTCCATGCGGCCGGAGCGCTGGCGGCTTGGCAGGTCGGCTCGCCCGAAGAAGCCCGTTCCGCGGCCGACGCAGGATGCGACCTGGTGATCACCCAGGGGGCCGAGGCGGGGGGTCACGTCCGGGGGTCCATCGGGATGCTCCCCCTCCTGGCCGGAGCACTCGACATTGTCGACGTGCCCGTTATCGCCGCCGGTGGGATCGGTGATGGACGCACCATGGCCGCTGCCCTGGCGGCAGGAGCAGCCGGCGTTCGGATAGGCACTCGCTTTGTGGCCGCCGAGGAATCGCCCGCCCATCCCTATTACGTTGACGCTCTGGTCGCCTCTGGTCCTGGCGACACGACCCTCACCACCGGATTCTCGGTGATGTGGCCCAATGCGCCGCATCGCGTGCTCTCGAGTTGTATCGACGCGCTCGTCGGCTTCGAGGGCGAGTCGGTTGGGGACGGTATCGTCGCTGGATCCCCCATTGCGATACCTCGCGGTTCGGTTATGCCACCCGATGTCCACACCACCGGCGCGATCGAGGCGATGCCCCTCTACGCCGGACAGTCCGTGGGTGCCATTCGTCGCCGACAACCAGCCCACCAGATCATCGAGGAACTCGTAGCGGGCGCCGACGCATGCTTGGCTCTATGGCGAGCCAGCAAGCCGGCTGAAGTTCGACTCCTCCCGTCCCCTCCATGAGTTTGGATGTCAACCTCCACTTCCTGATGACGGCGTTCAGCAATTTGACCGACGTGGTGGTGCCCTTCGACCAAATTCCCGTACGCGGCGTCACGTTGGAGGTGGCCCATCCCGGTCCGAGGTTGCGCTCGCGTTCGTCGTCAGCCGGCGATGCCCTGGGCGATCGCCTGGGCCATCGCCATGATCGTCATCTGTGGATTGACCTCGGGGCACGTGGGCAGCACAGACGCGTCGGCCACCCACACCCCGCGCACACCCCGCAACCGGCCGGCGGCATCAACAGGATGGCACTGGGCGTCCGCACCCATCCGGGCAGTTCCGGTGGGGTGGAAGGCCGCGACATGGAGCCGCTCATGGCGGGCGTGGGTCGCCGCATCGACCAGTTCCGCCTCGCTATGGACCGTCTCGTGACCGCGGATACCGGTCACGACAGCGGTGGCCCCGGCGGCAAAGAGCACCCGTCCCATGGCCGTGATGGCCCGCACCAGGCGGTCCGCGTCAGCCTTGGCCAGGTCGTAGCGGACGATCGCCCGCCGTGCGCCGACGACCCGCCCCGAGGGTGCATCCGCAATCATCGCCCCCAGCGTGGCCAGATGGTCGATCCGCCCGAGTTGTTCGGCCAATCGCCGGCCGGCACCCGGTAGGACCATCGAACCCATGCCCGGTGGCGTGGCGGTGGCTTCGATGAGGATCCCGTCGGACCGGTGCAACTCGTCGATGCCGGCGCTCTGCAAGACACCCCGCGTCGAGTTGATCCGTTCGTCGAACCACCCGGCCGTGCTGACGGCCGGGTGGACGGCCAGATTGCGTCCGAGATGGGGATGGCGTCCGAGGGCGCTGCGTCGGAGCAGGGTCGGGGTCTCAGTCGCTCCAGCAGCCACGACGACCCTCGGTGCGAGGATCTCGAGCACGGATCCGTCGGGTCGCCGCACGCGCACCCCGGTCGCCCGTCCGGCGCCATGGAGCACACACTCAACGCGCGCCTCGCTCAGGATGACCGCTCCGGCAGCGCACGCATCGGGTAGTGCGTTGAGGTGTACCCCGAACTTGGCGTTGCGTGGACAACCGATAGCGCATTGGCACATCCCGCCGCATCCCGGTGCGTTGCGGGCCAGTGGGTGTGACGACCAGCCGAGGGCTGCGGCACCACGCAATGCCACACGACCGTTCTCACCCATCACCTCGTCCGGTACGGGTGCCACCTGCAATGTGGCCTCCACGTCGTCGAGTAATGGCGCGAATCGCACGGGGTCGGCAGCGTCGACACCGTGCTGGTCGCGCCACCGCAGCAGCACGTCGTCGGGGGTGCGGTAGCAGGTCCCGGAGTTCACAAGGGTCGTCCCGCCCACTCCACGCCCGATAGGCATGATGACCGGCGGCCGCCCGAGGGCCACCGTGGCGCCGGCGTCGCGATACAGGTCGCCGAACCGGTCGAGCGGGGTACCGTTGCGGAACTCCTCGACCATGAAGCGGCGTCCCTCTTCGATCACCACGACGGCCAGCCCCGCCCGGGCGAGGACCCGCGCCGCCATGGCTCCGCCGGCACCCGAGCCGATCACCACGACGTCGGCCAGCGAACGCGATGGCCATGACGACGATAGCGTCACGTCGAGTGGCGCATCCGGGCGAGCCGGCGGCTCGGTCAGGCGGGCGATCATCTCGGGACCGGCGGACAACGATCCGTGCGTCATGAGAACGGGCACCTTCAGGGCGTCGACCAGGTCGGCGGTGGCGGTGCCGGCGCAAAGGCGGTCGAACAGCGCTTCACGCTGTACCGCGTCAAGCCGGTGGAGACGGGAACCAGTATGTAGCAGTGACAGTACGTCAGTCGTGGCGTACCCGGCGCTCAGGGCGAGGCGGGCATGCGAGGGGAACCGTCGCGACATGGCGGTCACCTCGTTGGCCAGCACCCGGGCCTCGTGAGGCGGAAGGTCGAGCAGCGCGGCGCAGAGGCCCTCGAGGGCCGGCCGGGCACCGGCCGGGGGGCGCCGTTCCGGGGCCGTCACGGTCGCGTGCCGACCTCGGCGTGCGCCGTCCCGTGGAGGGACCACTCGCGCTCGAGGACCCAACCACCGGGCGACCGACGTTCAAGGATGATGTGGGCGTCGGCGCGTTCCGAATTGGTACAGGTCGCCGCGGCGCCGTCGGGGTCCGTGTAGCCCACACGGACGCAGCGTTCCTCGGGCTGGGTGACAGTGACGTGCAGCCGTCGGTTCCCCCACCGGCCGGCGACCGTCCAGGTCGGCAGGTCGAGTCGGGCACGGAAACGCACTGTGGCCAACGGCGAGGCCGGCCAGTCGCGGCCGGCAGAACGCAGGCGGACGACGGGCAGGGGCTGCAATCGGTTGAGGCCACGGCGACGGGGTGTGGCCGCCACCACTTCGAGGACATCCCCGTCCCCGAGGTCGGCATGGAGCCACGCCCACTGCTCGGCATTCCCGTGGCCGTAGATGCGGGCCGAGGCCCCTCGCGCTCCGGACAGCTCATAGGTCCGCCCGCCAGCCACCATGGATCCCCGGTACTCCGCCGTCGGGCAGGGCACGATCTGCGCGGCCGGAAGGAGTTCGCGGTGCCAGGCGGCGGAGGGGAACGTGAAGAGTGGTGCCGAGCTGTCCTCGTAACGGAGGTCCCACTGCATCGAGCCGGCCCGGCCCGTCCGCACGCCCGGCTCGGCCCGCACCTCGTCCCCGGAGGAGAACCAGGGGCCGTCGCCGACCGGTGCCGGGCCGAACCGTTCCCACACCGGTCGACCGTCAGGCGGGAAGACCGCCGCCCACCCATGGGCGAACGCCGGCGTTTCCGGATCGGACGGTGCTACGAGCTCGTGGTGGAGCCAGAAGCCGGTTCCGGTGTCCATGTCGGTGAAGGTGTCGTACCAGACCTCGAGGCGGTCGGCACGGCCGTTCCACCGGCGACCCGCCAGTTCGACCGGATCCTTCGGTGGTCGGATGCCGCGGACGCGGACGCTCGCCAACAGCGACGGCGCGTCGCGCCAGGCGAACCGCAGTGTCGCTGTGCCCACGATCCGATCGTCAGGTCCGGTGATGGTGCCGGGCAATGTCGTCCACGTCGCCAGCAGATGGGTCCAGTCGATCGATTTCCACCCGTCGAAGCGGTACGAGGCGCCGTCGTCACCCGGGAAGTCGACCGTGTAACGGATGCGGCGGTGCTCGATCGGCGAGACCTCGATCGTGCCGGTTGCGGGCACATGGTCCGCCAGCCCGGCCGCGCTGAGGGTCCCCGACAATGCTCCGGACACCGTTCCGAAAGGCCGCAACAGTTCCGTTGTCTCGGCCACCACGTCGAAACGGAACGGTCCCCCGCTCGGGCAAGCCCTGCCTGTCGCCGTCCCAGGCGACACCGGCTGCCACGTCCCCGACATCACTTCCTTGAACAGCATCCCCTTCGGCATCACCTTGCTCCCATCACTCGCACCGACATGCGCGCCTGCCGCCAGAAGTCGGCCGGTGCGCTCTTTCTGACATGAGCAATGGTATAATGGTTCATCCAATGACGCACACCGAACAACCATCCTCACTTCAGGCGGGGTCCGAGGCCCGATCCCTGAGGCGGCCGGAACGGCGGTCCCTCCCCGCACAGGTGGCGGACCAGCTGATCGACGCGATGCTGGCCGGCGACTATCCGCCCGGGACGACTCTGCCCCCCGAGCGCGATCTCGCCGAGCGGTTGGGTATCAATCGGACCTCCCTCCGCCAGGCCATTGCCCGGATGGAGCAGGTCGGACTGGTCGAATCCCGGCAAGGAGTGGGGACTGTGGCGTGCGACCCGCTGCGGGCCAGCGACAACGGCATCGTCCTTCGGGCCCTGGCGGCCGTCGGGCCTCGGATCGTCGACGAGCTGCTGGAGGTGCGCGAGCCGCTCGCCGCGCTGGCCGGACGACTCGCGGCGAGCCGATCGACCAGGGGCGACGTGGTCACTCTCGAAGAACGGTTGGAGGCGGTACGTTCCGCTCGCAACGGCGGAGCGCTACAGGCCGCCGAGCTCGCTTTCTTCTCCGCATTGGTCGGGGCGACCGCCAACCGGCCCCTCCAAGTGATGATGCGATGGTTGGAGGAGTTGTACAGCGCTACCGCGCCGCTCTTCGTCTCCGCGTTCTTCTTGCCCGACGAGGTCGTGGCAGGGCTCGTGCCGATTGTCGAAGGAGTGCGCGACGGTGACGGTGCGGCGGCCAGTAAGGCCGCAACCCGTTATGCCAATCAAAGCGGAGAGCGCCTGCTCGACGCGGTCCGGCGAAGTATCGGATCACAGGAGCCAGCCAACGGGCCCGAGGCGCACTGAATCGTCCCCGGTCCCAGATACGTTCTGGCCTGCCCTGTCTTTCATGGATCTGGCTGGTGGAGTGTGATGTCGATGACCATTCGGCCTCCAAGAGGCTCAGTGACCAGGGGCGATCGACTTGCTGTCGTTCTCTGTTCGGCAGGGCACTCGAATCCGTTGCCTAGCCGGTCTTCTGGACGTACACTGGACGTACGAACGAAGAGCGGAACACAAGCCGAACCAACGAAGAGGTTGACCGTGCAAACAGAATCACGCCGTCGGAGCCGGCGCATGGATCTTCGCACCACGCCCCAAGAGCGTGACATAATTGACCGCGCCGTCGCCGCCAGTGACACCGACCTGACTGACTTCGTGGTCACGCAGGCCTGCATCGCAGCCCGGCGAGTCCTCGCGGACCGTGACGTCTTCGAACTCGACGACAAAGCTCTCACCGCGTGGGAGTCGCTCAACTCTCGCCCATCGCGCGATCTGGCGGGCCTCCGGCATCTGATCCAACGCCCCTCTCCGTTCACTGAGTGAGCGGCGCCTATCGGCCGCCGGAGCCGCTGGCCGCCCACCATGACCTGAGCGGCTTCCGATGCCGGTCCCCTGGGCAGACCGAATGGTTGCAGCGTTATGCCCGCCAGTCGACAAGCACCGGAACGACTCGTGTCTTCGTTGCAACCGAACAGCGAAGTGTCCAAGTTGTCGCTTACTACGCCTGGTGCATGGCCCAGATCCGTCCCGATGCGGCACCTCGGCGTCTCCGCAAAGGTGCCGGAGGTTATCCCGAACCCGTCGCACTCCTCGCACGACTCGGTGTCGACGCCGACCATGAACGTCAGGGACTCGGCATCGGCCTTCTCCAGGACGTCATTGCTCGACTGCTCGAGCTTTCTTCGGACATCGGATGTCGAGGCCTGCTCGTCCATGCCGAATCGAGCGATGCACGCGACTTCTACCTCCACCTCGTTCCCGAGTTCGAGGCAAGCCCCACCGACGACCTGCATCTTGTGCTCCTCATGAAAGACATCCGAGGCACTCTGCAGGTCTGATGGTCGTGCCGGGCAACGGGTCGGCCGCATCCGGTTGGTGCAAGCTGATCTTGTGGGCGCTGAGGTGTGGGCGCTGAGGGACTCGAACCCACGGCCTGCTGCTTGTAAGGCAGCTGCTCTAACCAACTGAGCTAAACGCCCGGAGGCACAACGCTACCCGCCGAAGCTTTGCCCAATTCAATCAACAGCTCGGGTGTGGCTGCGGCCAGCGGAGTACGCCGATCGACATAGGACAGCGTGACCAACTCCCGGTCCTGCGATTCTCGAACGACGGCACCCGCCTCGACACACACCAACATGCCGCCCAGGTAGTCCCAACTTCCGAGCGAAGAACCCCCGACGACTGCGTAACCGTCGAGAACCCCCTCGGCCACCGCACAGAGATCAAGCGCGGCCGACCCCAGGCCCCGGTACTGGGACCAGCCGAAATAGGTGGGCGGGTACCCAGAAAACCCGATGATCGCCTCCCCCAGCGACCTGCATCCCGAGGGTTGAATTCGATCTCCATCGCGCCGAGCTCCGCCGCCCCGGGAGGCTTCAAAACGCACACCCGACGCCTGGTTCACCACCACCGCCGCCCGAATCCCATCTCCATCCACTGCGCACAGGCTTGTCGCATACCAGGGGATCCCACGCGACGCGTTGGTCGAGCCATCCACCGGATCCAGCACGACCACGACATCGCGATCACCCCCATGCCGGCCCGACTCTTCGGACATCACACCCAGGCCCGCCTTTTCGAGAACGGCCATCGCAGCGGCATCGGCGGCCAGATCCGACAGGTACTGGCCGTCTCTGGTTCCGGCCAGACCCCAGTCTCCCAACCCGGCCAAAACCTCAGCTACTGCAGTGGCGGCGTCATGGAGTACGGCCAGGAGCGTTTCATCGTTCACAACCCGACGCTACTGGAGGCGAACCAGGACCGGTAGGCTGGCGGTCCTGTGGCAGTTATCGATGTGGCCGGATACGTGGCCGACCTCAAGGATCACTCCGTTGACCATGGTTTCCATGTTCACGACGAGCGCCATTTCGTTGAGACCTACTCCCTTCGCCAAGTATGGGAAGTCGACCTCCACCCCGAGGATGGTTGCGGGGGCCCTATCGACCTTCACCTCGCCCTTGAGGTCGACCCCCGCACCCTGCTCTCGTTCGAGGATGCCGTATTCGGGCTCGCCGAGGACGAGGATCCTCCCGATGAGTTCCACTTTCCGCTGACCTTTACCTGGGCCCTCCCACCCCTTCCCCATGGTCCTGATCTTCTTCGCCTGGCCATCGACCTGGCTGGGATTGGCGAGATCGAACTCCCACTCGAAGTGTCTGCCATTGATTCCTACGCCTCGGCCACCGATGCCGCCGAGCGCCGGCTCACCATCGTGGCCCGCTCCCCTGTCTCGTTGACCCGGGTCTTGGCTGGTGAAGAGATGATGTGCGATGTCTTCGACAGATGCCTGGCCGTCAGCCGCTACCTCCTCGACTCAGCCAGCGGCTGGTTGGAGTGAGCATCCGTCGAATCGGTCGGGCCCTACCCCGCCGGGCCACTGGGCTCGTCATCATCATGGGGTGCGGGATCGGACTAGCGGCATGCAGCAGCAGCGGCGTATCACTTGCGCGATCCGCGTGTGTCCATATCGATCGATCGATCACCCTCTACAAACAGGCGTCATCGGAATCGGATAGCACCCGTTCAGCAGAGCTCACGCAACAGGCGTATATCCAACTCCGGGATTCACTTCCACTCGCCGCCCAGGCTGCCGGGAAGGACGCCCAATGGCAAGCCCTGATGACCACGGTGTCGGAGAGCAGCCGGGTCCCCGAGTCCGACTTGATCTCCGCGCTGACCGACCAGTGTGTCGTGGCCAATCAATCCAATCCGTTTCAGCCGCCCCCGCCCTCGTCCATTCCGCCACCGGCCACCGTCCCGCCACCGGCCACGGTTCCTGGCAACTCGTCAACCGGATAAGCGGAACTTGAACCCGGCCCGGTCACCCGAAGCATTCAGCAGAAGACCGACCCGACCGGGCCATCGACCCGACCCGATTACCCAGCCAGGGTGGAGGACGACGCTGAGGATCGCTGTCACTGGCGCTCCATCTGTAGGCGGCCCAGATTGACAGCTTCGGGCAACGCGCGCGCGTCGAGCCACTGCCCCGCTGCCGCGGTCGGCACGATGTGAATGCCATCGGCGTCGCGGATCTGAATCCCATCGAGAGACAGGGCGAAGCGCCCACCGGGACACAATTGTGCTCCAAAGTCGTCTACCTCTACCGTGGCGGGATGTTCGGCCGCCACCTGACGAAGGATGGTGTTGTACTCCGTCAATCGGATGGCCGAGTCTTCAGGCCATGGTTTCCCGTTGCCCTGTTCGCCCGAGTCGAAACACGGAGCCGTCATCAGCATCATCGCTGCCCCGGTCGACGTACCGACGGTGACCGCCTGTTCCAATGACTGCTTGAGAATGGCGTCGAAGGTCGGCTCACCGATATGCATCCAGTGACCGTTGATGAGCCGGTCGCTGATCTCCCAACGGCCCACCAAGACGGCCACCACATTGGGTTGGAACCGCTGGAGGTCCCCGGCCCACTCAGCCGGCCATTGCTGGGACACGGGAGAATTTGAATTACACGGTCCGTCCATCGGATCCGGGACCCCGTGGCTGATGTATTCGGTACTGCGGACGACGCCACAGCCGATGAGGGCTCCATTGTCGAGATTGACGTCGTAGGTCTGCTGGAGATTGTTGAGCGACATAGCCGATGCCAGTCGGGATGCCACCGAATCGCCGAAGATGGCCAGTTTTACCGGAGGCCCGCTGTACTGTGCCCCCGGCAGCCTGGCGATCGCAGTTGGAGCGGCGTCGGCCGCTGATGGCAGCGTGGCCACCATCGTGACCACCACCACCCCGAGGACGGCACCCGACGTCATCAACCATGCCCGCCATTCGGTAAGAGAGCGCATCCTGCCCCGACGGATGGGCTCTTCCACCAGATAGAACGAGATAGTGGCGACCAACAACGTGACCCCGATCCGGATGACCAGGAGTGGGTAGCCGATCAAATGCAGGCTCGAAGCCGATAACATCGCAAACAGCGGGAAGTGCCACAGATAGGTGCCATAGGAGATCTTTCCCACGTACTGCAAGACCGGGTTGCCGAGCGCTCGAGACACCGATCCGAGCTGGTTGGTCACCGCGGTAAAGATGACGATGGCCACCCCCACTGCCACCAAAAAAAAGCCCCCTCGGAAGAGAAACGCGGTGGGTTCCGAAAGATGGGACCAGAGGTAGGCGAAGGCGGCGATGGTCATCCACCCGACAACTCCGAGTGCCGTACGCCAACGGCCGGCCGTGATCTCCCAGGCCGCGATCGGTGTGACCCCGGCAATTCGCTGGCGGCGGAGATCACGCCGGTGGGTCGGGGCCACCGGTCCTTCCGAACCACCACGTGGACGCATGTCCTCGGGGAGGGTTCGGCGGTGCTGGGCCCACATGGCCATACCAACGGCCAACGCCGCGCCGACCAGGAGATCCTGGGAACGGGTGTCGGTACCTTCATAGACACGCATGACTGACGCCGGCCCGTGATAGAGGAGGCCCATGTCGACCGCGGATCCGATGGCCCCCACCACCGCGGTGGCGAACAACGGCCACAACCGGCGTGAGGCCTGCAGTTTGTTGCCCAGATACAACATGACAAACACCACCGGAGGCCACACAATGTAGAACTGCTCCTCGATCGAGAGCGACCACATGTGCTGGAGCGGTGACGGGTGAGCAGTGAGGTTGAAATAGTTGGTTCCGGCGAATATGAAGTGCCAGTTCGCCACGTAGAACAGAGCGGACAGCGAGTCGAGGCGGAGATTGGCGAACTCTCCCAGGGGTGCGAAGACCTTGGCGTAGATGGCCACCCCGATCAACATCACGAACAGGGCCGGCAGCAGACGTCGGGCCCGGCGGGCCCAGAACTTCCCGAGCTGGATCGTCAGCTTCTTCCGCCACTCCCCGACCAACAGAGACGTGATCAGAAATCCCGAAAGGACGAAGAATACGTCGATGGTGAGGAACCCACCCCCCAGAATGGGGACCCCCCCGTGGTACATCATCACGCCGAGGACAGCCAGTGCCCGCAGCCCGTCGAGGGCGGGAATGAATCCGAAGGTGATGGTTCGACCACGGGCCACGGTGGAGGTCACCGCATCCTTGAGTGGTTTGTTGCCAGCCGCGTAGGCAGCAGGACTCATCTTGGCAGACGCCTCCGGACTCGATCGAGAACCGGTCTGGTCAGGCCGGCAAGTTGACCGTCACAGTTTCGCAGACCTACCAGTGAAGCGGGGAGCGGCTCATGCCGCCGCGGTCAGTACTCGACCTGCTGGCGGGTCGCCACCGCCACCGGCACGGCTGATCCCGTCCCGATCAGACTGACGGGTAATAGCCCGCCGGAAGGGTGATGGTCTTCTTCTCGAGGAACAACTCGAGGCCGTCCTCACCGAACTCACGACCCACCCCTGATGCCTTGTAACCGCCGAAGGGGGACGAGAAGTCGATGGGGATGTTGGAGTTCACCATGTAGGTGCCGGTGCGAACCTGTCGGGCCACACCGAGACCACGGTCATTGTCGCGGCTATAGACCGCTCCGCACAGGCCGTAGTCGGAGTCGTTGGCGATCCGCACGGCGTCAGCCTCGTCGTCATAAGGGATGAGCGACAGCACCGGACCGAAGATCTCCTCTCGGGCGATACGCATGGAGTTGTCAACATCGACGAAGACGGTTGGCTCAACGAACCATCCCTTGTCGAATCCCTCGGGGCGACCGCCGCCGATGGCGATCTTCGCTCCCTCTTCCTCTCCGATGCGGATGTAGCTCTCCACCCGCTCGCGCTGGCGTTCGGCCACCAGCGGTCCGACCTCGGTGGTGGGATCGAGGGCGTCCCCTACCTTCATGGCTCGGACCTGCTCGACCAGCGCTTCACTCACCTCGGCATATCGGTCGCGGGGTGCGAGGATACGGGTGAGGGAGATGCAGGCTTCGCCGTTGTTCATGATGGCATTGGGCATCATCAGGGGCAACGTGACATCGAGGTCCACGTCATCCAGCAGAATGGCGGCCGATTTCCCACCGAGTTCGAGGCTGACCCGCTTGAGGTTGGCCCCGCAGGCGGCGCCGATCTTGCGTCCGGCAACCGAGGAGCCGGTGAAGGACACCTTGTCCACCCCGGGATGATTCACCAGGTACTCGCCGACTTCCCGGCCGGCCGGCACCACACTCAGGACCCCCTTGGGCAGCCCGGCCTCAGCCAGAATCTCGGCCAACACGTTGGCGTCGAGGGGGGTCTCGGGTGCCGGCTTGAATACCACCGCGCAACCAGCCAGCAACGCCGGGGACAGTTTGGCCGCGGCCAAAAACAGCGGCACGTTCCACGGGGTGATGGCCGCCACCACGCCGACCGGCTCCTTGGTCACCATCACCGGACCGAGAAGTCCGTCCTTCACTGTGTCGAAGGCGAAGGTGGAACCGAGCCCGGCGTAGTAATCCATGATCATGGTCGGGGCAAACACCTGGGCCAAGGTGCCCCATGCCACCGGCGAGCCCATCTCGTTGGAGATCAGCTCGGCGATACCTTGCATGTCGTTGCGGATGGCATCCGCCGCCTTGGTCAGGACCACTGCACGCTCAGCGGGGGTCATGTGCGGCCAAGGGCCGTGGTCAAAGGCTTCACGTGCCGCCGATACCGCCCGGTCGATGTCGGCATTCTGCGCCTCGGGAACCCGGCCCACCAGCTCCTCGTTGGAGGGCGACACCACGTCGAACGTGGATGACGAGGACGGTTCGACCCATTCCCCCCCGATGAACAGACGATCGTACGACTTCATGGGCCCTCCCTCGATGGAACCGGTTCTACTCCGATACCCCGATCGTAGCCAGGAGGGGACCGGCAGGGACAGCCGGGGGTGCGGGCCGACCCGACTCGGCTTCGCCGAGGCCGGTACGCTCCCGATTGTGCTCTCTCCCCTTGACGACTATCCGGTGCACCAGATTTCCGAGCCGATGCGCTTCGTGCAGACATCGGACCGGAACTTCTACGATCGCTATTACTTCAATATCCACGGGACCGGCGACGTCCACGGCACCGACGAGGAGCTGTTTGCTGTCATCGGCGTCGGTCACTACCCGAACCTCAGCGTGGCCGACGCCTTTGTTTCGGTGCTGTGGGGGGACAACCACCGGGTGATCCGCTCGTCGAGGACCCTGGGAAACGACCGGATGGACGCCTCGGTGGGGCCGATCCGGGTGGAGGTCCAAGAGGGTCTGAAGCGGGTACGGGTGGTGGTGGAACCCAATGGGCACGGTATCGAACTCGATGCTGTCTACGAGGGTTTCTCCGAAGCTCTCCTGGAGTCACGCCACTTCGATCGTCAGTTCAGCCGGGTGACGTTCGACTCCACCCGATTCGCGCAAACCGGCTCGTGGACCGGGATATTGAAGGTCGGCGACCGCGAGATCACCCTCACCCCCGACCGCTGGTGGGGATCGCGTGACCGCTCGTGGGGAATTCGGCCGGTCGGAGAGTCGGAGCACCCCGGAATTCGGGTGACCGACACCACCAGTGGATTCTTTTGGATCTATGCACCGGTCCGATTCGAAGACCACGCGCTGGTCACCATCATCCAGGAGCGACCGGACGGAGAACGCGTCATGAGTGACGCCCATCGAGCCTTCCCGGTGGGCTCAGGTCGGGAGCCCGAGTGGCTGGGGCGCCCCGAGCACGACCTCCGCTTTGAGCCCGGCACCCGCAAGGTCATCGGCGCCACCCTTTCCTATTTCGGCGCCCGAGGGAAGAAGACGGCAGAAGTCGAGGTCGAAACGTTGCTGGCGTTCCCCCTGCTACTGGGAACCGGATACGGGCTCGAGCCTGATTGGAAACACGGGATGTACCAGGGCGACCTGGTGGTCCAGGGACAGGAGATCCCCGCCACCGACGCGTCGTACATGGACTGGGGCCTGACCGAGTACGCGGCCAAGTTCACCTACCAGGGGCAGGTCGGCTACGGGATGTTCGAATGTGCGGTGATGGGACCCCACCATCAGTACGGGTTCACCAGCTAGCCCGGAGACCGGCTCCGAGACTGAGGCGCTAGGTGATCGAGCGGACGGCGTCGGCCTCCCAATAGGCTCGCAGCGCGGCGATCTTCCCATTGGGCGAGCAGCGGTAGGTGTAGACCCCGTCCACCTCCACCGCGGAGCCACCGGCGAAGGTGATCCGGATCACCCCGACATTGGCGACTTCGTCGCCACAGAGAAATGACTGGCGAATGGTGAACTTGATCGATTCGTTGGCGGCAATCACATTGTCATAGAAGGCGGCGATGGCCTCGGGGCCACGGTGGCCCTTTCCCTCGGGGTCGAACACCGACGGGCCGATGGGATCCTCGACGACGGCGTCGTCGGCGAAGAGGGCGAGCCAACCTACCCGGTCGTGTGCCTCCACCGCCGCCATGGATGCCTTCCCCAGATCCCGGGCTGTCGTCATGGGTCCACTTTGCTGATCACTTGGTCGGCGAAGCGACGAAGATTGTCCAGCTTTGTCTGCAGGGTCTCGGCATCCGGTCCGACCGAGTACGGCCACCGGAAGCCGACAATCACATCGGTGACCCCTTGCTCTTCGAGACGGCGAACACCGTCGATGGAGAAGGCATCCATTGAGATCACGTGCACCTCGAACGGCCGATCAGCGGTGCCTTCCTCCTGGCGGATCCGACTCAGCTTTTCGAGCAGCACAGGCAGATCGGCCGGGTCACCCCCACCGTGCAGCCATCCGTCGGCTCGAGCAGCACGGCGCAGCGCAGCGGGAGCATGCCCACCTATGAGAATCGGGATGGGCTGGCTCGGAGTGGGCGATATCTTCACCGAGGGGAGGTCGTACGCCTCGCCGTGGTGGCTGAAATAACCACCGGCTGACAGGCCGCGCACGATGGCGACGGCCTCATCCATACGGCGCCCGCGTCCCTCCCAGGGCACACCACACAACTGATAGTCCTCCGGCCATGGGCTGGTGCCCACCCCCAGCGACAATCGGTTCTGGGTCATCACCGCCACCGAGGTGGCCTGCTTGGCCACCAGCAAGGGGTGGCGCATGGGGAGCTTCAGCACAAAGGTGATGAACCGGATCCGCTCGGTCACCGCCCCCATTGCCGGGATCAGCGAGAACGGTTCGATGAATGGTTTGTCCTCCAAGAACTCGCGGGTGTGATCGGGCGAGAACGGATAGGTTGAATCGGACACCTTCGGGTAGCAGATGCTGTCCGGCACCACCATGGCGTCGTACCCGGCGTCTTCGACGGCTCGGGCCAGCGGCAGATACATGGTGGGGTCGATCATCGACTCGGCGTAAGAGAATCGCATCAGGCATCACTCCATTCGATATGCGCAGCCATGGCGCCGTCGCTGGCGATCCAACCCTTGGAGACGGCGAACTCGAGCATCGACGCGAAGTTGGTCTCCCACTCGGCTGGGAGTTGGCCGCCTGCGTTCGTCGCAGCCCGCGCCGCCAAGGTCCTCACCACGTCCGGGGGGATGAAGACTGTCCCATCGGGTTCCACCCGGCCGATATCGTGCTCTCGCAGTGCGGCGGCCAGGGAGGCGAGGGCTGTCGTCGCCTGTCCAACGGAGGCACCACCATCGGTTCGAGGGGATACCGCCCGCACCGCGAACCGCTGCAGGTCGTCGGGTTGATGGAGGGCGACTTCCGCCGTACCCAGGTCGACCACCACCTCCATCACTGACCTCCGATCCGAATCCGCTGTCCAACCCACGGGACCCTACCTCGCCTGGCCCGCCGCGGCGCTCGCCCTTTCGGACAGATCATCTGCAGTTGTTGTGCAATCGTAGGTCCATGGCCCGAAGAATCGGCGCTCGTCGACTGACGAAACTGGCGGCTCTCGATGACTCCCCGGTAGACGTCGGCGTGGCTACCGCCTGCGGGCGGATGCCGCCTCCATGCCCGCCGGGTCGGTGATTTCGAAGGCCTCGAAGACATGGCGGAGGTGGTTGGCATTTGAATCCGGCCGAAGTTCCCGCTGACGACCGTTGGCGTGTGCCACCATCGGTGGTGCCGGGGTTACTGGAGCGGACGCTTCCCTTTCGGACAGGCCATACTTTCCGCATGCCTGAGACCACCCAACGCGACCCAGCCGAGACCGGTGTCACCTTGGCGGCATGGGTGGAAGCCCATATCGCCGGGATCGCCAATGTTCAGGTCAGCAATCTCGAGTCGCCACCGACCAATGGATTCTCGAGCGAGACCATCCTGTTCGACGCCACCTGGGATGAACCGGAAGCGGCATCTACGCACCATCGCCTGGTGGCCCGGGTGGCCCCGACCGGTTATACGGTCTTTCTCGACCCTGACTTTGTTGGACAGTGTCGGGTGATGAGCACCGTGGCTGAGCACACCGACGTTCCCATGCCATCGGTAGTGGGCATCGAAGAGGACACCTCACTCCTCGGAGCACCATTCGCGGTCATGGAGTGCATCGACGGGGAGGTGCCAACGGACAATCCTCCCTATGCGTCGGGTGGATGGCTGGTGGATGCTTCGGCAGAAGAGCAGGAACGACTTTGGTGGAGCGGCTTGAACGCCATGGCCAAGGTGCACGCCACCGATTGGAGGGGTCTCGGGCTCGGATTCCTCGACAACCCCCGCCGGGGCTCGACCGGCCTCGACCAACAGTTGTCGTACTACCGGAACTTCTACTCGTGGGCCGCCGAAGGGCGACCCATCCCTGTGGCATCGGCCACCCTCGAGTGGTTGGAGACCAACCGCCCCACCGAAGATGCACCGATGGCGCTGCTGTGGGGAGACAGCCGCATCGGCAACATGATCTTCGATGATTTCAGATGTGTGGCCGTGCTCGATTGGGAGATGACCTGTTTGGGTCAACCGGAGATGGATCTCGGGTGGTGGCTCTACTTCGACCGTCAGTTCACCGACACCATCAACCTGGATCGACCCGCGGGGTTCCCCAGCCGCGAAGCCACCATTACCCGTTACGGCGAGCTGCTGGGACGCGACATGGAGAACATCGAGTACTACGAAGTCTTCGCCGGCTTCCGGTTCGCCCTCATTTTGGCTCGGCTGGGTGGCCTGTTGAAGGACTCGGACATCCTGCCGATCGATTCGGACTTCGAAACCAACAACTTGGCCACACAGCTACTGGCCACCATGCTCGACCTGCCCGCTCCTGGGAGCTGAACGATCCGGTAGTCGCCGACATGCGGCGGCATGGCGGTGCGGCGGTACGCCAACCGAGTTAGCCCGCCGAGGTCGGTGCGGTGCCGGGCACATCGTGCTCATGGAGGCGATCTGCGACCCAGGTGATCCCGTCCGGTTTGGCCATTTCGGCTTCCCATCCGGCCAGCACGATCTCCATCTCGTCGCGAGTGGCGATGTAGCCGATGATCGTGACAATCACCTCGTCAACCGAGAGGTTCTCCACCTCGACATCCCCGAACGGCGTATACGAGCCGGCCTCGGGAACCATCTCGAGCATGGCGTACAACTCCCCGGTGTCCTCCACCCAGCTCAGCTCGTACCGGTTTCCGCTGGCGTCATACCAGTTCGTCCCCAGCTCAATCTCGGCTGACTGTCGGCGCCGCTCATCGGCACTGTAAAACTCCTCGATATTCATCAGACTCCTGTCAGATTGTGGCAACGGCGTGGCTGGATGGTACGTCGGTTGGTCGATAGGTGATGGAGCAGGTCAAGATCGAACCAGGTCTACCGACCGGAGCTGGCGGGAAGTGGGAAGCCAGTGGCCAGGGCCCACGTCGGATCGATGACGTAATTGCCGGCGGGGTCGATTCCGAGCACCACCACCGGGGCATCGACCCGGTTCCCGGTGCCCGGATCGATGGTGATCTTCCCCGTGATACCAGTCATATCGACAGTATGCGAGAGCGCGGCGCGAGTGGCAGTTTGCTTCCAGCCGCCGGCCGCCATCACCGCTTTCGCCAACAGCTCCACCGAGTCATAGGTAAAAGTGCCCCAGGTACCTGGGGCGGCATGGAAATCGGCCTGGTACTGGGATACGTAGGCCGTCGCCCCCGTAAATTGCTGAGCGGAGGGTACTCCGCTGTTCAGGCATGTTTGAGCCACAGGGCCGGTGGCGGCGGCGACAAAGTCGGGACCCTGCGCAGCCAGGTCCACGAAACACCTGCCTCCCACGCCGAGTTGGGCTGCCTGTTTGGCTATCTGGCCCGCCACGGTGCCGTAGGCGGCGATATACAGCACGTCGGGATGTGCCTCCTTGACCGTGGCCAGGACAGTGTTGAAGTTCGTCTGGCTCTCATGTACCGGCACGACCGTGATCGGGGCGTGCCCGGCCACCGTCAACAGTCCCTCGAGCTGGGTGGCGATGCTGGCCGTATAGGCAGAGGTGTCGTAGATGATGGCAACCCGGGTGGCGTGGAGTTGATCGGTGAGCTCTTTTGCTTCCACCGGTGCCACCTGGACGTCCATCGGTTGGGTGGTAACTCCGAAACCCTGGGTCTGGTGGGCACTGGTGAGACGCACGATCGCTGTGCCGACCGAGCGGTAGATGGAGAGATTGTCCACTCCGACTCCAGAGTTGAACGGTCCCACCACGCCGAATACGCCTTGTTGCACCATGTGCTTGGCTACGGTGACCCCGGTACCCGGAAGCGCCGCATCGTCGGCTCGCACCGGCCGTAACTTCACCCCGTCGACCCCGCCGGCTGCGTTGATCTGGTCAATCGCAAGTTGAGCGCCGCGATACATGTCCATACCAGTAGCCGACTGAGGCCCGGTCATCGGACCCTCAATGGCAATGCGCCCTGGCACCGGGTTGCCAGATGACGGTGTCGGTGACGACGAAAAAGAGGAACACCCTGGTGCCGCGACGCCAGCCGCCAGCATGGCGACAATGGCAAACGGAAGGGGGTGAAAGGGTGCCATCCGCCAGACGCTAGTGGTAGCAGATCAACCCTGCCGTCAGGCTGGCTGATCCCGAGCCTTCGACAAGTGAGCGCCGAGGAGGTAGAGGTCAGCGTCCGTTGGCGTCGATCAGGCCGTAACGATGGCGCACTGCCAGATCGATCCTGTTGAAACCGGTATTGACGACGATGCCGACAATCACGATCACGGTCATCAACGCCACGACCACCGCGAAGTAACCCTGAGTCTGGGCGTTCTCGGTCCGTCCACCCAACCCGACCTGTCCGGCCACCTGAATGAGGAATTCGCCCGCCATGAGCGCGTGCCAGGCAAAGGCCCAACCCTGTTTGAGGCTGCCGAGCACCACCGGCAACGCAGCCGGTAACACGATGTGGCGTTGCAGGGCGAACCCACGGGCCCCGAGAATTCGACCTGCGCGGGTGAGACCCGGGGGCACCTGGTCGATACCCGAGATGAAACCGTTGGCAATAGCCGGTGAAGATCCCAGCACGATCATGAGCACTATGGCATTCGACGAGAGACCGAACACCATCACCGCCAATGGGAACCAGAGGACCGACGGCATGGTCTGCATTCCCGTGATGAGTGATCCGAGGGCAGCGCGCAGGACCGAAACCCGGGTGACGGCAGTGCCCACAACCGCGCCCAGGGCGATGGCGATGCCAAACCCTATGACGGCGTGATGAAAGGTCACACCAGCAGAGGTCCAGAATGAAGATGTCCCCAACAGATCCACCAACTGCCGCGCAACCGTACCCGGTGTTTGCAGGATGAATGGCTTCCAATGTGCCCACACCGCGACCTGCCATGCCAGCAGGATCAGTGCAAAGGCACCAAACTTGGGCCACGTCGCGTCCCACGCCCGCTGGACCCGGCCAGTGGTTCCGAGCGCCAGCGGTATCTCCAGCGCGTCCAGTCCCGCCAAATCTTCATCGAGCGTTTCGCCAGGCGTTCCCGGAGTGGGACGCGAGAGGCTAGCGAGCATGGCGCCGCATCTCCGAGCGGAGCTCGTCCGTGACCATCGAGGCCAGATTGGCGATTTCGGTGGAGGCAATACGGCGGGGACGGGGCAGGTCGATCGGATAGACGGCCGCAACTCGGCCCGGCCGGCTCGTCAGCAACACAATCCGGTCACCGAGTCGAGCCGCTTCGCGCACATTATGAGTGACGAACATCACCGCAAAACGACGTTCCTCCCAAAGCCGCTCGAGCTCATCGTGGAGAAGGTCGCGAGAAATTGCATCGAGCGCTCCGAATGGTTCGTCCATCAACAGCAGGTGTGCATCCTGGGCCAGGGCCCGAGCCAAAGCGACGCGCTGGCGCATCCCCCCCGACAGTTCGTGGGGGAGCTTGTGAGCGAACCCTCCGAGGCGGACTCGCTCGAGTAGGTCCGCAGCCGCCGCTCGTCGCTGTGCCTTCCCGAGACCACGCAGCCGCATGGGCAACTCCACATTGGCCGCCACGCTCAACCACGGGAAGAGCGCCGAGTCCTGAAACATCATGGCCACCCTTGTCCCGGCCGGGCCATCGAAGGCCACATCACCTCCGCCGGACGCGGTGGAAACCTGCACCGTTCCGACAGATGGCGTATCCAGTCCGGCGATTAAATTGAGAAGCGTCGTCTTTCCACAACCCGATGCCCCGACGACACATACGAACTCACCGGCCGCCACGTCGAGGGAGATGTCCTGTAACGCTGTGGTGCTCGCGTTCCCGACACCGTTCCGTTTCGACACTCCCCTGAGTGACACCGCCGGTGCCCCAATGGATGTGACCGTCACGACGTCGATACCTGAGGCTGTCCATCGGTCTGCAACAGTTGGTTCAACGGTCCGAGGTCGTAGAGACCGGTGATCTTTGTTGTCGGGAATCCGACCGCCGCCGCGTCCTTCACATCGGCGGCGATCGATGCCGCGATCGGGTCGTCGGTGAACTTCAGTTCGGACCACGAAGCCGTCAATTCAGCCGGATTGAGTGCTTTGCCGGTGATGGTGGCCAACGCATCATTTGCATCAGCCTGGGCCCGAGCCGGCGATGAGTTGAGATAGCTGTTCGCGGCGATTTGGCCCTTCAGCAGATCGTTGACCAGATCAGTATGACTCTTGAGGAAATTGCTGGTCACCACCAGCACGGTGGTGGAGAACTGCCCCTTGGGCCACAGGGACTTTTCGTTGACCAGCACGTGACCATGGCCCTCGGCCACCAGCCGAGTCGCCCACGGTTCGGGAACCCAGGCCCCGGCAATCGACCCGGATTCGAATGCAGTCAACGTGGTGGAGTTCTGTTGCGGCAGAATGTTGACGTCACCACTCCCCCCATTCGGGTCGGTAAAGGTGATGCGCTGGCTCTTCAGCCAAGTATGCAGGGCGATATCTTGGGTATTGCCCAACTGAGGGGTGGCGAGTGTCTTGCCCTTCAGCTGATTTGCCGTCGTGATGGTGTCGTTCACAACCAGGGCGGCACCGCCGGACGTGGCACCGGAGATGATCTGAATCCCCTTGCCCTGTGACTGGCTGAATGCGGTGATGGCCGAGCTCGGTCCGAGGTAAGCCACGTCGAGCGAGCCGGACAGAAGCGCGGTGACCTCGGCTGGGCCGGCGTTGAATGTCGCTGACTGCAGTGTGGCGTTTTTGGGGAGTTCCTTGGTGAAGTAGCCATCACGTACCCCAACGAGAGCCGACGCGTGGGTCAGATTGGTGAGATATCCCAAGTGAATGGCCACCGGAGCGTTCGACGTTGTGGAGGTTGACGCCGACGACTTTGAGGCACAGGCGCCGGCGAGGAGGGTCAATCCGGTGAGCGGCACGATCAGGCCCAGGGCCCGCAAGGGAGTACTGGATCGAAAGGAGTTGCGTCGCATGGGGTCAGAATCTCGTTTCTCATTCGGATGGGTCGGTTCACGTCAGGCGGAGTGCGGGATCAGCTATTGCTGATGTTTCCTAGTAGTCAACTAGGAATAACAATCTAGGGAGTCAGGATAGCCATGTCAAACAGCCGCAAACAGCCTCGGTGGGTCAAAGGCCGACGGTTTGGCAATGCCTCCATCCCCTTCCACCGCAGAGTGGCTGTCGGCCCTGTGCCCCGGCCTCCGGGGTTCGAAACGACGCCGAGCTCATGACGGTTCCGGTGACACGTCCTGCTTCCACACACCGGGCTGCAGCTCTCGCAGTGACCGGGATCCCAGAACCCCAGGTCGAATGCCAACGATCCGACCACTCCCCACCGACTTATGAGGGATCGAAACCGGTGTACTGACCCGACGAACCACCGACCGGGCATTTCAAAGTTCAGCCGAATTCCAACCTCGCGCCAAACCGCGGACCTCTCTGATCCTGGGATGGTGGGGCAGGCAGGGATCGAACCTGCGACCGAGGGATTATGAGTCCCCTGCTCTAACCACTGAGCTACTGCCCCGTATGCTTTGACCAGGGCTTTTACGAGTTTCCCGCGATGCCTGCCCTAGTTCTTGCCCTAGTTTGTAATTGGCACCGCGATCCTATATAACCCCCGGACTTCAGACCTTGCGGTCCGAGCGTACAACCCCGGCGCGGGGCAAGTGCGTCGAAGTGGTGACGTCCGCGCGCGACGGAATGAGACCGGCATTCAAGAGCTGCGTGCTTCACACCCCCGCCGCCCCGACGACCGGAAGGTTCGACAAGACACCGGCCGGTCTTGCGAGAACATGGGCATCACCGAACGAGGTCATCCGCGGTGCACGCCAGGTGACCGTCCGGCTCATCGACGGGTGGCCGAGTGCGGACGCACTGCTCGGTGCCTACGAGCGCATTGCGCTCCTCACCTGACCGACCGCTGATCCCCCGCTCGCACCGGAGGCTGGCGCAGCCATGCCCCATCGCGCCCACAGTTCGATCTGCGGGCACGAAATGGGGCTCTCCTGACATATCCGTGTCTTGACCGGATACTGGGGCAAGTGAAACCAGCCTGCAACGAGTCAGGAGCCCACCAGGTCTTCGTAGAAGACGTGGTCGCCGGCTTCGACGGTGACGGTGAGCCGACCCCCGATCGCCCGGACATAGCCGGCCAGCGTGGTCAATTCAACCGTGGAGAGATCTGACCGCTCGACCTTGGAAACCTGGGGCTGACCCCGTCCCCACCGCTCGGCCACGTCCACCTGAGTGATGCCGGCAGCCCGGCGGAGCTCGCCGAGACTCGTGACGATCTCGTGCTCAGCCCTGCGTTGCTTGCGCGCTTGGTCTCGGAGTACGTCGAACTCCGGATCGGGGTGGCTCCACGGCTCATCGACGACGAGATCGTCGTCGGCGGACGCCAGCCATTCCTCGGGCGTCGGATCGTCGTGCTCGTCAGTGCTCATGATCTGGTCTCCTCGTAAGTGCAGCGGCTGCCTGTGCGACATACCTATCCACGATCTGGTCGGCGACCGGTACGTGGTCGTCATACCAGTCCCGTCCGGTCCGTTCCTCGTAGCCGGCCTTGTTGCCTCCCAGACATGCCAGCAGTGTCGTGTCCCGGTCGACAAAACAGACGAGAACGCGCATCACCCATCGCTTGCCGTCGACGGTGTCGTCGGTGCGGACCTCACTCATATCCGGAAAGTGCCGGCTGGTCTGGATGCGGTGCCGAACGTCGGGCAAGACCGCCCCTCGCCCGTGCTCGCACACATAGTCCGCCCCGTCGGTGATGTCGGCTGCAACAATTGCCGGCAGTGTCCTCAGCCAAGGGTCGAACTTCGGGACCCGAACCAGGCGAAGTGGCACATCACCATGATATCACGTCTGAGGAATAGCTCGTACAATGAATACTAGCGGCCTTGGACGCACAGCCGTCCGCTCCCGGTGCCAGGTGGTCGCGAGCCAAATGAGTGTCGACCGAGCTTCCGGCGACGGTGTGCCCAGGATCTTTCGGCTCGTGATCGGATGCCGGTCGGGCGCTACCAGTTGTCGCCTTCCCCGCTCGACGAAGCACGCCCGAGAGATTGGACGAGGAACCGCGCTCAGCGGGGAAGATGACCGGTCCCTGAACGCACCGACCACTCGTTTCCGCAGCGCTGACGACCCGTCGACCACATCCTTCTCCGTCTGGTTACGGGTCCCGGCAGCATGCGGCCCAACTCTCGGCTCGGCTCGACGGACGAGGTCCTCCATGCCTTGTCACAGCCGACCGGCCTCGATTTGGTCAGCCGCCACTGAAGCGCACCAAAGGAGCGAGGTGGCCGGGATCGCGTGTTCGCCTCTGTCAGATAATCATGTAGTATTTCTGACATGAGTACGTCGACCATCACTGCGATCCGAAAGGAGTTCGAGCAGGCCGGACCCGGGGCCCTGATCCCGACGTCGCGGCTGCTTCGCTATGGCACGAGGGCTGCCGTAGACCAGGCGCTCAGCCGGCTAGGGCGTGCTGGGGAGATCACACGCGCCGCTCGTGGCGTCTACTACCGGCCGAAGACGAGCCGCCTCGCCGGACCGGTCCCTCCCGAGCCCCAGGCCCTGGCCGAGGCCCTGGCCGAGAGCCGGGGCGAGTCGATCGCCGCACATGGCGCCGAAGCCGCTCGCCGGCTCGGCCTGAGCACCCAAGCCCCGTTGTCCCCGGTGTTCCTCACCTCTGGCCGTAGCCGGACCGTCCAGTCGGGTCAGCTCAGGGTGCAGCTCCGGCACGCAGCCTCCAAGGAGCTGGTGCTGGCGGGCACACCGGCCGGCGAGGCCCTGCGTGCGCTGCGTTACCTCGGGCCCAAACAGGTGACCCCCGAGGTCATCGCCCAGGTGCGGGGCGCGCTGCCGGTCGCGGAGTTCAAGATGCTGCGCGAGGAGACCAATGCGATGCCGGGCTGGCTGAGCGACGAGTTCTACCGTTACGAGCACCCTCAGTCCGGATCCTCGGAGCGTCAGGCGGTCAGAGTGCCGGCGGATGCCTGATCAGTTCTTGCTCGCGGAGCCCGACGAGCGTCGCGCCGTGTACGCCGTGGCTGCCGCCGGCACCGGTCTACCGCCCAAGATCCTCGAGAAGGACGTCTGGCTCTGCTGGACCCTCGACGTGCTCTTCAGCCAGGACGGCCGTCCGCAAATGGCCTTCAAGGGCGGCACCTCGCTCTCGAAGGTCTACAGGGTCATCGACCGGTTCTCCGAAGACATCGACATCACGGTCGCTCTCGATCCTGATGGGAACGCCGCACTCCCCGCATCGAGGAGTGCGGCAAAGAAGGTCCGGGAACTGCTCGGCACCGAGCTGAAGAGCTACCTCGAAGAGGTGGTGGTGCCACTGATCAGTTCTGCCCTTGCTCCGTACGTCGACGACCCGACCGAATGCGTCACCATGCTCGACGACGAGACCGTCGTCCTCGACTACCCGAGCTGCTTTGCCAAGGAAGGCGGCTACCTCACCGAGCGGGTCAAGGTGGAGTTCGGGGCCCGCAACCGTGTCGTTCCGAGGGAGTCCCGCGTGATCACTCCGTACGTGACCGACTTCCTCATTGCCGAGGAGGTCGGGCTTCCTCTTGCCACCGTCGACGTGCTCTCGGCTGCACGGACCTTCTGGGAGAAGGCGACCCTGGCCCATGATGAGTGCAACCGCGGGCAGTGGGACCGGGGAGCCGATCGGATCTCCCGTCACTGGTACGACCTGGCCCGGCTGTCCGAGCACGAGGTCGGAAAAGCTGCGCTCAGGGACCGCGACCTCCTCGCTGACGTTGTGTACGTGAAGAACATCCATTTCTACAGGAGCACCTCGCGCTACGAAGACTGCACGACCGGCAGGATCCGTCTGGTTCCCGACCAGATCGGACTCGATGCGCTGCGGGCCGACTATGCCGAGATGGCGAGCGCGGGGATGTTCCGGGCTGAGCCACCGGATTTCGATTGGGTGATGGACCGCGTGGGCGTACTCGAGGCCACGATCAACAACGGTGCTCCGGGGAACGACAGTGCGCCAACGGGGCCCACCTCTGGGTCCAACGGCTCGGAGTGACATTCGAGGGCGACCTCGGACTTGGGAACTCGCAGACCGTTGTGCTTGCCGAGCAGCCACTGGCAGGCCAAACGTTCCGCGGTCGCAATCTGCCCCCTTTGTCGGCGTTCGCGTTATCCCGCAGCCCAACGTTCAAGTTATCCACCACTGGGCCCCGAGGATCCTGTCTACTCCATCGCACCTCTTTGTGCCCGTCGACGCCCACCGATGAGCTGTGAGATCTGGCCGGCCAAGTGGTCAGCCGAGGGCCGTCCGAGCTCGCTGGCCACGACCACGTCGTTGCTCCCTCGCCGCATTCTGACGAGCCACACCCGACCGGTCGGCCTGCCGTTGCTGTCATCGCCATCGTGGTCGACCTCGATGCTGAGCGCACCGCTTCGAGCGACACCGGTGCTCCGGCATTTGGGTGAGCAGTACAGGCGCGGGCGCCCTCGGCCGGTGGGTGCAGGCAACAGCTCGCTGCACCCTTGGGTGGCGCACACCTTCGGCGGATTGATTGACGCGCTCATGACTTGTTCGCCGGAGCGCCGGGCCGCTTGTTGGGTCGGTAGGACTTTCCGTCCATGTGAATGTGATGAGCACTATTGACGACGCGGTCGAGTATCGATTCTGCGACGACCGCATTTGGAAACAAGGAGTACCAGTCCGTTGCCGCTCGGTTCGCCGTCGTGATAAGGCTCTTGCCCGCTCTCTCGGTGACGAGCTCATAGAGGTCGTCCGATTGTGTCGGGGTAAAGGATCTCATGGCAAAATCGTCGACTATGAGGACGGCCGGCCGGGCCCAGCGACGAAGGCGTGTCTCCCACGTCCGATCGGCATGGCCACCGGCGAGATCGGCCAGCAGACGTGACGCCT
The DNA here is from genome assembly GCA_003133325.1 of Acidimicrobiaceae bacterium. Lineage (GTDB taxonomy): Bacteria > Actinomycetota > Acidimicrobiia > Acidimicrobiales > RAAP-2 > DASZIT01. The sequence goes on along the minus strand of PKXA01000024.1, from coordinate 24,229 downwards.
TGGTGAAGGCCACGGTGTAACCACGGCGACAGGCGAGGTGTCCGAGCGCTTGTGCGATCATCGTCTTTCCGACACCGACCGGTCCGTGGAGGACCACCGATTCGCCGGCTTCGATGAAGCGCAACGTGGCCAGGTCGCGGATGCGTGCGGTCGGAACCTTGGAGTTGTAGTTGAAGTCGTAATCCTCGATGGCACAGACGCCTTCGAAGCGCGCCGCCTTGACGCGACGAGCGATGCCGGCGGCGTCACGCCTCGACAACTCGTCCTCGCACAACGACTGGAGGAACTCGATGTGGCCCAGCTCACCGGCGTCGGCCTGGGCCAGGCGAGCTTCCAAGGTGTCGAGCATCCCCGAGAGAGACAACGAGCGCAGCGTTGATTCCAGCTGGTGGGTTCTCATTGTCCGGCCGCCTCTGCACTCAGGTGATCGAACAGGCTGTCGGGGCCGTGAAGGTGTGCTGGCACATCGGGCGTGATGGGTTCAGGTTCTCCTTCGTTCTCGGTGCCGGCGACCAAGATGCCCTTGACCGTCTTGTACTCGGGATCCCCAATCTCGATGGCCCGCCGGCACGCCGCATCGAGGCGTTCTTGGCCGTACTTGTCGGCCAGTTTGAGCACTCCTTGAGCTTGGCGGAGCCGGTAGAGGGCGTGGGGCTCCAAGAGCCTCCCCACCAGGGATTCGACGTGCTCTCCGAGCCCGGTGGCCTGCTTGCGGCACCAGGCCGGCGTGCTCATGAAGAACGCCACCTTCTCGGGCGGGAAGTCGGCCCAGTCGGTCTGCTTGCCCTTCTCGACTCTGGCCCAGGTCTTGATGACCTTGGCATCGACGTAGAACTCCACGGTGCGCTCACCGATGCGGGCGTCGAGGTGGCTGCCGATGAAACGCCATGGGACTGTGTACAGCGCCTTGCCCGCCTTGGCGTAGCAATCGGGACCGACTTTGGGACGGCTCCACGTGGTCAGCTCGAAGGGCGCAGCCGGCAGCGCGATCAGTGCCGTTCGCTCGGTGGAGATGAACATCGAGAGCGGCGAGGCACCCTCGAGCGAGCGGTGCGAACGCACATTGGCGACGTCGGTGCACCAGGTGAGTGCTCCTGCTTGCATGGTCGCCAGATCGATCCACTCGCGTCCTCGCCACATCGAATCTCGGACATAGGGCATCATCCGTTCGACCCTTGGTTTGTCTTTGGGTTTGAGGGCACGAGCGGGGTCGATCAGACAGCCGTAGTGGGCGGCCAGCTCGCCGTAGGATCGGTTGAGCAACGGGTCGTAGATGTCGGGCTTGATCACTCCGGTCTTCAAATTGTCGCTCACCAGCCGACGGGGGACGCCGGCAAAGAACTGGAAGGCCTCGACATGGCACGCTGTCCATGCGCGTTGGTCCATGGTCAGCACCGGGCGCACGAACATGTAGCGACTGCACGCCAGCACGAGGACGAAGGCCCACACCCGGCGCATCTTTTCGGTCACCGGATCGAGCCACTGGCCCAAGTAGCCGTAGTCGACCTGTCCCTCTTCACCGGCGGGCACGTCGGGTCGAGATGGCGTGGCGATATTGCGAAGGTTCTCTTCGGGGAACTCACGCCAGACATAGCGGCGAAAGCTCGTGAGACCAACCGTGAGCCCATGCTCGTCACGCAGACGTTGGTGCACCGTCGTGGCGGTGTTGGTCTTGAGCATCTCTTCGATGGAGCCCCGGTGGACCTCAACGGCGTCGTGGGTGAGACTGCGGCGGCGGGGGTCGACCAGTTCGGGGAACCAGCCGTCAACGAGCACTCCCCACTCTTGGGCCGAGAGCTGATCGCCTCCGGGCATGTAGCCCTCGGACAGCGCCTTGGCGGTGTACTTGGCCACCGTTCCCCGATCGACTCCGAGGCTCCGGGCCACTTCGGCTTTCTTGCGGCCCGCCTTCCAGTGGATCAGGATTTCGACGATATTTACCACTTTGAATGTTCTCCTTGTCATGGGCGCTCCCCGTCTCGGTTGACGAGGTCGCGGCTACTGCAACAAGGAGCCCGAGTGGTGGATCCCCCGACTCAAAAGTGCGGGATTACGTGAACGTCGGGGTGCTGGATAACTTGAACGCCATCCCGCTGAACTGCGGGATTACTTGAACGCTGACACCCTTGCCGCGTTCTTCCTATTCAAGATGCATGGAAGGGGAGGAAGCGAGGCCCGGCGATGGTCGGCACTTCGGGTCTGAGCGGGGTGTGGTCCCGACCTCGGCCGTGGTCGAGGTAGTTGCCGCCCACGAACGGCACATGCCGGCGTGCGCGAGCGGGCTTGAAGGCGCGCGTTCTGGGACAGTCCGCTGTCATTGACAGGGGTGCCGAACGCTAAATATACGGGTGATCCATTTAGCATCTCAGTGTCTTTCACACGTCGGTGAAAGGGTCCGGGGATGACCACCACCCCGACCCTCGTTCGCTTCTCCTCGCCGTCCGGCGAAGACCGTTACTCGCTCGGCCATCCGCTGTTGGATCGGTACTTGGAGTCCGTCGCCGGACTTTTGTGCGCGTTCGGCCCGGCCGGGTCGGTCTCACTCACGGACCAGGGACCATGCGGAGTTTCCCGGAACCGTCTGATTGCACTCAGGTGCCGATCTTGATTTGCGGCCCGACCGCTCGGATGGAGCGATCTGAACCGCTTGCTGGAGTGAGCAGGCAGCCCGGCGCCGTGCAAGATATCGATCCCCGAGCCGGTGTTGTGGATCGGGACACTCGGCGACCTTCGGCTTCTTTCGAGGGTCACGTCTGGCTACCGTGTGCAGTTGAAAGCTGAGCAGATGTCCCACGTCGTGCAGGATCAGTGAGATGGACCGCGTGCCTCAACGATGGCCGCTCCGAACGTGGAGACCAGCGCCACTAGGAACACGGCGCCAACAAGCTCAAGTTGGGCGGCGGATCCCCAGATGCCATCGGGGATACTGAGGACGACGCCCAGACCGACGGCTGCGACTCCAACGATACCCGTCTGGAACCATCTGCCTCCGAAGATGACACAACACGGTCCCACGATCAGAAGGCCGATCAAGATGATGCGGTGGCCAAGAAGTGCATCTGCAATTGAGACCGCCAGACAGAGCATGAGCGCGATTACACAGAATTGATTCGCAGTGAGACCCCAGGGCGATGTCTCTTGATCGGATCGAGAAAGGTCCTGGCTGAAAAGACGCTTGAGAAGCGTGGACCGCGTCAACGCGGACGAAACCACCCTCGGTCGCTCTCGCAGGACTCGAACAGCCTCGGCTCCGGCAATGGCGGCGATGCCGAGCGGTGCGTGTCAACCCTTTTGAGACGGTTTCTTCATTGATTTAGTGAGTTGGCGGCCTCCTCTGGTTGGTTGATCCACGCGACGGCTGGAAGGGCCGGTGCCGAGGGGATCTTGCGGACGAATCGTTCGGGGTGTTTGGCATAGGCGTCGAGCAGGACGACTCCGCGTTGTTCTCGGATCGCTTCGGCCCGGCCGTAGTGGACGTCGGCGGGGGTATGAAGTCCAATGCCCGAGTGGCGATGATCGTCGTTATACCAAGTGAAAAATCTGGCGCAGTGGGCCTGGGCGTCTTCGAAGCTGCCGAAGCGGTCGGGGAAATCAGGTCGGTACTTGAAGGTTCGGAATTGCGATTCACTGAACGGATTGTCATTACTGACATGGGGCCGGCTGAGCGACTTGGTCACCCCCAGATCGGCCAAGAGGTGAGCCACTCCTTTGGCGATCATGGGTGACCCTCGGTCCGAATGAATCGTGAGTTGATCCTTGGTGACGCCCTGCTTGGCGATCGACTCGCCGATTAGTCGCTTGGAGAGCTCGGCTCGTTCGGCCCGGGCCAGCATCCAGCCGACCGCGTAGCGGCTGTAGATGTCGAGGATCACGTAGAGGTAGAAGTACGTCCACTTCTCGGGGCCGTGCAGTTTCGTGATGTCCCAGGACCACACGGAATTGGGCTCCGTGGCGATGAGCTCGGGTTTCTTATGCGCCGGGTGGGTGGCCTGGCGCCGGCGTTCACGCACCTCGTCGTGCTCGTGCAGGACCCGGTACATGGTGGACACCGAGGCCAGGTAAGTCCCCTGGTCGAGCAGTTTGGCGTAGACGCTTGCCGGTGCCTCGTCGACGAACTCGTTCGATTCGAGGGTTCTCTTGATCTCCTTGCGCTCGACAGGAGTGAGGGCTCGGGGCTGGGGCGTGGCGATCCGTTCGGGCCGTTCGGGTACTGGGCTCTGGCGGTGCTTTCGATACCAGGTGGCCCGGTCCGCTCCCACGCTCGCCAACGCCTTGGTCGTCCCCACGATCGGGGTGAGCTGGCCGATGGCTTCTTCGATCATGTCCTCTCGCCGTTCTCCGCTGTGCTGTCCGTGGCGAGTTGCTCGAGCAGCGCGGAGAGTTTTTTCTGGATCTCGACGACCTGTCTGGACTTGTCGAGTTCGCCGGCCAGTCGGTCGACCTTGTGCTTCAGGCGGACGATCTCACGATCTCGGGGATCGGCCTTCCCTCGTCCTGCCGGTCGGGCCAGGGCCGCATCGGCGCCTTGGTCGCGTTGGCGGCGCCACGTCGTGATCAACGACGAGTACAGGCCCTCACGGCGCAGCATCGCCCCCCGGGCCGATCGGGGCAGGGCGTCGTATTCAGCCAGGACCTTGGCCTTGTACTTGGCTGAGAACTGCCGGCGTCCCGAAGAACGTTCGGGGACCTCGGGGTCCGGTGGAGCTGTGTCGACCATCGCACCAGCATGGCGGCGCGCGTGGTCAAGGTGGTTGATTGTCGTGGTCATGGGAGAAGTTCCTTCTCCGCCCTTCAGCTCATTGATTTGTCAAGGCAAACCGTCTCACTCAAGGTTGACACAGAGGGGAGGGCGGCAACGCGATCAGCCCACCACCAGCCAAGGAACTCGTTCGCCAGTAGCCCGAATAACGCGATAACTCCGAGGCCGGCTCCAATGCCACTCAAGGTTCCATCGCCCTTCAACGCGTGACTCTTCAGCGCATCGCCAGTCCTGTGCTTGGCGATGCCCAGAGGAACGAGAGCCACGGCAGCAACTCCTGCCGTGATCATCGCTAGGAGGGACTGCTTTGGTGCCGACCCTACCCTCAACTCATCGGCTGCAGCCACCGTCAACGTCACAGCAACGATGCCCAACGCGGCTGCAACAATCATGGAGGCTCGAGCCTCCGCCCGGTGTCCCCTCTCGGGATCACCTCTTTCAACCCGAAAGCGCCATACGAGGCCGATCGAACCCCCGACATCAGCCAGGACATTCAATCCCAATCCGAGGACACCCAAGCTCCCTGCGAGCAGGCCCGACGTGATCGCCACAGCTCCTGCCAGTACACCCCAGCAGATCGAGATGTAAGAGAGCAGGATGGCCCTCTTCAGCATGTCATGTCGATTCGGACCCTCTTCACGCTGACCGGGCGACATCTGGACAGTTTTGCATACGGGCAACGGACCTGAGTGAGCCTTCATGGCTACACGCCGGTGGCCACGAGTACCTGAATAACTACCTCTGACCCTCTCATCAGAGGTCGACTAGCAGACCGCCATTGCGTGACCGCGATTCAGAAGTTCCGCCAGGCGGATCTCCAATTGCAACTCATAGACGAGCAGGCTGTCGAGTTCGGCAAGAGGGGCGCTGAGAGCAGTCCCGCGAAGCGAGCGCAATTGAGTTTCTGCATCGAGGCGCCGGGCATGGCTTCGACCGATGGCTGTGAGCATTTCTGATTGGTGATTCATGAACAACTTTCCTATCTGGGTTGATGAGTCTGTCAAGAACGTGGGTCCAGGTTCTCCCGGCACGCTGTGGCCCTAGCACCTCGCCATTGACGGATTCGGTGCCTGGCTACCAACGAGTTCCACGGTTAGAGATACTCAGCTCGTGCCAGCAGATCAACTGCATCGAGGGCACTCACGTGAATGGCTCTTGGCCAGCACCGCATCAGGGATGGTCGCCATAGAACCGGTGACCTCTGCCGCTGCATCAAAGACATCAATGCTGGGGAATTGTGCTGAGCCGAGCGTCGCAGCCATGTCTGGCTCACGACAACGCGTCTTTCACGCACCATGCGTACTGCTTAGGTATGACCCTACACCCAGCGCAGCAATGCACGAACGAGAGGGTCACACGGTCGACGAAGGGTATCCCCGACGTTCTGGGCGCATGCAACAGGAGCAAGCACAGAGGCCGCCTGCCCCGACTGGAAAGCATAGAGAACCGCGCTCGGCACCCGGTGCTGTGGGTACCGCCAACCGGACCCGCTCGGGCCCCGAACAACGTGCCGGAACGACGGTCACCACAATCCCCGCCACAGCGCAGGCACGTCAGGCGCGCTCGCCTATGGCAAGCAGGCTCGGCGTCAGGTGATGCGGGCTACGCCGTCCAACCGGCATGGGATGCAGCGGGGGGGGAAAGAGCCGCGCGTGCTGGGGCATCCGGATCGGCGGATGAACAGCGAACGAACCGTGCCTCCGGATGTCCCGCATGACGTACCTGTGCGGGAATCTACTCCGGGACTCGTCGTTCTGAGACAACGGCAAGGGAACCACTCTCCATGCTAAAAGCTATTCCCGGTGCCGAACTGGCCAGCGTTTGTGGGGTTGCAATGAATGGGTGCCAAGTGGATCAACCTGGCCGATGCTTTTCAGGTCGCTCGGTTGCCCGAGTACCGAGAGGTGATCGCCGACGGCCAATACGGTGTCACCATTGGGTACGAAGACCTGATCCCCTCGCGTGATCGAGGTGATCAGGAGGCCCTTGGGCAGTCCGGCCTGGCGAAGGGTCTTGTTGGTGATGGGTGAATCAGCAGTGATTGTCATCTGCGAGGCTCCGGTAATTTCACCGAGTTCACTCACCCGCTCTGCACTTGCCACCAGTTCTTGACGGTAGGCGCGCACGACGTCTGAGATCGACAACGTGCCGACGACCCGTCGGTCACCATCGAGGACGGGCACCCATGACAATGGCGCTTCGGTCAAACTCTCCAACGCCACATCGAGCCTGCTCGACGCCGAGACGATGGGAGCTCCCGCATCGATGAGATCACTCACCGTTCGGTGGTGTTCAGTTTTCGAGGCGAGCGCTGCCCGAGCCAAGATGCCTTCGAAACGACCGGCGGGATCCACAACCGGTGCTCCATTGAGTCCGTCCAGATCCATTCTCTCTTTGACCGCATCGGTGCTGAGTTCAGTGGAGATCACCAAACTTGGCTTCACCATGGCCCGAGTAGTCGGGATGGCAGCGAGAAGAGGGAGGCCGGCGAGAAGGCGCTGAGCAGGTGCGTCGGCCCGACTCTTGAGCTGACTGCGGTAAATGGTGTCGTCGTTGCGCCGCACGATGAGCCACGAGATGCCAACTGCGACCATGGCCGGAGTGATGATGGACAGGCTTCCTGTCATTTCGGCCACCATGAGCATGACGGCCAGCGGTGCCCGTGAGATGCCGCCGAAGCAGCTCATCATGCCGACGATCACATAGGGCGCCGGGCTGTGGCCCATGGAAGGGAACATGGGTTCAAAGAGCCGCCACACCGACGCCCCCAGAAAGGCTCCGATCACCATGCCCGGCCCGAAGATCCCCCCCGACCCTCCCGAGCCAATGGAGAGCCCAGTGGCCAGGATCCGGGCGAAAGGAAGGATCAGGACGATCCAGAGCGGAATCGAGAGCAAACCGTGACCGAGGCTCGTTTGCACCCAGCCGTACCCGGTGCCGAGCACCTCGGGGATGGCGATACCGATTGCGCCAACCAGGATTCCGCCGAGGGCTGGATTGACCCAACGGGGCCAGGGCAGTCGGTGAAAGAGGTCGGCCATCCCATAGAAGCCCTTGGCGTAGAAAAGTCCGATCAGACCAGCCAGCACGCCGATGAGCGCGAACCAGACCAACTGGACTGGGTCGGTGAAGTGGTAGCTCGCCACGTAGCCGAACAGGGGGGAGAACCCCTCGACCGAGCTGAAGACGACATAGCTGACGGCTGATGCGATGAAGCACGGCAGAAGTGCCGCCGGTTCGAAATCGTCGCGGTAGAGGATCTCCGAAGCCAACACCGCACCACCCAAAGGCGCTCCGAAGATGGCCCCGATGCCCGACCCGATACCGGTCGCCACCGCTATGCGACCGTCGGCCGGTTCGAGTTCGAGCACCCTGGCGAGCAGAGAACCGAAGCCCGCACTGATCTGCCCGGTCGGCCCCTCTCTCCCACCTGAGCCCCCAGAACCAATAGTGAGGGCCGAGGCCACGATCTTGACGATCACCGCACGGAACCGGACGCCCCGGGGGTTGTGATGCACCGCGGAGATCGCCGCATCGGTGCCGTGGCCTTCGGCTTCGGGTGCGAAGCGGAATACGAGTATCGCCCCAAGCAGTGCTCCGAGTCCTGCAATGAGGGGGAGCGACCACGGACGTGCCGCTGAGACGGACGCGACGTGAGCACCTTCGCCAACTGGGGTTGGCACCCGGTAGCCGGCGAGCACGCCCAAAAAGAGATGGGTGCAGGCGACCAAGGCCTCGTAAAAGACGATGGCGCCGAGCCCGGCTACCGCTCCGATGACAACTCCGAGCACGGTCCACTTCTTGAGGTACGAGGCTGAGGCCACCCACCGGGCCGCTCGGGCCGAGAGGGACCGCACCCACACGGCGCGACCGGAATCTGGAATAACTTCCTCGGTCATAGGTCCCAGCCCGAACTCCAGTCCTGCTCTGGCACCTCGCCCGCAGCGGTGGCGAGCCGTCCGAGCGCTTGAATAAGGACAACCTGCTCCTCGGGCGGAATCTCGTTCATGATGCGTTCGATCTCCCGACGCCGACGATCTGTGACGGCATCGACGAGTGCCCGTCCCTTCTCCGTCAGCATGACCCGGAGGTGGCGGCGATCGTCTCGTTCTGTCCTTCGACGAATGAGGTCCTTTCGCACCAGGCGGTCGCACATCCGGGTCGCTGTTGCCGGTGTCACTCCCACTGCCTCAGCGAGCCCCGCAAGGTTCTGAGGTCCGCGGGACGCGAGCACGACGAGCGTCCGGTACTGCGTGAGGGTGACCTCCTCGGCGACATCGGCGAGAGACCGTGCCGCCACCGCCACGAGCACCCGGCTGGCCGACAGCACAGCATCGATCACCGAGTCAAGCGACGTAGATGGACCAGAGTCACTAGGATTCATACACTAATCATTGCATATACTAACGCTGAGCGGTCCGGCCAACGCGTGCGGCACACGAAAGGTTGGAAGATACCCATATGGAATCTGATGGCATCTCGCCCGAGGCTCCCGACTTGAAGCCGGGATCGAAGCCAGATGCGAACGACGATCTGAAAGACCTGTCCCTGGTCGAGGTGGAGAAGCGCTTGGCGTCCTCACCGGAGGGCCTCACCCAGGCAGAGGCAGAGAAGCGGCTGATCCAGTACGGGCCGAACGAGATCGAAGAGAAGCCGGACAACCCGCTCCTGAAGTTCCTCACCTACTTCTGGGGTCCCATCCCCTGGATGATCGAGGCTGCAGTGATCCTGTCCGGCGTGCTGAAGCACTGGCCGGACTTCTTCATCATCCTCGTCCTGCTCTTGGCCAACGCCGGAATCGGGTTCTGGGAAGAACACCAGGCAGGCAAAGCCATTGCTGCCCTCAAGGCCGAACTCGCCATCAAGGCCCGGGTGCTCCGTGACGGCAAGTGGATCACCCCGCCGTCCCGTGAGCTGGTGCCAGGTGACGTCATTCGCCTTCGCCTCGGTGACATCGTGCCGGCCGACGCGCGCCTGCTGGCAGGCGACCCGGTCGAAGTGGATCAGTCCGCTCTGACCGGAGAATCGCTGCCCGCCTCCCGCACGTCCGGTGAGGCAGTCTTCTCCGCCTCGATCATCCGGCAGGGTGAGATCGGCGCCCTGGTCTATGCCACCGGCACCAACACCTACTTCGGTAAGACGGCGGAGTTGGTGCAGGAAGCGCAGACCGTCAGCCACTTTCAACGGGCAGTGCTGAAGATCGGCACCTTCTTGATCATCCTCGCAGTGGCGATGGTGAGCGTCATCACCGTCGTCTCGATCATCCGCGGCGATGCGATCTTCACCACGCTGCAGTTCGCCCTGGTTCTGACCGTGGCCGCGATCCCCGTGGCGATGCCGACGGTGCTGTCAGTGACGATGGCGGTCGGTGCTCGACTGCTCGCCACGAAGAAGGCGATCGTGAGCCGTTTGGTGGCGATCGAGGAACTGGCTGGGGTGGACGTATTGTGCACCGACAAGACCGGCACCCTGACCCAGAACAAGCTGACGCTCGGCGATCCATACTCCGTCAACGATCTCCCCGCCGAACAGCTCATCCTCAATGCTGCGCTCGCCTCCCGTGCGGACAATGCCGATGCCATCGATCTGGCTGTTCTCGGTGGTCTGAAGAGCGAAACTGCATTACAGGGTTATGAGGTGGTCCACTTCCAACCCTTCGATGCCGTGCGCAAGTGCACAGAGGCGACGGTCACAGGTGCTGATGGAGCCTCCTTCAAGGTCACGAAAGGCGCTCCCCAGGTCATCCTGGAGCTGTCGGCCAATGCGTCGACTGTGAAGCCAGAGGTTGATAAGGCCGTCAACGACTTCGCTGCACGGGGCTTTCGTTCGTTGGGCGTGGCCCGGGCCGAGGGAGACGGTCCATGGCAGTTCCTTGGCGTGCTACCCCTATTCGACCCGCCACGCGAAGATGCCAAGGCCACCATCGCTACTGCGCGACAGATGGGCGTCGACGTCAAGATGGTCACCGGCGACGCACTGGCCATCGCCCAGGAAACTGCCAAGACGCTTGGGATGGGTTCCGACATTCTCGATGCTGCGGGCCTCGGCGATGTCAAGCACGAAGAGACGGCAGCGACGGCTGAGTCGATCGAAAAGGCCGATGGCTTTGCCCAGGTGTTCCCCGAACACAAATTCCACATTGTTGACGTCCTGCAGAAGGGGGGGCACATCGTCGGCATGACGGGAGACGGGGTGAACGATGCCCCAGCGCTGAAGAAGGCTGACTGCGGTATCGCTGTCTCGGACGCGACCGACGCCGCTCGTGCAGCGGCTTCCATCGTGCTGACGACACCCGGCCTTGCAGTGATCATCGAAGCGATCAAAGAGAGCCGGAGAATCTTCCAGCGGATGAACAGCTACGCGATTTACCGAATCGCTGAGACGCTCCGGGTGCTGGTGTTCATCACAGCCGTCATCCTGATCTTCAATTTCTTTCCTGTGACGGCGATACAGATCGTCATGCTGGCGTTGCTCAACGACGGTGCGATCCTGTCCATCGCCTACGACAACGTTCGCTACAAGGATCAGCCCGAGGCCTGGAACATGCGTCTCGTACTGGGGGTCGCCACGGTGCTCGGCATCGTCGGACCGATTGCTGCCTTTGGCCTGTTCTATCTAGGCAAGCAGGTATTCCACCTCGACCATGCGCATCTGCGGACCCTCATGTACCTGACGCTGTCTGTTGCTGGACATCTGACCGTCTTCCTCGCCCGGACACGCGGCCCCTTCTGGTCGATACGCCCCGCCCGTGTTCTCCTGCTGGCTGTATTGGGCACGCAGATGCTGGCCACCCTCATTGCGGTCTTTGGGATCTTTATGACTCCGATCGGGTGGGGATATGCAGCCTTCGTATGGGGATATGCCCTGGCATGGTTCCTCGTAACGGATCGGGTGAAGCTGCTCGCGTATCGGATTCTCGATCCAATGAAGACCAAGACACCGTCCAATGTGACACCGCAGCTCGCCAAAGTGAGCCGATGATCAGCATCGACGGCAAGAGCGTGCAACGTGGCGAGCCGTCGGCAGGCACAACAAGGGAGGCGGATATTGGATTGGTCGCCGGCTTCCGTATCGGCATATGTCGTTGGCCGGGGACTCGGGATCGGCATCGGTAACGCGTGTTCAAGTCCGCCGAGTGGGGCCGGTGATGCGTCCCGTATGGCGATCCTTGCGGACCGTCATTCTGGGCCCTTTAGCTGCCCCCAAATATTCGGTGGCCAGGGCTCCAGAGGTGCCTCAGTTGTTGGGGGCATGCAACTCAAGCAAACACGGACACCGCCAGGCCTGGCCCCAGAGGACACAGATCCGCATTCGGCAGCCGGTGCTGTGGGTGCCGCCGAACGCACCTGAGTCGGCGATCTCGCGTCTCCGACCGACTACAGAACGACGCGCCAGAACGACGGCATCGCCATCCAACCAGCAGCGCAGAACGGCGCGTCGGGTGTGCCGGCGGACGGCAAGCACGCTCGGGATCGGGCGACTTGGGGCACGGCGCATCGCCGATGCCGCACTGAACGACGCTGCGCCGTAGGACTCGTGTTCGGTAATGCAGATTCGAGTTAACTCGCATATCCGGCCGAGCTAAGAACGATACGACAGAATGACGACATCGCCACCGGTCTCATCGTCCGCACGTTGCAGCAGCTCGCCGAAGCTAGAAGGCCTGGACCCTCCGCGCAGGCGGTCTGGTCCCCCTGTCCGGCAGCGTTTCGGGGCCAGTGTCCCTCGGGCTTCCGGGGCACGGCGGCGGACCATTCTGGGCGACCCCTTGGCGCTTGGAGTTTGGGGCTTCGGCACCCCTCACTGCCTGCGAGTCGCCAGGCTGATGAGCCGGAGGTTGAGCCCGACAGGTAGGTCAGTCTGGAAGCGACTGACCGTCGACCGTCACCTCGGTACGGTCGGGGTAGAAGGACAACATCCCTCTCACTTCGGCGGCCTGAGCCGTCGGCGTCTCGTAGCTCCACACGATGCCGTCATGCGTTTCCCCGCCGATGTCGAGAGACCAATAGGACGCCTCACCCTTGAACGGGCAATTGGTCTGGAACGTCGTGGGCCGCAGGAGATCCATCTGCACGTCGTCCCGCGGCAGGTAATAGCGGGTGGGCAGCCCGGTCTCGTCGAGCTTCATGGCCCGGTCGGTGGTGGCGAGCATCCGGCCGCCCAGCCGGACTTCTACGTGAGCGAGGGTGGGGACGATGCTGATCGAGTGGCCTGGCGTCATGACTGGTTCAACGGCTCCGGCGACATCGCTATTCCTTTCGTCGGCAGGCCTTGGCTCATGGCAGTCGACGTGGAGCAGTTCGCCGGCCGGGATGGCGCCGGTTCCACCAGCGCAGGGCGAAGGCGCCGAGCAGGGCATCGCCCACCGACAGGGAACCGAGCGGGCGGCGCAGCGTGCGCCAGACGCCACGGATGGCAACGAACCCAAACACGGCTCCTATACAGAACAGCGCGCCGATGACCGCCGCGAACGCCCGGGGGGCGATGGCCAGGGCCAACAGCGCCAAACACGACGCCACCACCATGAAGTGATGGCGGGGAGAATGGTGCCGAACCGGGTCGACACTCATCAGGTGGTTCGGGTGGGCGGAGGGAGTGGTCATGGATGGCACGCTACGGAGGGGGTGTGACATGGCCGCTGAGCTGCGAGATTGCCTCAGGATCTTGCCGCCGGATGGCGGCGTTCGCGACGGCGGACGGTGTGGTTCCGAGCGTTCGGGGCGCCACGGTGAACGTTCCTGAGTGGGCGCTGAAGTGGTGTGAGCATTCCGGGTGAAAAGGTATCCGTTAGATTCTTTTGGGCGGTGCCATGCGAAGGCTGCCGTTCGGGGACACCTAGATGACTTTGCAATGTGGCCTCGGTTATGTGGCGTAGTCGGGCACCTCGCTAAGGGCGCGATCGGCGGCTCCATGAAGTTCAGATGGTGGTCGATTGAAGCTGGAATCCGGCAGCACAGATTGAACGAGCGAAGACCTCGAGGTTTTCAGCGTTCTTTCCATAGTCCAGCAGCTGAAGGGTTTCACTGCATACGGTGACGTCCCAGAAGTCCGGTGTTCGCTGATCCACCCGTGCAGTGATCTCCTGAGGAAGGACGCTGAAGAATGCCAGAAAGTTCCAACGAGTTTTTGCCACCAGCTTCTCGGACTTGGAGTCCCATTTGGCAGACCGCATCCGGGGATTGGCCATGGCAGCGTTCACGAGAGCGTCACGCAAAATTGTGACATTCCCACTGAGCCGCCACTGCTGCACTCTGTCCATGCCACGAAGCATATGCATCGTGTTCAGGCATCTCACTGCCATCAAAGTGCCAGTCGGTGGCAGTTCGCGGACGGCAAGCACCCGAATGTCGATAACGCGCCCACAGCCATTGATCAGGGGCAGGTTGAGAATCGGTTCGACCTGACCTACCGGACGTTCGTTTGCTCCCGCCGAATCCCTCGTATGTCAGGAAAGTCGACAACCTTCGCAAGGGTTGGACGAAAGAAGTTTCTGATCTTGGACCACGGCGAAGCTCGCAAGGGTGCGTTGGTGGGCTGCGAATCTGAAGTTGCTACAGCGTCGCCAAGGGCTTCCGCCAGCAGGCCGATCAAAGCGGGAACCTCGGACAGATCAATGGGTGTTGACGCTACGCAGATTCCATCTCGCCAGTGGCTCAGCACCACTCTGCGCTGATCTGCGTGCCTGGTGACCCTTAGCGATGCCCCATGACCTCTGGTGTCTGGGATGTTGAGGCGATTCGGAACTGCACTCTCGAATGTGAGTATGCACCTCCAACCCGGAGACTGTCGACCGGCCCAATATACTCCAACTTCCCGGCCGCAAGAGCGTTGCAAGGCCGGCCACATGTTCGGCGTTCACGGGCAGCCGACGAGCACAGAACGCCGCTCCAGAACGACGACCGTCGCCATCCTGGCCGCAGCGCATATCGGCACCTCGGGTGTGCTCGCGTGCGGTAAGCATGCTTGGGGGTGGGAGGGCTTGGGCCACGCCGCGAACCGGTGTTCTGGGCTATCAACCCGGTCAGGGGTCGGAGTCTCGACTCTTCCCCAAGCTTCCGAGTCTCAGACGTCCGCGTCGCTGACTTCGATCATGCGTTTCCAGGCGTTGACTTGATCCGTATTGCCGTACACGTCCTCAAATCGCGCCATCGATTCCGTATCCATGGCAGGGATCACGGGGTCGAGTTGCAGCACGCCCAACTCGCACTCGCAGAGATCCCCGAAAGCGACGATCTCGACTCCTAAGGCTGCTGCAAACAGATCGATGCCAAAGGGTGTCATCTTGAATGAAACAATCCCTTGTTCCGTCGAGTCCCAGTACGTCGCTCGCGAGTCGACCAAACCCTCACGCCGAAGGTTGTCCAATGCTCTCTCTGCCCGGTCCCAATCGTCTGCCCGAGGCAGTCCCGGATCGGTGATGAGAGTGACCATCTCTCTAGCGCCGTCATAATCGTTGGCTTCCTCCCATCGTTGGAGGGCGTCTTCGAAAGCGGCTACCTCTCTCCGGGTATACATAGCTGCTCCCAGGTAGAGCCCGTAGTGCAACCTCATCTGGAGCGGAGTCAAGCGCCCGACCAGTGCGAGCATGTGGGCATTGTCATTTTCCAAAGTTGCCGATGCCACGACGCCGGCAAGGTACTCCTGGACAACCGCATCATCCGTTAGTGCAGAGGCAGCAAGGGCATTGACCGCTGTTCGTTCGCTGATCTCCAACGTTCGTTGCCCACGCTTCCGAGCGATCCTCTCCCCGGTTGTGGTTAACCGTTTCGCAATGGCCGCCTTCCACACGTCTGATACCGCGTCAAACGGAGCGAGCAACGGGCGAACCACACCGCCAGCCATCGCCCCGGTGACTCCCGACACGATCAGGTCTAGCTCAGCGGTCACCTTCTTATGCTACGTATCCCGGAGGACCAAGCCGAATTCGAACTGGCGGTGGTGGTTTCCGTTGTCGGGCGCTTAACCGGTGGTATGGGACACCTATCCGGGCGCACTCGACGTGCCCGCCAAGGTGGGTCAGCTCCAGCGAACTTCGCAGTGACATGGGTCTTGTGGTGGTGACGTGCGCGAGCAAGCGCCGCTACGATCAATGGGCGACAGAAGACGCCAATGTGGAAGCGAAGATCTGCCAGGCGAGGAGGCTCTTGGCGACAAGCGAGAGGGTTACGTAGACCCGCTCGCCGAAGAGGTAGTCGGCCCACCGACCGACCTTCTTGTATTGCAGCCACTGGTTGATGGCGAAGCAGTTGAAGAAGACGAACAGCGAGAAGAAGATCGCGTAGACGAACCCGGGCGGGTGCTGGTTGGCCCCGGGGCCAACCAGGTAGATCCCGATGGCGATCCACGGGACGATGCCGGCCAGGCATCCGATCCAGAATGGCCCGAGCCCGGTGCCTGGACGCTCGTATCGCTCTTGCATCCAGCCGAAGCCGATCATCGACGCGTTGACGCCGATGAGCGCGATCAGCGCTGCGATGTCGCTGATACCGACCAGCATGGCGATGAGAACGACCATGATCGATGAGCTGAGTGAGTACTCGATCCAGCGAAAGGGGTTGCGTTCGATCAGCAGTTCGGCCTGGTATTTCGCCCAGCCCGGTCCGACCACGTAGAAGTGGGCCACGGCCGAGAGCAAGAAGAAGGCGCCGATCGCAGCTGCGAACCCGACGTTGAACAGGACGACCGACTGGTGCCCAACGCCGGGGCCCGGTGGCCCCGTCATGTAGGTGGCGCGCACTGGCAGCGAAAAGCTGTTGGCCAGGATGACGATGAGAACCGCCTGGACGAGGTGCAGGCACCCTGCGGCAGCGTTGTAGGGCCGGAGCCGGGCGGTTGAAGTCTCCTTGTCGGTCACATCAGCATGCTATTGGTCATGCCGTCCATGGTTGCCGCCGGGCCGCAGTTCACGGAGGTCGAGGCCCAACTGGTTTAGCTGACGGGACAGTCGCCTCATAGCCTGGCGCCCCGGGCTGGGCCCCGAAGGGGGGTCGAATCGCCCAGCGTCCCAAGGCCGGCGATGTGGGTCACTCAGCAACTGGATCGGGATTAGCGTCTGGCTGTGGCGATGTGGGCAGGTATCACCCGATGCGTGACCTTCCGATAGAGGGCTTCCATGGCGAACGATCCGCCGACGAGCCCACCAACGATGACCACGCCCCAGAGGTTGCGGCTCCGCTCCTCCAGGATCAAGGCAACGAGCGAGGCGGCGCATGCCACAGCTGCGGCCACAGCCAGTGCGCGCTGTGTTCTGCGTTTGGCCAGGCGAGCAGCGGCGATGTTCACTGCGGCGAAAATGATCAAGAACGCTGCACTGCCGGTGAGGGCGATGCTGTTGAGGTTGAAGGCATTGGCGACGACGAGAGTGAGACCAGTGGTGACCAGTAGACCCTCGACGGGTCGGTCCCAGACCTTCTTGTCGAACGCCTCTGGAAGCTCACCGGAACGGGCGATCGTCCACGAAAGTCGGGCGGAGCCATAGAGGGTGGCATTGATGGCCGACGTTGTCGAGAGCAGAGCAGCGACCGCCACAAGCACGAATCCGACCTGACCGAGGCTCGGACGAGCCGCCACGGCGAGGACGTAGGAGCTTGCGCCACGCACCTGAGTGATGGTGAGGGTGCCAACGGTCACGATGGACACCAGCACGTACAAGGCGATCGTGAACCCGACGGAGATATAGAGCGCCAGCGGGAGCGTGCGACGGGGATTGCGCACGTCCTCGGCGGCATTGGAGATGAGCTCGAAACCCTCGTAGGCGACGAAGATCACCATGCCTCCTCCGACGATGGCCAGAGGATCAGGCCACGCATGTGGGGACAGGTGGGACGGGTGCACACCGTGAAAGGCCGCGGCCACGACGAGGAGCAGGATGGCCACCTTGGCCGCGACAATCCATTCCTCGGCGCGACCCACGACGGAGGCCCGGGCGATGTTGAGGACGGCGATCACGATGATGACGCCGCTGAGGAGGAGATGATCGACCACGGCCGACGGGGGCCCTGGGAGGAGACTGTCCGCATATCCGGCAAAGGCAGCGGCGTACAGGGAGATCATCACGACGTAGCTGAGCCACAACAGGACATTGAGTCCACCAACGAAGATACCCGACCCGAACGTCTCGTTGAGAAAGGTGACGGTTCCGCCGCGGCTCGGGTAGGCGACCGAAAGCCGGGCATAGGAGGTCGCGGTGAGGAGGGCCACGCCTCCGGCGATGAGAAACGCGATCGGAGCTGCACCGCGGGCCAGCTCAATGGACAATCCGAGAACGGCGAAGATGCCGCCACCGACCATTCCGCCGATCCCGATCGCGACCGTGCTCGCTAAGCCGAGCGTCCGCCGCGGCCGATCGGGTGGCACTGTCGAGGCAGTAGCTTCCGGCGCAGCTTCCGGCACCAAACGAACCTACCTCTGTCGATGAACGTATTCGCATCTCATCGGCGAGACAGCCGGCTTCGGCGGGCCACGCACCGGGATTGCTGGTCTTCAGTCGAACTGCGACCTGTCTCCGAAGTATTCCACACGCCCGAAAGTGCCGTTCCGGGCGCAGCAACAGGAGCGCACGGCGGCCGCCTGCGGACCGCAACGCACTCAGAACCGCGCTCGGCAGCCGGTGCTGTGGGTGCCGCGGAACGCACCTGAGTCGGCGATCTCGCGTCTCCGACCGACTACAGAACGACGCGCCATAACGACGGCCGTTGCCACCCTGGGCGCAGTGCAGAACGGCACCTACGCGTGCGCTCGCGTGTTGCAAGCTTACTTGGGGGTGGGAGGGCTTGGGCCACGCCGCGAACCGGCGATCGGCGTCACCCTCAACGGAGGCTTGGCCCGCGCGATCGTAATTATTCTCGGACATTGTTCCGCTTGCCGTCCCCGACACGGTCCGTCTTACGGATTTCGGGCAACGAATGACACGGCTCGCATTGTTGTCTGGTTTTGGTGCATCGTGGGGCGGTGCGAGTCGCGGTGATTGGAGCAAGTGGCTTCGTGGGCCGGGCGCTCTCTGTAGAGCTCGTCGCGGCGGGACACGAGGTGATCGGCCTCTCACGTCACCGTCCCGAGATCCCCGGTGCTGAAGGACGGGCCGTCGACGTGGCGGACGAGGCAGCGATGCTCGACGCCTTGGCGGGATGCGAGAGCGCCTTTTACCTTGTGCACTCGCTGAGCGCTGGGGACTTCCGCGCTCGCGACCGCCAGCTGGCCGAAAACTTTGGCAGAACGGCAGCAGCAGCCGCCGTCGAGCGCATCATCTATCTCGGCGGCCTCGGGCATGAACCGGAGTCCGAGCATTTGTCGAGCCGCCAGGAGGTCGGCGTCGCGCTAGCCAGTGGGCACGTTCCGGTCGTTGAGCTGCGAGCCGCGGTCGTCTTGGGAGCGGGGAGTATCTCCTTCGAGATGCTCAGGTACCTTACTGAGCGGCTTCCGTTCATGGTCTGCCCGCGCTGGGTCCGCACGAGGATCCAACCGATCGCCTCTGCCGACGTGGTCCGTTATTTGATAGGGGCACTCGAGGTCGAGCCGGGGGTCTATGAGATTGGTGGTGCTGAGGTCACCTCATACCGAGAGATGATCGGCGCCTACGCGACCGCTCGTGGTCTTCACCGTCGACGCATCGTCGACGTCCCTTATCTCACTCCGCGACTATCGTCATACTGGTTGGATCTGGTCACGCCGGTCGATCGCCGAGTCAGTCACGCACTCATCGAAAGTCTTGTGACCGAAGTGGTCGTCCACGACCGGGCCCGAACCGATGTTGCCTTCGCTTTCGAGCCAGCCGGGTTGGCGGACGCGCTTTCGGCCGCCCTGGACGACCAGGCGAAAGCCCTCGACCACGACCTTTTGAGCCGCGAGAGCGGACTCTGCGATGGTGTCTACACCGTCCGTGTATCGGCACCCCTTTCGGACGAAACGTCTCTGCGGCTCGATGCGGACCTCGACCGTATGGGTGGCAGCTATAGCTGGTACGGCCTCGCGTTCGCCTGGAAGGTGCGAGCCATGCTCGGTCGCCTCGTCGGGGAACGATGGACCCTCAGTTGCCCGCCTGCGCTCCTCGAGGGCCAGACGGTCGACTGGTGGTACGTGACGCGACGCGACCCTGGGATGCTGGTATTGCGCGCCACTTCCTGGTTCTTCGGAGAAGCCTGGTTCGGCTATCAGTGCGACGAGCGTGCGCTTGTTCAGGTTGGGGCATTTCGCCCGCTAGGAGTTCCGGGCTTCGTCTATTGGAAAATCCTCCAGCCCGTGCACCGCAAGGTCTTCCGAGCCTTGGTTCACTATCGAGTGAGACGTGTAAGTACCTCCTAACCTGAGGCAGCGATGGGCATTCGGAAGTGCCTTTCTGAGAACTCGAGATACTGGTATTTCGCGCCTCTGGTCTCCCGGCGCAGCTCTTCTTGCAGGCATAGTGGAACTGTAAGCGACTGGGAGCTGCTGATCCGGCGTTACCCGGGTGATCCACGGGCCCTGGACCGGAGCCCATCGAGCCACATTCAGCTGCCAGTGCTGTGCGTGCCGCCGACCGCACCCGAGTCAGCGATCAAGCTCACCGGCCCGGGCGCCGAACAACGCGCCAGAACGACGACGGCCGGACACCGAAGGGCAGCGCCGAACGAATCAGGCACGTCGGGTGTGCTCGCGAATGACAAGCATGCTCGGTGTCGGCCGGCTTTGGCCACGCTGCGAACCGGTAGCGTTCGGGGATACTTCTACGTTGACGCGAGGATCACGTCAACCGCCTGGGGGATCGAGTCAACAATGTGGTCCGGCACGAAGTCATCTGATGGCCAATCCCGACCACGAGCCATCCAGATGGTCTTGAGCCCAGCATTGGCTCCGCTGCCGATGTCAGCTTCGGCCGAGTCGCCTACCATCCAGCCATCCAGCGGGAGGTTGCAGACTCGGGCTGCTTCTCTGAAGATCGCAATGTCCGGCTTCCGTGAGCCCACCAATGCGGAAATGCAGACGGCATCGAACTCCACCGCGACGCCTGCAGCCTCGAGCTTGGCCTGTTGCGATGGAGGGCCGTTGGTGACGACTCCCACCTTGAAGCCTGATGATCGAAGCAATCGGACTCCTTTGATCATCTCCGGTTCGGCGGAGTAGAGGGATGGGTAGACCACGCGGTAGTTCGCGACCAGCTCGTCCACCTCGGTGGTGATATTCAGCTCCTGTCGGATCCGTGCGAAAAACTCGTCACGAGGAGTTGCACCGTCGACATCGGCTCGATCGATCATCGCCCGGGCACCCTGACCCAGACCGTGTGAAGCGATGAAGCGGTCGGCCCATAAGCCAAACGCCTTCTCTCGGTCCAGCAAGGTGTTGTCGAGATCGAAAAGGGCAAGCAAGGTCACTACCCCCATTATGGAAGACGCCCGCAGGGCACTCGCGTTTCAGTCCACCACCTGCGGTCTCTGAGATGGGCATTCGCAAAGTGCAGCAAGCCCCTTCGATAATCGCCGCGCAACACAGGCGATGTGGGGCAGGTGACCGATGAGGGCGACCAGCGACGCCCTCTCAGCAGCGCGGTGTGAAAGACGCGGGGATGCATTGTGGATCACACGTGTATTGAGCGGTTGGGGGTAGGGCCTCACGGAAGACAAGGGCCTCCTGATTATGAAAGAGGGGTATCCATCTCGCTGCCACTTCCCAATAGCGGCCAGGGCCTGAGCCAGCCAGCGGTCCCCGGACTTCTCACTTCAACACCATTAGCGTGTCGGAATGGCCAACGGCTCGCGACGCTTCCAACCCGGCGATCGGATTGCCATTCGAGAGGTTCTCCGCGGCAAGGTGTGGACGGTGCGCCCGGTGACCGTGGTCGAAGACACCGACGAGCACCTCGTGTCGTATCTGGCACCGGGGACCCTCGTCGACTACCCCGTCGATGTCGAGCACGGCGAGAGATGCTTCTCGATGTGGCTCTCAGGCGAATGGGACCTCCACAAGAAGGAGTTCTTGCCGCCCGGGATGCTGCGCATCGCGCCCCACGGCCAGCCCTTCGAGGTCTTTGCCACGGTCCTCGAGGAGGGTGGCGTCGCATCGTGGTACGTGAACTTCCAAGAGCCTCTACGTCGCGGACCGCACGGGTTTGACACGATGGACGAGACCCTCGACCTCATCGTCGCCGCTGACTTCTCGAGCTGGAACCGACGAGACGAGGATGAGCTCGAGATGGCCGTGGCGATGGGTGTCTACGACCAAGCCGACGCGCTGCGCCTCTACGACACCTGTGCGATGGTCGAAGAGAGCCTCACCCGCGGGGTCGTGCCGTGGGACCGTAGCTGGCACGCCTGGACCCCTCCGGTAGCGCAGTAGCCCGCCACTAAAGAGCGCCCCCCAACCACCGGCCCAGATTCGTGTCCGCACCGTCACCTATGTGTTTCGTTCCGGGCGCAGCAACCGGAGCGAGCACGGAGGCTGCCCCGACTGCAAAGCATTAGAGAACCGCTCTCGGCAGCCGGTGCTGTGGGTGCCGCCGACCGCACCCGAGTCGGCGATCGAGCGCTCCGCTCGGGCGCCGAACAACGCGCCAGAACGACGGGCGCCGCCCCCCGAACCTCAGCGCATAACGGCACGTATGGAGCGGCGGCTGGCCGCAGCGGGCCCGATGCGCACCGAGCCGCTCGGGCGCGCGGCCTCGGGCGGCCGTTCGAAAGTCCGGCCGCGTAGTTCTGCGCCTGTGACCACGCTCGCGTAACTCTCTCCAGACCTGCTCATTGAAATTCCCCACCTGAACCCCCTGGTGAGCTGAAGGTCCACCACCGAGGGTGGTCCCCTCCCGCGGCTTGTGGTGTCCAAGCCCCAAGCCGCGGGATGTCCGGATCCCCGACCCCGTGCGCCTAATCCTGCCCTAGTTTTTGCCCTAGTTCGTGCTGTGGCACCAGGTTCCGGTTGCTTCCAGTTGCTTCCGGTTGCACCGACGCTCATCTGCGGAAACGTCCGGTTCGGGCCACTCCGGCTCCGTCGTTTCCAGTTCCCAGAAGGATTATGAGTCCCCTGCTCTAACCACTGAGCTACTGCCCCTTACGCTGGTCTTTTGTCTCTCTAAGGTTCACTCTGCCCTAGTCTTTGCCCCAGTCTGTGGATATGGGACTCGCCAAGGACCGCAAGCCGACTGCCGAGATCAGGGAAAGGTCGCCAGGTCATTACGAGTTGCGAGCGTACAACGCCGCTACGGGCAGGTAGGTAGTGAAGACGTACGTGCACCCTGGCCAGCGACGCGAAGAGGGTGTGGGCATCCGCGAAGCGAAGAAGGAGCGGGCGCAACTTGTCGCCGACATCGCCGCTGGGAAGTACGGGGAGAAGGTCGAGCCCGAAAAGATCCGGACGCTCTCACAGCTCCTCGACGAATGGATCGAACACGGCGAGACCCGCGGACGATCGCCCAACACGCTCCACCGCTATCGGTCGAAGGCAACTCGGATCAAGGTCGGACCGTTGGGCGATAGGGAGGTGGCGAAAATCAGCACGCTTGATCTGGACCGCTACTACAACTCGCTTCTCAAAGACGGAATGTCGCCGGCCAACCTGCTCCACCACCACCGCATTATTCGCGCTGCACTCAACCAGGCAACAAAGTGGAAGATGACGCCGGAGAATCCGGCCGACGATGTCGACCTCCAAACAGTGTCGAAGCCGGAGATGCACGTGCCAACGGTCGACCAGGCGCGTGCCCTTGTTTTTCGAGCAGCCGAGAGCAGCTCGCCAGACCTCGGACCGATCCTCCTTTTCGCCATGCTCACCGGAATGCGACGTGGTGAGATCTGCGGCGTCCAGTGGTCGGACATCGACTAGCCCAGCTCGAGGGTCACCGTGCGCCGATCCATTTGGCAGGTGAAGTCGACGTGGGGAGTCAAAGACCCGAAGACTCACCAGGTCCGCGCTATCGCCCTTGACCCGGTAGCGGTGTCACTGTTGACCGCCCGGAAGGCCCGGGCCGAGTCCGAGGCGACTACTGCCTGTGTGCCACTGTCGGCCGATGCGTTCGTGTGGTCGACGTTGGCTGACGGGTTCGCCCCCCGGACTCCGAATAGCCTCACCCGCGCTTTTCACCGTCTCTGCAGGACGATGGAGTCCGAGGCCCTTGCCGCTGACCCGCCCCGGGTCGAGACTTGGCAATTCCGGTTCCACGACCTCCGCCATCTGTCTGCAACGCAGATGGTGGCGCAAGGACTCGACCCCAAGACGGTCGCATCCCGACTGGGGCATGCCAACCCATCGGTGACGTTGGCCGTCTACGCCCACGCAGTCGAGGCTCGGGACCGCGACGCCGCCGACGGGCTCGGACGGGCGCTCGGCTGGCCCCGTGACGATCAAGACGCCGACCGTCCGCCGTGATGAAGATCGGACCACTGTCACGTTCTCCGATGGCCAGATCGACTGCCCGCGCCGTACGAGGTGCCATTGGGATGGTGACGGTCTTCCCGCCCTTGCGAAGGATGGTGAGTGTCCGATGACCCCGCTCGAGGCCCAGGGCCT
>PKXA01000096.1 GCA_003133325.1 Acidimicrobiaceae bacterium | reverse complement strand
TGGTCGGAGTGGTGGTCGGAGTCTTGGCCGGAGTGGTGGTGCGGAGTCGGTGGTGCGCGGAGACGGGCGTGGAGGCCAGGCCCGTGGTCGGTGCCAGCACTGCGACGCCGCCACATGCCACCGCTATGGCCGCCACAACGGTGGCACCGACCCCTCGTCGGGCCTTGTAAGGCGCCTTCGACCTCCGCAGCTCCGATCCATCGCCGATGCCACGAGTGTGCGTTCTAGGTATTCGCATACATGGCTATCGGTCTCGGGACCGGATTCCTTTAGCCATTTGTTTCCCACTCGTGCCGATCCCGAGTCGATGACTCATCCAAAACCTCCGCTTTGAGGAGGAGATCGACGGCCGATGACGTGGCGGATTGCGCCTCACGCCATGGAGCCTTCGATGGGGCAACGTCAGGAAGTGACCAAGAAGTTGGCGACGAAGTTCAAACGGAGATCGAGGTTCGAGAAATCGGGGATCCTCGAAGGCTGGTCGAGCTGACCGGTTGGAACCGAGATTATTGCCGGGCCTCCCTCCGGAGTGCCGGGACGCTCAAGATTGCACGACCTCGGACGGCCAGATCCCCGAAATATGGTCCGCATCTGATTGCGTGTCTCACGATGTGCCGAACGTTCACCCGCACTCCGGCCGGCAAGCGCCTGGCCTCGCTGTTGGCCACTGTTATCCCTCTCCTTCGTCGGGACGGCGATATCACCATGACCGACGTGGAGGCTGCCCCGTTGGTCTCTATGAGTGCGGCAACCATCGATCGCCATCTGGCCCCAGAGCAAGCCAAGTTGTCGCCACGAGGGCGCTCACGCACCAAGCCCGGCACGTTGCGTTCACCGCTTGAACCCACCTGGCCAAACCCGGGGATCTTGGTGCCACAGACAAGAGGTCGGACAGTTCTCCATGGGTGTGGCGTGCGGACGAGGGTTGGGAGAACGCGAATCCCACTCCCAACCCGGATGTCCCATTGCGTCTTGAACTGGACGCAGGGCCTTCCGTGCACCGTCCCGCCGATGGTCCGCTGGTCAGGTAAGGACCGACCAATGCACGCCATCCTTGGAGACAACGGTGACACCGGCGCCACTAACCGCCATCAGTCCGCTCGGGAATGGCGACACGGCGAAGAGCTCCTCTGAGGTGCCGGATTCGACGCTCCGCCAGGACACCCCGTTCGTCGTCCGGGCAATCGCACCACCGCCACCCACGGCAACCCATCCGTCCGACGTAGCCACGACACCACGCCATGTCAGATCCGTGATGGTGGCGTCGGTTCTCCATGTGGCCCCGTCCGATGATCGGATGATCCGGCCCGACACGCCCACAGCTACGTAGCCCGTGGCGTCGGAGGCCACGGCTCGGAGAGTTGACCGGAGCCCGCTAGTCACGGGTTCCCAACTCATCCCATCAGTCGAATGGATCACAGCCCCGTCGACGCCCACCGCGACGAGTCCGTTCGGACCTGACGCGACTGAGAACAGTGTCGACGCCGTTCCGCTGGCGACCGCCTGCCACGTGACGCCGCCGTCGTCCGAGACCAGCACCGTGCCCCCGGCACCGACAACCACAACTCGGTCACCGATTGATGCACTTGACCACAGCTCTGCTGTCGATCCTGATGAGCGGGCGGTGTATGCGGTGCCGTCGGGCGAAGTGAGGATTGAGCCACCGCCACCAACGACGAACCATGTAGTTCCGATGTGTGCAACTCCGCGAAGCTCACGCCGCCCGGAAGCCGTGTCGATGGTCGCCCAGCGGCCGGCGGGTCCCAGGCGGTCAATCGTGCCATTTACTCCGACAGCGAGCGTCGTTACACCGTTGCTTGCCACGGAATAGAAGGCATCACGCGAGGTGCTCGCACCAGTCCAGGAGTTGAGGTCCGGTGAAACGAGCCGGGTCCCCCCGGCGCCCACGGCGAGCCACATGGTCGCCGACGCTGCGGGTCGCCACAGCTCAACGCCGACGTCACCCACATTGCGAGCCGTCCAGGTCACCCCATCGGGTGACGAGAGCGCGGTGGCGTCGGAGCCGACCGCCAAGAACAAGCCCCGGGCGTAGATGACGCCTCTCAGCACTTGCGTTGTGCCTGACAACTGCTTTGTCCAGGTCAAACCATCGGTTGACCGCAGAACGGTGCCGCCGGCACCGGTCGCGACGAAGGTGCCATTGTCAAACGTGACGTCCCAGAGCCATACGCCGTCAGGCGCGACTGCCTGGGACCACTCCGCTCCGTCGGTCGAGGTGACGATGCTGCCGTTGTCAGCGACGGCCACGAATAGTCCGACTCCGTAGGCGATGCCGAAGATGTCGCCGTCCGTCGCTGACGATCGGCGCGTCCACCGCGTGAGATTGGAGGATGTCAACACGGTGCCTCCCCCGCCTCCGACGACCCACGTGCCGCCGTGGTTCGCCACCCCGATGAGTGTCTGGACGGTGCCGGTTGGGCGCAAATTCGGGTCTTGAGGCTTACCGGCAGGCCATGACTCGACCGCTCCACCCGTACCAACGGCGACTGTCGTTGTGCCATCGGACCCGATACCCCGCAACGTCTGGGACGTTGCGGGAGACTGTCTCTGCCACGTTTGGCCGTTGGGTGACGTTACGACCACGCCACTGTTGCCGACTGCGGTGAAGCCGGTCGGACCGCTGATCGCGTCCCAGAGGAGGTCGGTGCCGCGCCAACTGGCCGATGCGGACACGCCGGAGGGGGTTCTCTGCTGAGTGTTGGTTGCGGTCGCACACCCCGCCAGAATGGGGAGAAGCACGAGCGCGAGGATGCACCGATGCCATGTGGCGTTTGGCAGGGAGAGGACGAATCCGCGTTGCGGCGTCATGGGCAGTATCGGCCACATGTGGTTGTGTCGTGCCCATGTACCGAAAGCGTCGGAAGGTCAAGGCCTTGACGCTGGGGAGATCGGAGGTTGTCGGACGGTGGACTCCAAAGGAGGTCCCGATATGAATCCACGCGCTGAGCGGGGATCAACGGGCTCTGCCCCTCGCTGATCTGCTGGGTATTTGGAGGCGATCTTCTCGCTCCCTCGTCATGATCGCTCCGTTCGCTTCCACTGTTTGCCCTCTCGCCGATCTGCACCAGCTACGCCGGTCCGGCAACATCACGTTCGGCCGGAACGAATGGGGGACGAGGTGGCCTCATGCTCGTGGCGGAAGGGTGGTCCCATGAGGGTGGCGGGTGACATCTGACATCTGAGAAGAGATCCAGGAGAGCAAGTTTGTCATATCCGCCAGTCCCTGCTCCAAAGTGGCGAAGGTGATGATCGATTCGCGCTTGGCGTCATTCCATGGCCGGTCGGCGAAAGGACAGTGACTGCACGCGTTGTTCATAAAGCAATTCTTCGGCTCGGCCGAGTCACGCGTCCAGGGAGACAGATCCTTTCGACACCACGGTGGTGACCTCCTCGTCGATCCCGGCATTGCCACCGTGCCGCTCTGTCGGTTTGGGGCACGCCATCGGGCCCGGTCCTTCGACTCTTCTGGATGTCTCAAGGATCATTCCAATTGATGTCTGTGACAGCGAGATTGGGTCCGGGACCCGATTGGTGAGCCACCTCAGTTTGCAATGGAAACAGCCGAGATGGCGGATAGGGCCCTGGAAGTGTTGCGACCTGGGGCGAGAAGCTGATCGGCCTCCGCCGCGGGCGGGAATGTCGACCCGTCGAGGGCGTCAAGGTCGACTGCATCGATGTCGGGTCCATCCCGCCCGCCCATCTCGAACCGATAGACCTTCCCGACGACGAATTGGACGGGCCTTTCTCCTGGCGCACCGCTGGGCGCTCGACTCCGCCAAGCAAGCCTTCCTGACTGTCCACTCCGAACAGCGGACTCCCATCGCTACGTCGACGTGCCGGGTGGCGACCCCGGCTGCCCTGGTGGCCATGAAGCTCCAGTCGGCCCCTCGCCGACGTGCCACGGGTGCACACAAGGGGCCCAACGCCTACGGAGATCTACACAACTGCTCCTTCAGCCGCAGTCGCTCATCAGCATTGTCGCCGACCTTCCCAACGCTCCTCACAGGCTCGGCGGTGTTGGAGTCCTCATTCACGAGCACCCAACTTGTCACATGGGGTGGACGGATCGTGTTCTCGGTAACCACGGGTGTCGGATCATGTTCGTGGCCTATCCTTACGATTGTGCCTTTGGGGGGTTGGGATGGGCGATAGAGCATCAGTGTCAATTGAAGGCGACACGATCATCGATGCCTTTCGCCACAATGTCAGGTGCATCCCCGATCACGCGGCACTGCGCTGGCACAGAGACAATGCCTGGTTGGCATTGACGTGGTCCGGGTACAGCCGAGCGGTGGCCGAGGTCGCGGCCGGCATGGCCGAGATCGGGGTCGCTCCGGGCGACCGGGTTGCCATCCTGTCCGGTAACCGGGTGGAGTGGCATCTGGCCGATTTCGGGGTCCTTGGCAGTGGAGCCGTGACCGTGCCCCTCTACCAGACGAGTTCACCCGAGCAGGTGGCCTACATCCTCGGGCACGCCGAGGCCCGCCTCTGTTTCGTCGAGAACCATGGGCAGTTGGCAAAGGTGCTGGAGGTCCAGGATCAGCTGCCCGGGCTCGACCGGGTCATCGTCTTTGCCGATAGCCAGCAGCACGATGACCCTCTTCTGATGGGGTTCGCCGAGTTGCGCTCCGTTGGGGCCCGCCGCCTGAATCGTGAGCCGGATCTGTTCGAGACCCGGGCTGGCACCATCGTGCCAGAACAGCTGGCGACGCTCGTCTACACCAGCGGTACCACCGGCCCGCCCAAGGGGGCGATGATCAGTCACGCCAACATCATGTGGACGATCCGCAGCGCTGCTTCGATCTTCGACCTGCGAGAGGGCGAGCGGTTTCTTTCGTTTCTGCCGCTGAGTCACATCGCTGAGCGGATGATCAGCGACTTCGCCTCTGCGGCTATCGGCGGCGAGACATGGTTCGCTCGGAGTCTGGGTACTGTGGGCGAAGATCTGCGGGAGTGTCGCCCGACGGTCTTCTTCGCGGTGCCGCGGATCTGGGAGAAGCTCCGCGAGGCGGTCCTCGACAAGTTGGACGGGAGCCGGGCCTTGCAGCGGCTGATCGTCGACCGCTACGCGGCGCTGAGCGGGCACTTTGCGAACCGACAAGCGCTTGGGAAGCACGCACCCCTCTTGATGGCGCTACCCCACAAGGCGCTCGACTCCACTGTCGGCGCGTTGATCCGCCACGAACTCGGCCTCGACCGTGCTCACATCCTGGTCTCATCAGCGGCCCCGATCCACCCTGACCTCCTCCGATGGCTCAGCGCCATCGGCCTGCCCGTGCTCGAGGTTTACGGCCAGACCGAGGCCTGCGGTCCGACTACCGCCAACCCACCGGAGGACAACAGGGTGGGCACGGTCGGGAGGCCCATCCCCGGCGTGCGCCTTCGCATCGCCGCCGACGACGAGATCCTGGTGCAAGGCGGCAACGTGTGCAGCGGATACTTCCACGATCCCGAAGGTACCGCCGAGCTCATCGACAGTGATGGCTGGATGCACTCGGGTGACATGGGGGACCTCGATGGCAATGGCTACTTGCGCATCACCGGCCGAAAGAAGGACCTGATCATCACGGCGGCCGGCCAGAACGTCGCCCCACAGGACATCGAGTCGGATCTACGCAACCACGATCTCCTGTCCGAAGCAGTCGTGATCGGCGACGGGCGGCGCTATCTCACCGCATTGCTCACTCTGGACGTTGAGGCGCTGGTCAAGTGGGCCCGAGAACGAGGAAAGGTGGTCGAACCCGCAGCACTGGTCGCCGACCCCGACCTTGGGGACGCCATCGGCCGGATCGTCGAGGAGGTCAACGCCAAACGGTCTCGGGTCGAGCATGTGCGGGCATTCCGGGTCCTCGATCATGAATTCGCCATCGCTTCCGGGGAGATGACCCAGACGCTCAAGGTCAAGCGGAATGTCGTGATCGAGAAGTACCGAGATCAGGTGGAGGAGATGTACGGGGCGGAATCACAATCATGACTAGCAAGGGCCGCCCCGGAGGCGAATGGGGCCAGGCTCGGGTTCGGGCTGGACGCGACACTGGGCTCGACCGAGGGACGAATGTTCGGATCGCAATGGTCGGTGCCGGATCATGGGGCACCACTGGGGAGTCGATGCCGGCCGAGCGGTATGACACCGTGGTGTGGGCCGCAAGTCCCAGGTCGCCGAGACAATCTCGGCGAGCGACGAGAACCTGACCTATTTTGCCGGCTTCACCCTGGCGAGGTCACTGAGAGCGACGACAGACCAACACGTGGCCGTGGAGGATCGTCAGTTGCGGGTGATGGTTGTCCCGGCCCGGCACATGCGGGTGTCCCGGCACAACGGTTGGGCGGTCACCTTTGCGGAATCACCGTCGAGCGCTCGCGTGACCTGCAGCCCTGTAAATAGGGGGCGTTTTCAGCCTGGTGGCGTGTCGCGTTTGGGCGTGGAGCGGGGGAATCGCACCGTGAAGCGCGTTCCACCACCGGGAGCGGGGCCAACGGTGATGGAGCCACTGTGGGCATCAACGATACGCCTCACAATGGAGAGCCCGAGACCTGTACCGCGCTGCTTCGTGGAGACGAAGGGGTTGAAGAGTGTGTCGGCAATCCGAGGGTCGATGCCGGTACCGGTGTCATCGATGAGGAGGAGGACGCTGCCGATGTCATATTCGGCCTTGAGCGACACGACGCCACCATCGGGCATGGCGTCGTAGGCGTTCGTGAACAGGTTGACGAGCACCTCGCCAAGCTGAACACGATCGGCGACCACGGTACCGCCAGCATCAACACGCACCTCGATACCATCAGGCGGCGGCGCCACCTCCATCACCTCGGCGAAGATTTGCTCAAGATTGAGAGTTTGGGGTTCGGGCCTGCGCATCCTCGCGTAGCCGAGGAGATCTTCCGCTATCCGTTTCGCTTTATCGATCTCGCGGTCGATGGTGCCGAAGTAGCCTTCGAGTGTGGCAAGCGATTCGGTGCCCACGCCTTGATGAATCAGATGTTGGACGTTCGTCATGACGGCAAGGGATCCGCGCAACTCATGGCTGACCATTGAGGCCATCTCGCCTATAGCGGCCAAGCATTCGCTCTGGATGAGGGCGCGGTTGGCACGTTCTGCCTCCCGCTTCTCGACGTCGTAATCGTAGAGGATGTTGATCAGGGCGCGCTGGGTCTCGCCCAGATGTTTGGCAGCTATGGTCGAGTCGTCGAGAATGTTGAGCAGGGCGCGCTGGGTCTCGCCCAGATATTCGCCAGCTATGGACGAGGCTTCGGGGATGTTGATCAGGGCGCGCTCATATTTAGATCCGCCGATTTGGGCGTTGTATTCCTGCCCCGGAACTTCAGCTTCCATCACTGCTCAGCTCTCGCTATCTGTGGTGGCCTCTCCGAGCTTCTCGATCTTCAGCTTCAGATCCTCGATCTCCCGTTTCAGCTCGATCATCTTGAGTTCGCGGCCGACGGTAAGCCTCTGGAAGCGCTCAAGCTCCGTGAGCCTCTCCATTTCCTTCGCGAGCCGGTGGGCAACCTCGGCTTCGGCATGTTGTCTCTGGACGGTGACGTCGCGGACCGCTGCGAACACCCCGGGCACACCCGGCTCGATCTGGACCGGACTAAGGGTCACATCCACGGGGAACTCGCTGTTGTCCTTGCGACGACCGACAAGTGCGAGACCGGTCCCCATGGGACGGACCTCGGGTTTGGAGGCGTACCGGCGGCGATGATCCCCGTGCTGCGAATGAAAACGTTCAGGCATCAGCATCTCCACCTGATTCCCGATGATCTCCTTTTTCGTATAGCCGAACTGTCGCTCGGCCTCCGTGTTGGCGAATGCGATGCGGCCGTCTGGGCCCACGATGACCACGGCATCGGGGGCCGCCTCTATCAGGCCAAGCGCGTACCTGATTGCACCCTCGGCCGTCGCCTCCATAAGCTTGAGTTCGGAGGTGTCCCGAGCGAGGGATGTTGCGCCGACCACATGTCCTTTTGAGTCGAGGATAGGCAACATGGTCAGCGAGATGGTGACGAGGTGTCCGTCCTTCGCAAGCCGGACGGTCTCGTAGCGCTCGACTGGTATACCTTCCCGGATGTGTTGGAGGATAGTGGCCAACTCATCGGCTCTATGAGGCTCCATCAGGAGCGATACTGACTTGCCGATCATCTCCTCGGCGGAGTATCCATACATGAACTCGGCGGCCGCGTCCCAACCCGTGATGATTCCGTCCAAGCCTTTGGTGACGATCGCGTCGTTGGACGAATCGATCAGTGCCACCTGAAGCGCGCGCAACGCCGATTTGGAATCTTCGATATCGGCTGGTTCAGAACTCATCGCCGGCCCCCCCACAATGCCATTTCGTGACGATCACGCCATGGACATGCCCTTACCTGCCGCGATCGGACACTGACCCCGCTCTAGCCTACACACAGCTTGTGAACCGCCAACCGGTACGCAACTATTCAGCCCTTCGAGCCCGGTGCTTCGCTGTAACACGGAATGGGCTTGATCCGCTTTGACGG
>PKXA01000075.1 GCA_003133325.1 Acidimicrobiaceae bacterium | reverse complement strand
TGATAGGCCGCGAGCCCCTCCCGAAGCGGAATCCATTTCCTCACCAAACCATGCGATTCGGTGGGGATATCCAGTATTAGCACCGGTTTCCCGGTGTTGTCCCGGTCTTCGGGGTAGGTTGCTCACGTGCTACTCACCCGTTCGCCACTTGGTCTTCTTCAGTATTGCTACTGAATGAACCTCGTTCGACTTGCATGTGTTAGGCACGCCGCCAGCGTTCGTCCTGAGCCAGGATCAAACTCTCCATTGAGACTTCTGTCTTGGCCCGAAGGCCTCAACCGAAATCGGAGAGCCGACGTCGAGGACACTGATCCTCTCGGTCGACTGAATACTGGCAAAGAACAGACATTGTCCGTTCAATGCTTTACTACTTAGTGGTCGCTATTCGAGACGCGACCACCCGCACTGACTTTTGGCTATCACTATTCCGTTTTCAAGGAGCGACCGGGCACGCGCCGCAAGGCGTTGGTGCCGGAGTTTCCACAGGTTTCAGCCGAAGCTTCCTCCTGAAGTGCCTGGCGACGCCCTTACGGGTCGTTCGCCGGGAGTGATTACTCTAGCTGGTCAGCGCGGCCGTGTCAACGTCATCGGGTTCCGGGGCTCATCCGAACGTGAAGGCTCCGAACGTGAAGGCGTAGGCGGTTACGCCCGGGGTCACCGACAACAGTAGGAGTGCACCCTGGGACGATGAGGCCCCGATCAACTGGTAGAGCTTCGGCTCTCCCGAGATGACCACCGATTTGGTGACCGTCCAGTTGACCGACACCGAGACCGTTCCGGTTCCCCCGAACAACAGATAGACGTCTTTGGCCTGATATCGCAACTCGATGGAGGCGCCACTCCCGGCAGTCGAGCTCTCACTCCCGATGGCCCAATTGCCGTCATAGGCGTATTCGTCCTGCGGAATGGAGGTTGGGGCGCCTTAGGGTGCCATCGGATCCTGTCGAATGGACTGGCCGGCCAGGTTCTGTGCGTGTTGAAAGCCGAGGTACGACTCGGGCGTGGTCGGTTCGGTGGGGGTGCTGTTGGCCACATTGGTGGCTGTAGGCAGCCGCACGCCCGGATCGGCCGCTCTGAGCAGCTGCCGGATGAAACCCTCGGTCTGGTTGTACCGCCCTTCACCGAAGTCCACATGACGGATGGTTCCTGTCGCCTCGATGAGATACTCGGCCGGCCAGTACTGATTCTGATAGGCGTTCCACGTGGAGTACCCATCGTCGATGGCGATGGGGTAGGTCACCCCGAGCTGTTGTGCGGCCTGGGTGACATTGGAGATCACGTGCTCGAAAGCGAATTCCGGCGTGTGAACACCGACGATGGTCAAGCCGGCCGCTCCATATGCCCGAATCCACGCCTCCGGGTGCGGGAGAGTCCGTTGACAGTTGATGCACGAGTACGTCCAGAAGTCGACCAGCACCACCATGCCCTTCAACCCCACGATCGACAACGGGCGTCCGTTGGGCGTATTCAACCAGCCATCGGTGCCGGTGAAGGCCGGGGCGCTGCCGCAGTCCTCGAGGGTAGGGTAGGCATCGGCACACGCCGCCAGGGCACCTGTGCCGGTTTCCCCGGTGACCCCACCCAGTGCGGTCTTGGCCACCGAATTGCTCTCTATATGACTCTGAGTGCATCGGTATACCCGGGAAGAGCCCGTTACAGGCCGGACGTCAGATTGAATCCGATGGCCAGTGCCATCACCAGGAGAACGACCCCGACCCCTTTAGGGACCAAAGCGGTCCGGGTACGGACAAACTTCATTCGGCCCACCAGGCGCTGTCCGGCCATGGCGAATGCCAAGAGGGGGACGGCCACGCCCAGCGCAAAGGCCACTGTCAGCGTCACTGCCGAGAGCCCGATGCGATGGTTGGCACTGGCGACGGTGATTGCCGCCAGCACCGGGCCTGCACACGGCACGAAGAGCAGGCCGAGGCTGAGCCCGAGCACCAGTCCCCCTCCTTCGGTGTGCTGGCGGCCCCGGGCCAACCGAACGAAGGGACGCTCGAGGATGTCCCCGATCGGGGGGACAATCA
Organism: Acidimicrobiaceae bacterium; assembly: GCA_003133325.1. Taxonomy (GTDB): domain Bacteria; phylum Actinomycetota; class Acidimicrobiia; order Acidimicrobiales; family RAAP-2; genus DASZIT01. Next base: position 23,342 of record PKXA01000075.1, on the reverse strand, counting down.
AACCGAGGGCCACCACCCCCAATACCGCCAGGCCCACGTCTCGGAGGAAGTCCTGAGGAAGCCCCAACAGGCTGAGAAGGGATGTCCCGATGAGGGTGAAGGCGCTGAAGCTCACGACCAGGCCGCCCACCACCGCCAGTGGACGGCCGGGATGGTGACGATCGGCCCGCCTTCCCGGACCTGTCCCGGCCGCGAACAACACCGGGACCACGGGGATCATGCACGGCGAGATACCGGTAGCCAGACCCCCGAGGAATCCGATGATGATGAGAACCGGCATCGGGCCAGCCTCCCACTGCATTCGCCGTCTGGGTCGTCCCGACGGATCTGGACCAGACCGCGTGCTTCCTCCCCGTGGCGATCAGGCCGAGGAGGCCCCACCCTTCGAAACAGTCACCCGGCTCTTGTCCGCCTGCAATCGCAGGACGAACCGTTCCATCTGTGCCGCCACCGCCACCGGTCCCGCCCCGCCCGGCGTAGTCCGCCGGGTGACGGCCACGCCAGGCTCGAGCAACGCCGCCGCATCGGGCCCGAGCGCCGGATGGGCTTCCACCAATTCACCCAGGGGCACGTGCCGCTCCAGCGAGTCCCGGACCAGGCCACCGACCAGGCTGTGGGCCTGGCGAAAGGGCATTCCTTGTTCCACCAGCCATTCGGCCAGGTCCACCGCAGCCCCAGCGGGCCCATCGGCGGCCGCCTGCATGCGATGGGCATCGAACGTCAGCGTTCGGAGTACGCCAGCCATGGCCACCAGGGCCAGGTGCACCTGATCCACCGAATCGAAGAGGGGTTCCTTGTCCTCCTGCAAGTCCCGGTTATAGGAGAGGGGAAGACCCTTCAAGGTGACAAGAAGCCCTGTCAGGTTCCCGATCAGCCGACCGGTCTTGCCCCGGGTCAACTCAGCGACGTCCGGGTTCTTCTTCTGCGGGAGCATCGAGCTACCGGTCGCAAACGCATCGTCGAGGACGGCGAAACCGAACTCTTCGGTCGACCACACCACCAACTCCTCGCCGATGCGCGACAAATGGATCCCGAGGAGGGCAAGATCGAACAAGGTCTCGGCCACGAAGTCACGGTCGGAGACGGCATCGAGTGAGTTCTCGAATCGGGCACTGAACCCGAGATCCTCCGCCACGCCGTCAGGATCCAACGGCAACGACGACCCGGCCAACGCCCCGGCCCCGAGGGGAGACACATCGAGCCGGGAGGCGGTGGCGATCAGCCGATCGACGTCGCGGGACAATGCCCACCCGTGGGCGAGAAGGTGGTGGGAGAGTAACACCGGCTGGGCCCGCTGCAGGTGGGTATAGCCGGGGAGGTATACCCCGCCGGCCTCTTGGGCCCGGGCCAGCAACACATCTTGAAGACCGATCACATCGGAGGCGATCCCGAAGACCGCGCGTTTGGTGTAGAGCCGGAGGTCGGTGGCGACCTGATCGTTTCGACTGCGGCCGGTGTGGAGTTTAGCCCCCACGTCACCGGCGATTTCCGTGACGCGCCGTTCCACCGCGGTGTGGATGTCCTCGTCGTCCGGCACAAACTTGAACGTGTCGGCGGCCAGTTCCCGTTCGACCTGATCGAGCGCGGCCAGCAAGGTGGCCACCTCTGCCTTGTCCAGGATCCCTCCGCGGCCCAAGCCCCGGACGTGGGCCCTCGACCCGACCAGGTCGTCGGTGGCCAGGTGGCGGTCGTAATGGAGGCTGACCGAAAAAGCCATGACCTCGTCAGCGGTGCCACCCCCAAGGCGACCGTGCCACAGGGTCATCAAGCCTCGCCGCCCAGGGGAGCGTCGCCCCGGTTGGGAGCAACTTGTTTGGCCGACCAGGTGGCCACGCCCAAGCCCCACAACCGAACGAAACCCTCGGCGTCCTGGTGCCGGAATGAGTCCGTAGCGTCGTAGGTGGCCAGACCGTGATCGTAGAGCCCGATCGGGCTCCGCCGCCCGACCACAAAACATTGGCCGGGTGCGAGATGAAGCCGTACCTCGCCGGTGACATGGCGTTGTGATTCGACGAAAAAGGCGTCGAGCGCCTGCTTCAATGGTGAGAACCACAACCCGTCGTAGACCAATTCCGACCAACGGGGCTCGAGGCGCGCCTTCTCATGGAGAAGATCGCGCTCGAGGGTGAGGTCCTCAAGATCGGCGTGGGCCAGCAACAGTGCCAACGCCCCCGGGCATTCATAAGTCTCTCGGCTCTTGATACCCACCCGACGGCTCTCCACCATATCGAGGCGGCCCCATCCGTACGAGCCCACTACGCGGTTCACCTCCGCGATCAACAACTCGGGGCTGAGCTGTTGGCCGTCCACCGACACCGGGATGCCCGATTCAAAGCCGATCACCACTTCGGTGGGCTCGACTGCCGTGGGCCGGGTCATCGTGTAGACGTCGGCCGGGGGCTGGCTCCACGGGTCTTCGATGACCCCACACTCGATGGCCCTACCCCACAGATTCTCGTCGATGGAGTACAGCTTCTCCTTGGTCACCGACAACGGGATGTCCCACTTGGCGGCGTACTCGATGCTGTCCTCACGGGTCAGTCCCCACACCCGGGCGGGGGCAATTACCTCGAGGTCGGGCGCCAATGCCCGGGTGCCGACCTCGAAACGCACCTGGTCGTTGCCCTTGCCGGTGCACCCGTGGGCCACTGCCGAGGCACCATGCCGGCGGGCCTCGGCCACCAGGTGGCGCACGATGACAGGGCGTGACAGAGCTGAGACCAGCGGATACTTCCCTTCGTACTTGGCATTGGCCAACAGGGCGGGCATGCAGAAGTCCTCCGCCATCTCGGCGCGGGCGTCGATGACGGTGGCCTCGATGGCGCCTGCGGCCAGAGCGCGTTTGCGTATGGCGTCCCAATCCTCGTTCTTCGAGTCGGCGGCCTGGCCCACATCAACCGCCACAGCGATGACCTCGACCCCGTGATTCTCCATCAACCACCGCACGGCGATCGACGTGTCCAGTCCCCCGCTGTAGGCCAATACCACCCGTTGTGCCATGGTCACCTCCTTGCCTGTTTCTTCACTTGTCGCTTCGGTTCGATGCCGGATACTGCCGCCAGCTGTTGCGCCACCCGCGCACCACCCGTGGCTTCTGATGCCACCACCAACACGGTGTCGTCGCCGGCCACCGTGCCGATGACCCCGGGGAAGCCACTCCGATCGAGGGCCGATCCTACGACATGGGCGGAGCCGGGCGGCGTGCGCAGCACAATCAGATTCCCCGAATGGTCCGCCTCTACCACCCACTCCCCCAGGACCCGGCGGAGGTGGTCCTCGGGGGCCACCTGTTGGGACGGCAACTCGGGGAGCGCATAGGCGGTATCACCGCCGGGAAGCCTCACCTTCAGGGCTCCCAACTCCTCCAGGTCGCGCGAGACAGTGGTCTGAGTTGCCTCGATCCCCTCCCCCGCCAACAATTCCACCAGATGCGTCTGGCTGCCCACCGCCCTGGTTTCGAGCAGTTTTGTGATGCGGTGCTGACGTTGATGTTTGGTCATCTTCACCGGTGGCCGCCCTTGGCCAAGGATGCAGCATCGACTCCCCGGACCCACGCCAGCAGACCCCGCATGGCGTGCATCCGGTTGGTGGCCTGTTGCCACACCACACTCTGAGGACCGTCCACAACTCCGGCGCTGATCTCCTCACCCCGGTGGGCAGGAAGGCAGTGGAGTACCACTGCACCCTCCCTTGTCCCTTTCATCAGTTCCTCATTGACCTCGAAGCCACGGAAGGCCTCGAGCCGGGCCGCCGACTCCGCCTCCTGGCCCATTGATGTCCAGACATCGGTGTAGACGGCATCGACGCCTTCGACCGCCTCGGTAGGATCGGTGGTCACCACCAGCTCACCGCCGAAGGAACGCACCAGTGCCACCTCGGCAGCTGTCGGTCCGAAACCGACAGGGGAAGCTACCCGGGTGGGCATGCCCACCATGGACGAGGCGATAGCCAACGAGCGCCACACATTGTTGGCATCGCCTACGTAGGCGATGGTGCGCTCGGGTAATGCATCGGCACCAAAGTGCTGACTGATGGTGAGCAGATCAGCCAGGGCCTGGCATGGATGGGCCACGTCGGACAACAGGTTGATGACCGGCACCGTGGCGTCGGCGGCATCGAGGGCAGCGGCCATGCGAACCAACGAACCGTGGTCGTTGACCCTGGCGCACAGCACCGAGTGATAACAGGCCAGGGTCAGTGCGACATCGCCAGCCGGTTCCCTGACGTCGAGGCCTACCTCGTGTCCCTGTATGTAGACGGGATGACCGCCGAGAGCCACTGTCGCCATCTCGGTACTGTTCCGGCTGCGATTGGACGGCTTTTCGAAGACCAGGGCCACACCCTGCCCCTCGAGAACAGGAGGCAACGACGCCGGATCTGCGGCGGCCAGGGCCAACACCGCAGAAAGGCCCTCCGTTCCCAAATCGTCAATGTCGAGAACATGCCGGAGTGCACCCATCACTCGCCCCCTTGTCTTTCTTCAGCCACCACAGTGGCCCCCGACGAGTCGGGCCCGGACACCGCAGTCAGCCGACCCAGAATCCGGCCCAGGATCCCCAGGGCCCTGTCGATGTCAGCACCCGTCACCAACAAGGAGGGGGCGAACCGCAGGACATCCGGACATGGTGCGTTGATGACCAGGCCGGCCTCGAGTGACTCGCGGACGGCGGCAACCGCAAATTGATTGGAGAGGACGGCCCCCAGCAACAGGCCTTCGCCCCTCACCGACACCACCCCGGGAAGTCTCTCCAAGCCTGCCCGCAACCGAGCCCCTGAAACGACCGCCCGTTGGGGCACGTCCTCGGATTCCATCACAGACAACGTGGCCCTGGCCGCCGCCATGGCCAGTGGTTGACCGCCAAAGGTACTGCCATGGTCGCCCGGAACGAACGCGGCGGCCACCTCCGGACGCGCCCAGCAGGCCCCGATCGGCATCCCATTTCCCAGCGCCTTGGCCATCGTCACGACATCGGGTTCGAGCCCGAGATGTTGAAAGCCGAACCAACGGCCGGTCCGGCCCAGCCCTGTCTGGATCTCGTCCACCATCAGCAGGATGTTGCGATCGGTGCAGAGTTGCCTGAGGCCGACCAGGTAGTCCGACGACGGCATCACCACACCCGCCTCGCCCATGATCGGCTCCACCAGCACGGCCGCCACCCGGGTCGGGTCACACGCCGCATCCATGGCGTCGAGATCATCGAAGGCCACGTGATCAAAACCCACGGGAAGAGGCAGAAATGCTGCCTGCTTCTCGGGTTGCCCGGTGGCGGCAAGGGTGGCCAGGGTCCGGCCGTGAAAGGCACGCCAGGTGGTGACCACCCCGAAGCGATCGGGACCGGCCCACCGACGAGCCAGTTTCAGGGCACATTCATTGGCTTCGGCACCCGAGTTGGCGAAGAACACCTGGCCGCCGACCCGGTCCACGCCACCACCGATCAGGCGATCGAGGGTGACCGCCACTTCGGGCCCGATGGTATTCCCGAACAGATTCGAGACGTGGCAGAGGGTGGCAGCCTGATCGGCAATGGCCTGGGCCACCACGGGGTGTGCATGTCCCAGAGAGGTGACTGCCAGCCCGGACAGGAAGTCGAGGTACTGCTTCCCGTCGGTGTCGTAGAGCGTGCTGCCCGCACCCTGGACGAAGGTGACCGGCGGCTCGGCGTAGGTGTGCATCAGGGCTGAGCGGTCGATTCCCGTCATCATGTCGCTCCCACGCCCGAGTCCCCGCCTGCGCCTTCGTTTGCGCTCACCATGGTCCCGACACCCTCGTCGGTAAAGATCTCGAGTAGGAGCGCATGAGGTGTTCGACCATCGAGAATGTGGGCCCGACCCACACCGGCGCGCACCGCACGGGCACATGACTCCACCTTGGGGATCATTCCCCCGTTGGCCGCACCCGATGCCACCAGAGCATCGAGGTCATCGGCGGTGATCCGTTTGATCAGCGTCGACGGATCATCAGGAACCGACCGGAGCCCCGACACATCGGTGAGGAAGACAATCTTCTCGGCATGGAGGGCCGCAGCCAGTGCACCGGCGGCAGTGTCAGCGTTGATGTTGAAGGCTTGTCCGGTGTGATCGGTGCCGATGGTGGCCACCACCGGAATCAAACCCTGGGCCAGCAACTGGTGGACGATGACCGGGTCGACAGCGACCACGTCGCCGACATACCCGAGAGCCTCCGAACGGGCGACAGCCGTGATCAAGTTGGCGTCTTCCCCAGAAAGACCAACGGACAGAGCCCCATGGACATTGACCGCGCTCACGATGTCGCGGTTCACTTTGCCCACCAGCACCATGCGGACCAGGTCGATGGTGTCAGCGTCGGTAACCCTGAAGCCGTCCTGGAATTCGGTTTCCTTCCCCACCCGGGCCATGAGCGCGCCGATCTGGGGTCCGCCCCCGTGGACGACCACCGGGAGCATCCCGACTGAACGCATCAACACGATGTCCTCGGCGAACGATGCCAATGCCGCCGCCTCATCGATGGGTTCTTCACCGTCCTTGGCCTGCAACACGTTGCCGCCATACTTGACCACCACCACTTTTCCCCAGAATCGCCGAATGTAGGGAAGCGACTCGACCAACACACTGGTCTTCGCCTCAGGGGGAATCTCGAGTCCGGTGCCGGCATGGACCGAGGCGTTGTTCCCGGTCATGAGGTCGTCCTGTTCTCGTCGATATAGCCGTATCCGAGATCGACGGTCATGGCCATGCCGTTCCCGTCGGCCAGATTGAGCTCGCAGTGGATGTCCACCATGGACCCCGCCAGATGGGCGGCCACGGCCTCCTGATCGTGCTCGACGGTTATCCCACCCCGGCATACCACCACCCCGCCGTAGGCGATGGTGAGCTTGTCCATGTCGAAGTCGACACCAGCAGAACCCAACTCCGATGCGATCCTTCCCCAATACGGGTCCTCACCGTTCAGTGAGCATTTCACGAGAAGTGACTCCGCCACCTTGCGGGCTGCCTGATGGGCCTGGCCGTCCGAATGCGCACCGGTAACCCGCACATGGGCGATCTTCGATGCCCCCTCGGCGTCGGCAGCCATCTGCCCTGCCAGGTCCGCACACACCTCGGTGACCGCATCGACGACCACGTTGGGATCGGCGGGACCTGATCGACCCGAGGCCATCAACGTGACGGTGTCATTGGTGGAGGTACAACCGTCGACGGTCATCGAGTTGAACGAATCGCGGACGGCGATCCGGAGCAGATCAGCGAGAGGCCCAGGTTCGACGGCCGCGTCGGTAGTCAAGAAAGCCAGCATGGTGGCCATGTTCGGGGCGAGCATGCCGGCACCCTTGGCCATGCCGGCCACCGAGAACCCCGATCCTTGGATCAGGACCTCCTTCCGGCCGGAGTCAGTGGTCAGAATGCCGCTGGCGGCGTCCTCGGCGGCCTGGGTCGAGCCGGACCGGGCAGCCAGCAACAAGGGGATACCGGCTTCGATCGGGCCCATGGGGAGTTGAAAGCTGATCAGGCCGGTGGAACACACCAACACTTCCTCGATTGGCACACCGAGGTCGGCTGCCACCAGTTCGCACATCAGCGCCGCGTTCCTCTTGCCCTCGGCGCCGGTGGCCGCATTGGCGTTGCCACTGCTGACAACCACGGCGGCAGCCCTTCCCCCGGTGGCGAGCATGTGATCCCGGCTGACCTGAACCGGTGCGGCGGCAGCCAGGTTGGTGGTGAAGGTGGCGGCAGTGGGCACCGCCACCCCGTCATCGGTAGCCACGAGGGCCAAATCGAGAACGCCGGAGGCCTTGATCCCCGCCGCTAGGCCGGATGCCACAAAACCTTTGGGAGTGGTGATGCTCATGGGTACATCCCTGCCATCGGAAGACCGGTGACCTCAGGTAGGCCGAGGGCCAGGTTGGCACACTGGACGGCTTGACCGGAAGCGCCCTTCACCAGATTGTCGATGGCGGCGATGGCCACCAACCACCCGGTCCGGGGATCCACCCGGACCGTGATGTGAGCGCAATTCGAACCTGCAGCGGCCTTGGTCGACGGTGGAGCCTCGCTGACCACCACAAACGGCTCGTCCCGGTAGAAGTGCTCGAGGATGTGGAGGGCTGACTCGGTGGTCAGGGTGGACCGGCCTTGGACAGGAATGCTCGGCCGCGCGTAGCAGGTGGCCAGGATTCCCCTGACCATGGGCGCCAGGTGCGGCGTGAACAGAACTTCGGCACTGAGACTCTGCTCCATTTCCGCGGTGTGCCGATGATCCAACAGACCGTAGGCGGTGAAGTCCTCGTCGACGGTGCCGAAATGGAGGGCCTCTTTCGGAGCCCGACCCGCTCCCGACACGCCACTGGCGGCGTCGACGATGATGGCCGACGAAGAGATCACCCCGGCCCTGACAAAGGGGGCCAACGCCAGGATCGCCGCGGTGGGATAGCACCCGGGTACGGCAATCAATCGGGTGTCGCGGAGTTCCTCTCGATGTAACTCGGGCAGCCCATAGACAAAGTGGGCAAGTAGTTCGGGCGCGGTGTGCTCGGCTCCGTACCAGATCGGGTACAGGTCGGCGTTGTGGAGCCTGAAGTCGGCAGCCAGGTCCACGATGACCCCGACTCTCGACATCATCTCAGGCACCAGGTGCTGGGACTCACCGTGGGGAAGGGCCAGAAAGACCACGTCGAGTCCTTCGAGAGCGACCGGATCGGTCGCGGCATAGCTCAACGATGGGTAGGCACCTGCGAGTGACGGGGTGTGCACTGCCACCTTTTCCCCGGCATGGGTGCCGGCGGTGGCCACCACCACATTGAAATCTGGGTGGGCGGCACACAACCTGAGCAGTTCCACTCCGGCGTACCCGGAGGCACCGACCACTCCGACAGTCCTGCTCACGGTAGACCCGTCCATTCCCTCATCCCGCAAGTATATGCATATCGGCGCATCTTTATGCGATTCGTTGTCGGGCCGAGATGGGTGGTTACGCGGTTCTCGTGCTCTTGACCCCCGACCTTCCTCTCGATACCGTCAGAACCATCCCGGATCGCCGAGCGCAGGGACCCTATCGGGGGCAGCGCGGCCCATGCTGATCAATGCACCTGGAGTTCAGAAATGCCTGCCGACAGTCAATCCGGTCCCTTTTCCATCCCCTTTATCTCGGGAACCCCCCCGCCGACGTCTCTCGATGACTACGACGAAGATCCTGCGGTGACGGCACTCCTCGACGGCGTGCCCGAATTTGGGCCTACCTATCTCGCCCTGGTGGAAGAATTCGACGATGACCCGGGTGGACCGGCCATCTTCACCGAGTTGGCTGATTTCGTGTCCGAGCGGCTGATCGCGGTGGAAACCGAACGACCGGTCCTCGAGCGGGCGCTTGCCGCCATCGAGTCGGTCGCCCGCGCCGGTGGCGACGGTTGTGAACTGATCGGCTACGCCTTTCTCGACAGCCTTTCACCCGAAGACCGCCGCCTCATTACCCCGTGGTTAGGGGCTACCACTCGTTCGATCCTCGACGACCTCGATGCCGGCCCGGCGTAGATCCACATGCCTCATCTTCCGTCTCGCCCGTGACCCTGGTCTCTCCTCTCGCTGATGAATTGTTTCCACCTTTGAGCGAATGCCAATTCGCATTCGCTCAAAGGTGAGGCCGGACCAACTTGGGAATACCGGCGTCTGTCCACCGTGGCGCCGCGTCGCTCAACGAGGGATTCGGGTCAGTGGGCCACTCGCCGAGTGCCATCGTGTCAGAGCTATCGGGGATGCCCGGGTGCTTCCCAACCAGAACCAAGGAGCCCATTGCCGACCGCAGGTCTCATGCACGGAACCGACTGGCCGAAGGGATCGTAGCCCACAGCGCCCAACGCTCTGCGAAGTTCCCGGCTCGTTTCGGGGTCAAACCGTGCCTGGCCACGGTGATCGTGGGCGATGATCCGGCGTCGGTCATCCACGTCAACATGAAGCAGAACCAATGTCACAAGGCGGGGATCGACACTCGGCACGTCTCACTCCCCGCCGCCACCACAACTGAAGTCATCAGTGCAATCACAACACTCTCCGATGATTCGACGGTTCACGGCATTTTGTTGCAGCACCCGTGCCCGCCCGGAGTTCGTCAAGGGAGCACGACTCAAACCTGGCGTTGTCGTCATCGATGCCGGCTACAACGCCGGCAATGTCGGTGATGTCGCCTTCGACGAGGCGGCGGAGCGGGCCAGTCTCATCACACCGGTGCCGGGGGTGTTGGTCCGATGACCATTGCACTCCTCATGGAGCAGTCGGTGGACGCGGCGTTTCAGCAAGCAGCCGTATCGTGATGGGATCCCGACCACCTCAACAACACATCCGAGACTGCTAACGCAGTGCGGCCTTGCCACCCTTTTCGACGGCAGCTATACAACGACTCCGCAACTCCGCGAGTTCTTCGTCATTGAGAGTGTGATCGATCGAACAGAGTCGGAGCCGGAACGCCAAACTCCGTCGCCCGTCGCCCACAACGTCCCCCCGGAACACATCGAAGAGCTCCACTGACTCCAACTGGTCTCCCCCGGCTCGGCGAAGAGCTCGTTCCACGCCGCCGGCTGGAATGTCATTGTCGACGGCGAAGGCCAAGTCGAGATCGGAGGAGGGGAACCGACTGATGGGTCGGGACACTTCGGGCTTGCGAGGCACACTGACCCGATCCAGCAGTGTGCCGATGTCCAGATCGAGCCAGCCAACCCGCCGAGCCCGTCCGTCCCGTCCGAGCAAGCCGAGGGAACCGACGATATAGGGATCGAGCTCGCCGACCACGCCCAGCTGGGTCGATTTCCAGATGATCCCCAACTCATCCGGCGGGGTCTCCACCACGCTGGACAATCCGGCTGATCGATAGGTATGCAGCACGGCGCTGGTTGGCCCCCCGGCCGCCAACATGCTCCAGTCGGCGATGGCCAAGGCGTCGGCGATGGCATGCCAGGCGGCGACCGCCGTCCAGGCGTCATCCCCTTCAGCGCAGAACACCGCACAGAGTCTCTCCGACATGTCGGCCGGCGGTCCGTCCTCGGGGTCGACCGGTGGACTTTCGGGATACTGGAACACCGTGCCCACTTCGAAGAGTCGGACATCCCCTTGGCGGCGTTCGGAGTTGTAGATCACCGCGCGCACAAGACCCGGAACCATCGACGTCCGCAAATATCGCTCGGACTCCACCAGCGGGTTGGTGACTTCGATGTACGGAGGGTCGGCCCCCGACATGGTCTGGTCAAAATCGCCCACAAAGGTGGAGGTCCAGGCTTCGGAAGCCCCGAGACCACAGAGGACCTCTTTCAGCCTGCGCCGATCCCGTTGATAGACGGTGAGGCGTCCGGGCTGAGGCCACGCCGGCATCCGACGAGGTAGTCGCGAATAGCCATACGTGCGTGCGACTTCCTCGATGATGTCGCTTTCGCCCATCGGAGCCGGGCGGATGTCGGGCCGAAAGGTCGGCGCCGTCACCTGGAGTACCCCGGCATCGGGACCCTCGTCATCGGCCCGAACTTCCTCGGCCGTAATCCCTATCGGGTCCAATAAGGCGGCGATCTGCGAGGCGGTAAACCCGGTACCCAGCAGATCGTTGACCCGCGACGCCCGGACCGCCAGCTTCACCGGAGTGGGGACGTCACCCCTGATATCGATGGTCCCCGACGCCACCGACGCGGTGCTTCCTGCTGTCATCGCCAGCAATTCACAGAACCGATCAGCCGCCCGGTCGATACCCTCGGGGTCGCACCCTCGCTCATACCGGGCGGAAGCCTCGGTCCGCAACGCCAGGCGCTTCGAGGTCCGGGCGATGGCCATGGGAACGAAGTAAGCGGTCTCGAGCAGTACCCGGGTCGTGTCTGCCCCAATCTCCGAAGATGCCCCGCCCATGACTCCACCGATCCCCACCGGCGTTCCTTCCGCATCACAGATCAAGCAGTCTTCGCCGGTATCATCGAGTCCCGGCCCAGGGCGCCCCAGCACCCGGACGACACCGTCGAGCGTGGTGATCGTCTCCCCCTGGGCCGCCCGCCGGATGACCAATCCCCCACCTCCGAGTCGATCAAGATCGTAGGGGTGGGTGGGTTGCCCCAACTCGAGCATCACGTAGTTGGACGCATCGACCACATTGTTGATGGACCGCATTCCGGCCAAGCTCAACCGATGGGCCAGCCATTTCGGCGACGGCCCCACCACCACTCCGGTGATGACCCGAGCGGTGAAACGCGGGCACAACTCGGCGTCATCCACCCGAACCGACGTCAACGTCTCGATCGACGCGCCCTCGCCGCCCACGCCGGCACTCGCTCTGCCATCCACCACCGGGATAGTAAACGGGAGGCCCAGACGAGCGGCCAGATCCCGGGCCACGCCGGCAATACTCCAGGCGTCAGGGCGGTTGGCCTCGACAGCTATGTCAAAGACGACGTCGGTCTCGATCCCCATGGCTTCAGTGAACCGCTGTCCGGGATGGGCGTCCTCCACCCGGTTCAACACCATGATCCCCTCACCGTCATCGGTCAGCTCGAGCTCACGGCCGGAACAGAGCATCCCGTTGGAGACCACGCCCTTCATTTTGCGGCGACCGATGGTAAACCCACCGGGGAGGACCGCTCCGACCGGCGCCAGGGGAACCAGGTCTCCCACTTCAAAATTCCACGCCCCGCACACCACCTCGATCGGTCCGTCGCCAGCGTCGACCACAATCCGCCGGATTTTGTCGGCACCGGTGATCAGAGCGATCTCGTCCACCCGCGCAATAACTACATCTCCCAACCCCTCGCCCACGCGTTGGATCTCTTCGACCACCAGGCCGAGGTCGTCGAGGGTGGCGCCCAAGCCGGCCGGATCCCCATCGAATGGGGCGAAGTCTCGAAGCCACGAAAGCGGTACGCGCACTGCTCTCCTCTCAGGTTCGGCGCATCAGAACTGGCGCAAGAAGCGGATGTCGTTCTCGTTCAATGCCCGCATGTCGGCGATCTGATGGCGCATCTGGGCACAGCGGTCGATCCCGAAGCCGAAGGCAAACCCCGTCCATTGGTCGGGATCGATGCCCACCGCATCGAACACCGCCGGGTCGACCATGCCGCAACCACCGAGCTCGATCCAACCGGTCTGCGAGCAGGTACGACATCCCTCACCGTGACAGATCGTGCAGGTCACTTCGAATTCAGCCGATGGCTCGGTGAAGGGGAAGTATGCCGGGCGCAGCCGCGAGTGGATGTCGGAGCCGAAGTATGCGGCGGTGAATACCTCGATGGTTCCGGCCAGGTCGGCGAAGGTAATGCCCTTGTCCACCACCAGTCCTTCGATTTGGTGAAAGACCGGCAGATGGCGCGCATCGGGCGTGTCCCGCCGATAGCAACGTCCGGGCATGACTGCGTGAATGGGCAGATCGCCGTTCACCACTGCGGCTTCCATCAGATGGATCTGCACCGGCGACGTGTGGGTCCGGAGCAGGGTGGACTCGGGAGCTCCCAGGTTGAGGTAAAAGGTGTCCCACATCCCGCGGGCCGGATGGGCCGGCGGGATGTTCAGCGCTCCGAAATTGAACCAGTCGGTTTCGATATCCGGGCCCTCCGCCACCTCAAAGCCCATCCCGACGAAGACATCTTCGAGCGCATCTCGGGTTTGGGACACCAAGTGGAGATGACCACGAGTCGGCGAGCTCTTGACGGTGCCGGGAATGAACTCGGACAGGTCGATGCGGTCAGACTCCATTGTCGCCTGCATTTCGGCAAACCTGATCTCGGTGCGCCGGCGTTCCACCAGGGCATCAATGGTGGTCCGTGCCTCATAGAGGAGCCGTCCGAGTTCCTTGCGGGCCCCGGGGTCAAGAGCCCCGAGCGCACGGTGGGCCTCGGCCAACGGGGATCTCTTGCCACCCACCTCGGTGGCCACCTGTCGGATGTCTTCGGTGGTCCGGGCCGCCGAGATGGACGCCTCGGCATCCTTCACCAACCCATCGATATCGAGAGCGCTGCTCATTGCCGAGGACCTCCTTTCTCATCGCTCGGGTCGGCCGGGGACGAATCCATCCCGGCAATCGTAGAACGCCTCTGGCCATCCCCCTCCGTGCGCCTTTGGCGCAACGCCTCAAAGCAGAGCACGGCTGCCGACACACTCACGTTGAGCGACTCGGCCTGGCCGGCCATCGGGATCGACACACAAGCGTCCAACACTTCAATGACCGCATCGCTCAGACCCGATGCCTCATTTCCGAGCACAATCGCTACCCGGTCCCGCCAATCAAATGTGGTGTAATCGGCGCCACCCCGCACCACTGTTCCCACCGTCGTGAAGCCGCGCTGGTGGAGATCCTGTACCACTTCGATGACATCCCCTCCCATGACGATCGGCGTGTGAAAGACCGAACCGGCTGATGCTCGCACCGTCTTGGGGTTGGTCGGGTCGACGGTACCGTCACAGCAGACCACAGCGTCAACGCCTGAGGCATCTGCGGTTCGGATCACCGTTCCGGCGTTGCCGGGGTCTCGAACATCGGCACAAACCAGCACCATCGAGGATGCGGCTACATCCTCGATGGATGCCGGCACGAACCCGATCACGGCCAGCACCGGCTGGGGGGTCACCGTGTCAGCCACCCGCTCGATGACCCCGGGTGCCAGGTCGAAGATCCGGGCACCGCTCTCGAACGAGCGCGCCGCGACCTCGGCCACCACAGGGTTGGACCGTCCATCAGGGGCGATGTAGACCGACTCGACGGCCGCTCCTGAAGCCAGAGCGACCGATAACAGCTCGGCTCCTTCCACCACCAGGCAGTGGTCCGACCACCGCAGGCTGCGCTTCCGCAGCAGCTGGCGGACCCGCTTGACCCGCTGATGCGAAAATGCCAGCCCGACCTGGTTCAGGAAGCGGCCTCGGCGGTCGCCTCCGTGCTGGCCAGCGCCTCCTCGGCCACCTTCACCAACGATGCGAAGGCTTCAGGTGCGGTCACCGCCAGGTCGGCCAACACTTTGCGGTCCACTTCGACATCTGCGGCGTGCAGGCCGGCGATGAGCCGGCTGTAGCTCATCCCGTTCAGGCGGGCGGCCGCGTTGATCCTCTGAATCCAGAGCCTGCGGAACTCACCCTTACGGGCACGACGGTCACGGTAGGCATACTGCAGCGAGTGCATCACCTGCTCGTTGGCAGCGCGGAACGAACGACTCTTGTTGCCGTAGTAGCCCTGCGCTTGCTCGAGAACTGCGCGGTGGTGTTTCTTGGCGTGGACTGCGCGCTTGACTCGGGCCATGGGAACTCCTTTTCGTTGGGGGCGGTATCGGTGGGATGGTGTTGTTCAGCCGACCTGATGAGATCCGCCGGCGGTTACTCGGGAACTGAGATGTCCGGATCAGGGCGCACCTGAAGCCGACAGGATGCGGCCGAATCCGCCGTGTTACATACCAAGCATTCGCTTGATCTGGCGCTCGTCACCCGGAGCGAAGTCTGCTTCGCGCCCCAAACGACGAGTTCGAACACTCGACTTCTTCTCCAGCAGATGGGCTCGGAATGCCTTGCGGCGGCGGAGCCTTCCGGTTCCGGTCACCTTGATCCGCTTGCGGGCTCCGCTGTCGGTCTTCATCTTCGGCATCGCGTCAACCCTCTCCTTCGATCTTCGTTTCGGCTGGGGTTTGCTCCCCGGCCGCTTCCGGTGCTGCAGCTACGTCCGTTCCTTCAACCGGCGACACCACGGCTGCCTCAACTGCTGGCGACACCACGGCTGCCTCAACTGCTGGCGACGCCTCAACTGCTGGCGACACCACGGCTGCTGGTAAATCATTGGCATCGTTGCTGCCTGACTTCGGTCCTCTCGACGCAGCTGACTGCTTGGCTCTCTTATCCGGTGCCAGGACCATCACCATGTTGCGACCGTCGAGACGGGGATCCGATTCAGATTTGCCCATCCCCTCCATCTGATCCGCAATGCGGTCAAGGATCTTCTTTCCCAACTCGGGGTGGAAGACCTCGCGTCCACGGAACATGATGGTGATCTTGACCTTGTGACCCTCTTCGAGGAATTTGGCCACCTGCCGGGTTTTCGTATCGAAGTCGCCGGGTCCGATCTTCGGTCGGTACTTCATCTCCTTGATACCGACATGGACGGCCTTACGCTTTGACTCCTTGGCCCGTTGCGCGGCATCGAACTTGAACTTGCCGTAGTCCATGATGCGACAGACCGGCGGATTGGCCAGCGGCGCCACTTCAACCAGGTCGAGGTCGAGTTGGCGGGCAAGATTCACTGCATCAATAAGAGATTTGATGCCGAGCTGTTCACCGTCGGGGTCGACCAGGCGGACCTCACGGGCGCGGATTCGGTCGTTGATCCGGGGCTCATTGGTGGTGACGGTAGCTGCTATTCGACTTCACTCCCTATCTTCGGGCCACGGACTTCCCGTGACCAACGAATAAGGAGCGGAGCTGCCACCGGAACGACATCGGCCATAGCCGACTTCCGGACCCATTGACCCGACGCACATGCAAAACTACACATGGCCAGGTGGGAGTCGTAGACCACGCGACTCCGCTTCCTCGTCTTTCAGCCTTTAGGCTACCACCGTGAGCACTCTATGGACACCTGATGGTGAACGGCCGGTCGGTCAACCCACGATGGGGGGTAACGCCTCGGCCCGACCCGGGGCCGTGCCCCCCTCCGGCGGCGGCCTGCCTCCTCCTGCGAATAGCGAGGAATCGGCCGAGCAGGTCGAGGCCATGCGACGGGAACTGGCGAACGCCCCTGTAGAGGTTGTCATTGCCAATCACTGCTACGGGCTCTTCGAGCTGGCAGCCGTGTACCTGTCCCAGAGTCCGCCGCTCCTTCCCCAAGCCCGATTGGCCATTGATGCCCTCGCCAGTCTGGTCGGCGGCCTCAAGGGCCGCCTTGGGGAAGCCGATGATCACCTCAAGGACGGTTTGAGCCAACTTCAGTTGGCATACGTGCAGATCGACGCGGCCCAGCGGGCCGGCGAACAGATAGCTGCAGGCGTTGGTACTAATGGGGGGCCCGGCGGGACGACAACCGGCGAACCGAACCCCGAGAACGCTGAACCGGGGGCGGAGGCCGAGCCCGACGCGTGAGCGACCTCTCAGGCGACGGTACTGGGTCCGATCCGGCCCCTGTCGCGCCCAACCACCCAGCAGAACCCGCAGACCAAGCCACTCCGGGCGGGGCGCCCTCCGGAGTACTTGACGCATCCCGGGTCCGCAGCTTCGTCGGTCTCTCGATCGGACTGGCAGGCCCTCGGGCCAGTTTGGCAGTGTCCGGCGTCTTGATCACCCTGTTCGTCCAACAACGGGCATCGGGAGCGTTGGCGGTCACGTTCGCTCTCACCGCCAACCGACTCATCAGTTGGTTGACGTATCCGTTGGTGGGACGCCTGAGCGATCGCACCCGCAGCCGGGTTGGCCGACGCACTCCGTACATGGCCGGAAGCCTTATCGTGATGGGCGCCTCCACCTGGATGTTCACAGTTGTTCGCGGTTACTGGATCCTCGTCTTGTTCATCGTCATCGCCCGACAGGCGGCCGCCATCTTCACGTTGACCAACGCAGCGGTCGTACCCGAAGTCTTCGGGCGGAGCCGGTGGCTGAAGGCGCTGCTCCTCACCACGGTTCTGGGCACGGTGGTGAGTCTCGGCATCAAAGCCACGGTCATCACCACGTGGAAACAGAGCGACCCGGCAACGTGGAATCTGCCTTTCCAGCTGGCCGCACTCATCATGGTCGGAGTCGGAATCGTGGTTCTGGTCCTGGTGAGAGAAGCGCCCACTGCCACGTTCGGAGCAGAAGCCGACAGAGGGGCGCGCGCCCGACCGGCACGAGACGAGCTTCGTGATGTTCTGGGCGGACCCAACGCCAAGGTGTTGGTGGCCGGTTCGCTCCTCTTCTGGTCGGGCATCGGTTCCACGGCGTATGTTGCGGTGTTGTTCTTCCAGCGGGTGCTCCATGCCGGTGCCAGCGCTCAAACTGTTGCAGGATTGGTCACCGGGATCCCAATTTTCTTCGTTGGCATCGGCCTGGGCATTCCGGTCAGCCGCATCCTGTCGCGTCGGCAGTTGGCGATCGGCGCTCCCCTCGTCGGGGCGGTCCTTGCGGGAGTGCAGTATTTCGATACCCATCTCTGGCAAGCAGTGGCATTGAGCTTCATCGGAGCACCCTTCATCGGCGCCTATATCATCGTGCTGGCGCCGATGTTGCTTCAGTTGCTACCCCGGTCCGGCGGGCTGGGCGAACGCCTTGGAATCCTGTTATCGCCGTTCAACCTGTGCAGCGTCGTCCTGGCCTACCTGGCCGCCATCGTGATAGACGCAACCGGCAATTACCGCCTGATCTGGCTTTTCCCTGCCGCCACTGGACTCGCACATGCCACTGTCAACTGTTGGCTGAAGTTCCCCCCTCGGCGCGCCTCAGACCCTGACATGGTGAAACGCTTGTGGGAATGGAGCGTGGTCCAAGCCGAATCGATGGCCGAAACCGGAATTGTCACCGGCCTCTTGGCCGCTCCGCTGCTCGGTGCGGTCACCAAAGAGGACGCCGACAGTGCCGTCATCGTAGACATGGCCCGCAATATTCTGGGGAACCCCTATGAGGACGAAGAGGGATCGGATTCGGAATCCGAGTCGGATCCCGAACCACTGCCTGACCCAGGTGTCGCTGGGGTAATCCAGGTCGGAGGAGGTCCGGTGGGCGCCGACCTATTGAGGGACCAGAACTCGGGTTTACGCACAGGACCAGGGAACAACCCGGAAGACGGGGACTCGTCCACCGGGTCCGGAGGTGCCATCGGCACTCCTGCCGGCGGCGTGACGGCCAAAGGATCGATCGACGGCACGCCAGTTGGCTCCGGTTCGACGGACGACTCGGACGGAGATGCATCCGGGGATTCCGGTTCGACGGACCACTCGGACGGAGATGCATCCGGGGACAGTAACTGAGGATTCGATTCGGACCAGGTGCCCGACTCAGTGTCTGACTCAGTGCCCGGGTCATAGTCCAGATCATGAATTCGTTCCGGGACCGGCATACCACTGAGCGGGCGCACCGAGACCGCTTCAAGACGCCCAAGGCGACCGGTGGACACCTCACACACCACCAGCGTTCCAACCGCGATATGACGGGTGCCATCGGTGATCGCCGTGCAGTGGAAAGGAAACCGTCGACGTTCCCCGTACTCGATCACGCCCAATCCCCGGTCGCCATCGAACTCACCCACCCGACCGATCAGCGGGACGTGCCGGGCCGGAGGCAGATCCACGATTCCGCTCCACGTCGAGGTCATCGGACCCGACCTCAGTGGACGATCTTGGACAGGGCCAACTCGATGATGTCAGTGGCGCCACGATCCTTCAAAGCCGGAATCAGGGTATTGATCTCTGACTTGGGCACCACTGTTTCGACTGCGAACCCTTCCTTACCGAACAGTTCGGACACCGTGGGTGATCGCAGGGAGGGGAGAAGGTCGATCACATCGGTCAACTGTTCGGAGGTCACATTGAGCTTCACCAGCACCTTGTCCCTGGCCTCGAGCGCGCCTTGCAACAGCGTGAACAACTGCTCCATGGCATGGCGCTTGTCGGGGTCCTCGGCGGCGGCCCGGTTGGCGATCAACTCGGTGTGGGAAACGAGCAGCGTCTCGACGATCTTCAGGCCGGCTGCCCGCAACGCCCGACCGGTTTCGGTGATCTCGACCACACAGTCGGCGATGTCGGGAACCTTGGCTTCGGTGGCGCCATACGAGAGGCTCACCTCGGCCCGCACCCCGTGCTTCTCGAGGTAGCGACGGGTCAGCTCGGGATACTCCGTGGACACCCGCAATGCTCCCCCTGAACCGGTGCCCGATGCGGCCAGATCGGCGACCGACCCAACCGGTGAGTCTTTGGGCACGGCCAATACGACCCGAACCGGTTGAGAGGAGGCCTTCGAATATTGGAGGACCCCGAGAGTGGTGACCTCGCTCCCCCGTTCTTCTACCCAGTCACGCCCCGTGATACCGATGTCGAACATGCCGTCTGAGACATAGAGGGGGATCTCCTGGGGCCGCAAGATGCGCACCTCGTCAACCCGGGGGTCATCGATAGAGGCTCGGTAGTCGACATCAGAGGAACGGGTGACCGCCAGGTCAGCGGCACCAAACAACTCCAACGTGGCCTTTTCCAGGGACCCCTTGGGTAGAACCACGCGCAGCATGGTCAATCCCCCGCTTCGGGGACGGAACCGCGGGTCAGGGCGCCGAGCAGCCGGACCATCTCAATCGCCGTCAACGCCGCCTCCCGGCCCTTGTTCATCTCGTCGTTCTCAGAGCGCACCAACGCCTGGTCCACCGTATCGGTGGTGAGGACCCCGAAGATGATCGGGATACCGGTGTCGAGCTGAACTCGCTGGATCCCGGCCGCGCACTCCCCGGCCACGAAGTCATAGTGACCGGTGTCACCACGAATGACCGCGCCCAGGCAGATCACCGCGTCGATGGTGCCGGACTTGGCGAAGGTGCTGGCCACCAGCGGCAATTCAAAAGCGCCCGGAGCCCACGCCACCGTGACCGTGCCAAGGTCGCATCCGGCGTTCTCCAACACGTCGAGTGCCCCGGTGAGCAGGCGATCGGTGATACCGCCGTTGAACTCGGCACAGGCAAACCCGATCCGTGTCCCGCAGGTTCCCGCACCAGGGCCCGGCCCGGCGCCCTCGACCGCGGTGCCGTCCACCGACCAACCGACCAGGGCCGCGATCCGCCCCTTGACTCCTTCCGGGAGCACGGTGAGATCAGACGTCGTCATCGAGCCCTTCCAGCAAGTGACCCATCCTGTCGCGCTTCGTCCGGAGATACTCGATGTTCTCGGGATTGGGGGTCGTCGGGATGTGCACCCGTTCCACAATATCCAAACCGAACCCTTCGAGGCCCCCACGCTTGGTCGGATTGTTGGTCATGAGCCTCATGGTGGTCACGCCCAGGTCCACCAGGATTTGCGCCCCGATGCCGTACTCGCGTGAGTCCTCAGGAAGCCCCAGCTCGAGATTGGCGTCGACCGTATCGAACCCCTCCTCTTGGAGGCTGTAGGCGCGCAGCTTGTGGCCGAGTCCGATCCCCCGACCCTCGTGGCCGCGCAGGTAGACGACCACCCCACTACCATTTTCGTCGATGGCGGCCATAGCCCCGCGCAGTTGCGGTCCACAATCGCACCGGAGCGATCCGAACACGTCCCCGGTCAGGCATTCGCTGTGGACTCGCACCAACACGTCCTCCTTGCCATCCACGTCTCCCTTGACCAGCGCCACGTGGTGTTCGCCGTCGAGTACCGACTCGAAGGCGTGAGCAGTGAACTCGCCGAAGTCGGTGGGGATCCGGGCACTGGCAATTCGACGGACCAGCTTGTCCTTGTGGCGCCGATAACGGATGAGATCGGCGATCGAGATCAGCTGGAGCCCGTGCTTCTTCGAGAACACTTCGAGTTCGGCCAGGCGGGCCATCCCCGTCTTGTCCTCACTGACCACCTCGCACAGCACGCCGGCCGGGGACATCCCGGCCGCCCTGGCCAGGTCGACCGCCGCCTCGGTGTGGCCGGCCCGCTTCAGCACCCCACCCGGTCGATACCGGAGCGGGAAGATATGGCCCGGGCGGTTGAGGTCGGTCGGTCGGGTGTGGGGATCGGCCAGGGCTTTGATGGTGGCCGACCGGTCGGAGGCAGAGATCCCGGTGGTGGTCCCGTGGCGATAATCCACGCTCACGGTGAACGCGGTTCGTTGCACCTCGGTATTGGTGGAGACCATGAGGGGAAGATCAAGCTGCTCGACCCGTTCGGGGGTGAGCGGTGCACAGATGAGTCCCGAGGTATGGGCAAGAAAGAAGGCGATCTTCTCGGGGGTCACCGCGTCGGCCGCCATGATCAGGTCACCCTCGTTCTCGCGATCCTCGTCATCGACCACGACAACGATCTCCCCGCGAGCCACCGCCGCTATCGCATCATCAACCGTCGAGAAGGGCATCGACCCCGGGTCTCCCTCTGTGTCCTGGGGGAGAGAGTTCCACCCTCAGATCATTCCCCAGGTTAGTGGCCGACCGGATGGTGCCCCGCCACAGCTGGTCGAGGGTGGGTGCACCGGGGCCGGCGAAGAGCGGTCGGGCGTCATCCCCGCCGAACAATGCCGGGGCCAGGTACAGCACGTAGCTGTCGACCAGACCGGCGGCATGGAAAGCGTGGGCGACCCCGGCACCCCCCTCGACCAGAACCTGCAGCACGCCCCGGTCGCCGAGTTCATCGAGCACGTCGCCCAGGTCGCCTTCGAGCTCCAACGCCGGCTGGACGGCGGCACCGACCGGAGCGTGGCCGAGCACGACCCGGAGCGGTTGGTCTCCCGGGGACCGGTGGTCAGGATCGTCCTCGGGGAGCCGAACCGTCAGGTGCGGGTTGTCCGCCCGTACAGTTCCCGCTCCGACCAGGACGGCGTCCGACCTGGCCCGGAGGCGGTGGGCGTCTTCCCGGGCGGGTTCACCGGTGATCCAACGGCTGGTGCCGTCGGGTGCGGCAATCCGACCGTCGAGGGTGGAGGCCAGTTTCAACACCACCCAGGGGCGTCCGGACCGGCGGTGGTGGATATAGGCGGCGAGTTGGCCGGACACCGAATCGGACGCCACCCCGACCTCCACCTCGATCCCGGCCTGGCGGAGCGCGGCAATGCCTCGCCCGGACACCTGGCGGTCAGGATCTTCGATGCCGACCACCACCCTACGGATGCCGGCGGCAATGATGGCGTCGGTGCATGGAGGGGTGCGGCCGTGGTGCACGCAAGGCTCGAGGGTCACATACAGCGTGGCCCGTTCGGCCTTCGTGCCGGCTGCGGTGAGGGCGGTGGCTTCGGCGTGCGGCCCCCCGACCGGGGCGGTGGCTCCCACAAAACCGTCAGGATGGCCGGAGGCCGTGGGCACGACCACAGCTCCCACCCACGGGTTGGGGGAGGTGCGCCCTCGGACCACCTCGGCGGCGGCAACTGCCCGGAGCATCCACTGCTCGTCAATCTGCCCGAGGTCGTTGGTCAGGACGGCCGGCCTTCCGTTGCCACTTCCGCACTCACGGCCGCCGCCAGGATGCCCTCCATCGCGCTCACCGGGTCCTCCCGGCCGAACACGGCAGATCCGGCCACAAACACGTTGGCTCCCGACCGGACGGCCGACACCACCGTGCACTCATCGATCCCACCGTCCACTTCGATGTCGAGCGAGAGGTCAGCAGCGGCGGCGGCGTGGCGGACCTGGGCGACCTTGGGCATCACCTCGGCCATGAACGACTGGCCACCGAACCCCGGGAACACAGTCATGCACAACACCAGGTCGACCAGGCCGAGGTACGGCTCGAGCGCTTCGAAGGGAGTGTCGGGATTGGCGGCCA
>PKXA01000089.1 GCA_003133325.1 Acidimicrobiaceae bacterium | reverse complement strand
CGTTGCGCTCACCCCTTGAATCAGCCGTCGCGAAACCGGCGATAGGGGGCGGTCTTTTCTGGTCTTGGCGCCTTAGCGAACGAAGGAACCTCGCGACTTGAGCGCGAAGTTGTTGTCGACCGTGAGCGGGACGGGGGAGACTAGAGAGGTGATTGAGGCGACAGCTCCCATCCGGATCTGTGACAACGGTGGTTGGACCGACACCTGGTTTGGGGGTCCTGGGCGGATCCTGAACATCGCAGTGAGGCCGGGGGTAGAGGTTTCGATCCGAACGACTGTTGAAGCAGGCCCGGTGATGTTAGACGTGGAGACATTTGGTGACCGGTACTCCGTCGTCCCGAGGGTCAGCCGGGTTGCCCGCCATCCGCTGCTGGAGGCCGCCATCGACACCTTGCCGCCACCAGCGGATGTCGCGGTCGAAGTCAGCGTTCGATCCGGCATCCCGGCTGGTTGTGGAACGGGCACTTCGGCGGCGGTTGCGGTTGCCCTTCTCGGCGCCTTGGGAGCTTTGCGTTCTGAACATCGCTCGCGGCGCGAGATCGCTTACGCAGCACATGGGCTCGAAGTCGACATCCTCGGTGTCGAGTGCGGAATACAGGACCAGTTCAGCGCGGCGTTCGGCGGAATCAACTACCTCGAAATCGAAACGTATCCTGAGGCGAGGCTTACTCCACTACCGGCATGGGAGGGGATCAGCCCTCTTCTAACGCTGGTGTTTCTCGGTCGACCCCACGATTCCTCGGCCGTTCACCGCCAGGTGATTGACGACGTGGCTGGCCGTGGATCAGAGGCGTTTGCGCCGCTGCGAGATGCGGCAGTCGCTGCTCGCGACGCCGTTATGGCCCGAGATCTCAGGGCATTCGGCCAGGCGATGATCGCCAATACAGAGGCGCAGGGGTGTCTGCATCCCGCGCTGGTGGGAGTGGACGCCAGGAGGGTAATTGATGTCGCAGCGTCCCTCGGAGCGATCGGGTGGAAGGTCAATGGGGCCGGGGGAAATGGCGGGTCGGTAACGGTTTTGAGCGGATCCGAGAATACGAAGGGGATACTCGAGCATCGCCTCGCGGAGCTGGACGCGCACTATCGGGTGCTCCCCGTCCAAATCAGCACCGGGCTCGAGGTCCGAGGTGGCCCCTAGTTGGCCGCCTATTGGCTCTATCAGCGCACGACAGCTTTCGCGGTGACAAGAGCAACTGACGCTAAGCCGGCGTTGTGGGTCACCTTGGGGCGACGCTCGCAACATCCCCACAGGCGCGGCCAGCTCCTCCGCTTCCAGCATCGCCTGTTCATCGCTTCAGACGCTGCCCCAGTTTGGATCGTCGAAGCGACGGGGACCGGTGCGCACCGAATGGAGGGTCAGCTCAGGATGCGATAGCGCAGGTTCACGACACCGTTGCCGAATCGGTGCTCCTCCAGCAGGTCCAACTGGAGGCGGGCGTCGCCGGAGAATGCGGGCTTTCCTTCACCGACGAGCACCGGATACATGAAGAGCTGGCACTCGTCGATCAGCCCGGCGTTGAACGCGTGCGCCGCGAGGGTCGAACCCCCGATGGTCAAATCGCTCGCGGCGGACGCCTTCATCCCCCGGACCGAATCGGGGTCGAAGCGGCGCTCAAGCCGCGTCCTTGTGGTCGAGACTGCGTGCAGCGTCGTGGAGTAGACGATCTTGTCGGCCGCTTGCCAGATATGCGCGAAGTCGGCCCTGAGCTCCGACTGGGCAGCGAGGGTGGGGTCGACCTCCCACAGGGCCATCGTCTCGTACATGCGCCGTCCATAGAGGTAGGTGCCGACGGGGCGCACCAGGTCAGTGATGAAGGTAAAGACCTCGTCGGTGGGCTCGGTCCAGTCGAACCTGCCGTGCGCGTCCTCGACGTAGCCGTCGAGGGACACATTCGCCACGTAGATCAGCTTGGCCATGCCGCTCCCCAGTCGCTCTTGTGACGGTGCCTGGGAGCAACTGTAAATGAGGTGACGCATCCACGACGCCTGTTGTCGGACTCGATCCGAAAGCGGGATCGACCTGGGGAGCTTTCGGACACCTCGACTGGACCCCTTGCTACTCCTCGCGATGCACACTCGCCCCTAAGTGCCTGCTTGAGCAAGCACGGAGGCCGCTTGCTCCGACCGCAAAGCCCATAGAACCGCTCTTGGTAGCCGGTGCTGTGGGTGCCGCCGGTTGCACCCGCTCGGGCGCCGAACGACGCGACAGTATCGACGAACCGGCACGTACGTGGGGCCGCGGACGACA
This sequence comes from Acidimicrobiaceae bacterium, assembly GCA_003133325.1. Lineage (GTDB taxonomy): Bacteria > Actinomycetota > Acidimicrobiia > Acidimicrobiales > RAAP-2 > DASZIT01. Next base: position 1,796 of record PKXA01000089.1, on the reverse strand, counting down.
CGAGCCCCGAAGTCCAACGCCGACCGTTATCCGTCGGCCAGCCATCGGGCCATGCTGAATGCTCGCCTTGGAGAGCATTCAGCTAACCCATGTCTCATGCGGAGTGTCTGGAATGGGTCCTGGCCCGCGAACCCGCAGCTCAGAGAACTGGCACGGTGAATTCTGCTCCGCCGCGCCGAAGCAGGGAACCGCCCGGGCCACCGGGGGACTTGCAACAGTAAGCGAGCACCGATCTGAGCGTGATCCGTGATCCGCTCTCGTGTAAGTCGGCGGTTCGAGCCCGCTTAGGGGGCTCTTTATGAAGCTCGATTCCCGTCGGACAGAGCGCCTTATGCGGATTCGTCGTCACCGTTGGACACTCCTGCTCTAGCAATGAGGTGAGCCTCTTCCGCGCTTCGCCGAGCCTGTTGCTGAGCTTCAGCCCGACATGCGGTTCGGACACCCGAACGCCGCTGTCCCTCTTTGAGTTGATCCTGGTGTCCGTGGCCACGGACACGAGTACCCCTGATCCATGGTATCGAGCCTCCTGAGGCCAGTTTGAGGTTGTCACCAGGGACCCTGTGGCCCGAAGGGGACCAGCGCCCAAAGTCTTGATGTGCTGTTATGGATTCCATGAGATCTCTTCGGTCGAGACTCGCGTTTGCGTCGGTTGCCCTGGTGGTGGTCATCGGGCTATCGGGAACCGGCTTCCGTGCCGCTGGCGCACCGACACAAGAGTCCGGTTGGCAGCAGCAGACCGTCCCCAGTGGTGCGTTCTTCCTCGGGGGCATCTCCTGCGTCAATATCAGTGACTGCTGGGCGGTAGGCAGCGGGCCCTCTCAATTTGTACTCACCACGACCGATGGTGGGTTGACCTGGGTTACACACGCCGTCCCGAACGTAGGAGGTCTCAATGACATTTCCTGCGCTGACACCATGCATTGCTGGGCGGTCGGCTTCAACCCCGGGCCGAGCCCGACCCTCAACCTCCCGGTTGTCGTCGCCACCACCGATGGCGGAGCGACCTGGGTGCCGCAGAGCGCCCCGGACGGCGTAGAGGGTGGACTGAACGGCATCTCCTGCGTCAACGACCGCGACTGCTGGGCGGTGGGTCAAAGCGGTGACTCCCTTTCGATCATTATCGCCACGACCGATGGCGGGGTGACGTGGGTCTCCCAGAGCGTCCCCAGCGGCGCCGGCTTTCTCGGAAGCACCTTCTGCGCTGACACCACCCATTGTTGGGCAGTGGGTGGCCCTTCTAGTGCGCCAAACATCATCGCCACTACCGACGGCGGGGCGACTTGGGACACGCAGAGCGTCCCGAGCGGCGTGAGCCATCTCGCCGGAATATCCTGCGTTGGCTCGATGCAATGCTGGGGGGTGGGTGCCAACAGCGCGGACGGTTCCCCGGCTGTGGTCACGACAATCGACGGCGGGATGAACTGGACCTCTCAGATCGTGCCGAGCGGACTGGTCGGAGTTCTTGGATCGATCTCTTGCGTCGACACGTCGCATTGCTGGGCGAGTGGCGCCCTCAGTGCTCCAGGTGTCCCGGTAATGATTGCCACCACCGATGGGGGGACGACCTGGAGTGCTCAACAGCTCCCGGCGACGAATCTGAACTTCGAGAGCGTGTCGTGTGTAGATACCCGTGACTGCTGGGCGACGGGATACAACAGCGGTGGTGGGGTGGCGATCATCACCACCAGCGATGGCGGGGTGCCAACCCCGGTGCCACCCGCGATGCAGGCGGGCTACTGGCTGGTGGCCTCCGACGGCGGGATCTTCTCGTTCGGCGACGCCGGCTTCTTCGGATC
>PKXA01000071.1 GCA_003133325.1 Acidimicrobiaceae bacterium | reverse complement strand
GATGCCATCCGGAAATTCGATCGACAATGGGAACGCAAGCCTGGCCGTCCTCCCAATCGCACGCGGAGCGCTGCCTGAGACAACTCGGCCTTCGTCACCGTGTTGCGGCTCATCCCCGACGCCTCAGTTCCGACAGACTTTCCGCCACGCCCCAAAGCGACCGACATCGCTCCTGTCACCACACGCCGCTGTACCTCATTCAGGTGGGGCAGGACCGTCGAGAAGAGTCACGCGAGCTCCTCACGACTGGCCTCCATTGCGCAAGACTGCATTGCGCGTACCAACAATCGGAGGACCCTAAGCTCCGTTGGACAACAAATTGGACCCGGCACACGTGCATCGATGTAGATGGGACAGTCGTTGACGTCGAATGCCGCCGAATGCCGCCGAATGCCGCCGCTGACGCTGCCCACTTTCCAAAATAGCCGGGCTGCGGTGCTGCCCGGTTCAGGTCAGGTGAATGCGGCTGTCGTCGCCCACAGGCCGAGTGCCGGGTTGGCGATATGCTCGAACGAAGAGCCGTCGCCATCAACACGTGACCCTGTCGGTGTCTCCGGAGTGACGTGGAGCAGGTCGAGGGTATCCGGCAGCGAGCGCCACTCATACCCGACACCTTCGACCTCTTCACGAGTCAGGCCCCCGGCCGTTGGGTCCGTGCAGTACACGATGCGGAAGCGCCCCTCGCTGCTGCCGTGCACGAGGTGAGCGGCGGCCCCGAGATTGTCGGCCAATTCGGGGTCATCTTGGAGGGCATTGATCGTCGCGGGTGTCCCCCGGTAGCCGTGCCTGCGGATGAGGCGGTCGATGGTCGCGTCCTCGCCGAATCGGGTGACCCCCGGTGCGAGCACCAAGAGCTCCCCTCCGTCCATCAGCGCCATTCGGGTGCGGTATACCGCCTTGTTCGCGAGCCAGGCCGTCGTGAACTCCTCGGGATCGAGCCAGCACGAGATCCGAGGCAGAGGATGTGGGGACAGGTCGATGTTGCAGCGCACAGCGAGAGCGGCAGCATCTCGGAAGGCAGCACCACCGGACCCACTGGATCCGCCATGACCGACGAAGAGTCCTCGTTGCACGACACCGTCCGGTGTGTCCTCCATGACCGTTAGCAACCACAACACCGGGACGCGGGGAACCACGAAGCGGTCGAGGGCGGCATCGACCACGTCGCGAACAGGATTCGATGCACGTCCCATGACGTTCTCCATGCCGCAGACGGCGCCGAGGAAGTGGGTGCCGTGGATGGTCGGAGCGCCGCCGAGTCCGATCACCAGGTTCTTGGAGTAGTTGGCCATTCCGACCACTTCGTGTGGGACGACCTGGCCGACCGATACCACGACATCCCATCCATCGAGCAGCGTCCGGTCGACCTCGATGGGGATCGGCACCGCCAGTCGGTCCTCCGAGACGGCTGACACCTCGGCAGCACTGATCGTCCCGAGTTGCTCCAAGCCCTCCCGCCAGCGGTGCCGGAGGATCCGGTCGCTCGGGATGCTCGTGCCAAACAGCTGGGTGGACTCCTCGGGAGTCATGGGCTCATGGGTGCCAAGCGCCGGGAGGACGGAGACCTCGCATCTGGCCAAGCGCAATACCTCGAAGAGGGTTCCGGTAACCTCGCCGCAGCGCGAGTGGAGCCGGGTGTGGTCGGGTGGGACGAGCAGCACCCGTTTGGCCCCTGCGCCCACGATCTGTGTGGTTGCGATCCCGGTGACCAGCCCACGCAATTCACTTGTCGAGATGGCCCGATCGGGGTCGCCGTCGCTGAAGGTCGGTGACGCCGCTGTGCCAGCGGAGACGTTGGCCAGGGCGGCCTCGATCCTGTCGACCACCGCCATCGGATCGCCTCGGGAACTGACAGACACGATGTCCGTCTCCTCGTCCTCGGGCGGCTCCAACGTCTCGAACTGGCTTTGGACCAGGCCGACACCCAAGAAGTGGCCTGGCCTTCCCCTGACTCGCTCGACAACCCCGTCCGGATCAGCGACCAGGTGGACGAAGCGGACGCCGTCTGCGCGACGCAGCGCCTCGCGATAGTCGCGTCTGAGCGCCGAGCACGCCACGACGACATCCTGCTTGCTCCGCATGGCCTGGCGGACTGCAGCCAACCACGGCCACCTGTCCTGGTCGGTGAGCGGGGTGCCCGAGGCCATCATCTCCAAGTTGGACTGCGAGTGGAAGTCGTCGGCCTCGACGTAGGGAACCCGACGCCGCCTGGCCAACTCGCGGGCGGCCGTCGACTTTCCGGAGCCGGCGACACCCACGACGACGACGCGGTCCGGATGCACTACACGACCGCGGAGGCGGGGAGCGCGAAGAAGTCGACCGCATTGTCAACGCAGACAGCGCGCACGACTCTCGAACACCACTCGAGATCCTCCGGGATTCGACCCTCGTCCACGTCACGTCCGATGGTGTCACAGAGGACGCGTCTGAAGATCTCGTGGCGGGTCATCGAGAGAATCGACCGCGAGTCGGTAAGCATTCCGACAAAACCCGCGAGCTGGCAGATCTGGGAGAGGTCGTCGAGTTGGCGGCGCATCCCCTCTTCGTGATCGTTGAACCACCACGGCGGGCCCCACTGGACAATCGATGCGACCCCTACCTTAGAAAAGCCCCCGGCCATCGTGGCGAAGAGGGCATTGTCCGCGGGGTTCAGGTTGTACAGGACGGTGCGAGGCAGGCCCCCGTCCCGTTCCAATCCGCTGAGGAAGCGGGCCAGGCCCGGGGCTTGGCGCTCGTCACCCATGACGTCAGCTCCAGCATCGTGGCCCGCCAGCTCGAGCAGGCGTGGAGACACGTCGCGGATCGGTCCGAGGTGCACCTGAAGCACCGACCCGTCGATGGCCGCGAGCCGACCGGCGAGCCCAACGACCTCGATCACGACTGACTGCCGCTCGGATGCCGTGGCCGGCACGCCAGCTCGCACCTTGCGAATCACACCATCGGCGATGGCCGGATCGCGCTGCACATCGGGAAGGCACGGTAGGCCATGGTCACTCGATCGACCACCAGCAAGTGCGAACCGCTCGTGCGCCCTGGCCAGTGCGGCGAGCAACGAGGGCAGGTCCACGACGGCGAACCCGGATATCGCCCCCAGGCGGTCAGCCCAAGCGTTCCATTCAAGAGGGTCATCGAGGAGCCGGTGGGCGGCGTCGGGGCGGAGTGTGGGGATCATGCTCAATGGACGCCCCTCATGTCGCTCAGCGATGCGTCGATGGGCATTGAGGTCGTCAGCTGGCCCATCGGTGGTGGCGAGCGCCCTTACGTCGAAGTGCGACAACAGCGTCTGCGTCGACCAATTCGGGAGCTGCCGGTTCGCCTCTTCCCAGATCTCCCGCGAGGTTGCAGGACTCAGGATGAGTTCGATGCCGAACACCCGCCGGAGCTCCAGGTGGGTCCAGACGAACAACGGGTTGCGGATGAGGCGTGGGACAGTTGCCGCCCAAGCCGAGAACTTGTCCCAAGGGTCGACGTCACCCGTGATTAGGTGCTCGTCGACTCCTGCGAGACGCATCGCCTTCCACTTGTAGTGGTCGGCTTCGAGCCACAGGTCAGCGAGCGTCTCATAGGAACGATCGTTCGCTATGTCACTGGCAGACAAGTGGTTGTGCAGATCGACGATCGGCGCTCCTTCTGCGACCCCGTGGTACAGGAACCTGGCCGTCTCACCAGTCAGCAGGAACTCGTCATCCAGGAAACGGTGCTTCATCTCCGGCACGTCACACGGACACGACGCTGAAGCCACCGTCGACGACAAGTTCAGTGCCGGTAATGAATCGTCCGGCGTCACTGGCCAACAGAAGTGTCGCTCCAGTGAGCTCATCGGGATCTCCAAATCGACCCATAGGGGTGTGCCTGAGAATCTGGTCTATGCGCTCAGGAGTCAGGATCGCCCGGTTCTGCTCGGCAGGGAAGAACCCCGGGACGAGCACGTTGCACCGGATGCCAAAGGGTCCCCACTCTCTGGCGAGACTCTTGGTCAGGTTGTGCACCGCGGCCTTAGACATCGAATAGGTGAACACCCGCGACAACGGGTTGAGGCCGGATGCACTACCGATGTTGATGATGCTCGCGCCGACCCCCGATGACTGAGCTCGCTCTACGAAATACTTGCCAAACTCCTGACAGGACCGCATCGTGGCGAACTGGTTGACGGCGACCATGCGTTCCATCTCCTCATCTGAGATGTCCAGGAACGGTGTCGATGAGTTTAACCCTGCCCCGTTGACGAGGATGTCGATGCTGCCGCGCGAGGCAAGGATCCGTCCGACCAGGCTGCGCAGTTGGGTACGACTGACGGCATCGCAGGACTCGAAGGTGACATTACGTCCGCCAGCCCGCAGGCGGTCAAGGACGGCTCCGGCCTTCTCCTGATCGCGCCCGATGATGACTGTACGGGCGCCGGCCTCGGCGAGCACCCCAGCCATCCGACTGCACAAGATGCCGGTGCCTCCGATCACCACTGCCACCCGGTCGTCTAGTCGGAGCGACGAAGGGAGGTTCGCTGGCTCGCTCACAGCCTGATGCTAGTGCCGTGACATTCAAATAGCGCGCGGTTGGCGTACCTGTGAGGGCGACCCGCCCACAGCGAACCTTGGTGATGATCTGCTTGGCCGTTTCCCGGAGGGCCTACCTCCATCCCTGGCACGGCACGGGCCATGCTGGCGATCATCTACATCGTCATCACGTTCCTTTCAAGACACACAACGTGCGCCGGGTTTCGCCACAGCAAGTAGCCTGACGTGTGGTTGCCGTGAGCGCCATCCGCTCCCCTGAGCTGGGGTTCTCTGGCAATCGTTGCGCCGGCAACAAGGTGGGAAATCTGAGTGAGTAGCGTGGAAAACCTGACGTCCGGGTGACACTCTCAAGGTCAGAGCACTGTCTTCCACACTTTCCACCCGATCAACACGCTCCAACACATCCCGAGCGAGAGGGAAGGCATAGAAGGCAAGATCGGGGTCCACCCGGATATCGGACTTTAGGCGGCCGCACACGGTCCGCACCCAAGCCATCCACATCGCTGATTGGAGTAAGCCGATTAGCCAAAGTGGCCGATCATCAAGCGTGAGAGTGCTGTCACTAGCAATATCTAGGGGGTCAAACATGGCCATCGGTATGATGCGACGGTGCCCAGACGAATGTCGAGGAATGCACAGATAGCGACTGCTCGGCTGCCGGATCTGGGTAAACAAGCTTGGAGTTGATGCCTGTTCTCTAATGGAGGCCGTCTTGCTGATCTAATGGGACCATGACTAACGGTCAGTCCCGCAAGGTGGGAGTCATCGGGTACGGACTCGCCGGTCGAGTGTTCCATGCTCCTCTCATCGACGCCACACCCGGACTCGATGTCGCTGCGATCGTCACCTCTGATCCCCTGCGAGCTTCCCAAGCCCGAAGGGACTTCCCCGATGCGCAAGTCAGCGGTGAAGTAGACGCTGTCCTCGCCGGAGCCGGCCGAGTCGACCTGGTCGTAGTGGCCACGCCGAACGAGTCCCATATCCCGCTCGGCCTGCGAGCGGTCGAGTCCGGTCTGCCTGTGGTGGTTGACAAGCCGCTGGCGGCGACGGTCGCGGACGGCCGCCGCCTCGTCGAGCGGGCCCAAGAGGCTGGGGTTATGGTCACAGTGTTTCAGAATCGCCGGTGGGACAGTGACTTCTTGACGTTACGCCGGCTCGTCGCACAGGGGCGCCTCGGCCGTATTCATCGCTATGAGTCCCGCTTCGAGCGCTGGATTCCTCAGCTTCGAGAGGGCAGCTGGCGCGAGAATCCAGACCCAGCGAAGGCCGGCGGCCTCCTCTACGACCTCGGCGCCCACTTGATCGACCAGGCACTCGTCCTCTTTGGGTCGGTGATCTCCGTCTACGCTGAACTCGACCGACGCCGACCTGGCAGCATCGTCGACGACGATGTGTTCGTGGCCTTGACCCACGCCGGAGGGGTTCGTAGCCATCTGTGGGCTAGCGCCCTGGCCCCTCAGCTGGGGCCCCGATTCCGGGTACTCGGCGACCAGGCCGGGTACACGAGCTACGGCCTCGACCCACAAGAAATGCAGCTGGCCGCCGGTCTGCGCCCCGGCTCACCCGAATGGGGCAGACAGGCCCCGGAGCGTGACGGGATCCTCGGAGTCGCCGGCGACAATAAGACGGTCCCCAGCCTCCCCGGTGCCTACCAGGACTTCTACTCAGTTCTGACAGCAGCGCTTGACGGCGGCGCTCCGCCCCCGGTCGATCCGTGGAACNNCCCCGCCGCTCGAGGGCACCGAGCGGCGGAAAACCGGGCTATGTCCCTTGGGCATGCGGACCTCCCCTTCGGGTCACAGGCATGACAAATCAAGCAAGCCCCCTGTTGAGCGACTCGTTGAATGATTATGAAGAGGCTGTTTCCCGCCACCCACGATGAGCACGCCCATGGTGATCATCGTGTCGGCGACGGCCGCTTCCAGGTCGGAGGCGCGCGAGTCCGAGATCCCGGCGCGTTTGAGTTGTCCGTGAACGGCGGCCAGTCTCCCAACACGAGTTGGCCCTCCCGCCCGCTGTCGGCGGATGCGACACTGCTGATCGTGGAAGGACGCAGGTGTGATTCTCGTGCTCGACGAGGGCAAGGCGTGGGACGAAGCGGCCTCCGGTGCCTATCGCCGTACCTGTGGCGGGCAACTGCGCCCATGGGGGTATGCGCGGGTGCGCCAGATCCGACAGCTCGACGGATCCCACGTCGAGCATCGGCCGCGGAGGTTTGCATGTGTCTTCGGCACGCCGCCGATCGTCTCCATGCACTCGGCGAGCGCGGCCATGGTCGTCTCGGCTC
>PKXA01000116.1 GCA_003133325.1 Acidimicrobiaceae bacterium | reverse complement strand
AGGAGAAGATGCCGCCGTCGGAGGCCACCAACCAGTACCCCTGGCCATCGGGGGTGGACGCCATCCCCACGATCGGGCGGGTGAGCGCCATCGCACCGGTGGAGCCATGGAAGCCGGCGTCGCCGAAGGAGAAGATGCCGCCGTCTGCTGCCACCAACCAGTAGCCGCTTCCGTCGGGCGTGGCCGCCATCCCCACGATCGGGCGGTTGAGCGCCATCGAACCGGTGGAGCCGTAGAACCCGGCGTGGCCAAAGGAGAAGATGCCGCCGTCGGAGGCCGCCAGCCGGTAACCCGCAAGACCCTTGGTGCAGTTGGACGGTGTGGTCAGTTCGGACTGGAGGGCGGTGGCCACCGGCGATCCCCATCCACTGGCCAGGTCATAGCCCGACGTCGCCTGGTAATGCACGCCGGCAACCGGGAACAGGTCGTTGTTTCCCGTGGTCACATCGTTGAACGCGGACGCGCCGCATGCATACAGGGCGGGGTTCACGAAACCCACGGATGACGGCTGACCCTGGTCGATCACGGTCAGTAGTGCCGCCCACAGCGGCGATGCCACGCTGGTGCCTCCGGCTACCCCCCATGCGCCCTGCCAGAAGTAGATGAATCCATGGCTGGGATCTGCCAGGGCGGAGACATCGGGAACCTCCCGACAGCTGGACCTTCCGACGGTGCGGCACTGCGATGTTGCGGGGGCAGCGCCCACTCCGGGACCGGACTGCCACACCGGTTGGGTGAAGTCGGACGATACGCCCCCTCCGCCGGCGCCGGTCCCAGGTCCCGAGTTCCACACCGTCTCGGCCGGAGTCGATCCCGCCGACTGCAGCGAGGTACCGCCCGCACCGGTGACGTAGGGCTGGTCCGCCGGATCGTCAACCTGGAGGGAGGTGTCGCCACCCTGAATGACCGAAGGGTTGTAACAGTCCGACGACCCGGCGTCCCCGGAGGCGGCCACGATGGTCTGACCCTGAGCCGCCGCCTGCGCAAACAGTGACGACTCGGTGGCCTGCTCTCTCGGATCCATCTGAGGTTCGCAGATGCCCCAACTGGTGGTGATGACCTGGGCCGAATCGTCAGCCACCATCCGGGCATACATATCGATAGGGCCGGAACCCCCCTGCGGGCCCGAATACACCAGGATGGATGCGCCCGGAGCAAAACCCAGGACATCCTCGATGTCGAGGGCCGCCTCTCCCCCCTGAGGTCCGGTGGCACCGCCATCGACGTTCACCGACTGCACACTGACACTGGTGCCGAAACAGTTTTGGTAGGCGGCAATGTCGCTCGCGGTATACGGCTCAAGTTCATAGATGCCCACCTTCTGGCCAATGCCGGTCCGGCCCTGACCGTAGAGAGCGGAGAAGCCATAGGTGGCGGCCAACTGATCGGTGGTGTAGCCGCTTGGGTGAAGGGCGTCTGCCGCAGAACAAGCCGTCGGCCGGGCGTGAGCTCCCACCGCGTTGCCGCTGGGCTCGGGGGTCGGCAGCGTGCCACCCGCTCCGCTGTTCGACGACCCACTGGGATCGATCCCTGAATGGGGCAGTACGACGGTGCTGAGACCGATGACTCCCTGCAGAGAGCCGGCCAGGGCGGCAGGCACAAGCGGACTGGTCGTGTTGTCCCGGGCCACTCTCCCCGAGGGCAGGCGGGTATCGATGAGCGAGACACCCAGGGCCTGTTCCACTCGGCGGGTTGTGCCCGACACGGGAATCAACAGGCCGTCGGGCTCAGTGGCTCCCACCGCGAGACCTGTGGTGGACAGCCAGGCCCGAACGGCCGCGATGGTTGCCGTCGTCGGCCCGAACATGGGACCGAAGGCGCCGGGACTCAAGTAGTGCCGGAATTCAGGCGATCCCGGCGTCGAAACCTCACGGATGAAGGCATCAAGAGCCGACTGGTCACGAGGCTTGAGCGAGATGTCCACAGACAGAGGGGCGTTGCCGTCAGTCGAGCCGATCACTGTCGACCCGGAGGGCAGGATGGGCGCCGGGGTCGCCAACCTGGCCATGGCGATCGACGCCCCGGCCCCTGATCCGGATGAAGATGCCGAGTCGGCCGGCTCCGATGCGCCGAGGATGCCAACCACCACCAACGACACCACGCCAATTGCCGCCACTCTTCGCTTCAATCCGTAATCCATGCGGGTCAGTCTGGCCTAGTTCCGGCCCGGGATATTGTCGTTGATCCCCGCACCGGACCCACCGAGTGGCCCGTTGCCACCCGAAGGATCACCGGATCGATCACCCGGATGGGAGCCGTCGCCGGCGCCGCGCCACCGCCGGAGTCGATCAGCGACCACAGCCTCGTGGCCGCGGTCACTCGGCTCGTAGTACACCGCCTCGCCCAGTTCGGCCGGGCGATACCGCTGATCGGCCCACGCCCCCGGCTGGTCGTGGGGATAGACGTACCCCTCCCCGTGCCCAATGGACGCGGCACTCCGATAGTGGGCGTCTCGAAGGTGGGCAGGCACCTCTCCACGGGGACCCTCCCGCGCATCACGTTGGGCCCGACCCAGGGCGATGGTGACCCGGTTCGACTTCGGTGCGCAGGCCAGGTGTACCACCGCCTGGGCCAGATTGAGCTGGGCCTCGGGCAGGCCCACGAATTCCACCGCTCTGGCGGCGGCATCGGCCACCACCAACGCCAACGGGTCTGCCTCGCCTATATCCTCGCTGGCCAGGATGACCAGGCGTCGAGCGATGAAGCGGGCATCCTCCCCCGCCTCCAGCATCCGGGCCAACCAGTACAGGCCGGCATCCGGATCAGAGCCGCGCACCGATTTGATGAAGGCGCTGACCTGGTCGTAGTGGTCGTCCTCGCCATAGTGGTGCAGGCGAGAATACCGGGCCCGCTCCACATCGTCGATGGTCACCGGGTGGGATCCGGCCAGCGCCAGCGCCACCTCCAGCGTCGTCAGCACCGCCCGGGCATCACCATCTGCCAACCCCACCAGGGCAGCCACAGCATCGGGCTCGGCGGACGAGTCTTCGGCCGCACAACCACGTGCCACCACCTCGGCCAACTCGTCATGAGACAGTGGTTCCAAGCGCCATAGGGTGGAGCGCGACAGCAAGGGTGCATTCATTTCGAAGAACGGGTTCTCGGTGGTGGCACCGATCAGGACCAACAGCCCCTCCTCCACCGAGGGAAGGAGCGCATCCTGTTGGGCGCGGTTGAACCGGTGCACTTCATCGAGAAACAGGATGGTGCCGCGTCCCTGCTCCCCGAGGAGCCGGCGGGCGCCGTCGACCACCTCCCGGACGTCTTTGACTCCCGCGCTCACTGCGGAGAGGGCCACGAAATGCTTGGAAGTGGCGGTGGCCACCACTGAGGCCATGGTGGTCTTGCCGGTACCGGGTGGGCCCCAGAGGATGGCCGATGTGAGCCGGTCGGATTCAATGAGGGCCCGCAGAGGGGCCCCGGGACCGATCAGATGCTGCTGGCCGACGATCTCGTCGAGGGTGCGGGGCCGAAGCCGGGCGGCGAGCGGGGCCCTGGCCTCCAATCGCCGTTCGACAGCATCCGAGAACAGGTCGTCACCAGCCACGGCGCGCGATCAGTCTTTCGCAGGGGCCGGGCGCAACCCGACCTCGGCGAGTAGTCCTGCCGCCAGAGGCTTGGGTGCCCCGGTCATCGGGTCCGACCCCGACTGGGTTTTCGGGAAGGCGATCACCTCGCGGATGCTCTCCTCGCCGGCGAAGATGGCCACCAACCGGTCGATGCCCACCGCGAAGCCGGCGTGGGGCGGTGCGCCGAAGTGGAATGCTCTCAGGAGGAATCCGAAACGTGACTCCGCCTCGTCGTCACTGATCCCGAGGACGGCAAACACCCGACTCTGGATATCGCCCCGGTGGACCCGGACACTGCCCGATCCCAGTTCCCACCCGTTCAGGACCAGGTCGTAGGCCTGGGACCTCACCGACGCCGGATCGGACTCGAGCCGATCAAGATCATCGGGGTGGGGCATGGTGAAGGGGTGGTGGGCGGCTATCGGATTTCCGTCACCATCCACACCGTCGAACATGGGGAAGTCGACCACCCACAGGAAGCGGAACGGTCCCTCGCTGACCGGGCGCCCACCGGTGTCGACACGGAGTTGGCCCAGCACCGTGCACGCCAGCCGGTGCTCATCGGCCACCACCAGTACCAGGTCACCGACGGCGGCGGCGGTTGCGGACAACAGGCCGGCCCGCTCGGGCTCCGAAAGGAAACGGTCGAGGGGAGAGTCGAGGCCCGGGGTCGAGCCCTCTCCCCCACCATCGGTCACCCGGAACCACGCCAATCCCTTCGCCCCCAGAGCCTTGGCCCGGTCGGTGAGCTTGTCGAGCTTGGAGCGCCCCAGGTCGGCACCGCCCTCGATCACCATGGCTTTGACGCACGGGGCGGCGAAGGCCTTCACCTCGGTGCCGTCGAAGACCGCCGACAGGTCGACCAACTCCATTCCGAAGCGCAGGTCGGGCTTGTCGGTGCCGTAGCGATCGATCGCCTCGGCCCAGGTCATGTGCGGGATCGGGCCAGGCCTCTCTCCGGTGGCAACCTCCGCCGCGCTCAACACCGCCTCGGACACGAAGGCGAGCACGTCCTCTTGGGAGACAAACGACGCCTCCACGTCGAGCTGGGAGAACTCGAACTGGCGGTCGGCACGGAGGTCCTCATCCCGCATGCACCGGGCGATCTGGTAATACCTGTCGAATCCGGCCACCATCAACAACTGCTTGGCCAGCTGTGGGCTCTGGGGCAGCACATAGAACGAACCGTGATGAAGTCGGCTCGGGACCACGAACTCGCGGGCTCCCTCGGGAGTGGGTGCCCACAACAGCGGTGTCTCGACCTCCACAAAACCTTGACGGTCCATAGACGCCCGTAGAGCACCGTTGATTTGGGCCCGCAGACGCAGGTTCTGCTGCATCCGCGGGCGGCGGAGATCGACAAAACGGTTCTTCAACCGGATGGTTTCATCTACGTCGACCCGGTCGTCCACCACAAAGGGTGGAGGCTCGGCGATGCCCAATACCTCGACGGTGCAATCTCCGATCTCCACCTCTCCGGTGGGGAGGTCGGGATTGACGGTGCCTTCAGGCCGGGGCCGGACCACCCCCTCGACGGCGATGACGTACTCGCTGCGGACGTCAACAGTGCCGGGAATCACGCACTGGACGATGCCGGTGTGGTCGCGGGCGTCGACAAAGGCCAGGTGTTCGCCGTGCTCACGACGTTTGGCCACCCATCCGCACACCCGCACCTTGGTCCCCACTTCGGCCGGCCCGATCTGTCCGCAGAGATGGGTGCGCATCGATGTGGCATCGAGCGATCCGGGGATGGCGGTCATGCGGTTCCTTTCGAAGGAGCAGTGTCGTTCATCGGGTGTCACGCACCGCACCGGCAATATCGGCAACCGGCACGGTCTGTTGATCGCCGGGACGGCGCAGCGGTCGAAGCGACACAGTACCCGCCGCCACTTCGTCGGGGCCCACGATGACCACCACCCGGGCGCCGGACCGGTCGGCCGACTTCAACTGGGATTTCATCGAACGGCTATCGAAGGCACGATCTGCCCGCAATCCGGCCCGCCGCAGAGTAGCGGTCACATCCCGGGCCACTTCACCTCCAGCCACATCGATCACAAAGGCATCGAGGGCCGGTGGGTCGACCGGAAACACCCCTTCGGCGTCACAGGCCAGAAGCAGACGTTCGATACCGATCCCGAAGCCGATACCCGGGGTAGCGGGGCCGCCCAGCATCTCCACCAACCTGTCGTAGCGACCGCCACCCCCAATGCCGTTCTGGGCCGCCTCGAGAGCACCCGAGGCGAACTCGAAGGTGGTGCGGGTGTAGTAGTCGAAACCCCTGACCAGTCGGTTGTCGGCTTGGAAGGGGACGCCCACCGCATCGAGGCCCGCCCGCACCCTGTCGAAATGGAGGGCACATTCGTCGCACAGATGGTCGACGAAGCGGGGGGCATCCGCAGTAGCGGCTCGGCATGCCTCTCGTTTGCAGTCGAGGACCCTCAACGGGTTGGTCTCGAGACGTTGCTGGTGCTCGGGACAGAGCGCCTCCCGCCGGCCGGCCAAAAACCGCTGGAGCACGGCGATGAAGCCGGGTCGGCACATTTCGTCGCCCATGGAGTTGAGTTTGAGGGTGAAGTCGGACAATCCGGCCGACCGGAACACCCAGTCGGCCAGAGCCACCACCTCGACGTCCAGGTCGGCATCGGTGGGGCCGATGGCCTCCACCCCGAGTTGATGATGCTGTCGGTAGCGCCCGGCCTGGGGTCGCTCGTACCGGAACGCCGGCGTGACATACCAGGCCTTCCACGGCAACGGAGGTCGGTGCTGCACATATGCCCGCACCATGGGTGCGGTGCCCTCGGGTCGGAGCGCCAGGGTCCGACCCCCCCGGTCCTCGAACTCGTACATCTCTTTCCCGACCACGTCGCTGCCCTCGCCGATCCCCCGGCGGAACACCCGGACATCCTCGAAGATAGGGGTGTGGACCAGCCCGTATCCCGCCCGTTCCACCTGGTCGGCGAAGAGGGCCACCAGGGCCTCCCACCGGGTCGACTCGGGCCACAGGACATCGTGAGTTCCACTCGGGGCGCGCGCCACCGTTCCATCGCCGGCCATCAAACCCTCAGTCTTTCTTTCCGGGAAGAATGCGATAGGCGTCGTAGACGGCATCGAGATGCCGGATCAGATTGAGTACCGAATCCAAATGGGCGGGATCGGCCAGTTCCACGTCGAACCGCATCCGGCTGATGCGGTCGGAATCCGTCTGGGTATTGGCGCCCACGATGTTCAGATGATGCTCGGACACCACCCTTGTCACGTCGCTCAGCAGACTCGAACGGTCGATGGCCACGACCTCGATGGTGGCGACGAAGACGCCCGAGGACCGATGGTCCCACTCCACTTCGATGAGGCGCTCGCGTGACCGGGATGCCAGCGAGGCGGCATTGGCGCAGTCGGCCCGGTGCACCGACACCCCGCGCCCGCGGGTGACGAACCCGATGATCTGATCACCGGGCACCGGCGTGCAACATCGGGACAGCCGGACCATCAGGTCGTCGAGACCCTCCACGTAGACCCCGACGGAGGAGCCCCGACCGGGTCGCGGGGCCATCGGCTGGCGGCGGGCGGTAACCGGTAGCTGTTCCTCGTAGACCCCTCCGCGCAGGTCACGCAACAAGCGTTGCGCCACCGCCCGGGCCGAGATCCGGTTGTCGCCGATGGCGGTGTGAAGGGCATCGAGATCGGCGTAGTTCATGGTGGTCGCCAACTCGGAGAGCGCGTTATCGGAGGCCAGCTTCTGCACCGGCAGACCGTCCCGCCGCAGTTCCTTGATCAGCTCTTCCCGCCCGACCTCCTTGGCGTCCTCACGGCGCTCCCGGGAGAACCACTGGCGGATCTTCGAACGCGCCCTCGAAGATCCGACGATGTTCAGCCAGTCCCTCGAAGGTCCCGCCGTCGGCGCCTTGGAGGTGAAGATCTCGACGGTGTCGGCCGACGAGAGGCGGGTATCGAGGGGAACCAATCGCCCGTTGACCTTGGCACCTATACAGCGGTGGCCCACCTCGGTGTGAATGGCGTAGGCGAAGTCCACCGGGGTGGAACTGGCGGTCAGGGCGATGACCTTGCCTTTGGGAGTGAAGACGTAAACCTCGTCCTCCTCGAGATCGAGCTTCAGCGCCTCGAGGAACTCGATGGGATCGGTCGTCTCCTTTTGGAAGTCGACGATCCGCTGCATCCACTCGACCTCCGAGGTAGTCGATGAGGTCCCCTTGGCCAGAGCCACCCGTTCGGCCCGCCGGTCCCGTTCGACCATCTCCGACCGCTGCGCGTCGGTGATGCCCGATCCCGGGCGACCGTCCCCGTTGGTCTTGGCGCCTTTCGGGCTCCTGAACCCCCGTACCCGCCTGCCGTCAGCGGTCCCACCGGGCCCATCGGACTTCCCGCCCCTGCTGCGACCGACTTTGCCTGTCTTGACAGTCTTGGTGGGCCTCCCGCGGCTGGACCGTTCGCCCGATCCGTCTCCCTGGGTGGCGTTCTCCTTGTACCCCCAGTGAGCGGCGATGCCGTACTCGGCCCGGCGGTGCATCTCGTGGGTGCGGACCTGTACCTCGATGGGCTTGCCATCGAGCCCGATCACCGTGGTGTGCAGGGACTGGTAGAGGTTGAACTTGGGCGAGTTGATGTAGTCCTTGAAGCGTCCCTGCACCGGAGGCCAGATGGCATGGATTGATCCGAGCGCCGCCCAGCAGTCCTTCTCCGCTTCGACAATGACCCGGATACCCACCAGGTCGAGAAGGTCGTCGAACTCTCTGCCCCGCACCACCATCTTCTCGTAGATGCTCCACAGGTGCTTCGGGCGTCCTGTGACCTCGGCCGTGACCCCCGAGGCAGCGATCCGTTCACGCACGGCCACCAGGACCCGGGCGAGGTATTCGTTCCGCGATGGGGCCCGACTGGCCACCATCTGTTCGATCTCGGCATACCGCTTGGGATGGAGGGTGGCAAAGGCCAGATCCTCGAGTTGCCACTTCACCTCCTGGATGCCGAGGCGATGAGCCAGGGGGGCGTAGATATCCATCGTCTCCTGGGCGGTCCGCCGCTGCTTCCATTCCGGCATTGCCGACAGAGTGCGCATGTTGTGCAGCCGATCGGCCAACTTGATGATCAATACCCGCCAGTCGTTGGCCATGGCCACCAGCATCTTGCGCACGGTGGCAGCCTGTTGAGCCTCTTTGGAGTCGAACTGGAGGCGGTCGAGTTTGGTGACGCCGTCGACGATGGCGGCCACTGCGCTGCCAAAATTATCCTCGATGATGTCGGCGGTGACCCCGGTGTCCTCCACCGCGTCGTGGAGGAGGGCGGCGGCCACCGTCTGGGCATCGAGACCCAGGTCGGCGACAATTCCGGCAACCGCGATGGGATGGGTGATGTAGGGCTCGCCCGATCGCCTGAGTTGGCCGGCATGGGCGGTGGTGGCGGTTTCGGCGGCACGCACGATCATGGATGTATCCACCCCGGGGTGACGCCGGAGAAATGCTTCGATTACCGGAACCATCAGGATTGCCTCGGCTTGAGGCAGTGTCGACCCGGCCAGGAAGTCTATTCCCTTGATATCGATGCCCTCACGGGGCACTGGGGTAGCCAACGCCATAGCTACACGGTACCTGCCGTAGCCCCTGGATCAGGACGATTCAGCGCCGTTTCCGGTTGCCGCCCTTGCCTTTCCCCTTTCGGGGACGGGGCGGTGGTCGATTGCCGCCGGGACGGGAGGATCCGGAGCCAGGCCGGGTGCCACCGCCGGATGGAGTGGCCGTGCCGGATCCGGAGCGCGATCCGGATCCCCTGGTCGTCCCTGCCGAATTCGCAGGCGACTGGGGATTCGCACCGGCTACCCGGGTGGTCTTGGCCCCACCGCCAGGTCGGATCACACCGGCAGTCTGTGGTCGGCTTCGACTTGCACCTCTTCCACCCGTGCTTGATGCAGCACCGGCCATGGCCGCCGCGGCTGCCGGGGTCAGAATGCCGATCCGATCGCCACGGGTTTCGAGACGTTGCCGAATCGTCCGGTAGCGGGGTTCGCGTTCCTTCATCAACGCCAGCAGTGGGGAGGCGATGAAGATGGACGAATACGCCCCACTGGTGAGACCGATCACCAGGGCCAGGCCGAAGTCCTGAAGCGAGGTCGCACCCAGAAACACCGAACCGACCACCAACACCGAAAGCACCGGGACAATCGCCACCGCCGAGGTATTGATCGAACGGGCCAAGGTCTGGTTCATCGACAGGTTGACCATGTCGGAGTAGGAGATTCGACCGGAGGCGCCCAGACCCGTGGCGTTGTCCCGGATCCTGTCGAATACCACCACCGT
Organism: Acidimicrobiaceae bacterium; assembly: GCA_003133325.1. Classification (GTDB taxonomy): domain Bacteria; phylum Actinomycetota; class Acidimicrobiia; order Acidimicrobiales; family RAAP-2; genus DASZIT01. The sequence continues at coordinate 78,048 of PKXA01000116.1, read as the reverse complement.
GTCGTAGAGGGAATAACCCAAGACGGTGAGTACGGCGATCACCGTGTCCGGAGTCACCTGAAACCCGAAGAGCGAATAGACCCCGACCGTGACGAGGAGGTCGTGGATCACCGCCACGATGGCTGCCACCGCCATCTTGAACTCGAAGCGGATCGAAATATAGATGGCCACCGCAATGAAGAAGATGATCAATGCTTCGATCGCCTTGTCGGTGACCTGTCCTCCCCAGGTCGGCCCCACGTCATCGACCGACACACTTCCCGACGGAAGATGGGCCGCCTGGGCCAATGCATCCTGGACCTTGAACACCGTCGCCTGATGTTGGCTGGTGGTGAGTGAGTTGAGATCGGCCTGGACCTCGATCTCCTTCACATGAGTGACCTGATTGGTCAACGACACCACGGTGGGCTGAGTGACCCCGGCCGCCTTGGCCACGTTGGTGGCTTGGGCCACCGTCAGCGATTGTGAGGTGACGGTCCACGAACTGCCACCCTTGAAGTCGATGCCTTCGTTGAGACCCCGGGTGCCGAGTGAGACCAACCCGGCCAGAATGACCAAGGCGGAGATGGCGAACCACCATTTGCGGTTGCCAATGAAGTCGAACGACGTGCCACCGCGATAGAGCCGCACAAACGCATTGGGCCCTTTGGTACCTGATTTCTTCTCCGCCGCGTGCTCGAGCTCCTCATCGAAGGCTTCCGCGAGCTCTTCGGCCGCGACCTCCAAGTCGTCTTGGCCGGCGTCCTCGATGGCGTCCGCCGCTTCCTCGGACACCGTTTCCTCTGTCCCCTCGTCGCCGTTGCGGCTGCGGGGAGTCACCGTCGGTCCCCCGTCGTAACCCCGAGACCGGCAGCCACGCCCACCCCTCCGGCCTCAGTGGCGCCCCGGCTCCGGCCCAACAGGATGACGAACGGCTTGGTGAAGAAGTAGGTGACGATGACGTCGAGGATGGTCGACAGGCCGAGGAAGAGGGCGAACCCCTTCACCGATCCGATCGACACGAGGTAAAGGATGGCCGCGCCCAGCAACGACACCGCGTCGGCGGCCAGCACTGTCCGGAAGGCGCTCTTGAAGCCCTTGTCCACACTGGTGCGAACGGTTCTCCCGGAACGGGTCTCATCCTTTAATCGTTCGAAATAGACGATATAGGAGTCGACGGTAATGCCGACGGAGACGATGACACCGATAATGCCGGCCAGGTCGATGGTGGTACCGAGCCCCTGCCCCATGGTGGCAATGATCGCCCAGAGCAGGGCGGCGGTGACCAACAGTCCCGAGATGACCACCATGCCGAGCAAGCGGTAATAGAACATCATGTAGAGCATGACGAGCGCCAGGCCCGCCAGGCCGGAGATCAAACCGGCTTGCAGCGAGGCCTTGCCCAGGGTGGGTGACACGGTCTGCACGTTGATCCGATCGAGCTTCACCGGAAGTGACCCGTAGTTCAGTTCGGTGGCCAAGGTCTTTGCCTGGTCCTGGGTAAAGCTGCCCGAGATCTGTACCTGACCATTGAACGAGGTGAACGATGTCTGTGACGGTTGAGTGATGGGAGCGGAGATGACCTGGCCGTCGAGGTCAATGCCGATGATGGCGTGGAACTGTTGCTGGGACAAGGCGTCCCAGGCTGTCGAGCCGGGGCCGGTGAGCACGATGCTGACCGCCCACTGATTGCTGACCAACTGGGCTGATGCCGATTTCACCGCGGAACCGGTCAGCGTGGCCGGTCCGAGCACGTACCGTCCGGTGCCCTGCGACGAGGACGTCCCCGGTAACAGCACAGTGGCGTTCTTGTCATCGGTGGTGGTGGATGCATAGGTGGCGAACTGAGGATCAACCGGGATGTTGTTGTTGCTGGTATAGCCATTCACATTGGACGAATCCGGCTTGACCGCCAGGTTGGTCGACGTCAACGCCGAACTGGCCGCGCAGGTCGGAAGCGCCCCGGTGGTTGCCACCGCGCCCTTCGCCAGGGTCTCAGCCGGGGCGTAACAAAGTGCCGGTCGGAAGAAGAGCTGCGCGGTGTTGCCCAGCGTGGCCAGGACCTTCTGGGTGTTCTTCTCACCCGGGATGGAGACAGCGATCTCATTCTTCCCCTGGCTACTGACGGTGGCTCCACTGGTTCCGGTATTGACCCGGCTGTTGAGAATGGTGACCACCGTGCTGAGCTGATCGGAGGTAACCGGTGTGTGGGTCTTATAGACCACCGCCAACCCGCCCTCGAGATCGAGACCGAGCTTCGGCGACCATCCCGCGGCCACGGTGGACGCGAGCGCTATCACCGCGATCAGCACCAGACTCATCAAACTGGCCCATAGGGCGCGCTTGTTCTTCATCGTCGGTCAGGTTGACGTCTTGGGCCCATGGTCATCAGGATCGGGATCCTTGGTTCCATCGTGCTCATCGCCGTCGTGCTGGTGGTCGTCATCGTGCTCATGGTCATCCGCGTCGTGCTCGTCGTGCTCGTCGTGCTCATCGTCGTCGTGCTCGCTGTCATCGTGCTCGCTGTCGTCGTGCTCATCGTCGTCGTGCTCATCGTCAGCGGGAACGTCGACACTGAGTTTGCGGATGACATACTGGCGCAGGACCACAAAGGATGCGCCCATGCTCGTTTCGAGGGTGACCCGGTCGCCGTCGATATCGATGATGTGCCCGACAATCCCACCGGCGGTGAGGACCTCGTCCCCGACTTCGAACTGTTTGACGAGCTGTTGCTGGTTCTTTGCCTTCATGCGCTGAGGGCGGAGAATCAGAAAGTAGAACCCAGCGGCGATCACAATCAGGATCAACAACGTCGCACTCGATCCACTCGGCTTCTTGGCTGCCGTGGCGGCAAGGGTGGACAGGGGCGCGGACAAAGCCGAGAGGACGGCCATCATCGAGCGATCAGAAGAAGGGAGTTGGTGCGCACAGCGGTCAGACTGTAGCGCAGGCCGTCGTCACCCTGATACCGCTCCACTCACGGTCCCCATACTTCGGCGACCTCGGCCCGCAGCTGGGCGAATCGGCCCTGGCTGATCGAGGTGCGGGCCAGAGACATCAAATTGACGACATAGGACAGGTTGTGGATGCTCAGCAGGCGCCACGCGGTCGGCTCCCCTACTGCCAAAAGGTGGCGAAGATAGCCCCGCGACCAGCGGGAGCAGGTACTACAGCCACACGCTGTATCGAGGGGCCCGTCATCCCGGGCGTGGACGGCGTTCCGCAGGTTCAGCCGGCCGGTCGAGGTCAGCATCGATCCATGACGAGCCATGCGGGTGGGGGCCACGCAGTCGAATTGGTCCACCCCCAGCCCGATTGCCTCGATCAGCCCGATCGGATCCCCGATTCCCATCAGGTAGCGAGGCGTGTCCCCCGGGAGCTCGGGGACGGTGACCGCCAACGCCTCCAGCATCTCGGATCTCGGCTCACCCACCGACAGGCCGCCGATGCCGTACCCATCAAAATCGAGCTCGACGGTGCGCCGGGCGCTCTCGACCCGAAGCACGGGATCGGTACCGCCCTGGACGATGCCGAACAGTGCCTGATTCTCGGGCCGGGCTTCGAGGCGGGCATGGTGCTCCCGAGCCCGGCTTGCCCATGCTGCCGTCCTGTCGACCGCCTGCCGCAGTACGTCTGGTGCAGCCGGGAGGGTGGCACAGACGTCGAGCACCATCTGGATATCGGCTCCGATCAGTCCTTGAACCTCCACCGCCAGCTCGGGGGTCAGCCGGGCCCGCGACCCGTCGTAGATTGAAGTGAAGCTGACTCCGTCGTCGTCCACCGACGGCACCAGCGAATGCACCTGATACCCGCCCGAGTCGGTCAGGGTATGACCGCTCCATCCGGTGAACCGATGGAGGCCACCGAGTTCAGCCACCACGTCAGCTCCGGGCCGCAGCATCAAATGGTAGGTATTGGCCAGCACCACGTCGGCCCCGAGTGCCTCGAGGTCGGCGCTGTCGAGCGCCTTGACGGCACCTCGGGTACCCACGGGCATAAAGGTCGGTACCGGATAGGACCCCCGGGCGGTATGCACCACTCCGGTGCGAGCCAATCCGTCGGTGGTGAACACCTCCATCCGGATGGGCGTCATCGACCCTCTTCCACCAAGGCCACGGGCGTTCCCTTGGGCCCGACTCGCCCCAACACCATTGCGTCCCCGAACGAGAGGAAACGGTACCCGTCGGCCAGGGCAACGGAGTACAGATCGCGCCACTCCGATCCACAGAACGCCTCGACCATCAGCAACAAGCTCGAGCGGGGCAGGTGGAAGTTGGTCACCAACAAATCGACCACCCGAAAGGTGTGCGCGCCATGGATATACAGGTCGGTCCGCCCCGAAAGTCGTCCGGTAGAGGCGGCCGACTCGAGGGCGCGGACCGCCGTGGTGCCCACCGCCACCACCCGTTCAGCACTGGCACACGCGGCCAGGGTGGATGCCGGTACCCAGTAGCGCTCGGAGTGGATCACATGCTCCCCGGGGGTTGACGCGGTGATCGGACGGAACGTATCGAGCCCGATAGCCAGGTCCACGGAGACCACGGTGGCCCCGGCATCCCGGCAGGCCTGGAGCAGTTCGGGCGTGAAGTGAAGGCCGGCGGTCGGCGCGGCAGTCGAGCGCTCCCCGGGGTCGTGGTCGTTTGCGTACACGGTCTGGTAACGCTCGGGATCTGCGAGTGGTCGATGGATGTACGGCGGAAGTGGCATCGAGCCCGACCTCTCGATCACCGTTGGGTCAATGAGCCGAACCGATCGCCGGCCCTCATCCCCGCCGGCCAGGCGACTGCCGATTTCGACCACCGGCTGACCTTGGTTCGCCTCGTGGAGCACCGTCCCCGGAGGGAGCCGGCGGCCTGGCCGAACCAGTGCCTCCCACGTCGACCGAGCAGGGTCAATCGGTTCGAGGAGCAGCACTTCCGCCTCTCCCCCGGTGACCTTCTCCAGTTCCAACCGAGCGGCCAGAACCCGGGTGTTATTCACCACCACCACGTCACCGGCCCGAAGAAGGGCGGGGAGATCGGCCATGGTGGCGTGCTCCACCATCCCCGAGTTCGACACACGCCCTGACACCAACATGCGGGCCGAGCTGCGAGGCTCCACCGGCTCCTGGGCAATGGCGGCCTCGGGCAGTCCATAGTCGTAGGCACTCATGGGCACGAGATCAGAGGTGTCCGCGGATTCAGCTTCGTCCGACTCGTCTGCGCACATCGTGGACATCGTCGCAGACGCTATTTCGTAAACCACCATCGGCACGAACCTGCCCGGTGCCGGGCACTCCCCGGATCCGCCCCATCCGCCCGTGGGGATCGGCTCGACGGTTCAGAGCAGGGTGGGATCCACCGGCGTCATACCCAGGTGGGCCCAGGCCCGGGGAGCCGCCATCCGACCCCGAGCCGTGCGTTGCAACAGACCCTGTTGCAACAGGTAGGGCTCGTAGGCATCTTCGATGGTGTTGGGCTCTTCACCGATGCACTGGGCCAACGTGGTCAGACCCACCGGCCTCCCTGCGAATCGGCGGCACAACACATCGAGGATGGCCCGGTCCACTTTGTCGAGACCCAACTCGTCCACCCCGAACAGTTCGAGGCCGGCGGTGGCGTACTCCGCGGTGATCTCCCCCGCGGCTCGCACTTCCACGAAGTCGCGCACCCGGCGCAACAGGCGGTTGGCTATCCTCGGGGTGCCTCTCGACCGTTCGGCGATCTTCCGTGCCCCATCGGGGTCCACCGGAACACCGAGAATCCGGGCCGAGCGCAGCACGATGGACCGGAGCTCCTCGACATCGTAGAGATCGAGCCGCCCGACGAAGCCGAAACGGTCACGCAGCGGTCCGGTCACCAGACCGGTACGGGTGGTGGCGCCGACAAGGGTGAACCTGGGCAGGTCGAGCCGAATGCTCCGGGCGGTCGGCCCCTTGCCGATGAGGATGTCGAGCTTGAAGTCCTCCATCGCCGGATAGAGGACCTCCTCAACGGCTCGAGGGAGACGGTGGATCTCGTCGATGAACAACACGTCACCCTCTTGCAGATCGGTCAACAGCGCAGCCAGGTCGCCAGCCCGCACCAATACCGGCCCAGCCGTGATCCGCAGTCCGACTCCCATCTCGGCGGCCACGATTCCCGAGAGTGATGTCTTCCCCAAGCCGGGAGGTCCGGCAAAGAGCAGGTGGTCGACGGGTTGGCCACGTTTCCGGGCGGCTTCGATGACGATCTGAAGATGTTCGGTCAGTTGACCCTGACCCACGAACTCGGCCAACGTGTGTGGGCGGAGGCGGGCTTCGTCCATTTCCTCGGCCGGAGCCGCGGTGGGGTCCACGGTGCGCATTTCCGACCCGTCGGGAATGCCCGGAGTCCCGCCCTTCTCTACGGAGACCGCATCGCCGTCCTGGGCGTCACCATCCAGAATGCCGGCGAGCACCTCGCGTCGGGCATCTGGTGTCAACGAGACCTCGCCAACTCACGAAGGGCCGTGCGCACCATCGTCTCCACCGATCCATCGTCGGGCGCCGCATCGAGTGCCTGGCGGATCTCGTCGGTGCCGTACCCCAGTTCGACCAGCGCGGCTCGGACCTCGCCGCGTGCCGATCGCTCCCCACCAGAGGTCGTCGGGCCGTCGGCGCCCCACGTCGGAAGGTCCAACCGGGCCTTCAACTCGAGCAAGAGGCGGGCGGCGGTCTTCTTTCCCACCCCGGGAATGAGGCACAGGGTGTCGATGTCGTCTTCGAGGACGGCCTTCGACAACGACGCAGGAGACAACGACGACAGGATGGCCAAGGCCAAAGAGGGTCCTACGCCATGGGCGCCCAGGAGGGCTTCGAAGCACCGACGCTCATCGGCACGGGCGAAACCGAACAACACGATGGCGTCCTCACGGACGTGGGTGTGAACGTGAAGAAAGACTTCCGAGCCTGTGGGCCCGAGGGTGCCGAAGATCGACGACGGCACGGAGGCCCGGTATCCGACACCCCCAACTTCGATAATGACTTCACCCGGGACCGGGCGGTCGACGAGTGTTCCCCTCAGTGATCCGATCACCCAGGGCCCCCGGCCGCAGCAACCGCCCGGCGGAGCGGTTGGGTGGTCAGGTAACAGGCGGCCAGGGCCAGCGCATCCGCCACGTCGGGAGGGCGGGGCGGCTCCGACAACCCCAGCACGGATGCCACCATGCGCTGCACCTGGTCCTTGGTCGCCCCGCCATAGCCCACCAGAGCCTGTTTGACCTCATTGGAGGTGTACTGTGCCACCTCGCACTCCGCTTCGGCGGCGGCCACCAATGCCACCCCGGCCGCCTGCCCGGTGGCCATGGCCGTGCGGGCGTTCACCTGAAAGAACACCCGTTCCACCACCACCGCCGTCGGTTTGTACTCCGCCACCAGCGAACGGAGCTCGTCAGAGAGCACCCGCAACCGTTGGTGCAGGGGAACTGTCGGCGCGGTGGAGATGACCCCACCGGCCACCGCCACCATCTTCGAACCCCGTCGGGTCACGATGCCGTACCCGCACCGGGACAGGCCGGGGTCTATCCCCAGGACGAACATGCGTTCGACTGTATCGTGGCCGAGGCGGCAACGTGCGGATAGCCCGGGCGACCTGGTCGCCTACTCCCCGTACGCAGCCATCACCGAATCGGCAATGTCGAAGTTGGCGTAGACATTCTGGACATCGTCGTGGTCATCGAGCGTCTCTATGAGCCGCAGCACCCGTTTGGCTTCTGACTCGTCGGATACTTCGACCGTCGTGGTCGGGACCATGGACAGCTCGGACGAGCCGGGTGACAACTCGGCGTCCTCGAGAGCCGAACGGACAGCCATCAGGTCGGTGGGCGAGCACGTGACGAGCCAATGCTCACCCTCATCGGCGAGGTCTTCGGCCCCCGCTTCCATAGCCACCTCCAATACCCGGTCTTCCTCGAAGGTGCGGGGTACGACCAGAACGCCTTTTCGCTCGAACTGCCAGCTCACCGCGCCGGGCTCGGCCATCGAGCCACCGCTTTTGGAGAAGATGTTGCGTATCTCCGCGCCGGTGCGGTTCCGGTTGTCCGAGAGGCACTCCACGATCACCGCCACCCCGTCGGGGGCATAGCCCTCATAGGAGATCGACTCATACCGCACACCTTCGAGCTCGCCCGAACCCCGTTTGATGGCCCGTTCGATGGTGTCGATCGGAACCGACGAGTCCCTGGCCTTGGCGTACATGGTCCGCAAGCCGGCGTTGGCGCTCATATCGCTTCCACCTTCGCGGGCGGCCACCTCCACCTGCCGGATGATCTTGGCGAAGACCTTGGCCCGGGCCGAGTCCTGTGCGCCCTTACGGTACTTGGTGGTTGCCCATTTCGAGTGTCCCGACATCGCCTACTACCTTTCGCCTTTCGTCATGCCTACGAACAGTTGGTGGAGGCGCCGGTCCTCTGTCAGCTCGGGATGGAACGCGGTCACCAGCACCGGACCCTGTCTACACACCACCGGGCGCCCACCTCCTACATTCCGGACGTCCCCACCCGTATAGGCATGGTCGGGCAGCGTCGCCAGCACCTCGATGTCGGGGGACACGGCTTCCACCACCGGTGCTCGGATGAATACAGCATGGACCGAAGGTCCCTCGATGCCGGCGACGTTGAGGTCACACTCGAAGGACGCCACCTGCCGGCCATACCCATTGCGGCGGAGGGTGATATCGATGACACCGAAGCGCCTCTGGTCTGGACGACCGTCGAGCACGGTCTCGGCCAACAGAATCATTCCGGCGCAGGTTCCAAAGACGGGCAGCCCATCGGTGAGGGCGGCGGCCAAGGGGTCGAGAAGCCCTGACGACTCGAGCAGCATCGACAATGTGGTCGACTCCCCTCCCGGGAGAATGATGCCGGCCAGGGCCACCAGGTCTGCCGGCCCGCTGACCAGGCGTCCGACCTCACCCAGGTCGGCCAGCGCGGCCATGTGCTCTCGAACATCACCCTGTAGTGCCAATACGCCGATGGTCATCGGTCACCGTCCAGGCGCCGCCAGGCGCCGCAACTACCAACCACGCGCGGCTAGGCGGACATCGAGCGTATCGATCTCCTGACCCGCCATGGCGTCGCCCAGTCCGGTGGAGACCTTGGCCACCAGGTGGGCGTCCGCGTAGTGAGCCGTCGCCTCCACAATGGCCCGGGCCCGACGCTCGGGGTCGCTGCTCTTGAAGATCCCTGAGCCCACGAACACCGCTTCAGCACCCAATTGCATTACCAGCGATGCATCAGCAGGGGTTGCGATTCCGCCGGCACAGAAGAGAGGAACGGGCAGCCGGCCGGACCCCGCAATCTCTTGCACCAGACCAATGGGAGCGGCCAGCTGCTTGGCCCATCCGTACAACTCGGCCGAATCAGCCTGGGTGATCCGACGAATGTCACCGAGGATCGCCCGGAGGTGGCGAACCGCTTCGACGATGTTGCCCGTCCCGGCTTCTCCCTTGGAGCGGATGAGCGCGGCACCTTCGGAGATCCGACGTAGGGCCTCTCCGAGGTTGGTGGCGCCGCACACGAAGGGAACGTCGTAACCCCACTTGTCGATGTGATGGGCTTCGTCGGCCGGAGTCAGCACTTCACTCTCGTCCACATAGTCGACACCGAGGGCGGCCAGAACCTGTGCTTCGGCGAAATGGCCGATGCGGGCTTTGGCCATGACCGGCACCGTGACCGCGGCTTTGATCCCTTCGATCATGGCGGGGTCACTCATCCGGGCCACCCCTCCGTCGCGCCGGATATCCGCCGGCACCCGCTCCAACGCCATGACCGCCACCGCGCCCGAGTCCTCGGCCAGCTTGGCCTGTTCGGCATCGACGACATCCATCACCACCCCACCGCGAAGCATGTCGGCCAGGCCGCGTTTGACGGTGAATGTGCCGGTCGGACGGTTGCCCGTCGCCGACCGAGATTCAATCGGTGAGTCACCCATACCCCGATTGTACAGTCGCCGCCACAATGCCCGGCCAAAGTCCAGTGGGCCGAGAAGTCAGCCGAGCACGATCGAAAGCATCGAAATGGACCCTGCATCGATCCCGTCGACCGGAAAACGGATCTGGTCGTCCGGGGTGGCGGCGCCGAGTACATAGAGCAGGGGCAGATAGTGCTCTGGGGTGGGCACCGATTGGGCAGCGTCGAGTCCAAGTGCGGGTAGATCGACCAGGGATGATCCTTCACCGGAATCGATCCGGCGCCGGACCTCGGCTTCGAAGCGAACCGCCCAATCAAACGGCGACACCTCACCTCCGAGACGGGCAACGTGAAGGTTGTGCACCACGTTCCCGCTACCCAGTATGAGGACACCCTCGTCGCGCAACGTTCTCAGTGCCGTCCCGAGTCGGAGATGGGCCTCGGGCGTTTGCCGACGGTCGATACTGAGCTGCACCACCGGAATGTCTGCACCGGGATACAGGTGACGTAGTACCGACCACGTCCCGTGGTCCAGTCCCCATTGAGTGTCGGCTACCACCGACGACGGTACCGCCCCTGAATGGTCGATCAGGTGTTGCACCCGGTGGGCCAATGCAGGTGACCCCGGTGCCGGGTAGGAGACGTCGAACAACTCCTGGGGAAAGCCTCCGAAGTCATGGATGGTGCGGGGATGGGCCATCTCGGTCACCGCAGTTCCGGCCACGTACCAATGGGCCGAAATCGCCAGCACCGCGGTCGGGCGGGGCAGCTCCCGCCCCAACCCGGCCCAGGCATCGGCATACCTGTTTGGCTCGATGGCGTACATGGGATTCCCATGGCCGATGAACACCACGGGCATCCGACCAGACAGCGCCGCTGACGACGCCGTCTGGTCGGTGGGATCAGCCTCGCTCACGCCTGGTAAACGGCCTCGGCTTCAATCTCGATGGTCACTTTCTTCGCTACCACCAGACCGCCAGCCTCCATCACGGCACCGAACGACACTTCGAAGTCTTCACGGTCGATCACTGCGTTGGCGCTGAATCCGACCCGATGATTGCCGTAGGGATCCTTCACCACGCCTTCGAGGGAGGCGTCGAGCGTCACCGGCTTGGTGATTCCCCTGATCGTGAGATCGCCCGTCACCTTCCACTTGCCCTTTCCGGCCGCCACGATGCCCGTACTGACATAGGTCCAGGTCGGGTGATTCTCCACATCGAAGAAATCGTTGGACTTCAGATGATTGTCACGATTCTCATCGCGGGTGTCGATACTGGTGGCGTCGATGGTCACCTTCACCACTGACTGGATCGGATCTTCGGCTAGCTGCAGGGTTCCGTCGAATGCCGCAAAACGACCACGCACCTTGGAGACGGCCATGTGCCTCACGGCGAAGCCGATCTGGGTGTGGGCCACGTCCAACGTATAGCTGCCCACTGCCGGCAGTTCCACCCCGTCTACCGTCCTGCTGGTTACTTCACTATCTACAGCCATGTGAACTCTCTTTCTTGTTTCCGGTCGCCCGAGGACTCGTCGTCACAGGTATTTGTTTGTACAAACAACTATAGCCTCGTCTGGTTGTTCCCGCAACATGTCTTCACTCTGTCGAGAAACCGGGGGTCAGTGACCACCGGTCGGTCCCCGACCCGATCGAGATCCGAGATCCGAGATCCGAGATGGGTCAACGATGGGAGGTGACTCCGACTTCAACTCCTGATACTTGTCTCTGCAATATTTGTCCCACTAACTACTTGTCAAATTCCGGTAGCATGTGACCATGACGGCAGAACAGGCGCGGGCCGACGAGCGGCTGACCACGGTGGGGCTCCTCTTCGAGTCCACGACCGGACTGGGTCGGATCTTCGAACCGCAACTTTCTGCCGACAGCGGCCTCTCTCGCCAGTCGTTCGATGTCCTCGTACGGCTGGCCCGGACCCCCGAACACCGACTCCGGATGAGTGAACTGGCGTCGCAAACGTCTCTCACTCCAAGCGGGCTCACGCGTTCTGTGGATCGGCTCGAGGAATCCGGCATGGTGTCACGGGAGTCATGCCCGGACGATCGGCGGGGGGCATTCGCGGTGCTCTCCGAGCGTGGGCGGGTGGTGATGGATGATGCCATCCCTCTCCACATCGCCCATATCGACGAGGTGCTGGACGGAGTCCTCACCCCCTCAGAAGAGCGAACCCTGTCCTCGTTGCTTCGGAAGATCCGCGATCACGTCCACACCGTGGAACAACCTGGCGGACCGGGCGACTGAGAGCACCGAATCGGGGGATTGGGGCATCCCGACCCCCGCCGGTCGGATCGAGGACCTTCCGCCCCGTGACCGGTCAGAGCAGCGCGAGAGCTGCCGCCCGTACTCCGGCATCATCGAGCTCACCCTCCACCACGCCTTCGCTGGTCGCTCCGGCCATCGGGTTGATCCAGAGCCATCGGGTGAGAGAGGAGATCCGTCCGTCCCCGGGGGGCCAGGGCGTGAAGCTTCCCGTCGATTCCGCCATCGTGCGAAGGGCAGACCCGAGGCCGGTCGGATAGCGGACCACTCCGACCGCCCGTTGGTCGGCCGAGAATTCCCGACCATGGCCCACCAGGGCGTGCACCATCGCCGCACCCGACGAAGAAACGAGGGCGAGAGGGGCAACCACCGCCACGGCAATTTCCGAGCGCACCGTGTCCTGTCGCTTGATGTGTACGAGTTCCTGGGCCACCACGCCCTCGAGTTCGACCAGGCTCAGGCTCTCGTCGAGCCCCGACGTCACAATCAACGACGCCCGCCGAGGATCGCGGCCTATCGCCAACGCGTTGAGCACCGGGCTGTCGACCACCAGCAATGCCGGTCGGGGTAGACCCATCGTGGCGCACAGCCCGTCCACCACGTTGTGAAGTCGCGGGCGCTCCTCTTCATTGGACGGACTGGCGCCGATGGCACGCACGACCATTCCCGGAGCCGTTCGCCAGATCCACCCTGCAATCACCAAGGTGACGACTACGAACACCCCGGCCCCGACCAAGGGAAGACCCACCAGTACCACGATGAGGCCGACGATCCCGCCGATCACCAGAGACGGAATTGTGCACGCCAACGCTGCCCAACGGCGATTGGCGGAAATCGCCTGTCTCTCCTCGGCGTTCTCGGCGCTCTCCGCGGTGCGGACCACCGCAGGCGCAGGATGCCGGGCCCTGTCGGTGTCCGGACGCGAGGATGCCGGGTTCCGTGCCGATTGCTTCGATCCATGGCCGTGACCTCCCCGGTTGCTTCCCTGTGGCCGTCCCTGGGGAGCCCGGCGCCGGTTTCCAGATTGCGAGCGCGGCCGATCGCCGCCGGGCATTCCCGCTCCGCCGCCACTGTTTGTTCGGTTTGGATTCCTGTTCCGGTTGCGACTCCCTCCCCCGGAACCTCCACTACTGCTCCCACCCTGGGACCGGGTAGGAGTCGCCGTTCGACGTTCCGGAATGCCGAGGTTCGACGAATCGGACGAACTCGGCACCAACGCGGAAGGGAACTGGGGAGGCAGGCTCATGACCAGTGCAGTGTACGGCTGCTTACCGAGTGGGTCGGACAGTTACCGACCGATAGAGCGTTTCGTACCGCTCAACCAGGCGCTTCATCGACCAACCCTCGGCTCTCGCCGATGCCGCCGCCAGCCGGTGGGGCCGCGGATCGAGTGCCCCTCCGGTCCCTCCGTCCTCACCGGGTGCCAGTGCGGATGCCAGTGCATCGGCCAGTGCGAGACGATCGCCGGGTGGTACCAAGACCGCGTCGGCCCCCACTGCATCCCGATAGCCGTCGATATCGCTGGCCACCACCAGGGTGCGAGCCGCCATGGCCTCGAGGAGCACCATCCCGAACGACTCTCCCCCCAGAGAGGGGGCGCACAGCACGTCGGCCGCGGCCAGCCTTTTCACCTTCTCCTCCTCGGAAAGGACCCCGAGCCAGTGCACGGTCGGCGACTCGGGGTGCAAGCGGCGCAGCCACTCGGTCTCGGGTCCGTTGCCGGCAATCCATAAGATCGGGCTGCCGACGGAGGTGGGATCGACGGAAGTGGCACCAAGGGCACCCATTCTGCGCCCTGTTGCCTCGGAACCGGTCAGGATCCCGAACCCGTCGAGCAGGACGCGCAACCCTTTGCGCTCTTCGTGCCGCCCGAGGAACAAGATCGTGGGTCCTTCTTTGGGCCACCGTTCAGCGTCCCGGAAACGGTCGATCTCCACGCCGTTGAACAGCACCTCGTACTCGCCCCCTATCGCCTCCACCGCCGTCTCGCGAGCCGCTTCCGACACCGCACATCGGATCGCGAACCGTCGGGCCGCCAGCTTGGCCACCGGCCGGAGCGCCGAATAGAAGAAGCTGCCGCCGCTCCGGTGGAAGGTTGCCACCAATGGCGGGATGTCGTGAGCCACCAGTAGGCCGTAGGGAAGCCCGGGTGAAAACGGCTCGTGTACATGAACGACGTCAAATCGTCCCAACTGGAGAGCGCTCACTGCGTGGGCGACCGCCCTGGGGGACACTGACACCGGGGCCCGGGACCCGTTTGACGGGACTGGCACGGACCGCCCCGATACCACCAGGTTGATGTCGTCGGGAGCGTCGGCCACGTTGTCAATAGGAGCGAACACGGTGACTTGGTGCCCACGCTCGTCAAGGACCCGGGACAGGCCCACCACCTGCCCTTGGACGCCACCTGGGCGGGACAGGCTATAGGGGCAGACCAGGGCGATGCGGAGTGTCGGAGATTGCTCCCCTCGCCTCATGGTGTTGTCGTCGGGCGGTCGACCGGCCACAGGGGTTGGAAGACATGCCACTGCTCGGGCGCCTGACGAATCAAGCCTTCGAAACGGGTGGCGATCTCTTGGGTGATGCGTTGCACGTCGGATCGGAAGGTACCGGTCCGTTGGGTGTCGATGGGAGGCTGCACCAGAGCGAGATGGTTTCGCCCCGGGCCGCTGTAGACGGCGGCGGTAAGGAGCGTGGCCCCTGTCCGCAGTGCCACGGCGGCCGGCCCGGCGGGCATGGTGGTGATTTCACCAAAAAACTCCACCTCAATGCCATTCTCCGTCAGGTCACGATCACAAAGGAGCGCGACCAGACCCCCTTGGCGCAGGGTGCGCAGAACGGCCCCACCCGAGTCGGGGCCAAGAGGCACGACCGTAATGCCCATGGCAGCACGTTGGGCTACGAAGTAATCGAACAACTCCGGGGGTTCGATCCGTTCTGCCACCGCGGTCATCGGAAAGCCCTTGGCCGCGATGAACGCCCCGCCGTACTCCCAACTGCCGACGTGGGGCAGGGCAACGACCACACCGTTACCGGCCGCCATTCCGTCTACCAAATGTTCGAACCCCTCGGTGACAAACCGCTGCACCACCTCGGCCATCGGAGTACTCGCCAGCCGTGCCCCTTCCACCCAGTACCGGGCATAGGCACGGAACGCCCGTTTCGCCCACCGATTGAGGGATGCCTCGTCCACGTCTCCACCGAGGACCCGCCGGAGGTTGCGGGTGACCATGTCGCGGTGGTCGCGGCGCACAGAGAACATGACGTCGCCGATGGCCGCCGCCGCTGCCAACGCCACCGGTTCGGGCAGCGCACTCAGGGCGCGGCCCAGGCTCGAATAGAGATGGAAGACCACCCGGCCCTTGTTCACCGTTTCCAACCCCGAACCTGTCAGTTTACGAGGAAGGTTCAGCTACTCCGCCGGGCGGCGGCACGGTGGCGAATGCCCTGTCCTGCATGCCGTGCCCGCCACGTGCGACCCGACCGGCTGGACAGTTCGCCCTGACGACGAGCCCGCCAACGGGATGGGGATCCGCTGTCCCGGTGGCGTTCGCCCCGCATAGCAGTGCGGGTCCGACGCGGGCGACGCACAGCCGGCACCGACACAGGTGCTTCGGCCAGACGCCACACCTTGGCGAAGCGACCAATGGCGGTGACCATGGTGAGGGCGAGCATCACCCACAACACGGGGACCAGAAATGAAGCGGACAGGAGGCCGATGGCCAAGAGAATCATTCGCTCGGCCCGCTCCATCAGCCCACCCTTGGCCGGGATTCCCAACGATTCCGCCTTCGCCCTCTGATAGGAGACGAGCGAGGTGGCGCCGAGCACGGCGAACGGAAGGAGCACCAGGTGCCCGGGGTGGGTGGATACCAGATACCAGGCCACACCGGCCAGGAGCAACGCGTCCGACACCCGGTCGGTGACCGAGTCGAAGAAGGCGCCGCGGACCGAGGAGGTCCCCGACGCCTTGGCCACCGGACCATCCAGAAGGTCGTGAAGCCCGGTGAGGACAATCAGCAAAATACCCAGGTGGAGGTGGCCCGTGCCTATCGCCACCGCGGCGGCGGTCGCCGAGAGCAGACCTGTCGCCGTCAGAACGTCGGCAGTGACACCTAGCTGCTGTAGCTTGCGACCAGCCGGACCGGTTCCCCGGTCAACGGTGTCGCGCCAGCGGCCGTCGAACATGGTATTTCCTCCAGAGGTTTCTTTAGACCTTACCATCTGCTTGCTCTAGTTGCGCGAATGGCATGTTCTAAGGTCCGACGCAAGCCATCAGGCGGGCCAAGCACCCTGGAGCCTTGCCCAGCTGTCGGCCAAGGTTTCAGGCAGGACCCGGGCGCCGGCCACCGCCGTCATGAAGTTGGTATCCCCCACCCATCGTGGCACTGCGTGCAGATGGAGATGGCGTGGAATGCCTGCTCCGGCGGCCCGACCGAGGTTGGCCCCGATATTGACCCCCTCGGGAACGTAGGCGGCCTCGAGTGCGGCCACCCCGGCCCGAAGTGTCCCCCACAATTCGATGCCTTCGGCTTCGGTGAGATCAGCCATCGACCGGACGTGTCGGGATGGCATGACCAGCAGATGACCACTGGAGTAGGGGTAGGCGTTGAGGACCGCGAAGGTGGTCTTCCCTCGCCAGAGCACGCAGTTCCCGTCCGAGGGGGGCCCGCTGGCCTCGATCCGGCAGAACACGCATCCGTTCGGATCATCGAGCAGGTGATCGACCAGCTTGCCCAGCTCTGTTTCGGTGCCCCGGTCGGCGTCACTGGGAATGGAGGACACGTACTCGGTGCGCCATCCGGCCCACAGATGCTCGAGACTCACGACCCGCCGCCTGGGACCGCGCCGGCCCCCTCGGGTGATCCTCGCTCGGCGATCTCTGTAGTCAGACCATCGACGAACGACTCCATGAGAACCCCTCGTTCGGGTTGCTTTGATCCGCGCCGGTTCACCCCCACTGAACCGCCGGCCACGTCGTCGTCCCCGACGACCAGGATGTAAGGAACCTTGGTCATCTTGGCGCGGCGGATCCTTGCCCCCAACGGTTCGTCGGCCCCGTCCAACGACACTCGGATACCGAGGGAGCGAAGCCGGTCCTCCACTGCGTCGGCGTACGCTTGGTGGGCATCGCTCAACGGGAGCACCCGTACTTGTTCAGGTGACAACCAGGTGGGCAGGGCACCGGCGTAGTGCTCGAGGAGAATGGCGAAGAATCGTTCCACCGAACCAAACAGCGCACGATGGATCATGATCGGCCGGTGACGGCCGTTGTCGGTGCCGACGTACTCCATGTCGAAGCGTTGCGGTAACTGGAAGTCGAGTTGGATGGTGGACATCTGGTGGGTCCGACCGATGGCGTCGCGGGCCTGCACGGAGATCTTCGGTCCATAGAACGCACCGCCGCCCTCGTCGAGGACCAGGTCCAAGTCCATCTTCTCGGCGGTGGAACGAAGGGCGTCGGTGGCCTCATCCCACTCCTCCTGGGTGCCGACCGCCTTCCCCTCTGGCCGGGTCGACAACTCGAGGAAGAAGTCCTCGAGGCCGAAGTCCCGGAGCAGGGACAATACGAAGGTGAGGGTGGTGAACAACTCGGACGGCATCTGTTCGCGGGTGCAGAAGATGTGGGCGTCGTCCTGGGTCATCCCGCGGACCCGGGTCAACCCGTGCACCACCCCGGACTTCTCGTAGCGGTAGACCGACCCGAACTCGAACATCCGGATCGGTAGTTCACGGTACGACCGCTGTCGGCTCTTGAAGATCAGGATGTGAAATGGGCAGTTCATCGGCTTCAGGTAGTACTGCTGCCCGCCGTCGAGTTCCATCGGAGGGAAGATGCCGTCGACGAACCAGCTGAGATGTCCCGACGTCTCGAACAGTTCGGCTTTGGAAATGTGGGGGGTGTTGACGAACTCGTAGCCGGCCGCCACGTGCTGTGTGCGCGAGTACTCCTCCATCAGCCGGCGTACCGTTCCACCTTTCGGGTGGAACACGGGCAGACCCGAGCCGATCTCCTCGGGAAACGAAAACAGGTCGAGCTCAGCTCCGAGTTTTCGGTGGTCGCGTCGTTCCGCCTCTTTCAGGCGATGAAGATATGCAGCCAGCGCCTTCTCCGATTCCCACGCCGTTCCATAGATCCGCTGCAGCTGTTGGCGCTTCTCATCGCCCCGCCAATACGCTCCTGCCACCCGCATCAGGGTAAAGAAGCCCAAACGACCGGTAGACGGGACGTGGGGACCCCGGCACAGGTCGGCAAACACCGGCGAGTTCCAGTAGGTGGACACCTCGGGGGCGCTCTCATCCCCGGGAGCGGCGTCGATTTCATTGGCCCCGACCCCGACCGCTTCGATGATCTCGCGCTTGAACGGTTGGTCCTCGAAGAGGGTCAGACCGTCTTGGATGCTGTGCTCGTGTCTCACGAACGGCTGATCCTCCTTCATGATCTCGCGCATGGTGGCCTCGATGCGTCCGAGGTCGTCGTCGCTGAAGTGGGCCCCACCCGGTAGTTCAAAGTCGTAATAGAAGCCGTCCTCGATGACCGGCCCGATGGCGAAATAGGCACCGGGCCATAGGCGCAACACGGCTTGGGCCAGCACGTGAGCCGTGGAGTGGCGGATCACATTCCGACCCGCATCCGATTCCGCGGTCACCACCGAAACCGTGGAACCGTCGGGAACCTCGGCCGAGAGGTCCACCTCGGCACCATCGACGGTGGCTGCCACCGCCGCCTTGGCCAGGCGGGGCCCGATCGATTCCGCCAGGTGGAGGGCCGTGGTCCCTTCGGCCAGCTCCCTGGTCGATCCATCAGGAAGCCGGACAGTGACGACGCCTGCCATGGGATTACCTCTCTGCTCGGTGGTACATTTCCCCGCCACAATCCGAGCCGGGGGATCTACAGGGTAACGCCTAGGAGCGCCGCCCCTCCGGCAACGCCACGACCGGCGCGAGCCTCGTCGTCGAGGGCCCGGAGCGCCCCAGGGGAATCGAGGTCGTCATCGAGGAAGCCACGGACCACCTCGAGCCCGGCTTCGCCTGTTCGATCAGCCGGGGCACTGGCGGCCCGCCACCTCTTCAGCCGGTCAGCGGCGGCGGGCATGTCACCAGGCGTCCACTCCCAGTCGGTCCGGTAGTGGTGGCCGAGGAGGGCGACCCGGACGGCGGCCGGTTCCCACTTCGCGAGCAGGTCTCCCACGAAGACCAGGTTCCCGAGCGATTTCGACATCTTGGTTCCGTCCAGGCCTACCAATCCAACATGCAGCCAGTGCCGTACGAATGGACGACCGGTCACCGACTCCGACTGGGCGGTCTCGCATTCGTGGTGGGGAAAGATCAGATCGCGACCGCCTCCGTGCACGTCGATCGTCTCCCCCAGTTCCCGGAGCGCCAGTGCCGAGCACTCGATGTGCCAGCCGGGTCGACCCGGCCCCCAGCGAGACTCCCACGACGGCTCATCGGGAAGCGCGGGCTGCCACAGGATGAAGTCGAGGGGGTGTCGTTTGTTGGGATCGTCGGGGTTGCCCCCGTTTTCGGCGGCCAGCGACAGCATGGTCTGCTTGTCGAGATGGCTCACCTTTCCGAATTCGGAGAACGTCGTGACGTCGAAGTACACCGCCCCCCCGGCCTGGTAGGCGTGACCGGAGTCGAGTACGGATCCCATCAGGATCAAGATGTCGGCGATGGCCGAGGTGGCCCGGGGCTCCGACCAGGCAGGGATCAGGCCCAAGGAGCCCATGTCGGCATCGAACTGGGCAATCTCTTCGGCGGCCAGATCGAGATAGTGGACACCCAGTTCCCGCGCCTTGCGCAAGATGTCGTCATCGACGTCGGTGACGTTGCGGACACAGCGGGTCTCGTGGCCCAGGTCGCGCAGACGCCGCTGGAGCACGTCAAATGTCAGATAGACCTGAGCATGGCCGAGGTGAGCGGCGTCATAGGGGGTGATCCCACATGAATACAGGGTGACCACCGGTCCCACATCAAGTGGTGCCACCTCGCCCCGGGCGGAGTCGTACAGTCGGATCACAGGTCGACTGTACGACTCAATGTACGACTCAATGTACGACTCAATGTACGACTCAATGTACGACTCAATGTACGACTCAATGTACGACTCAATGTTCCCCATAGCCGGCCAGGCGCACGGTCGAATGCACCTTGTGACGGATGTTCACCGTGATCAGGACGGCGGTGAATGCCTCGATGGGAGCGGCCTGCGACAAGGTGCCGGCGTCCACGCCGCAGAGCCCATCAATACGGTCGACCAGTGCCTTTGTGACTAAGGAGGCCTCACGGTGATCCGAACAGACAAGGACATCTGCCACCAGTGGTGTCGTCAGCTTCTCCATCTCCGAGGCCGGAAGGTGATGGAACGAAGCGGCTACCAACGACCCGGGCAACGCCGCCTGAATCGAAGCCGCCACCGACCCGCGAGGTGGTACCAGGGCCAGGAATTCCCGACCTTCCTTGATGAGGGCGTTGGCCATCGACACCACGACCTTGCCGGCCAGCACCGCAGCCAGGGGTTTCACGGTGGGTACGGCTCCATCCCACGGCGTGGCCACCACCACCACGTCGCTGGCGGCCGTCTCCTCGTTCGATGCTCCCTCGACCGCGAGGTCATGGTCGGGCCATGCCCGGATCAATTGTTCGGCCACGGCGGACGCCCGGTCCGCGTCACGTGATCCGATGACCACCTGGGCGCCGCTGGCAGCCAAACGCACCGCCAAGCCGCGACCGGCGGGTCCCGTACCTCCGAGTATTCCCACACGCATGGCCCTTACCTTTGCACATGCAACCGATACTCCGGCACTGTCGGCGGACGATAACCTGACCGTCCCATGGGACTGCTCGACGGAAAACGAATCCTGGTGACCGGTGTACTGACTGACGCGTCGCTCGCTTTCGCGGTGGCTCGCAACGCCCAGAACGAGGGCGCCGAGGTCATCCTGAGCGGTGCCGGGCGCGGTCTCTCACTCACCCGACGCACGGCTCGGAAACTGGCGGTCGAGGCCGACGTGCTCGAGATCGACGTCACCGAGCCCCAGCAATTGGCCGAAGCGGCGGCCGTGCTTGCCACCAAGTGGGACCGCCTCGACGGGATTCTCCATGCCATCGGTTACGCACCCCCGGAATGTCTCGGCGGGGACATCTTTCAAGCGCAGTGGGAACAGGTGCAGGTCGCTCTTCATGTTTCCACCTATTCCCTAAAGGCATTGGCCGAGGCGTTTCGTCCCTTGCTCATTGCCGCCGGGGAGGGAGACCGACCGGGCGCATCCATCGTCGGGCTCGACTTCGACGCCACGGTGGCGTGGCCCGCGTACGACTGGATGGGTGTTTCCAAGGCGGCACTGGAGTCCCTCTCGCGCTACCTGGCCCGCGACCTCGGCCCCGATAAGGTTCGGGTGAACCTGGTCGCCGCCGGGCCGGTCAAGACACTGGCCGCCAAGTCGATTCCGGGATTCAGCACCTTCGAGGACACCTGGGCCGAGCGGGCCCCTCTCGGTTGGAACGTGCTCGACGCCGACGTGGTGGCCCGCGCCTGTGTCGCCCTCCTGTCCGATCTCTTTCCCATGACCACCGGGGAGATGGTGCACGTCGACGGAGGCGTCCACGCAATCGGCGCCTGAGTTACCCACCGGCCGAGCGCCGATCCCATCCCAAGGAGACCACCCACCATGCCTTCCCCTGACCAACTCCGCAGCCGGATCACCGACTACGTCGGGGCCGTCAACTCGCGCGATGCCAAGGCCATCGCCGCGCTGTTCACCGAAGATGCACGGCAGGCCGACCCTGTCTCCAACCCGCCCAAAATCGGTCGGGCCGCCATTAGCGCATTCTTCGAGACCAGCATCGGGGGAAGCGAATCGTGGACCTTCACAGCCAAGGCGGTCCACACCTGTGCGAACAAGGTGGCCATCGATTTCGAGATCGCCCTGGTGACCGGGGGTGCCTCCATGACCATCGACGGTATCGAGGTCTTTGACGTCAACGAAGACGGCCAGTTCATCTCGGTCGACGCCTACTGGGACGAATCCGACCTGAGTTTCGGTTAAAGCTCGGAACCCGGCTCCCCGCGGTGGCCGCGAGAGCGCGATCCTTGCCGGCGGTACCATGCGTCCGAGATGGAATCCGTCGACACGAAGGTGAGTAGCTCGTTGCCGGTGCCTGATGCTGTCGTCGCAGACTCGGGCGCTATGCCGACCCGCCCGCCCGGAATAGTGACGGTTGTCGGGTTGATGGGCCAATCCCGACAGACCGTCGGTGATGAAGGCCGCGCCGCCCTGGCCTCGGCCGAGTTGGTCCTGGGCGGGCCCCGAGAGCTCGAGAGCCTCCAAGGTTTGGCCATCGGCGCCCAGTCCGGAACGTCCGGTCAGGATATACCAACTGTCGAGATCGGGGATGACGCCGACGATGCGTGCCGCCGGGCTGCATCAGCATCCCGCGACGGCGCCGCGGTCTGCATGGTGGTATCAGGTGACCCCGGCTTCTTCGGCATTGTGGCTTCCCTGGTGCGGGTGGTCGACCGGCGGTACTTGCGGATCCTTCCGGCTCCATCGTCGGTGTCCTTGGCCTTCGCCCGGTTGGCCCTGCCGTGGGAGGACGCCGCGGTGGTGTGCCCCCAGGGTGGGCGGCTGAGCGACTCGATACGGGCCATCCGCTTGGCCCGGAAGGCCGCCGTCCTCACCTCTCCGGCTTCGCCCCCCGAGGCGGTGGGCCGATCCCTGGTGGCGGCGCGTGCGGCCGTGGACATGGTGGCGGTCTGCAGCCGCCTCGGCCAACCCGATGAATCGGTCACCGTGGTCGGTCTCCACGAGTTGGCCACCGGCACCTGGGATCCCTTCTCGGTGGTGGTTCTCGTCGGGCCGGCTGGCCGGCCCATCGCCGGATGGGGAGGAGTCGAATCCAGCACCAAACCATTGGCCTGGGGTCTCCCCGACAATGCCTACGCCCATGGCGACGGACTGGTCACCGAGGCGGAAGTCCGAGCGGTGGCGTTGGGCAAATTGGCATTGCCTGCTGCCGGCGTGTTGTGGGACGTGGGAGCAGGGAGCGGAAGTGTGGCCGTCGAAGCCGCCGTCCTGTGTCCTGGGAACACCATCTTTGCCATCGAGGAGCGGGATGCGGACGTGAAGCGCATCACCGCCAACGCTGCCAGTTTCGGTGCTGACGTCCGGGTCGTCCGCGGCCATGCCCCTGAGGCATGCGAAGGACTCCCCGACCCGCATCGGGTATTCGTTGGTGGTGGTGGGCTGGACGTCCTCGACTCGGCCCTGGCGCGACTGCGCCCGGGAGGGCGCATCGTCGCCACCTTCTCGGCTCTCGATCGGGCCACCGGAGCGGCCGAACGATTGGGCAACCTCATCCAGATCTCGACCAGCCGTGGTCGTCCCTCTCCCGATGGCAGTTGGCGGCTGGCCGCCGCCGACCCGGTCTTTTTGGCCTGGGGGCCCGAAAGCCATGAGCCCAGGGTGGCAAACGACTAGCGCCGGGCTTCTCCGTGCCGGCTGGGCCGAGCCGCGGCGAACGGGCCGCTACAGCTGCACGGACTTCACCTCGAGGAATTCCTCTAAGCCGAAGCTGCCGTACTCCCGTCCGTTGCCCGACTGTTTGTAACCACCGAATGGGGCCAGCGGATTGAATCCACCTCCATTCACTTCGACCTGGCCGGTCCTGAGCTGACGGGCAACCGCCTTGGCCCGCTCCGCGTCGCCTGACCACACACCCCCGGCCAACCCGTACTCGGAGTCGTTGGCGATGTCGATGGCCTCTTCCTCGGTGTCGTAGGGGATGATCGAGAGCACGGGTCCGAAGATCTCGTCCCGGGCGATGGTCATGTCCCGGGTCACATCGCTGAACACTGTCGGCCGAATGAAGAATCCCGCCGAGAGACCCTCGGGTGCCTCCACGCCACCGGTAAGGAGGGTTGCCCCCTCCCCTACCCCCTTGTCGATGAAGTTACGAACCCGATCGCGCTGAGCCGCGGATACCAAGGGTCCAAGCCGGCTGGATGCTTCGAACGGGTCACCGGGCGTAAACGCCTCGGCGGCCGCCACGGCCAGATCCTCCACCTCGGACAAGCGCTCCCGGGGAACCAGCATTCGGGTCAACGCGCTGCAGGTCTGTCCCGAGTTGAGGTAGCACTTCGCAACTCCGTCAGCAACGGCCTTGGACAGATCCGCATCGTCGAGGATGACGTTGGCCGACTTTCCGCCCAGCTCGAGGGTCACCCGCTTGACGGTGCCCGATGCCACCTCAGAGACCCGCTTTCCCGCCCGGGTGGAGCCGGTGAACGACACCATGTCCACGTCGGCGTGAGCGGCGATCGCTTCTCCCACTACCGGCCCGACACCGGTCACCAGGTTGAAGACTCCGGCAGGAAGGCCAATCTCTTCGAACACCTCGGCCAACACAAATGCATTCAGGGGGGCCACCTCGCTGGGCTTCAGCACCACCGTGCAACCGGCGGCCAGCGCCGGTGCCACCTTGGCGGCAATCTGATGCAACGGGTAGTTCCACGGCGTGATGGCGCCGACCACGCCAATCGGCTCGCGCACAATCAGAGAGTTGCCGACTGTCTGCTCCCAGGCGAAGTCAGCGGCAACCTGGGCCATGGATCCGAACGTCGTCATCGGCAGGCCCACCTGCACCAACTGCGAGAGCATCAACGGCATGCCCACCTCGTGGGTAATGAGTCGGGCAAGGTCGTCCATCCGGGTGGCCAACGCTTGCGAGACTTGGGTCAACAGTTCGGTCCGCTTCTCCACTGGCGTGGCCGACCAGGCCGGGAACGCCGCCCGTGCGGCCGCCACGGCCAGATCGACATCCTTGGTCGATCCCTCGGGGATGGACCCCATCACCTCTTCGGTGGTCGAGTCGATGACATCGATGGTGCCGGTTCCGGTGGAAGGCACCCACTCCCCTCCTATGTACAAGCGGTCACGGACAATCGGTTGCGAAGCTCCCACGGTGGTCCCCCTACTAGAAGTGATGTCGCCTCAGCTTACGCGTGTGGGCCTGGGGTATTTCGGCCCCCGGGGCCCGTCGGCCCGTATTGCATAGGAATCACTATATATGTAGTCTCCGGTATGTATCCGCTCCGCCCGGGGCGAGCAGGGGAGCGGAATGACCCAAACCCAAGGGGAGCGGAAGGCAGAGACCCGAGCGCTCCTGTTGGCCGCCGGGGCCGACCTGTTCGCCGACCGCGGGATCGACGCGGTATCGGTAGACGCCGTCGCCGAGGCGGCGGGCCGAACTTCGGGTGCCGTCTACGCCCACTTCGGCAGCAAGCAAGGTCTCCTCCTGGCCGTCCTCGACGCGTGGAAGCAGTCGGTCCTCACGGTTCTGTTCGCCGAAGTCGCCATGAGCGACTCCCCCCTCGGGCAGCTGGCTGCCGTATGGGACAACATCGGCAACAATCCCGACACCGACTCGGATCGTTGGTCCCTCCTCGAACACGAGCTTTGGCAACGGGCCACCCGCGACCCCGAGGTGGCCGACGTTCTTCGGGCCCGAAGCGTCGAGTCCCGCGGCCGGAGCGCCCGCGAACTCTCGCGATGGGCGTCGACGATGAGCGTGCAGCCGGTCGCCGATCCAGACGATCTGGCCACGCTGGTCAAGGCACTCCTCACCGGTCTGGAGATGCAACGGCGAATAGAACCCGATTCGGTCAACTGCGACCTTGCCGTCAGGGGGCTGGCGGCGTTGTTGGGAATGCCACCGGTGCCGGAGATTCCGATCCAACCACATCACCGCGTCAACGCAACACCATCACTCACGACACACCCGCCTAGAGAGAGGTAGCCGAACCACCATGAACACCGAGATCAGCCGAAAGCTGGGCATCGAATTTCCGATCTTCGCATTCACCCACTGTCGCGACGTCGTGGCTGCCGTCTCCAACGCCGGGGGGATCGGTGTGCTCGGCGCCATCGGCTTCACTCCCGAGCAACTCGAAGTGGAGCTCACGTGGATCGACGAGCACATCGGTGACCATCCCTACGGTGTCGACATCGTGATCCCGGCCAAGTACGAGGGCATGGACGAAATGGATCCGGACAAGCTCGAAGCTCAGATCCGTGGTCTGATCCCGGCTGGACACCGAGAATTCGCCCTCAAAATCCTGGCCGATCACCACGTGCCCGAAATCCCCGAGGATGAGCGCCAAAGCAACGGCATGATCGGCTGGACCGCGGCTCATGCCGCCGGATTGATCGAAGTGGCGCTTCGCCATCCGCAGGTGCGCCTCATCGCCAATGCCCTGGGCACACCCCCAGCCGACGTCATCGAAAAAGTCCAAGGAGCGGGTCTGATGATCGGTGCCCTGGCCGGGTCGGTCAAGCACGCTCTCAATCACAAGGCGGCCGGACTCGACTTCATCGTCTGTCAAGGATCCGAGGGTGGCGGCCACACCGGCGATGTCGGGAGCATCGTGTTGTGGCCCGAGGTCATCGACGCGGTGTCACCCATCCCCGTCCTGGCGGCCGGCGGTGTCGGCAGCGGGAGACAGATGGCCGCGGCGCTGGCCCTCGGGGCCCAGGGCGTCTGGTCCGGCACCTTGTGGTTGACGGTGGAGGAAGCCGATATTCCCCCCAAGCAAATGGAAACCTACCTGGCCGCCACCAGCCGGGATACCGTGCGTTCCCGCTCCTTTACCGGCAAGCCATGCCGGATGCTCAAGAACGATTGGACCGACGCGTGGGAGGCGGAAGAGACCCCGGACCCGTTGCCCATGCCGCTGCAGATGATGGTGGCCATCGAAGCCGTTTCCCGCGGTCACCGGTATCCCGAGCAGGCCCGCGACGTGAATTTCAATCCTTGCGGCCAGGTCATCGGACGAGCCACCGTCGTGCGTAAAGCCAGGGATGTGGTCTTCAGCATGGTCGAGGAGTACATCGAAGCGACGGACCGCATGCAAGCGACTGTCACCGTCTGACTCCGGCGCCGTTGGCAGCTCACCCCAGCCTGTACGATGCGGAGGAAATGAGGCACCGACAACGGGGTTGACGGGGCAAGGGGGTCACCGATGGCGACATTGCACGGATTCCCGATCCTGGTGACCGGGCGACGTTGGTGCGTGGTCGAGATGCCCGACTGCTGGGCGATCATGGATGGTCTCGACACCGTTCCTCAGGCCGTATTCCGATTTCCGAAAGATGACTCCGGTTGGCGAGACGCTGTCGCACAACTCCAACGCACCGATGCTCCGACCCCGACCAACCCATCCCTTGCTCCCGTCGCCACCGCGCCTCGCCCGCGGCAAGGTCGTCGACAGTTCTCACTGGCCCGGTTCGGGATCTTCTTCAGCTCGATCATCCTCGGAGCATCGGCTCAGTTGCCCTGGGCGATCATCAAGGGCTCGGAGAGTGGCGGCGGCTACCCCTCGGGCCTGCGCGGTGATCTGTTCAAGGTCCTGTTCCACGGATGGCGCAGCCATGTCGCATGGATCCTGGTCGGGTTGGCGGTCGTCTGCGCCCTTCAGGCATTGCTTCTCCCTTTCACCCGCATCACGCTGATTTCGACGGTGATCGGACTGCTAGCCCTGGTGCCGGTGATCATCGGCATCACGCAGATCCACACGTTCACCGGCCCGGACCTCTCCCATCCCATGGTGTCGGTCGGGTACGGGGTGTTCGTGGCGGTCGGTGGGTGCCTCCTGCTCATCATGGCGTGGGCAGTGTTCCCCGCTAGGTCGAGACGGCATCGGCAGAGCCCGGTCGGCATCCAACTCGAGGATGGCGGAACCGTCCGGGCGGGCGCAGTCATGGAAGGTCTGACCCCCATGACCTCGGCTCCACCATCCAGGCCGAACCGGGCTACCGCCGAGTTCGGTGGCTTCCCCACGCTGGGCTCGACCTTGGCCCAGCTGGCCCAGCACGATCAACCCATGGCGCCGGGGACACCGCCGGAACCACCAGCGGCCTATCCGGCCGGATGGTTTGCCGATTATGCCGACCCGACCCTGCTGCGTTACTGGGACGGCACCCAGTGGACCGAGCACACCTACCCTTCGAAGCCCGATCAGTGAGTCGTATCCCTAATTCCCTCGCAGCGCGGTGGCCTCGAACCCGCTCGTGGGATCGTCCAGGGGGACCACCATCGACGGCTTGAGCGGACGATGGTTCTCTGTGACCTGACGGACAACTGTGCCCCAGGCCCCGAAGCCGACGGCGTGCCGGGCAAAGTCCATCGGTCCCTCGGTGACCTTTACCTCCACCACCCCCGTTCCCCCCATAGCGATGGCTGAAGACTGCATGCGTTCCATAGCCGATTCGCGGGCGGCATACATTGCTTCGGTGAAGTTGGTGAGCTCGACGTTCTGAGACTTCTGCTGCATGGCCACCCCGATGGATCGACGGGGTGCGTAGACGAAGCTGGCGCCGACCGCCAGGCCCAAGGGTTGCCACCCCGACACGTGCAACAGGGTGAAGTCTCGGGCAGAGAGATCCGAGACGAATACGTGGGCTGCATCCACCCGTTTGGCTCCGACCGGTCGCACCGCGGTGCCGAGCAACGTCACGTCAACATGGTGGCGATGGATCGAACGGTCGACCTGTACTCCGACCACACCGTGACCCCCGGCCTTGGCGCACTCGCGGTGGATGCGGTCAATGGCCCCCTCAAACGAACGGGCATAGGCGGCGGACGCTGACGTGATCTCCCCCTGGCCCCAGTTCCAGACGCCCATGGGGACCGAATACAGGGAGACCCCACAGACCAGCTC
The DNA here is from genome assembly GCA_003133325.1 of Acidimicrobiaceae bacterium. GTDB lineage: Bacteria > Actinomycetota > Acidimicrobiia > Acidimicrobiales > RAAP-2 > DASZIT01. The sequence continues at coordinate 49,165 of PKXA01000116.1, read as the reverse complement.
AATCGGCTCCCATCCGACGGAGTGCAGAATCAATTCTTCGTCGATGGAGAGGTCCGAGGTCATCGACTTCACCTTGGAAGGTTGCGGGTCGTGCAACGTGTCAACCGCCCGCCGCAGTTCGGCCCTGATGTCAACCGGGGTCGGAGGTGGGCCTCCGAGTTGTCCGCTGATGCTCACGACAGCCTCACCGTGGGATGGGGAACTGGCATCGGATCGAAGTCCTTGAACCGTCTGACCCGGTTGCCCCGCAGAAGGCACTGAATCTCCTGGTCACCCTCACTCAGTTGGTGCTCGGAGACCACCATCTCTGCACCATGGAGTGAGTCCCCCGCCATTTGGGCCCGCACGTGCTCACGGGCAATTTGGCGTGCCGCCATCTGGGCCGAGGCCACCTGGGTGATCTCCGCCCCGGCCGGCTGCATGCCCCAGGTGGAGCTGGTCCCCTCCAAGAGGAATTCGGTCATGCAGTAGGCCCAGACCCGGACCGAGGAGACCGCGGCCGTCACCGAGATCGGCATGTACCCGGCTTCGATCAGCTTGGCCAGACGCTGGCCGGCCAAATAGGTGGTCCACGGTTGCCCCGCGGGCGGAGCCGGAGCATCGGTCACCCTCACCGCAGTACCCCGGAGGTGAAACTCGAGCACACCCAGATCCCCGAGCCGGTCGGCGGTGTCCACCACGCCCACCACACCGTGTGCGCCGACGGCTGCGGCTTCTTCGAGCATGCGCGAGTAGGCGGTCCCGAACCCTTGGCCCCAGGCGTCTTCGATCCACGACTGCTCGTAATTCTGCCCCCAGCTCCGGTGCTCGTTGGAGACGAACCCGTGTGGGCACTGCCAACTCTCCATATAGCCGCCCTGGCCCCCACCGTAGGGAGATATGCCGCGGCGGTACGGAGAGTTGAGGCCGTACCATCCCCACTGCATCACGCAGAATCCCTGCACGTATCCCACCGGCTCGAGCCCCATCTGCAGACAGGCGGCGAAGTCGGGCACGGTGAGCCCCGACGTGAACGCCTGGCTGGCGAAACGCCGGTTGGCGGCCTCGGGAAGATCAGGCGCCGTATCCGTCATCAGTTGTCGAGCGAAATGATGGTGGTGGGGGTGGGCAACGTCACCTCATTCGACGTCTTGACCACCGCGGTTCCCAGAGAAAGGAACTCGATGGTGTGGCTCCCCCACTGGTGGGACTTTTCCTCCAGCCGAACACCGACGATGCCAGATGCTCCCAGTCGATCGGCTTCATCCTGCATGCGGGTCATGGCCAGTTCACGCGCCTCGTAGAGGGCCTGTGTGAAGTTGGGGAGTTCGACATTCTGGCCGGCCGACCCCAGGGTCTGCCCCAGACCCCGGTGGGCGATGTGGTACACGCAGGTTCCCATCACCAGGCCCTGAGGAATATAGCCGGTCTGCATCAGGGTCCAGAAGTCCTGTCCCGACAGATCGGAGGTAAAGGGCTTGCCCAGCTTGTTGCGATGAGAGACGCCACTCTCGGCCTTGACCGCGGTTCCCACCGCAATGAACTCGGCGGCATCCTTGCCCCACTCGTAGTAGTTGACGTCGAGCCGGACCCCCACCACCCCATCGGCTCCCAGCTCGGCCGCCTCTTCCTCCATGCGGGTCATAGCCAACTCACGGGCGTTGTACATCGCCTCGGTGAGTTTGGTGAGCTCTTGGCTCTGTCCCCACTTCCGAGTCTGGATTCCGGTGTGATAAATGGACGATCCCATCACGAACCCGAGTGGATGGAATCCCACTTCCTTGATCAACAGGAACTCATTGACCGACAGGTCCGAAGTAAAGAGACCATGCTCCAGTTCCTCGAGGCGATGGCTGGTTGCCTCGGGAAGTCCTTGGGGGTCGTCACTCATGTGTGTCCTCCGATGACAATGTTCTCGAGGGCCTGTCTGGCCGTTTGGCTGTGGGCCGCCTCCGCCTTGAGTGCCCCGAGGACCTTGGCGATCCACACTTCCACGTCCACCTGATCGCTGCGAATGCGGATACCGCCCGAGGCATGACCGATGGTGCAGAGCAACCCGGCACCGTCGACCACGGCATCGAAGTGGTCGGTGCCCATGGAGATCTGGACCGATTTGATCTCATCCGTCTTCCGAAAACGCCCACCGCCACGCTCGACCCGAAGCCGATCACCCAAGGTGTCTCTCAGCTGATCGACCAACACCTTCAACAAGATGTGCACGTCGGTGAGGTCGGCACGCAGCGACGCCGCGGCCATCTCCAGGTCAAAAGAATCATCCATACTGGTCACTGACCGTCACCCTACCGCCCGGGTTGGCCTCCGGCACGGCGCGTCGGGGCCGGCCCCAGGTCGGCTACTTCCCGAAATCCCAGGTGTTCCCGGATTCATACTCGTGGAGGATGTTCTTGGCCATCAGGATCCTGTGGACCTCGTCGGGCCCGTCAGCCAACCGCAGGACCCTGGCCGCCAGATACATGCGACCCAAGGGCAGGTCGTTGCCCACCCCGGCACCTCCCCACACCTGGATGGCCCTGTCCACCACTCGATGGTAGGCAGCCGGGACAAATACCTTGATGGCGGAGATGGCGGTGCGAGCCTGAGGATCGTTGCCTGCCACTTTCTCGGCGGCATTGATGGTCATGAGGCGCGCCGCCTGGATATCGATGTAGCTATCGGCGATGAAGCCCTGGATGAACTGCTTGTCCTTCAACAGGCCACCGTGGACCTCACGGGCCAGCGAGCGTTCGACCATGAGGTCGAAGGCCCGCCACATCTGCCCGATGGAGTTCATACAGTGATAGATCCGGCCGGCGCCCAGCCGGTCCTGCGCAGCCTGATGACCCTGCCCCACCAGCCCCAGCGTGTTCTCCACCGGCACCCGCACGTTGTCTTAGACGATCTCGCAATGGTCAGAGGTCGAATGGCCGAAGATACCGATGCCGCGGATGATGTTCANNCGGCACATCACGATGAAGAAGTCAGCGGCGAAACCGTTGGAGGTAAACCATTTGTGCCCGTTGATCACCCAATCGTCGCCTTCCCGCACCGCCTCGGTGGTGAGGGAACGCGGATCAGAACCGGCGGCGTCGGGCTCGGTCATCGAAAAACCCGACTCCAACTGTCCATCGATCAACGGAAGCAACCAGGTGCGCTTCTGTTCCTCGGTGCCGTNNGACAGGGCGGCAGCCCCGGTGGCATACGCCAGGACTTCTACATATAGGCAAGTTGGAGGAAATCGAGTCCCATGCCGCCGTATTCCGCGGGGAGGTGCGGGGCCCACAGGCCGGCGTCACGTACCTTGGCCTTGACCTCCTCACGCAGACCTGCCGCCTGGTGCCTGATTTGGTCTCTCTCGCCATCACTCACCGACCTGCCTTGGGCTGATCCCCATAGCTTCCCTTCATTGGGCAGCACGTCGGCGTTGATCAGGTCCGCGGTCCGGCGGCGGATGTCATTGATGCCGGCATCGACGCCGGCAATAGGCGAGACATTGATGGCCATGTCAATCTCCTGGGTAGACGAACATGGTTGCAGAGCCGCGGTCTCAGGCGGAGCGCCGCTCGACGACGACAACGGGGATCTGACGGTCGGTCTTCCCCTGGTAGTCGGCGTAGTCGGGAAAGGCCTCGACGGCGCGGGCCCACCAGATCGCCTTTCCTTCGCCGGTCACCTCGCGGGCCACCATGTCCCATCCAGAAGGACCGTCCTGAAGCGACACCTCGGGATGAGCGAGCAGGTTGAAGTACCAGACAGGGTGCTTTGGGGCACCGCCCTGGGACGCCACCACCGCATAGCTGCCGTCGTGCTCCACCCTCATCAGAGGTGTTTTGCGGATATTGCCCGATTTCGCTCCCTTGGTAGTGAGCAGAATCACCGGCAGACCCCGCATGGTGGTTCCCTCGGTGCCGCCGGACCCCTCATACAGCTCGACCTGGTCCCGGACCCATTTGGCAGGACTGGGCACGTAATTTCCGATGAGGGGCATACCGACCAGCTAACACCGTGGAGGGCCCCGCCGGCCAGTCTGATGGATCGGAATCGAAGGGCTACATTCCAACGATGCCGGTCACACATGAACCCGTTTGGAAGGACGACGGCCGGACCCGCTGCCAGTGGGCCACCGGGACATGGTTGACCCCGTATCACGACACCGAGTGGGGTGTCCCGGTCCACGACGACCGCAGACATTTCGAGCTGTTGGTACTGGAGGGTGCCCAAGCCGGGTTGAGTTGGCTCACCGTTCTCAAGCGCCGTCACGGATACCGGCAGGCGTTCGCCGATTTCGACCCCGCGGTGGTGGCCCGCTTCTCCCCACGCAAGGTGGAGGCGCTTCTCGGCGACCCCGGCATCATCCGTCATCGCCAAAAACTCGAAGCAACCGTCGGGAATGCCAACGCCCTGCTCCGAGTACAGGAAGAGATGGGCAGCTTCGATTCCTTTATCCGGGGGTTCGTCGGTGGACGTCGCGTCATCAACCGGTGGACGTCGCCCAAACAGGTGCCCGCCTCGACCCCGCTTTCGGTGGCCCTCAGTGCCGACCTCCGACGACGGGGTTTCCACTTTGTCGGACCCACCATCTGTTATTCGTATCTGCAGGCGGCCGGGTTGGTGATCGACCACCTCACCGGATGTTTCCGCTACCCCGAACTCACCGGCGGCGATGGGTAGTCCGCCACACGACTTCGCATGGCCCACCGAGCGCTCGAAACCCCTTCACCGAAGGAGGTTCGGTTGGCCTCGGATCTTCATCCACACGAGGAGCGATCATCTCGAGATATCGCCCGTGGGCCATCTGGGACGATGGGCGCTTGCTCTTCAGCGCAGGCATCTCCCGATGGGATCGTGACGCTCACGCCGTGAGGTCGACCACCAGTGACCCCGATCGGGGCCCACCCGCGACAATCGGCAACGCGAGATTGCCGCGGTTGGCCTACATTGAACAGGTGACCAGCAAGGTGGTGAAGGCCCACCCACAGCTTTCATCGGTCCAATTGGGTGGACGGCTGTCTCGCGAGGAAGAAGCGGTGGAGCTGGCACGGGTTCAACGCCGGCTGGTGCATTTGCGGCTGATCAACGGCGGACAACTCGGCGACAAGCGGCTCGGCCCCCCGGTGTGCGTGATCTTCGAGGGATGGGATGCCGCCGGGAAAGGCGGCGTGATCAATCGCCTGGTGGCGCCGCTCGATCCGCGTCACGTGCGAGTCACCCAGTTCGGCGCGCCAACGTCCGATGAGTTGCGGCACCACTTCATGTGGCGCTTCTCCCCCGCTCTCCCGGGATGGGGGGGCATGGCGGTACTCGACAGGAGTTGGTACGGACGAGTGCTCGTCGAGCGGGTCGAGGGGTTGGCCACCGACGCGCAGTGGCGCCGGGCGTACAAGGAAATATCCGCCTATGAGCAATCCCTGGCAGCCGAGGGCATGGTCCTCATCAAGCTGTGGCTTCACATCTCTCATGACGAACAACGGAATCGGTTCCAGGCGCGTCAGGACGATCCCCTCAAAGCATGGAAGCTGACCGAGGAAGACTGGCGCAATCGGGAGAAGCGTGCCGAGTACAAAGCTGCGGTCAACGACATGCTGGCCTCGACCGATCATGCTGATGCACCGTGGGACGTGATCGATGCAGAACAGAAGCGGTTTGGCCGCGTATCAGCCCTGCAGACGATCGTCGGCCGGATCGAAGACGGTATGCGGCGATGGGACATCGAGCTGCCGCCTTCGACGGGAGCCGACTACGACGGCATGTAGGCACGCATGAGGCGACACGGCTTCGCCGACATGTCCTGCAGTAGACAGCTGCACGAAGGCAGACCCGTACGCTGAACCCGGCTCACAGCCGGAAGTCATCCGACATCTCTTCACATCTTTCACACTCGCCAGCCGTCGCTAGCCTGCGGCTATGGGAATGAGCGGGGAACCGGCCACCGGGAACCAGCCTGGCCCGGATGGGAGGAGCTGCTTTCGACTCGGGGCAACGCTGATCGCGCTGGTGGTCCCCGCGTTGTCGATGTGGGCCTCGACCTCCGTAGCGGGTGGGGTGACGGCCCTGTCGGCCACTTCGTCCGGAGACCCCTCGTGGCCCGTCTACCACCAGGACGCGGCCGGTACCGGGGTGGCGGAGTCGGTGGCTGCCGTCGACACCGCCAGCCCGGCCTGGACCTCGCCCAGGCTCGATGGTGCCCTCTACGGCGAACCTCTTGTTTCTTCAGGAGAGGTCTTCGTGGCCACGGAGAACGACACCGTCTATGCACTTTCGTCCTCCACCGGGGCCGTGCATTGGTCTACCCACCTCGGCACCCCCGTGCCGTCGAGGTCGCTCCCCTGCGGCGACATCACCCCGACCGTGGGTATCACCGGCACTCCGGTCATCGACCAGGCCCGATCCGAGATCTTCGTGGTGGCCGACGAGATGAGGAACGGAAACCCGGCCCATGTGCTTGTCGGTCTCGACACCACCTCGGGCCGCACCGAGATGACCCAGGACGTGGACCCGTCCGGCTCGAAGCCGGCGGCGCTGTTGCAACGCACCGGTCTGACGCTCGACGCCAACCGGGTGGTGTTCGGCTTTGGTGGCAATTACGGCGATTGCTCGATCTACCGAGGGTGGCTGCTGGGGGTGGGTGAGGCCGGCGGTGCGCCCGTGGCCTTCGAAGTTGATTCCGCCTCCAATGAGAGCCAGGGGGGGATCTGGATGGGTGGCGGAGCACCGGCGGTCGACAACCGCGGCGATCTCTGGGTCGGTGTGGGCAACGGCTCGGTCACGTCGTCCGGGCTCCCGTACGACCACAGCGACTCCGTGCTCGAGTTGTCCTCCAGTCTTCAACTCCTCCAGTACTTCGCCCCCCGCAACTGGGCCTCGGACAATGCCAATGATCTCGACTTGTCGATGGAGCCCGCCCTGTTGGCCAACGGTCAGGTGGTGGCGGCGGGCAAGTCGGGTGCCGCCTACCTCCTCAATGGCAACCGCCTCGGGGGTATCGGTGGGCAGGAGGCGACCGTGGGGTCGGTCTGCAGCGACGATGTGGACGGAGGAACCTCGGTGGTGGGGACCACTGTCTTTTTGCCCTGCCTGAGCGGCATCGTGGCTGTGCAAGCGAGCGCTTCCCCCGGGTCCATCCGTGTTCTTTGGCGATCCCGAACGGGTGGCGGCCCACCCATCGTGGCCGCGGCTTTGGTATGGACCATCGGGCAGGACGGCGTACTCTACGGGCTCGATCCGAGCACCGGCGCGGTGAAACAGCAGGCATCAATCGGCGTGCCCACCAACCACTTTCCCACCCCCAGCACAGGGAGTGGGATCCTCGTCGCCACCTCTGCCAACCACGTCGTGGCCTTCGCCACTTCTGCCACCACCACCCCATCGGCTCCCAGCTCCCCGACAACCGTGCCTCGGTCGAACGGAGGCGGAGTTCCAGCCGGCGCCATCACGGCCATCACGGCCATCGGGATAGTCATCGGGGCGAGCGTTTGGCTTCTCCACGGGCGTCGACGCAGGGGTCCAACCTGAACCATCCACCGGGTCGGGTCGGGTCGAGCGGGGTTCTGTCTGACCGGTCACGCCGAACCCGCATTCGGTCGCTCTTAGCAAAACCTTATCGGTCTCTCAGCTGAAGCCCAGCCTGGGGGCATAGGAAGGTGACCATGATCCATGGCCCTGACGCTGACAGTGCCGCTGGACCGAGTTCGGACCGGTCGCTTGGTGGGCACGGTATCTGAGCGTGTCCGACAGCCGGGTTGGCAATCATCTGTGGCAGGTGGACGTGGTTCGCCTGCTGACCTTCGCGGCAGTCATCGCGGTGCATACCATCGCCAACACCCAGGATCCGTCCGGCAAGGGTTCCGCCGGGGCACTGATGCTCCTGCAATTCGGCAGGGACGTCTTCTTCACCCTGACCGCCTTCGTCCTGATCTACGCAGCCGGGAGGCGCCCGGTCTCGGCCCGGCCATTCTGGCGCCGGCGATTCCCGCTCGTTCTCATTCCCTACGTGACGTGGAGCGCGATCTATGAGTTGATGCGCAACCCGACCTCCCACGGATGGTCATGGAGTCATTTCGGATACGACCTACTGAACGGAACGGCCGAATACCACCTGTACTTCTTGTTGGTCACCTTGCAGCTGTACCTGGTGTTCCCCCTGTTGGTGAAGTTCGTCAAGCGGACTGCCGCGCACGCGGGTGCGGTACTGGCCGCGGTGACGGTGGCCAACCTCGCCTGGTTGGCTGCTCTTCAGTACGTACCCGCCACCTCGCAGCCAATGTCTTGGATCTATGGCCGAGCCTACGAACTGCTCCCCACCTACTCCATGTACGTACTGGCAGGCGCATACGCGGCAGTTCATTTCGAGCGTATTCAGGGCTACGTCGAACGTCATCCACGTCGTCTGGTCGTCGTCGCCGGCGTGGCCACCGCGGTCACCATCGGCGCCTACGTCGCGCAGCTGTCGATCATGCCCGCGTACCGGGCGAACTCGGTCCTCCAACCGGCATCCACTGCTTCCAGCCTGGCCGCCCTGATCATCATCTATCTCATCGGCGCACGTTGGGCATCCGGCCCCCGCCGGGCGCAACGACTGGTAGCGGTGGGGTCGGAGATCTCGTTCGGGGTGTACCTGGCTCACCCCCTCGTTCTCCAACTTCTCATCGACCATGGATTCGGTAGCAGCAATCGGTCGCTGCCGGGCCCCATGGTCACGATCCTGGCGTTCATCGGTACCGCAATCGGTGCGTCGGCGCTGGCGTACGCAGTACGGCGCACGCCTTTCGCCCTCCCCTTGGGAGGTCGCCCTAGGGACCGCGGCGCGGCGGCGCAGACCGTACCGGTGAGCTCCACCAGCGCCGCGACGGTGTCCGCGATGGTGGAGGCCAGGGCGGCACGAGGAGGAACAGAAGTCCTCTTTGTCGAGGGAGCCACCGGTCGGGTGCTCACCGCCGGCGACCTGGCTCGGACCGCAGCCGCCTGGCGAGATGTGGCCGGGTCGATCGGCGACGCCAGGGTGGGCCTGGCGGTGGCCGACCCACTGGACATGATCAGCGCCTACCTGGGTGCCTTGGCCACCGGGGTCACGATCGCCCCGATCGATCCCAATGCCACCACGTCCGAGTACGTCTCCCATCTCACCAGCCTCGGCATATCGGCACTGATCACCGACCGTCCCGAGGCCACCGTGGCCGCGGCGTCCGCCGGATGTGATCTGTGGCAGATCAGGGACCCTGCGCCGGTCCGGATGGTCGCCCGATACCGGGGCGAGAGGCCCGGCGGGGGGCAAGCGGCCCTCATCATGGCCAGTTCGGGGACGACCGGCGCGCCGAAGACGATCCCTCTGACCGAGTCAAACCTGCTGGCGACCGCTCGCCAGGTCTCCGACCACCTCGGGCTCGAGGCCGGGGAACGGGGATACAGCCCACTCCCTCTCTTCCACATCAACGCACTCGTCGTCGGTGTACTCGCTTCGCTGCACTCGGGTGCGAGCCTGGTAGTGGACCGCAGATTCTCGGCCCGGGCATTCTGGAGCACCGTCTCCGAGCACCAGGTCACCTGGCTCAACCTCGTCCCGGGAATCATCTCGATCCTCGCCGACCCATCCGCATCGTCTGCCCCATCTGCCGGGAAGGGTGTCCGACTAGCCCGCAGTGCCTCGGCTCCGCTGGCGGTCGTCACCCTCGAACGCTTTGAGCGACGCACCGGCATCCCCGTCGTCGAGACCTACGGGATGACCGAGGCAGCCAGTCAGATCACTGCCAATCCGGTCGGCGCCCGTCGACCCGGCTCGGTGGGCGTCCCCTGTGGGCTCTCGGTCCGGGTGGCAGGCAGCGACGGCCGGCCGGTGACTTCCGGCATGGTCGGGATGGTGGCCATCTCGGGTGAGAGCGTGGTCGAGGAGTACTGGTCACCGATCCGAGACCTTGCCCCGGCACGCCCCGCTCGGGGCGGCGACGGGTGGTTGGTCACCGGTGACCTCGGGCATTTCGATGCCGACGGCTACCTCTACCTCGACGGCCGGGCCGACGATGTCATCAATCGCAGTGGCGAAAAGATCCATCCCCGCGAGATCGAGGAGGTCCTCCTCCAAGAGCCCGGGGTGATGGAAGCCGTTGTGGTCGGGCGGCCGCACCCGGTCTACGGCGAAGAGCCGATCGCCCTTGTCGTCCCGGCCGGCCAGATGGAGGACGCCTGGGATCTGCCCGACCGCCTCGAGGCCAGGTGCGAGCGATACCTCAGCCGCCACAAACAACCCGCCGACATCATCCTGGTGGAAAACCTGCCCGTCGGGCCCACCGGCAAAATCCGCCGGGCGGAACTCCGGCCCGTCCCGCAGGTGGCGTGATCACCATGACCACCACTCTCCCCGCTTCCTCGAGCAGTCCACCATCCCCGGACATCCCCATCCCGTACCGCACGAAAGGAACCACCATGCCCCACGATCTGCTTGCGCTACCCTACCGAACGGTAAAGCCCCGCCAACAAGGCCTGACGATGGTCATGGACACCGGCCTCCCCACCGCCTACTTCGAGGACGCCATCAGCAGCGCCGCCACCCATGTCGACGTGGTGAAGTTCGGTTGGGGCACTTCGCTGGTCACCGCCGACCTCGGACGCAAAATCGCCTGCCTGCGCGACCTTGGAATCCGCTTCTACTTCGGTGGGACCCTTTTCGAGAAGTTCGTCGTCCAGGACTCGTTCGACGGGTTCCTGCAATGGTGTCGGCAATGGGGCGCTGACACGGTGGAGATCTCCAACGGCACGATCGCGCTGACCAACACCGAGAAAGCCGCCTACATACGAACATGTGCCGGCAGTTTTCGCGTCCTCAGCGAGGTCGGCTACAAGGATCCGGTGCGATCGCAGCTCCTGTCGGCCGATCAGTGGGTCGACAGCATCAAAGAGGATATCGATGCCGGGGCCGAGCTGGTGGTGACCGAGACCCGGGAGAGTGGGCGTAGCGGACTGTGTACCGCTGACGGCGAACTGCGTGTCGATCTTCTCGAGCACATCCTGTCCGGTGCCGTCGACGTGGACCGGCTGCTGTTCGAAGCGCCCACCAAAGAATTGCAGGCGGAGTTTGTGCGCCGGGTGGGGACGAATGTCAACCTCGGTAATGTCGCCGCGTCCGATCTGATCGGCTTGGAGACACTCCGGTTGGGCCTTCGGGCGGACACGCTCCCGTTCTTCGAGGCACAGATGGTCCATGCGTGATCCCGACAATGCCTTCCATCTCGCCATCCCGGCCCGGGACCTCGACGAGGCTCAGGAGTTCTACGTCACCCAACTAGGGTGCCACCTCGCCCGTCGGTACGATGATCGGATCACCCTTGACTTCTTCGGCGACCAACTGGTGTGCCACCTCTCCGGCGCCTGGGACAAGGATCCCCCCGCCCTCTACCCGCGCCACTTCGGCACGACCTTCCGCCGCCGCGACGACTTCGAAGCCCTGCAGCGGCTCATCGAGGCGCGCGACATTCCCTTCCACCGGGCTTGCCAGTCCCGCTTCGAGGGCCTGGCCGAGGAACATGTGACGATGGTGCTCTGCGACCCGTCCAACAACCTCATCGAGTTCAAGTGGTACCGCGACCCGCGCATGATGTACTAGCCGAGATGATTCCAACCGCCTGTCGCCGGCCCCTCCCTGCCGCCCACTTCATCGTTGGTGACGGCGACCACAGGAGTGCCTGAGGTGAGCCTCACCGGAGCCAAGACTCCTGTAGATCAAACACCCGGTCCACGGTTGGTGCTGGCCCGCCACGGACGCACCGCCTGGAACGCCGAAGGGCGCTTCCAAGGCCACGCCGACCCTCCCCTCGATTCGACAGGTCGACAACAGGCTCGGCGACTGGCCGCCCGGGTGGCCCCTTTCGGCCCGTCCCTGGTGATCTCGAGCGATCTCCAGCGCGCCCGGTCGACCGCAGAAGACGTGGCTGAAGCCACCGGGCTCGAGGTTGAGCTCGACCCCGATCTGCGAGAAGTATTCCTCGGTGGGTGGGAAGGTTTGGACCGCGCCGGGGCATCTGCCAACTTCCCGGTTGAATACCGGGCGTGGAGTACGGGACAACCGGTTCGTCGTGGCGGCGGCGAGACCGAGGACGAGGCCGGTCGAAGAGCGGCATCGGCCATTCTGAGGGCGATGGGCGGGCAACCCGGATTGCTGGTGGTGGTGTCCCACGGCCTCGTCCTGAAGTCAGCCATGAACTTCCTCGCCCGTGATGGGTGGCTCCGGATTGACGGACATGCGGCCCACCTGGGCAACGGGGACTTCGCCGCTTTTTCGGGCAACGGCGATCCTTGGATCAGCCCGAAGCCACCGAGGGGTCCTGGCACCATAAAATTGCCCCGCATAGCCGGACGGCACCCCCCTAGCCCAGAGCCACGGAGTACCAATGCGACATAACTCGCGCCAGGACCGTACGGGCCGCCGGATGCGCCGATTGGCCCAAGGAGGGTGCCTCGTGGTTGGCGCCATCCTTCTGTCCCTGGTGGTGCCGGCGACATCGCACGCGGCGTCGCGTGACGGGCATCCGGCCGAACCCACGGCACGGGCGATTGGTCCAGCCTGGAAAGCGCCGACAACCGGTCCGGAGCGGATGGTCCCTTCGGATCTGGACGGCCGAAGCCCGTCTGTCGACGTCCCGCTCCCCCCCGGCTGGACCTCGACGGTTCGCTACGTCCAATCCGGGTCTCTCCTGCGGGACTACGTCCTGGTGCGCCCGGTCGGCTCCGCAACCGGGCCGCTGCCGGTATTGGTCGTGCTGCACGGCCGCGGAATGACCCCGGCCGGTATTGCCCGGATCTCCAACTTCCCTTCGGTGGTCGGCCGGGCGGTCGTGGTCTACCCCGCGGGCTACGGTTGGTCGTGGAACGCCGGGGGGTGTTGCGGGTCGGCACACACCGCCGGCATTGGCGACGTGTCGTTCCTGACTGCTGTGGTACATGACGTAGTGGCGATGGTGCCCGGTACATCTGATCGGGCCGTCTACCTGGTCGGGTTCAGCAATGGCGGGAGGATGGCCTATCGCATGGCATGCGCCGACCCCGCTCTCTTCGCCGGAGTGGCGGCGGTGGAGGCTGTACCGGTTAGACCCTGCGACCAGAGTCATCCAGTGTCGCTAGCCATCGTCGCCTACCGGAACGATCCGCTCCTGAGCATCTCCGGCACACAGCCCGTCCGTGTCGTGAAGGGCATGGTCGAACCGCGCGTCGAGGAGGTGGTCGGCCGCTGGCTTCAGAACGACGGCTGCACGGGGAATCCGTCAGTCCGGCAGATCGGGACGGCAACCGTCAGCACCTGGTCGGCGTGCCGCGACGGGACCCGCGTCCAGTTCGACCTGTATGCGGGCGGTTCCCATCACTGGCCCACCGGCGCCTCAACTACTCCGTCGGCCTCCGAAGTGATCTGGAAGTTCTTCCATTGAGCTGAAGCTATCTCTGCGCGGCCCCATAGGTCTCTCCGGGCGATGCTGAGGCACTGGGTTCGCGGATCGACCTTGCGCCGAACGTGGTGAATACGGCTTCGCCGGGCGCAACCGAGCTTGTCGGCCAGCGGCGCGACATGACAATCGCTGCCAACTCTGGCTCTGGCCGAGCATCTTGCCCGCCTCGGTCCACCAATACGATGACCCAAATTCCTCGATCTGCAGATAGCGCCTGCGCTCAGTGATCCTCGTCTGCTCGTTGCTTCGTCACGGGCGACGGGAGAACTGCCACATAGCACCGTTCACGTCCGGTCGATGGATCAGGCGATCAGCCGGGCGGCGTGAGCCGCCGCCAGAGCAAGGGCCAAGATGATGAGGGCCACATACCACCGCCCGGTCAACTTGGGGATACGCAGTGGGCTGACCATGAGCACAGCCAGCACCACCCCGGCGGCGCTGAGGGCGACCCGGAAGGCCGCGTGGCCGAGCGGCCCATCGAGAAGCATTACAGCCACGAAGCTGATGATGGCCATGTCGGTGGGCAAGCCGGTGTAGGTACCCGAGGCTGCATCGAGGCCGCGGACGTTGAAGTAACTGAGTCGCATTGCCGTGGCCACCGCGAGCAGCATGGCCACGGGCACGTATGCAACCCGAAAGTGGCCATACGACAAGATCACGATGCCGAGGGCAGCCCCGGCCGACACCATGTCGGCCAGCGAGTCGAGGCTGGCCCCGAATGCACCCTGCTCACCCGTGCGCCCCGACGTACGCTTGGCCACCGGGCCGTCGACCACATCGAGGACAAAAGCGCCCACCAGGCTGATGGCGGCCCCCGCGTACGCGCCCCGCACAGCCAGCGTGATCGCCAGGATGCTGGCTGCAAGCCCGGTGAGGGTGAGCAGATTGGCGGCGTCGGCCAGATGAGACAGGATGGTGGAAGGCGGCGGAGAGGCGTTTCCCCGCCCATCGGCGGCCGGTGATCGGCTCAGAGCCGGTCCAGACCGAGTTGGGACAGGGCGTCGACCAGCCGCCGGTTTTCGACCGCGGTGCGCGAGGCGATCCGCAGGTAACGGTCAGCCTCGGGCATTGTCTTCGACGCGCAGTCCTTGATCAGGATGCCGTGTTCGACGTACAGCCTTCGAGCCAGCGCCGGTCCCGTTAGACCAGGCACGGTGATCTTACAGAACACGAAGTTGGCGTCGGGCCGGAAGGGAGCCAAGCCCGGCAACTCGCGCAGCGAGTGGTAGAGCTCCTGGCAGGTGTCGCGCACCACCTCACAACTGGCTGCGAACTCGCTCCGATAGCGGCCCACCTGGCGCAGGAAGGACTCCGCCATGCCGTTCAGATTCCAGATGGGCAGATGGGAACGAACCGCAGCCGCGAAGTGCTGGTCGGCTGTGAGGAGGTAGCCGATGCGCAAGCCGGCGATGCCGAACACCTTGCTCATGCTCTTGATGATGACCAGGTTGGGGTGGCTGTCAACGTCGCCCTCGACGCTGGCCGACCGACCGGCACGGGAGAACTCGATGAACGACTCGTCCACGATCAGCCGGCATCCGTGCTCCGCCAGGCGGCGGGCCAGTTCCAGGACTGCTTGACGGTCGACGGAGAGGGCTGTCGGGTTGTTGGGGGTGACGAGGACGGCGACGTCGGAGCCCGCCTGCCTGGCCGATTCGGCGAAAGCGTCGAGGTCGAGCTCGAAGGTCACCGGGTCGAGCGCCACCCGGTCGAGCTGCTCGGGCCGCAAGACGTTCTCGTACTCGTTGAAGGAGGGGACGGGGATCGTCATCTTCTCGATGAAGTGCTGGCCCAGCACCTTGATCAGCTCGGCGGCCCCGTTGCCGACGACGATGTTCGCCGGGTGGGTTGCCGTCCATTGGGCGACGAGGCGGTCGAGCTCCGTCTGACCAACCGGGTAGTTGGTGACGATGTCGGATAGCTCATCGCGGAGGACGTTGAGCATGGAGGGCGGAGGGAAGTGCAGGTTGTACAGGTAGGAATGGTCAACGACGCCGTAACGCCAGTGCGACCCGTGCAGTGACTGGATGCGGTCGAACTGGTGTTCACGGCTCAGGAACATGAACTCGGCCATCTCGAGGTCGCGGTAATCGTCGAGCTCGTACCACCGGCTGGTCGACACGTCGACTGCCACGAGATCCGCAAACGTTCCGTCGGCTACGAGGTCGCGGAACACCGTCTCGTAGTAGGCCTGCACGTTGCCGCTATCCACTTGCCGGCACAGCTCGGGCAAGATCTTGGTGCGCAGCGCCTCGGCCCGCAGCAGATAGATGTTGACCGTCTTCTGAGCATCATTGCCGTTGAGGCGCCCGTCCAGCTCGGCGCCCAGGATGAAGGCAGTCACGAAGCCCCTGTCATCACGGCACACGACGGTTCCCGAGAAGTTGGCGTTGTTGGGAGCCACGGCCATGCTGCTGCCGGCCTGCTCGCGCAGGCGCATCACAACGTCGCGGTCGAAGAGGACGTCGCCCTCGAGCAAGAGGATGTCCTCGTCGCAGTATTGGCGAGCGTCCCACAGCGAGCGAATGTTGTTGGTGGTGTCGAACAACGGGGCATCGACGTACTCGATATCGATCCCGGCGAATTTATTCCCCACCCGCCTGCGAACCTGGGCCGCTTCGTGGCCGACCACGATGATGGCTTCGGTCACCCCTGCGGAGGCCAGTACCCGCAGCGAGGAGAACAGGATCGGGACCCCGTTCACCTCGACGAGGCACTTGGGCACGTCGGCAGTGAGTGGCCGCATGCGCTGGCCAAGGCCGGCGGCGAGGATGAGCGCTCGGCGTACGGGCAGCGAGCCCGGCGGCACGTTTCCCGGGATGGGCTCCATCGCTCCAACTCCCGCCATCTGCGTCACTGCAAGCCTCCAGGCCTTTCGGTGGCTGCGCTGTGGTCCGATGCGCAGCCAGGTGAATGACTCTCGAGGTACGGCACAGAACCGCCAGCGTCGAAAGACGAGAGAACCTCTGTTGACGGCTCAGATCAAATCTAGCATTCCCTGTGGACTTCGCCCCACATTCTCAGACCGACGGGCTGCGACTCCAGGCCATGAACGCTAGGGTCAGTCCAGATGTCGATTTCTCGAAGTGAGGGGCACCGCCTCGACTACAAGCTGGTGCGTTCCTATTGGGAGGAGGCTGCCCACGAGGCCGAATCGGCTTCGTACATGGCCCATGACCAGGGCCTGCCCCGCGGCTGCATCGAGCATCGGTTCGCGCTCGAGCGGGCGGTGGTCGACCGTTGGTTCGCCGGACTGGGCCCCACCGCCTCGGTGCTCGACGTCGGGTGCGGTGCCGGGGCGTGGACAGAGTTGTTCGCTCAGCGCTACGGGCGAGTCGTCGGCGTGGACGCAAGCGCCGGCATGCTGGCCGCAGCCCGGCGGCGCCTGGCCGGGCAGGGCAATGTCGAATTGCTGCGGGGGGATGCCCTCACTGTGGCCCTCAACGGCGAGTTCCAGGGCGTCCTGCTCGGAGGGCTGCTGATGTACCTTGATCGAGCCGACGCTGTGGCACTGCTGGTCCGGCTCGGCCGGCTGGCGCCGAGGGGCCGAATCATCCTGCGCGAATCGGGGATTCGCTCCGGGATTGAGGTCCAGACAGGCACCTACCAGGTGGTGTACCGGTCGCTCCGGGAGTACGAAGCCATGGCTGCCGAGGCCGCTCTGCGTGTCGTGGCTGTCGAGCGCAACCGAGGATACGCTCACATGGAGGTCACCGTTGCGCTGGTCAACTTGGCTCGGCGCCTGCCGCCATTCGCTCGGAGTGATGCGGCCGCAGTTGGTGGCCCGCTGTGGCGGTTGCTGCGGGCCACGGCGCCCGTCGCCCTCGAGTTGATCCCCCGAGCCATCGAGGCCGCCGGCCTCGACTGGCCTCATCTGACCAACCACTTCCTTCTCCTCGAGCCGGGCCCGTGACATACGGCCGGCGGCACCATCCGTCAGTTGCGGCCGTTGCACCTCCTGCCTGCGTCGGCCAGGACGCGCCGGTGCGGTGCCCAAGTTCGGCCGGCTCGGCCATGATTGCCTCTGCGGGTGGTCACGAATCCGCTCGTTCCGGCCGGCCCGGTTCGATCACCCGTTAGGCCGGGGTCGGCAGCGTCGGTGGCTGTCACGCATTTCAACAGACCCCACTCGGCTGGTTGGAGCGGGGTTTTCGCCTCGGCGGTGGATCACCGCCAGATCGGGAATCGCTCCGTGAACGATGACCGGATCTTCGTCGACACCAACGTTCTCGTCTGCTCGTATTACACCGACGCCGGCCAGAAGCACGATACGGCTCGGTCGGTCCTCATGGACCTTTGGGGATCACGCACCGGAGCGGTGAGCACGCAGGTGCTCCAAGAATTCTACGTGACCGTCACCCGTAAGCTGCTCAAGCCGCTCGCCAAACGAGTCGCCCTGGAGGTCATCGGCACTTACCGGGCCTGGCCGGTCCATCGACCCGAGGTCGACGGCGTGATCGCCGCCTCCGAGTTCGAGGATCGCCACCAGATGGCCGGCGCATCGGTGAGTTGGTCATCATCAACCCGGTTGCGCCATCGCAGGCAGAGGGCCAACCGGCCCCAGGCCTTGCACCGGGGACGACGAGGGCCCCTCGGATCTTGGCGAGGATTCATTTACCCCATGTCTTGGGACTTGCCCTGAGTTCCTACCGTCGGCCACCGGACCTTGGTCGCCCAGCCGAGGCGCTCGAGCCGACGGATGAGCCACGCGGAGGGGTCCACCATGCCCCGCCGTGCGCCATGGCGGGCCCAGGTGGGGTGGGCGTGGTGGATGTTGTGCCAGTTGTCACCGAGGGACACGATGGCCAGCAGCCACAGGTTGGTGCTGCGGTCCCTCGTCCCCTCCGACCGCTGGCCGAAGGTGTGGCACAGCGAGTTGACCGACCAGGTGACGTGGTGAAGTAACGCCATCCGCACCAGGCCAGCCCACAACAGGGCGGTGAGGGCTCCCGTCAGGGTCCCCGACAGCGCGTAGCCGATCCCGAAGGGGATCATGAGCGACGCCAGGGCCAGGACCGGAAATAGGCGGCCGATCCGCTGCAGGTCGCGGTCGCGCAGCATGTCGGGTGCGTAGCGGGTGGCGCTTGACGCATCCGATACGAACAGCCAACCGACGTGAGAGAAGGCAAGTCCCCGCAGCAGAGCCGTGCCGCGATCGCCGTAGCGATGGGGGGAGTGCGGGTCGCCGGAGCAGTCGCTGAACATGTGGTGGCGACGATGGGTGGCCACCCAGCTGGTCACCGAGCCCTCGACTGCCATCGAGCCCATGATGGCGAGGGCGATCTTCAGCGGCCGGCGCGGCGCGAAGCCGCCGTGGGTGAACAACCGATGGAATCCGACAGTGATCCCGAAGCCGGTGACGAGATAGAAGACGAGTCCTATCACGATGTCGGACAGATTGACGGCGTGCCCCCATAGCCAGGGGATGACGATGGCAAGCGCGACCGCCGGCCCGGCCACGATGGCGACCGTGACCAGCTTCTGAGTCGCGTGCACCACTGCCGGTGCCTGTTCTTCCATGGCCGCGGGGTCGGAAGCGACCATCGGCTCGGGTGCGACAACTAGGGAACCCACGGGACCTCCGAAAGCGCCGAGGCGCATGAGGCAAGGCGATACCGGACGGCCTCATGGGGGTCGGTTGCCGAGCGACGACCCTCGACTCTACCGGAGTCGGGCTTCAGTGTCCCCGAAGCGCCTTGCCGCGGACAGTGGCACCACTGGCTTCGATCGTCGCAACAACACCTACCGAGTGGTCTCGTGCAACGCTCATCCACTACCCGGAAGGCCGGTGGATGTCACCCACTCGGACGTGCGCGGCTCATAAATGGCCGGTAGGAATGACCTGATCCCCTGATACTGGTCAACCCCGGCCACTTCATCTGCCGACGTCCAAGATGATGATACTGTCCGAACAAGGCAGCAGCCACAAGACACCGATCTTGGCAGCACCGGAGAGCGAATGGCACAACCGGCGGGGGTTCGGAGTCTCGAACCAGGAGGAAACGCACCATGCAGACGCTGACAGCAGTGATGGGTCACATGGTCGGGGGTCTCATCAACCTGACCGGTCCCGGTCACTACATCCATTGGGGATTCATCCAGATTTCGGCGGCCAACCTTGTCGTCATCGGGCTGATGGTGGTCGTGTTCGCCGCAGCGATCCTCATCCCATTCCGCCGTCCCGGAGGGCGTGACTGATGACCACCAACACCGAAACCCCTACGGACACTGCCACGGCACTGCCCGAGGATGCCGACCAGCTAAGCGCCAAATTGCGCCGTGCCGCGGTGGCTGCCTTGCCACCCGAGCGCCTCATGCCGGACCGCCAGCCCGCATATGTGGCTTCGTGGATCTACGTATTCGGCGTCCTCACGCTCGCGTCATTGGCAGTGGTCATCCTCACCGGAGTGGTCTTGGCAATCTTCGGGCCGTCGTGGTGGCACGTGTCGACCGTAGGGCTCTTCGTCAACTCCCTCCACCTGTGGAGTGTCGAGGTCTTCTTCTTCGCCATGGTCGTCCACCTCTGGGGCAAGTTCTTCATGGCTGCATGGCGTGGCCGTCGACGTGCCACTTGGATCACCGGAGTGGTGTCGTTCGTCGTATCGGTCGGCGCTGCATTCACTGGCTACCTGTCCCAGCAGAACTTCGACTCGCAGTGGATCAGTACCCAGGCCAAGGACGGGATCAACTCGACCGGTGCCGGAGCCATATTCAACGTCACCAACTTCGGGCAGATGCTCATGTGGCACATCGTCCTCCTCCCCCTGGTCGTCGTCCTTCTGGTGGGCGTCCACGTGTTGTTGGTTCGTCTGCGTGGCGTCGTGCCGCCTTTTGCGCCAACTGACCACACGGCCAAGGAAACGGGAGCAGACCAGGCGTCCCCCCAGAAGATCACGGTGAAGGGTGTCCCGTCATGACCACCGCCGACGAAACCAACGGCCGCCGCCACGGTCGGCGCTTCAACCCTGATCGCGACGTGGCGGTGTGGAACGGGAAATACCTCCCCTACGACCTGGTGAAGGAATTCCTCATAGCCCTGGTCGTGGTGACACTGCTCGTCGTGTTGCTGGCCGTGGTCTTCTCCTCGCCCGACGATCATCCTGTCACGGTGCGGTCGTGGTCGACCGCGCAACCCGTCGATTTCGCCCAGACCGCCATTACCGAACTCGACGGCTCGAGCGCCGTGGCCAACTACGGACCGCCCTACAACGCCACGAACCCGGGTGCGACCCAGTCAATCGGCCCCTTCTCGCCCGAGCGATGGTTCGGTGTCCATCACCCGATCGATACCGCCAACGACTACGTCATCGCGCCCTTGCAGACGCTCCCCGACCGGGCCGCATTGGATGCGTCGATTAACGCTTACACCTCCGCTTCATCGTCCCAGCAGGCGAATTGGACGACCGCTTACGAGAAGGCCGTGGCCAACGCCACCTTTGCGCAAGGGGGACTGAAGGTCCCGTCCGGCGCCTACGGACCGGTGGCCCCGATGATCAGCGCACTCACCTCGATGGCCCGCAGTGGTGCCTTGGACGGTGCGCTGCTCAGCTCCCGCCAGTTCTACGGAACCGACTACACCAAGCCGCTCCTGTTCATTGCCGATGGCACCTACCTGGCCAATCTCGGCCAAGCCCAGCACCTCCAGGGTTCCCAGTGGGGGATGATGAACGAGACGGGGAATTACCCCGGACAAGCGTGGCTTTGGTTGTACACGCTGTGGTACCAAGTGGCGCCGATGAAGACCTCGTCGAACGCCGATCTTCAGGTCTGGGCCATCATGATGCTCCTGACTCTGATCCTGGCCCTGGTCCCGTTCATCCCCGGTCTTCGCTCAATCCCCCGCTGGAGCCGCATCTACCGGCTCATCTGGCGCCAGCACTACCGGGACATCTCATAAGGATAAGGTGAGCAACCGGGGCGTGCGATTCCCCCCGGTTGCTCACCCAAGGCTCCCTATGGTCCGTTAGCGCACCAAGCCGCTGCTCGTCACCCGGCCCTGGTCATACCACCGACCGATGGCCCCTCAAATCATGACCCACCGCCGGCGGATGGACGGTGTCGAGATGCTCTGCGCACGGCACGGGATCCAGCTGAAGCGGGTCGAGGAACCCGACCCGTCCTGACCGGCGAAAAAGGTCTCAGATGGAGAAGTCCTCCCCCGGCCAAATCCCCGAGGTCGTGGGGCGAATATCGGACGTGGTGACGTAACCGTCGACCGTCGTCTCGAGCCGGTCGACCCGAGACAGCAGTTGCTGGAGGCTCACCCCGACCAGGTCGGGGGCGTGGGCATTGTCGAGGTCGGGTCGCCCGATGGCTGTGCGGCTGCGGGAGATGATCTGACCCGGAACGCCGACCACCACCGAACTCGGCGGCACGGGGCGGACCACCACGGCATTGGCGCCGATGCGGCTGTCGTGCCCGATCTCGATGGGTCCGAGGATTTTCGCGCCCGCACCCACCGTGACCCGGTCTCCGAGGCTGGGGTGCCGCTTGCCCGGCACGAGACTCGTACCACCCAGGGTGACGCCTTGGAACAGGGTGACGTCCTCGCCGACCTCGGCGGTCTCGCCGATCACCACGCCCAAGGCGTGGTCGATGAACAGCCCTGGGCCGAGGGTTGCACCGGGATGGATGTCGACTCCGGTGAGCATCCGTGCGACCGTCGAGACGAACCGCCCGAGTAGCAGGTGGTCACCGCACCAGAGCCGGTGGGCCAGGCGGTAAGCCCAAACGGCGTGCAAGCCCGGGTAGCACAGCACGATCTCAGGGGTACTGCGCGCCGCAGGGTCGCGATCACGGACCGCCCGTACATCACGGCGCAGGGTGGCGAACACCACGTCAGTCGTCCGGCTCGGCGAACAGGGGCGTGCTCAGGTAGCGCTCACCGGAGTCAGGGACCATCACCACCACCAGCTTTCCCACGTGCTCTGGCCGACGCGCCACTTCCCCAGCCGCCCATATCGCAGCACCTGACGAGATGCCGACCAACAGCCCTTCCTGGGTGGCTATCCGACGAGCGGTCCTGATCGCATCGTCTGCCTCGACGGTGACAATCTCATCGATGAGGCTGGAGTCCAGCACGGAGGGGATGAACCCCGCACCGATCCCCTGGATCGGATGCGGGCCCTTCTCACCACCCGACAGTACTGGCGACGCTGCCGGCTCCACGGCCACCATCTGGACCGTCGGCTTGCGCTGCTTCAGGGCTTGGCCGACCCCGGTCAGGGTGCCACCGGTACCCACACCGGCGACGACGATGTCCACGGCGCCATCGGTGTCTGCCCAGATTTCCTCGGCCGTGGTGGCTCGGTGGACGGCCGGGTTTGCCGGATTGTCGAATTGTTGAGGAACGAAATAGCGGGAGTCCGCAGCAGCCAGATTCTGCGCCTTGGCAATCGCCCCGGCCATCCCTTCCGGTCCAGGCGTCAGGATCAGTTCGGCACCGTAGGCCCGGAGCAGCATCCGCCGCTCATTGCTCATCGTCTCGGGCATGGTGAATACACAGTGGTAGCCGCGGGCCGCGCACACCATGGCCAGTCCGATCCCGGTGTTCCCGCTGGTCGGCTCCAGGATCACCGTGTCCCGATCGATCGCACCCGCCTTTTCGCCGGCCTCGATCATCGCCACGGAGATGCGGTCCTTCACACTCTGTGCCGGGTTGAAGTACTCGAGCTTGGCCACGACGTCGGCCACCGCACCGTCTGTTACGTGGCGCAACCGCACCAACGGAGTATGGCCTATGAGTTGGGTGACATCGTCGGCGATCTTCATGGCATCACACGCTCCCGCTCGGAGTTCTGGCCTTTTGGCCTGTCCCCCAACCTAACCTTGGATCCTTCACGAGTAATCGTGACGCGCTCCGTGGCATGGGATCAACCATCGGTTATGACCGGCAGCCGAGTGTGGTCGATCGATGACCGCGACTTCGCCACGGATGTGATGTTCTGCGTTCGACTCAGGCCCGGTGGCCCCTTCGGGGACGTGACCGCGGTCAACCTCGGTAGGGGCAGCCCGAAAGGGCGGTCCCTGCCGCTATCCATTCCTGTCCGCACGAACCCTTGCCATCGAATCGTGGACCTACGCGTCGGCGATCTCCGTGACCCTCAGCTCACCCACCGGGTAACGGCGCGACGTCTGGCTGTCGACGGATCCATGCGGTCACAGCCGGCAAGCGGCTTCCGATCTCCCCGATAGCGCCGAATTCGAGTTCGGACTGGGACGGCAAGCCGAGCTTATGGACAACGACGACATCAAAGAACCCACCGACGGAGCAGGCCACCTCTGCCGCCACGGGTATCCCGCCTCTCGGTAGTGTCGAAACCACGGGCTGGTCGTCACGGGGAGGCGCCAGCTGCTCGGCCAAGAACCGTCCCGCCTCGGGCCGATCCCGAAAGATCAGGATGCCGGCTTCTCCCCGCACCCGATCGTCATGTCAAAAGCCCGTCGGAAACGTCTCCGGCGGTTCCCCGCGATCCCACAGTGGAGTGCGTTCCAGAGGTTCGAGGGCACGCGTGTTGTCCATATGGATGACGGCATCGAACTGTTGAGCCAGACGGGCCTCGAAATAGTGGCTCTGGAGTTCGGTCTCGGGCCTGTAGATCACGCCGATTGCCCGTTCGAGCCGTGGCTCCGACAGCACCTCGTAGACAGCGACGTCGGCCGTGGCCACCCAGAACTGAGGAATGCCGACCGCGTGGAGAAGTGCCTCGTAACTATCGGTACGGGCAGGACGAACGTGTTTCCGTTCGGCAGGCGCACCCCAATCCGGCGAGGCGGTCACTCGGCCGTTGAACGTGGTGAAGCCGATCAGTGCGGTGTCACCTCCGTAGCGCTGCCTTGCCAATTGGCCGACGTTCAACTCGCCCCGAGCCCCCATCGCCGTCGCACGGGCGTCGCCCACATGCGAGTTGTGCTCCCACACGACCACCTTGGTGTGCCCTGATTGGCGGTCGAGATGCTCGATCAGGGCATCGAGCGTGCCGGCCATATGTCGGTCGCGAAGGTTCCACGAGGAGATCTCCGCCCGGTACATCTGGTGGTAGTACTCCTCCGCGTCGCGGACCAGTCGTGCGTTCTGCTCGGCGTAGAACTGCTCGTCCTCGGCCACCCAACCGTCACGCCGGAGGTACAACTCCGAGCGGCGCCGCAACTCCAGCAGTTGGGCAACGACCTCGTCTTCGCAGGGGGTCCCGCGTTCAAAGGCAAGAGAATGCCCATAGGCCTGACCTTCAGCATCGACGTGGTCGAAGCAGGAATAGCGTTGGCGTGCCCTGTGAGCTTCGGACGGGTCCACCCGGTCGAGATAGTCGATTACCGCCTCGATCGAAGTTCGTAGGCTGTAGAGATCGAGGCCGTAGAAGTGCACCTTGGTCGCCGGATGTGCCTGTGCGTCATTGCGGGCCCGGAGCCACTGGACGAAATGCAGCACATCGTGGTTCCTCCACATCCAAGTGGGAAAGCGCCGGAACCCCCCCAGGGCAGTGTCGGCGTCGGCATCACCCGGCATGCCCGCCACATATCGGTTCACCCGGTATGCGTCGGGCCAGTCCCCCTCGACCGCCACCACGGTGAAGCCCCGTTCGTCGATGAGTCGCCGAGTAATCCGAGCACGCTCTCGGTAGAATTCATGGGTGCCGTGCGAGGCCTCACCAATCAGCACGACACGGCGATCGCCGATGAAATCGAGCAACGAGTCATAGTCTTCGGCCACGCCGGTCACCGGCCGAGCTGCACGAGTCACTGCCAGGACAGACTCTTTGACCAACCCACCGGTCCTCATACCCCCAACCATCCGCTGGATGGACGACCAGCACCAGGGTCGAAGGTCCTCATTGACCGGCAGGGGGGCCGGAGATCATGTCGTCTTGCCGCTCGCACCTGGCCGCGGCGCATATCCGGGGTCGGCGTGATGGACGACGGCGCGCACACCGTGTCGGGGGCGTCGCAGTTGGTCCGGGCCGATCGTCGGCCTTTCGACACGTTCGACCGTGTGAGTTGATTCACTACGAGTCCTGCTCCGTCTCCCTACCGGGTGGCCGGTACCGAGCTGTCGTGGTGAGTGAAGAACATCTCGCTCTGGACCGGCCGGCTGAGGTCGGTGAGGTCGGTGAGGTCGGCTGCCACATTGACGAGGAGATGTCAGTCGGGATCATGCCGGCGAACTGCTCACCGCGTACGACCGCCAGTCGGCGGACGGCACTGGTCGGGAACGGCACGAACACGTCGTGCAGGTCGGCCTCGGCGTCAATAATGACGCCTGGCGAAGTCATCATCCCGTCGGTCACGGCATCGGCAAGCAGACCTTGGCAAGACACCGGCCAACAAGGTCGTGGTCTGTAACGACGAGCGTACCTACTTCAGTCTCTTCCATGACCGCCGCTGCATCGTGGATCGCCCGCTCTGGCTCGATACCCACGCCTGACGCATCACTCCTTCAATTGTTCGCATGGGAGCCTCTGACCCTGTGACACTCGTCCTCCACGCCGACCAGTGTCAATTCGAGGTGTGCTCGAAGTGTTGGATGGTGGCATCAGAGCCGGGAAAGAAAATAGATTCATGCCCACTGTCACCCCAGCGGACGACGTAGGGCGGGCTGCTGTCGGCACCCAGCACACTGAGCACTTCACCATCGCGGTCCGGCTCGCCTGCACGGTGGCCGTGAATCACAATGCGGTCACCTTTGCTCGCATGCATGTTGCCCTCCTTCACTCTGCTCGTTGCCTCTCAATGGTCGAGCATTCCATCCCAATCCACTAGGGCCGAAGGTCCCTCAGTGCCGATCCCTGTGACAGGAGAGGTGAGGCTCCATTGGGGAGCAGCGATCCGGCCACAGCGGCCTCCCACATCATCCCTCACCTGACTCCGGACCGTGTCGGCCTAATCACAAACCTGGGATCTTGAAGCCGGCAGATCGCTCCCATCGGCATGTGTCCTGGCGCTCGTGCTCGGCTCGCTGCATCCTTCGTTCGGCTCAACAAGGAATCAGGCTTCATTGCAGGTCATTGGGGCAGGAATTGGTGACTTTTGGCTCTATCTCGATGAGGTCGAATATCGGATCATGGCCTGAGCCAGTGCGGCCATGAATGGAAAGCAAATGAAGCGGAAGTGATGTTGACCCTGACCTATCAACAAACAGTGTGCGCGCTCATGGGCCAGCCATGAGGTGGCCGGTGTCGTTGATGGAACGTGATGCTTGAGCGCGATGGGCTTCGGACTGAAGGGCGAGTGCGGAAAGCCATCGCAGAACAATGATCCGTCAGTGCGCGGTCTGCTCTAACCGAATGGGCGCGGCATGGATGCGAGGCGTGGCTTTCGAGATGTGGATCGATGTCGAGCACGTGCTCGATGAGAGCGGCGTCAGCTCGCTGATGGAACTTGACCGGGCAGCAGGGTCATCGGGTGGTTGTCTGATCTGGGATGGGTACACGCTCACGCGCCCACCATCCCTTCGGGCCGAGTCCCGATCGGCTTCGCCATGGTCGAACTCCAACCGCGCAAGTCGTTGCAGAGGATCGCAGCTGGCGGAGCCCGGTTTCCCCTCGACAACGGATCCACCTCTTTCCATAGAGCGGGGAAGCCCATGGGTTGGGACCAAGTAGTGGATCCACCAGGAGGGATGATGGATCCGGCTCGGGTGGTGGAGACCCACATCTCGACGCTTTTCTTTGTTGGTGATCGCGTCTACAAATTGCGAAAACCGGTGCAGTTCGAGTTTCTCGACTTTCGGCAACGAGATGTCCGCCGGCTCGACTGCGAGCGTGAGGTGACGCTCAACCGACGATTGGCACCGGACGTCTACTTGGGCGTTGCCGACATCCAGTTCGACGGCGAGCCGATCGACCACATGGTCGTCATGCGTCGCATGCCTGATGGCCGTCGCCTGGCCGCACTTGTCGGCCAGGGGACTGACTCCAACGGATGGCTTCGTCAGGTGGCCAAGGCTCTGGCCGCTTTCCACAGCGGGGCAGCGCGCTCGCCTGACATCTCGGCGGCGGCAACCGGTGCCGTACTGCAGGCTGGATGGGAGGCCAATTTTGCGGAGACCGAGGACTTCGTGGGAACGATTCTCGACAGTACGATCGAGACAGAGATCCGATCGCTGGCGGTTAGCTGGACCGAAGGTCGCGAGCCGTTGCTCAGCGAGCGGATTGCTTCGGGCCACGTGTGTGACGGACACGGGGATCTTCAGGCCGAGGACATCTTCTGTCTCGATGACGGGGTGCGAATCCTCGACTGTATCGAGTTCCGCGACCAACTGCGCTACTGCGATGTCAGCGCCGATGTTGCCTTTCTGGCCATGGACCTCGAGCGACTCGGCCACCCTGAAGCGGCCACCCGCTTCCTTCGCGACTATCAGGAATTGGCAGGCGACCGCTTCCCGGCTTCTCTTGTCCACTACTACTGCGCGTCGCGGGCCTACGTTCGGGCAAAGGTGTGCTGCTTCCGTTCGGCGCAAGGAGCAGACGATGCCCAAGAGGAAGCGCGGCTCCTTCATGCACTTGCCCTCAGCCATCTTCGGCAGGCCCAAGTGACGGTCATGCTCGTGGGCGGGCTCCCGGGCTCCGGCAAATCCACGATCGCTGCCGGTCTCGGCGCCGCCCGGGGTTGGACTGTCTTGCGCTCCGATGAGATCCGCAGGGAGATGAGCCGGATCACAGTGGAGCGGGTGCCCGGCCACCTCAAGGGCGATTACAGCCCTGCGGCGACAGGAGTTGTCTACAACCAGCTGATTCGGCAGGCCGAATTGTTACTTGAATCCGGCGAATCGGTGATCCTCGATGCCTCATGGGTTGACGCTGCCTGGCGCGATGCGGCACGGGTGGTGGCCGACCATACGGGGAGTAATCTCGTCGAATTACGCTGTGATGCCAAGCCGGAAGAGGCAGATCGCCGCATCGTGCGGCGCCTGTCGGAGAATACCGATGCGTCTGATGCGACACCCGAAGTGAGAGCGGCGATGAGCCGCTCGATGGACCCTTGGGTACCGTCAGCAGTCATCGACACCTCGGGGACGGAACCAGAGGAGGCGATAGCCCTGGCGATGGGAGTGTTGTCCAAATTGCCAATGATTTGATTTTGGATATTGATCATCCCCAACGGGCATCTCGGCGTCGCTCCGCACTGGCCAGGCATCTATCAAGAACCTCGCCATCGCTGTGCCGTCGGGACGCTCCGAATCGTGCCCGATGACTCGGGCGCCCACGCCGAGTGGTGGTGCCGGCAAACGCTGTCGGATCGCCGTCTCGGGATAGGAAGATCGGGACTTTCGGCACTCTGATGGGCTGGATGACCCAACGCGCCCACCTCCTCAACACGACGATCCGGGAGGACATCGCCCTGGCCGGACCGAGGCGCTCGACGCGGAGATCATTGAGGTAGCCCGGTTGGCAAGGCCCGGCCCGTGGATCGACCCGTTGCACGACGGCCTCGACACCCATGTCGGCGAGCAGGGAGACCGGCTCTCTGGTGGCCGACGCCTGGCGTACCGGTGCGATCAGCTCAACCGTCGGTACTCATCTTCGACGAGTTGACCGCGTTCGACCAGGTGTACGTCCTCGACAGTGGCCGGGTGGTCGGGTGCTGCAACCTGCTGCTTGTGACCAACGGCACTGGAGCCGACGTCTCGCACCCGCCATGATGGTCCCATGACCACACCTGATCGCGACACTTCAGAACACGGCGACCACGAGGACGGCGGTGTCGGCCCGTCCGCTCAGGACCGAGAGCTCATGGAGATCGGCGAGGAGGAGTGCTTCGCCCTCCTTGAACGTCAGGAGTTCGGCCGACTGGCCATCGTCCGTGACGGGCAGCCGGAGATCTTTCCTGTCAACTACGCGCTGGACGGGCACACGATCATGATCAGAACCCAGCCCGGGGTCAAGCTGACCTACGCCACACTCGCCCGCGTCGCGTTCGAGGTCGAGGACATCGACCCCGTCAGCCGTGAGGGGTGGGTCGTGGTAGCGCACGGTTTAGCCGAGGACATCACCGACGCCATCGATCGGTCGTCCGAACACGCCCGGGCCACCGTGGTCCGCCCCTGGGTGATGGGCCCACATGAGCACTACATCGCCATCGAACGTCCGCGGGTTTCAGGAAGGCGGCTCCTCCGTCGACCGCCGCAGCACCCGTGAGCCGCTCTCTCGGAACGTGATCGATGGCGCCCGATGAAGCTCGCGGAACGAGCACTGAGGACGAGAGCGAACTGAGCATTGAAAAGGCCTCCACCCACAACCGATTGCTTCCGGTCTACTTCGGTGACGCCGAGTGATCGGTCCTCTTCCGCACGGCAGCAGGCACCAGATTCTTCACCGCCACATCGGAGCGTTGTCGCCTTCGAAGCTGACGACTTCCTCTCTAACGACGAGGGTTGGAGCGTCGTCGTCCCGGGAATCGCCTGGTAGTTCACCGACGCCGACGAGCTGCTACAGGTACGTACCCTCTCCCACTCCGCGGTAACGGACGACCACGTTGATCGATTCGTCGCGATGCCGCAAAGGACGATCACCAGGCGTCTGGTCCAATTCACTTCGGTGGGACCTTCGGCCCTAGCGGAGCCAGGGTATAAACCTTGATCATGGAGGCATGAGGTACGGACAGAAGGAGGAATTCATGCAGGCGGGCAACGGTCAGCGCCTCGTGATCCACGGCCACCACAGCGGCGAACGCCGACCCTCTGTCGCCTGGTGGGGCGATACCGGGCACGAGTCCATCTTCTTCCGCGGTTCGGACGCCACCGTCCGGCACTTCGAGCACACCTCGAGTTGAGACCATCCAGCGAAACGGTCGATGAGTCATGAGACGCAAGAACAAGTCGTCACAAGGAAGGGGTATCCATGCGAACAATTGAAGCAATGCGGCGGTCAGGCGTGGGCATCGAGCCAGATCGGACGATCCACGACGCGGCAGCGGTCATGGAACAGACCGGGGTGGGTGCACTCGCCGTCCTGGACGGCGAGAGACTGGTCGGCATCGTTACCGACCGCGACCTCGTTCGGCGGGGCCTGGCCAAGGGTCTGCTTGCCGATGCCAGGATCGACGGGATCATGAGTTCGCCGGTCGTCACCATTGACGCCGATGCCGACCTGCATGGCGCTTTCGCGCTGTTCCGGACCAATGCCATCCGCCGACTGGCCGTCGTACGCGGTGGGCAGTTCGTCGGCATGATCACGATCGACGACCTCCTCGTCGATGTGGCAGCCGACCTCGCCGACCTCAGCCGGCCGGTCGAGGGCGAGATCTTGTTCGCTCACCACGACAGCCCGGTACCGGCCACCCGGTAGGGAGACCGCTCAGGACTCGTAGTGAATCAGCTCACACGTGCGACTCACTGCTCGAGTCCATCGGCGAACGGGGTGTCATAGTGGTGGCGGTCACAGTGGTGACAGCGGTCGTCGGCGCGATCCCCTTCAGCTGGCGGACCTGGTAGGCGAATGACCGGGTTCGCCGGCGCCTCATGGTCATCCGCGTCCAGTAGGCGATTGAGATGTTGGTCCCTGGGGGCGCGCTTGGTGCCTTGATTCCCTGCCGCGGGGTTCTCGCGTCGCCGGCTTCGTCAACCGGCCGGTCGAGCGCTGGCCGCACCGGTCGAGGACCGACCGAACGGGCGGACAGGACCTCTCTTGGCGATCATTGTCCCTCTCTCCCCGTCGGCACGATCACCACCGGGACGGTGGCATGCTCTGCCAGTTCGTGGCTGGTGCTCCCGAGAAGGAGTCCGGCATGCGCCCCTTGCCCGCGCGAACCGACCACCAGAAGGTCAGCGGCGACGGGAGCAAACACCGCTCGAATGAGCACCGAGCATGGATCGCCGTCACCCACATGCCAGTGAACCCGTGCAGGGTCGATCCCCGCCTCCCTGGTGAGCCTCTCCACGGTCTGTTCGAGTTCGACGGCTGCTCCTCGGTTAGCCGCATATTCGAGCAGGCCTACGGCGTGGACGACGACCACATCGGCACCGACCTGTCTCGCCAACTCGAAAGCCCAGCGCACCGCGGCTTCTGCATCTCCCGATCCGTCAAAGCCAACCGCGATCTTCTGGAGTGGGCTCATCGGATACGCCTCTCAGATGGAGCCAGCGGCCCGGCACGCTGGAGCGCCCCGTCCCGTTCGGCCCGGGCTTGGTCCACCATCTCGGCTCCCGGGCCACCACACGTCGGGTCCTCGGGTTGGTAGGTATCGCCAAGAAGCGCGCCCAGGGTGGCGGCCACGGACATCCGCAACGCTCCCAGGTCATACCCTCCTTCGAGGAACAGCACCAGTCGCCCGGGTCGAGAAGCGAAACCGGCGACCATTCTGGCCAGCTCGGCAAAATCGCCGCTCGACAACGCCAGGTCGGCCAGTGGATCGGCTCGATGGGCGTCGAACCCGGCGGAGATGAGCACCCAGGTCGGATCGAAGTCATCGATGGCGGGGAGTGCCACCTCGTCGATCGCTCGGCGCACGACGTCGCCAGTGGCCCCCGCAGGGATCGGGACATTGACCGTTCGGCCCAAGGCGCGCGGGCCACCAATCTCTTGTGAGGTACCGCTGCCAGGGAACAAAGGCCACTGGTGTGTGGACACGTACAGCACGTTCGGGTCGTCCCAGAAGATCGCCTGGGTGCCGTTGCCATGGTGCACATCCCAGTCGACGATGAGGACGCGCTCGTCATTTGCGGTCAGCGCGGCAGCCGATATGGCGATGTTATTGAGGAGACAGAACCCCATGGCCCGATCACGCAGGGCATGGTGGCCTGGTGGACGCGCGACGACGAATGCCACACCATCGTCGCGCTGTCGCAGCGCATCGACGGCCGCCAGCCCTGCCCCGGCGGCCCGGCGGGCGGCAGACCATGAGTCGGCCGAGGCATAGGTGTCGGGGTCGAGCTGACCGCCGCCTGCCTGGCAGAAGGCCGCCAACTCATCGAGATAGGCGGTGTCGTGCACCCGCGCCATCTGCGCCGGGTTGGCCACGTATGGTGCCACGATCTGAACATCGGTGCCCAGGTGCAGGTCGTCGACACCTGCCATCACAGCAGCGATCCGAGCCGGCCGTTCGGGGTGGTCACCCCCGTCGTGCTCGGACCCTCCGGTCGGGCCACTCACGATCAGCATTGTGGGGCGCCGGCTCGTTGCCGGGCGGGACTTTGGATCCGGGCATGGCGTGCCGTGCGCACCACCCGGTAGGCCTCGTCGGGCTCAATCAGAAAGCGGACACTGACGATTCCATCCTCGACGCTCGTGGTGACTCTGAACCCCGAGTCCACGAACACGCCCAACATGTCTCGATTCTCCACCAGCGTCATGGCGACGAACGTCGTGATCCCACTACGCCACCCGGCGTCGGCCAGCTGTTCGAGCAGCAACGTCCCGATCCCATGATGCTGGTACTGATCGGCAACCACGAAGGCGACCTCGGCCTCAGCCGTGCCCGGGCTCCGGTCGTAGCGGCCAACCGCGACCAGCTGGTCACCGTCCTCTGCGATGAAGGCCATCCGGTCGACGTAGTCGACACAGGTGAACCGTTCGACCTCGGCAGCCGACAGCCTCGGGTGCGCGGAAAAAAACCGCCGATAGACCGAACCTGGCGAGAGGTGCTGGTGGAAGTCGACCAGTCGGGGGGCATCGTCGGGCCGAATCGGCCGGAGATGTATCGTCGTCCCCACACGGGTTGTCACGTCACATGCCAGCTCGGCCGGGTACCGGGGAGCCGGCGGTTGGTCAGGGAGTCGGATCTCCCTCCGACCAGCTACATCGTAATCCCGAGGTTCGATCAACGCCATGTCCACTTCGTCGCCCCTCTCAGGGATCCATCCGCCTACCGCTATCATTGGTGGCGGACCCCTTGCTCCACCAGGGCCGAAGGTCCCACCACGACGAACCGGTCGACACCGTTCAGCGGTGTCGACTACGACGTGTCAGCCGTCCTGCCGGTCAATCCGGTGGACTCAACCGCTACGGGCCTGAGGTGAACAGTATTTGTCCCTCAACCTCGTCAGCACGGCGATACTACGCTCCAGGTCTTGCTGTTGACATTCCAGCAACGTCAACAGCGCTTCCTCGCTGGTGTCATGAGGATAGTAATAGCCCATTGGCCTGACCAAGTTGGGTGGAAACGGCGGATGGGTTATCGCAAAGGCGCCAGCGAAATCGCTCGAGCCTCCCGTGCCTGGTTCCCGCTTGAAGGTGGCACAGTAGGGGTAGCACATTCCAAGGTTGATGTGGGCCACAGCAGAGTCCTCGATCACAATTCGGAACGCTTTATCAATGTCGATGTTTCCCCGACCCAGAGGCATGCCACAGACGACAGGCTCGTCGCCATCCCTGATCACCGAATGATCCTTGAAGTGCACCCCGAAGGCATGTGGCGCCATCGCCCGGATCGCCGACAAGGGCTCTTCCCAGGCCATCATCGAGTTGCCGGTGTCGCACAGGAGGCCGACCCATTCAGGTTGGCCTACGAGTGAGATGAATTTGATCAATTCCGCGGAAGTCTCGAACTCATGGTTTTCGAACGCTAAACGAATCTGGTGCGCCTTCAGGAACGGGACCACGCGCCGTACCTCCGATATCTGACTCTCCATGAAGTCCACGTCGAACCGTCCGTGGGGGAACCAGAGGTAAGACCGCACGAGCTCTACACCGAGAGCACGCGCAATCCGCAGGGCAGGAGCAAGTTCCTTGAGAGTGCTTCCCCGGGTGGCTATCTCGCAATAGAGATCGTGTTGATCAATGGCCGCCTTCACACGAGACAAATACTCCGTACTCGCGCCCTGCAGGGCGCCCCACCGAGGATGCAGGTTGTAGTCGGGGATGATGTTGATATGCACACCGTCCAGTCCGAATCTGGCAGTGAACTCGATAAAGTCGAAGATGTTCATGCGGCCATGTTGGAAGAGCAGGTGACACGATTCAGTCTCCAGACCAATCTTCATCTTCGCTCCCCTGCTTCCGACCATGAACGGCTCCTTCTACCCGACCTGTCGGCAGGCGCTGGCTTTACCGGAAAGAATTGTTGCGACATCGCCAGCGTGTCATCGCTACCTGAACTCTTCGCGACCAGAGGGTCCACGCCAGATGGCCTACAAGTGAATTCTCTGGTGACAGTGACTCCGCGGCGGTCCCCCAGCGCTGCCGGTCCAAATGTCGGAATTCGCCGTTTTCCCCACTGGGGAGTTCACGAGACCTGCTCGAAGGTTGGACAAACCCGAACGCTGTCTCCGCCAGGCACGATTAGGTGCGACGAACCTCTCCGGCAACGGGCCGGTGATGTGTCCTCTTGCTCAGCCTCGGTCTCGAGATTTCGGGCTCTCAGCCATTCTCCGGGGGCAAGGTGGTTCCCGACTGCCCCAAAAGTCCATGACTCGCTCCTGGTCGAACCACACGATGACGGCGATGCCTCTCGTCTTCTGCGATCAGCGGGATCACTGCTGTTGTTGAGGGTCAAAAGCCCCTGGCGCCACCAGCGGATCGGTGTCATCGTGGCCACATGTGGGTAGATGCCAGGGGTTCGACCGTGCTTCCCTCTCCCGAGTGCATGCGATTGCTGGCCGTGACGGCCAAGGACGGCGGAATCGGACGGATCGGTGTGCCGACCGATCAGGCACCGGTCGTCATTCCGGTCAACTTCACCCTTCATGACGATCAAATCCTGGTACGGGTGGGAACCGGTTTCTTCTCCCAGGCCGCGGCTGGTCACCTGGTCGCGTTCGAGGTCGACCATGTTGACTCAGATGCCGGCGTGGCATGGAGCGTGCTCGTCCGTGGGTTGGCCACGTTGATCGAGTCACCGACCGAGATTGAGTTCGCTGCCGCACCACATCCGTTGGTCCCCGAGCCGGGAGACATGGTACTGGTCGTGCGCCCCGACATCCTCACCGGTCGCCGCTTCGAAGTGCGTCGAGGGCTCTAGCGCGAAGCCTGCGACGGGACACGCACCCATGTCCACCGCCATGCTTCCGCCGGACGGCTGCAAGGTGGCTGCACAGACGCTCCTTGTCTCGTTGCCTGTGCACCAGGACGCTCTATCGGGGCAACTCCCGCACATGACGGGCGATCTCGAGATCCTCCCGGGCTTCCACGACGAGAACCACCGGGGTGGCTCCGGGGGCGGACACCAGACCATCCCCTTCGAGCGCGTGGTTGCCTGTGCTCTCGATGCTCACCCCGAGGAAACCAAGACCCGCGCACGTGTCGGCCCGCAGCCGGGGCGACGCATTGCCGGCCCCACCGGTGAACACCAAACCGTCAATCCCCCCCATGGCCGCGCACATGGCGGCCACGCTGGTCTGGATCCGGTACACGTAGACGTCGTAGGCCAGGCACCCATCCTGGTCCCCGGCGTCCGCGGCGTCGATCACACGGCGGAGGTCCCCGGACTCCCCCCACAGCCCCCGCAGTCCCGAATCGTGCTCGAGGGCCTCTTCGATCTCTTATCTCTTCGGCAGCAAGCAGCCCCAGCACGATTGACTGGCCACGGACGAAGCACTCGACCACTCCACCCGTGGGCTGGGCGTCTGGTCCCTCGGCTCGAACGACCAGGGATCGTTGCCCGATGTGGTCATGACGTGTTGTGATGCCGTTCCAAGCCCCGGACGCTGGCGGCAGTGCAACTGTTGCGCCAGCACCCGCCGCAGCTGAAGGTGTCCGTGGTGAACGCCATCGACCTGATGCGGCTCCAACCGAACACCGAGCACCTCCACGGCCTCCCTGGACACCCTCCTCACGCCGGAGATCGCCCAATGGCATTGGGACGTCATCACGGCGGACTTGGAGTAGCCGTGTCGGAATTGGTCGTTGCCTCTGGCTGGTTGAACGGTCCAGATCTGTCCGGTTCCGCACGGCCCCGACCGTAAGGCAGCAACCCTCGACGCCCCAGTCGAGCCGTTCTAGTAGCTTCTATTCCAAGCAGAACTCTATCGGCACCATGGACGATGACGACATGCAGAAGCTCATCGAACCTAGTCGAGTTGCCCCAAACATCGGACGACCAACTGTGTCTGACCCGACTCGGCGTTCAACCCTTCGAGGACATGGAACCGCCGTGGCTCTCCACGAGACCTTTGAGGCGATCATGTTCGACTGGGACGGCACCGCGGTGCCGGATCGCCAAGCCGATGCCTCCGGGGTACGAAGACGCATCGAGGCACTCAGTGCTGCCGGTGTGCACGTGATCATCGTGACCGGCACCCACGTTGGGAACATCGACGCCCAGCTTCAGGCGAGGCCTCAGGGTCGGGGTCGGTTGTACGTTTGCTGCAACCGGGGTTCCGAGGTATTCGCGGTTACCGACAACGGACCGAAGCTCGTGCTGCAACACACCGCCAGCCCCGAGGAAGACCGTGCACTGGATCGAGCGGCCGAGCGGACTGTCGAGCGCCTCCGAACGCGGGGCGTCGAGGCGAACGTGGTGTCCGAGCGGATCAATCGCCGCAAGATCGATCTCATCCCCGTCCCAGCATGGGCCGATCCCAAGAAGGCCGACATCGCACTACTCGCTGCAGCCGTGACGGCGCGGCTCGCTTCCGCGGGAATTGCGAACCTGGCTGAGGTCGTCGCGCTCGCCGCCGACGTCTCCCGAGGTGCCGGGCTGGCCGATCCACGAATCACGAGCGACGTGAAGCACATCGAGATCGGATTGACAGACAAGTCTGACTCGGCACACTGGGCGGCTGACTGGCTATCCCGGCAGGGCATCGCCGGTGGACTGGTGCTGATCGGTGGCGACGAGTTCGGGTCGATCGGCGGCGTGGCCGGCAGCGACTCTCTGATGATGGTGGATGCCTTCACCCGCGCCGTGGTCGTCTCTGTCGGGGTTGAACCGGGGGGATCGCCCCATAGGGTTGTGCGTCTCGGGAATGGTCCAAAGCGCTTCATCGAGCTACTCGACCAACAACTCTCGCGCCGGGCAGCCCTGCGGGTGCCGAACATCGATCTTGACCCGGCCTGGGTGATTCCACTGCCCACCACCCGCGCCAAGGAGCGCGTCGCCGAGGCGCTGGGAGCGCTCGGCAACGGATTTGTGGGTACGCGAGGCTCCCGGGAGGAGGACGGCCGGGACACCGGCCCTCTGTTTCTCGTGAACGGCGCCTACACCCAAGACGGGCAACTCCTCCCCGGCCCGAATTGGACCGGCCTCGAGCGACCCGGCGTGGACCGTCGACATACCGAGCGGCGTCTGCTCGACCTGCGGGGCGGCACCCTTGTCCGTTTCGGCAACGAGGGATTGGGGGAACGGTCCATACGTTTCGTCTCCGTCTCTTCGCCACACGCTCTGGCGCTCCGAGCCGAGGCACCCGAGGCCCATCTCCAACCCGGCGAGCCGCTCCGGCCACCTCGGGATGCCACCGACTTCGTGAGTGAAGAGCACGGAACTATGTTCGGCGCCAGAACCGGTCGGGCGGGTGCCGAGATCACCGTGGCTGCCCGGGACCGGGTGGTCACGACGGCAGGTCGTCGAGTAGTCGAGCGGCTGGCCGCTTGGGTCGTCGCTCCCACCGGGAAGAACCGCTTGGACGACGCCTACGACCGGCTCGCACAAGTGGAAGCCACCGGCTTCGACACGTTGCTCGCTGACCACCGAGCGGCGTGGGCACGCCGTTGGGAGGACGCCGAGGTGGTCATCGAAGGAGACCCCGGAGCAGAGCTGGCGGCTCGCTTCGCAGTATTCCACCTCCTGAACGCGGCTGCCGACATCGGCGAGTCCGCGGTCGGTGCCCGTGGATTGACCGGCAACGCCTACAAAGGACACGTCTTTTGGGATGCAGACGTCTTCGTGCTGCCAGCTCTGGCAGCCATCCGCCCGGCGGCAGCCCGAGCCATGCTCGAGTACCGCATCCGTCGTCTCCCCGCGGCACGCGCTGCCGCAGACGCCCAGGGCTTGCGTGGCGCTCGCTTTCCCTGGGAGTCGGCCGGCGACGGTAGAGACGTCACGCCATCTTCGGTTCGGGGACAGCACAACGACTTCATCCCGATCGCCACCGGCCCGCACGAAGAGCACATCGTGGCCGACGTGGCCTGGGCAGCAGCCCACTTCGCAGCCTGGACGGGCGACACCGGCTTCCTCGCGGGAGCTGGTCGTGAGCTTCTCATTGACACCGCTCGCTACTGGGCCAGCCGCATTCGGACCGATGCCGATGGCCACGGTCACCTCTACGGGGTGATGGGACCCGACGAGTACCACGAGGTCGTCGACGACAACGCATACACGAACGTCATGGCCCGCTGGAACCTTCGTCGCGGTGCCGAATTCCTCTTCCGGTCCGGCGACAGAGGCACTGCAGCGACCTGGCGGGCACTGGCTGACGGATTGGTCGACGGATGGAGCCCCCAGCGAGGACTCTACGAGCAGTTTGCCGGCTACTTCGAATTGGAGCCTCTCCTCATGTCCCGGGTCGCACCACCGCCGGTCGCCGCCGACATACTTCTCGGCGCCGAGCGAGTGGCCGGCTCCCAACTCATCAAACAGGCCGACGTGCTCATGCTCCACCATCTCGTGCCAGAAGAAGTGGTGGACGGGTCACTCGAGTCGTGCCTGGCCTTCTATGGGCCCCGGACAGCCCATGGCAGTTCGCTCTCCCCCGCCATCCACGCGTCGCTGCTGGCTCGCGCCGGTGAGCCGGAGCGGGCGCTCGAGATGTTCCACCTGGCCGTCCGCCTCGACCTGGACGATCTGACTGGCACGACCGCGGAAGGCGTGCACCTGGCAACCATGGGAGGGGCATGGCAAGCACTCGCGTTCGGCTTCCTCGGCGTGCGCGCAGAGGGGGGCATGCTCGCCGTCAACCCCTACCTCCCTGACGCCTGGTGCGCTCTCGGCCTCACGTTTCGCTTCGCCGGACAGCCCATTGGCATTCGAGCCGAGCACGAACGGGTCACCATTACCTGCCAGACACCACTTCTCGTGCGCGTCGCCGATCGGCCCCCGGCATCGTGCGTGCCCGGTGGCACCACGTTCCCCCTGAATGCGTTCCCCACCCAGCGGAGCCAACGATGAGCATCATCCTTGCCGCGCTCGACACCTCTACTGCCGCCCGGCCAGTGATGGAGACAGCCTTGCGAATCGGCCAGTTGACCGGGGCGGATGTGCAGGCGGTCCATGTCCGCGTCGGCCCGCGGGAGTCGGTCGATGCACCTGAGGCACTTGCGGCGCTCAGCGAGGTACCGTTCAAAGTGCTCGAGGGCCCTGTGGAGCCCGCCCTGCTCGCCGCGGCCGGTGCGCCAGACGTGATCGCTGTCGTCATCGGCGCCCGGGGCACGCCCGACGGTGGCCATCCGGTCGGACATACGGCGCGCCACATCCTCGAGAATACAGAAAAACCGGTTGTGGTGGTGCCTCCCGAGGCGGTCTCCCCTCGTCTCATTCAGCGACTGTTGGTGCCACTCGAAGGCACTGAAGTGTCCTCACGAACGGTGCTCGAGCGCTTGTTTCCGCTGCTGGTCGCCGATGTCGAGCTTGTGGTCATCCACGTGTTCACCGACACCACCTTGCCCGCCATGTTGGATCACCCTGGGCGCGACCTCGAAATCTTGGGAAAAGAGTTCCTCACCCGCCACTTTCCCCATTCGAGTGACATCGAGTTCCGAACGGGTTCGGTTGCCACTCGGGTATCCGAGGTGTCCCACGAGCACGACACCGACCTCATCGTCTTGAGCTGGTCTCAGAACCCCGAGCCCGAAAGGGCGCGAGTGATCAGAGAGGTGCTGGGTGGCTCAGCGCTGCCCGTGCTTCTGCTCCCCGACTCGCCTGACAGCGTCGATGACCCCGTCAAGTCTTTCTCACGGCCGGAGGAGGACTTGACGGGGATGACTGATGGGCTCACAAGATGACCACACCGGTGGTTGCCCCGCACCATGAAGATCATCTCCGGTGGCGGCACCCGACCAGGCGCTGAGGAGCAAGACTGGCGGAATGGTCGCAGTGGTCTCTCCCTTCGCGTATGGGCTGTGTGTGTTGGTCGGTTTGGTCGCCTGCGCCGCTGCGTGCCTGGGGGCGCGAAGGCGACCCGGGACATGGACGCTCACCATGGCTCGGCTAGTGGGGCTCGCCCTCGCGCTCGATGCATGCAGTTACACGGTCGGTCTCCTCGTGGCCGGTACCTGGTCGGCACGGACCTCGCTCCCCCTCCCGCTCTGTGACGTAGCGGTGCTGGTGGCCGCCGCAGCCTGTTTCTGGCGTACGCCGTTATTGGTCGAGCTGACCTATTTCTGGGGTCTCGCCGGCACGCTCCAGGGTGTGCTCACTCCGGATCTGTCGACCGGCTTTCCCCATCTCGTCTTCTG
The DNA here is from genome assembly GCA_003133325.1 of Acidimicrobiaceae bacterium. Lineage (GTDB taxonomy): Bacteria > Actinomycetota > Acidimicrobiia > Acidimicrobiales > RAAP-2 > DASZIT01. The sequence goes on along the minus strand of PKXA01000116.1, from coordinate 8,502 downwards.
GCAGTACGTGATCGGCCACCTGGGCATTGTCTTTGCCGCGCTGTTCCTGGTGGTCGGGCTCGGGCTCGCACCGCGGCGCCACGCGATTCTTCGTATCTTCGCCATCACGCTCGCCTACAGTGCACTGGTCGGGTTGGTGGACGCGCTCACTGGCGCCAACTACATGTTCCTGCGGCGTCCGCCGGGCGAGTGGACCCTCTTGCGACTGCTCGGACCTTGGCCGTGGTATTTGCTCAGTGTCACGGGAGTTGCCCTTGTGCTGCTGACAGCGCTCGACGCACCCTTCTGGCCCGGCCGTCGGCGAGAGGCGGCGCGCCTTGCGGATGAGACAGCAACCCGGCCCGGTGCTGCTCGTCCTTCGGTTGGTGCCCCGTGAGCGCGAAAGATCCGAAAGCTTTTGCGGTGTCGTCCGAGCGCGCGACGGTGCCCCGAAGCCAACTTCTACTCCACGGCTGGACGGACCCGGCAATCCTTGGTGTTGCATTGGTCTCGCTGGCCGCCGGCTTTGGCCAGTTCGGACTGACCGCCACTCTCGGCGATGTGGCCCGCCACTTCGGCCATGTGCTGCACGGCTCGACCATCACCGACCAGGCTGGCCTCTCGGGCACCCAGCTCGGCCTTGGATTGGCGGTGATCCGACTGGCATCACTGGGAGGGCTGCCACTGGCGGGACTGGCCGACCAAGTGGGCCGGCGGCGGGTGTTGCTGATCGCCTGTGGCCTCGGACTCGCGGTCACCGCGGCTTCAGCAGCCTCCCCGGGGTATTGGTGGTTCGTCCTTGTGTTCGCGCTGGGCCGTCCATTCCTCTCGGCAGCGGCGGCCGTGGCCCAGGTCGAGGCAGCCGAGCAAACCGGTTCGGCCCAACGCGCCGCCGCCGTAGCCCTGGTCGCCGCCGGTTACGCGGTCGGGGCCGGCGCCACTGCCGTCCTCTACGGGCTGGCCGGCAACGCACTCGGATACCGGGGCATACTTGTTCTGGCCATTGTGCCCTTGGTGGGGCTGTTGTTCGCGGCGCGTTGGGTATCAGAGCCCGATCGCTTCGTGCAGGACGCGGCATCAAACCAACGGCGGCGACCGGTCCTTGGTGCCGTCGCCCGGCCTTATCGTGCCCGGCTGGCGCTTGTCACCATGCTGGCGTTCTCGCTCGGGGTGATCACTGGACCGGCCAACGGCTTCGTGTTCCTCTACGCGCAGAACGTCCACCACTTCCCCGGGATCGCCCTGTCCGCCATGGTCGTCGGCGCCGGAATCCTCGGTCTCGGTGGACTCCTGGCCGGTCGGTGGCTGGCTGACCGAGTCGGCAGGCGACCAACCGCCATGGGAGCCATGGTCAGCATCGGCGCCTCCGGCATCCTCTGCTACAGCGGAAACCGGATTGCCCTGGTCGTGGGGTACCTCTTCGGCGTCACAGCCGGCGGGGTCATCGCCCCTTCCGCAGGGGCTTTCGTCAATGAGCTGTTCCCGACGTCAGTCCGCGCGTCAGTGGCCGGATGGAATGTGGCGGGAGCCGTGCTGGGAGCGGTCCTCGGACTGGTGGTGTTCGGTTCGGTGGCCGACGTCGCCAGCCGCTTCGGTCCGGCGGCCATGGTGACGTTCATACCGGCCATGGTCCTCAGCGGCCTCTTCTGGTTCCTCCCCGAGACCCGTGGGCACGAACCCGAGTGGTTCTGGCCTGCGGAAGTCACCGGCTAGGCCCGGGGCATGTCACGCCTGAGACGCTTTGTCGCCGAACGACACTGGATCTTCGCCACCACTGCCGCCGGTGGTTTCGCCTACGCGGGGCTGGCCTCGCTCACACGCCCGTTCACCGTGGAGGCTGATGTCGCGACCGCGTTGCCGCTATTCGCTGCCGTTCTGACCATGGCGGTACGAGTTCGGATCACCAAGCGACCCGCATCGGTCATGCATCCGAACTGCGACTCCCAACGCGTGCCCAGGTCAAACCGGTGGTCGCTGATGTGGGTGACGATGGCCATTGTCATCGCGTGCTGGGAGCTCTACACCTACATGAGCTCGCCACGATCAGAACATCCCACGTTGAGCACATTGATCGAATTGCTCGATTCCACCCGAATAGGCAAGTTCTCGGCGTTCGCCTTATGGCTCGCACTCGGCTGTTACCTCGTGCTGCGATGACCATTCGGCAGTGGACCATGCTCATATGGGGGCTACTCGGGCTCGGTGTCTTCGTCTGCTTGATCGTCGCCACGCTGTCGAAGGGACGGCTCTCCACTCTGGGGACGCTCGTGAGTCGCATCACCGCGACCCGATTGGGGCAAGGTCTCTTGATGCTGGCGTGGATGTGGCTCGGTTGGCACGCCTTCGCCCGATGAGTCCCCCGGAACGCCACTTTCCAAGGTGGTGGCCCAGTCTTCATTTTCTGGGGCCGCCAACTACGGCGCTCACCGTCAAATGTGACCCCGATCCACAAACGCACCGGGTGAACGAGGTGGACTGCCGGACCACAAGCCTCCACATGTCTTCTGCAGACCGCTCTTCGGAGATTACGGTGGCTGACCCACTCGTCGCCAGTCGGCTGGCGTACTCCTCGGTGCCAGCATTCTGGCGAGGGTTCGGCGCAGCTCCTCTGCGCAGAACGGCTTCGTGAACACCTCGGCGCAACCGAGCTCGCGTGCTCGCTCATCCTGGCCCGGCACGGCGTTGGCGGAGGCGGAGGCGACAATGATTGGGGTGCTTGGGAGAAGACCCGCCAGCCGGATCGTCGTGAGGACTTCCCAGCCGTCGATGCCCGGAAGCATCAAGTCGAGGATCATGGCGTCCGGCACCAGGCTCTCGAGCATTGTGAGGGCCTCTTCGCCACTCGACGCCTCGAAGATCCGGTACCCGGCCGTCTGGAGGACGATGCGGAAGGTCAGCATCATGTCCACCTCGTCCTCGACGACCAACACGCTCTTGCTCATCGCGATGCTTCGAGCCGGATGTTGAAGGTTGCCCGGGGGGCGGCCGCGTCGTACCAGATCTGTCCGCCGAAAGATTCGACAAGACTTCGGCAGAGTGCCAGTCCGACGCCGGATCCGCCAACCGCCCCAGCCGTCTTACCCCTCACGAATGGGTCGAAGACGGTGTCCACGAGGTTAGCGGGCACGCCATTGCCGTCGTCTGACACGCTGACGAGCACGGCACCTTCACTGCGCTGGGCGGTGACCCGCACTTGGTTCCCGCCGTAGCGGTAAGCGTTGGTGAGGAGGTTGGTGAGGACGCGCTCGAGCTGCACGGAGTCGGCGAGTACCTTCAAGTTGTCGTCCATTTCAACTGTCACCGTCTTTCCGGCAGGGGTGGGGGCTCCTTCCATGACGCGATTCACAGCTGCGCCAAGCGGGACGGACGCCAGCCGCACGTCGGCGCGGCCTCCTTCGATCTGAGAGAGGTCGAGCAGGTTGGCAACCAGAATGCTGGCCCGCTCTCCTTGACGCCTCAAGGCACCCAGCGCCTCGGTGATGTTTTCGGCAGACATCTCTCCCATCCGGAGCGCCAGCGTTTCGGAGAGCGCGGCCAGGGTCGCCAGTGGTGTCCGCAGTTCGTGGGCGGCGAGGTGAATGAACTGGTCTCGGACGGCCTCGAGCCCCTTTCGCTCGGTAACGTCGCGGACCGTGGCGGCGAAACGTCTGCCTTCCTCGGTGTCGAGCGGGGCAAGGCTGATGTCAATCGGGAACTCGGTCCCGTCCGACCGCTCGCCGAAGAGAGCGAGACCGGCGCCCATTGGCCGAGTGTCGGGCTCGTCGACGTAACCGGCGCGGTGGTCGACGTGGAGGACGTGGAAGCGTTTCGGCATCAACATCTCGACCGGTTGGCCGACCAGACTGTCTCGGGAGTAGCCGAAGAGTCGTTCAGTCTGAGCGTTCACCAAGGCGATCCGACCGTTCCTCTCGATGATGACCACGGCGTCCGGCGCCGACTCGAGGAACGAACTGAACATCGCCTCGGCCCGCCGCCGTTTTGTGATGTCACGGACTGCGGCGGCAAACAGAAGCCCCCCTCCGGTGCTGAGCGGCGACAGACTGATGTCGATGGGGAACTCGTTCCCATCCGACCGCGCGCCGAACAATTCAAGTCCCGCACCCATCGGCCGGGTTCCGGGTTTGGCCGCGTAGCGACCACGGTGACCGACATGGACTTCGCGAAATCTCTCCGGCAGCAGAATCTCGACCGGTTGGCCGACCAGGTCTTCCCGGGAGTAGCCGAACATCACCTCGGTCTGGCGGTTGACCAGGATCACCCGGCCGTTCGAGTCGATGACCACAACGGCATCCGGGGCGAACTCCAGAAAGGCTTGCGAAGCCTCCTGCGCCCATTGTTGGCCTTGTTGGCCATCCTCCCACGCGGAATCTGGCGCAGGGGACGATGAAGGCGGGAGCGCGCTCACCGGTTGCCCCATGCGGCCGAGGCAGTACTGAGGCGTGGCGGCACATGCTTTCGGGGCACGATCAGGTTCTGCGATGCGGCGGGTGGGCCGGCATGGTGGCCGTGTACATAACCCGCGCAATGGTGCCGTCGAAGCCACAGGGCACCGCCGCCGCCGAACTCGGGGATCGTTTCCTTGCCGAACATTCCGACAGAGCCGACCGGTATTTCGATCGCCGGTTGATCGGTGGGGGCACTGGCAGGCTTGCCAATGACCTGGAGAAACGGCTCACTTGGCAATCCCACCGGCGACCGATGCGTAGAACCAGCTCCGAAGGTTCTCCAGTCTCGCCCTCCGCCACCACCAGATCGGTCCGGATGTCCTTCCCTTCGCCGATGTCATGGAGAAGTGCCGCGAGAAGGTTGTCGGTCTACAGATGACAGTTCGTGGATCAACGTGCGACAGAATTCTTGGCAGGAGATCTCCATCTCTTGCAGTTCCGCCTCACCTTCGGACAAGCGGCCAGCCGTGGCCAGTCGTTCCAGACGGCTGCACGCAGAGGCTAAGCGCAGACCACCCAGATCAACGGCGCTCCCTTTGAGGCTATGGGCGATTCGACCCACAGCGGGGGCATTTCCCACTTCCATGGCTGCGCGGATCTGGACGAGAAGTGGCTCTGCGTCGTGAACGAATTGACCGACCAGGTCCCCAAGGAGATCCTGCTCGGTTTCCTCCCCGAGAAGGCGAAGTTCGCCGATGATGGTGAGGTTGATCGCGGCCTCAGATTCTATGGAGTCACCGGCACGCGGCATCGAAGGGACCGCGGCCGGTCCGTCTTCTATCGACCGAGCGACCAGGGCAAGCAGAGCGTCCTTGTTCACTGGTTTGGAAAGGTAGTCGTCCATGCCCCCGGCCAGGCAGCGCTCACGGTCTTCCTCGCCCGCTCCGGCGGTGACGGCAATGATGGGGGTCAGCCGGCCGGAACTATTGAGAGCACGAATTGCAGCGGTCGCCTCATAGCCATCCACTTCTGGCATCTGACAGTCCATCAATATGGCCTCGTATGGCTCGTTGGCAACCGCCTTCACTGCTTCCGCTCCGTTGAGCACCGTGTCCACCCGGTAACCAGCGCTGGTAAGCATCGCGACCTCAACCTTTTGGTTGATCAAATTGTCTTCGGCCAGGAGCAGCCGGCCCACTTTGGGTCCACCGACGTCAGCAGATGCCCTCTTGTCCAACTCCCCGCCGGCAACCGCATCGATGACACGTTGCATCTCGTTGGTGGGACCCACCAAGGCTTCGATCAGACTGTTCACCGATTCGGTGATTGCAGACAAACCCTGGATTGACTCGCCGAGTATTACCCGCTGTGAGAGGTCGCCCTGCTTGCCCACCGCTTGGCTGACCCGGGCCAGCTCCACCTCGAGTGCCTGGTTGGCGACGATGACATCATTGAGACCCTCGGCAATCTCGCCGGCCGCGCCTTTCCAATCGAGTGGCATCCGGGCGGTGAAATCCCCTCCCCTGACCCGGGCCAGGACGCTCAGAAGAACGTTGGCATCGAATGGGCCGGCGATCGCCGCCGTTGAATCTGGCATGCAAGCCTCCATGAGATTCCTAATAGTTTCGTAGATCGCTTGAAGAATCCGTTACTCATGCTCCTATCGGCACGCGAGCCCCAAAGCTTGAACTTGACCCCTATTCCATTGACGGATCCAACGATATTCCATTGACGGATCCAGCGCCTGCACTGCGGGACTGCCGGCGCGAGGCTCGAGTTGAGCGAAGGCCAGGCCTGACACTCCGCCATCTTCGAGTGAAAAGATTCGACCCCGAGATCGATGATCATTCGGCCAGATGCACGACTCGAAACAGCACACGGCCGAAGCCATCAACCAAACAAGGTCAGAAGTATTCGGCGCCGGTCCTGGGGACAGCCTCCAACGCCAGTGGGTACGCCTTGACAGATCAGGGCCATTCAGAACTCCGAGGAGGTCCAGGACGACTCAGATCGCCTCCACTATCCGGTTGCGACCAAGTTCCTTGGCCCTGTAGAGGGCTTCATCTGCTTCTTTGAGCACCTCACTCGTGGATCTGGGGTGGTCGGGGTCCAACATGGCCAGGCCTGCGCTGAAGGTCAGCATGTCCGTGGGGCTGTCGGCGTGTGGGATGGCGAGCCGCTCCAAGCCGATTCGCATGCGCTGGACCGCTAGTGCGCCGGTGGCCAGGGATTGTTCGGGGAAGATGCACAAGAATTCTTCACCGCCGTAGCGGTAGACCTCGTCTCCCGAACGAGTGTGGGCTTTGAGCTGGGCCGCGACGGCCTGGAGGACCTCGTCGCCGGCTTGGTGACCGTACGTGTCGTTGTAGGACTTGAAATGGTCGATGTCGATCACGGCCATGCAGTAGCGGTGCCCGTAACGTCTCACTCGTGCCTCCAGTTGGTCGAGATCCTCCTCGAGGGCCCTGCGGTTACCGAGCCCCGTCAGCGGGTCCCGCCGGGCGATGGCAGTGAGCTTCTGGTTCAACCCTTCCAGTTCGGTCTGCTGACGCGCCAGCTGACGGTGCAGGGACGTAACCCTGTCGGCGGCAATCAGTCGGGCCTCGAGGAGGTTGGAGTCGAGCGGTTTCACCAGATAATCGTCGGCTCCGGCGCGCATGCCTTCGAGGATCTTGTCGAAGCCCCCGTGGCTGCTGACCATGACAAAGTATGTGTAGCCGCCAGATGCGCTGGCCCGAATGTTCCGGCACAGTTGGATTCCGGTCAGCCCGGGCATGGTCAAATCGCTGATGACCACATCGGGATGCCAGGATCGAAAGAGGTCCCAGGCCTGTGCGCCGTCGTTCACTACGAGGCAATCGTGGCCAAGGGCCTCCAGCGCCCTCTGGGCGATGAGCCGGGAGATAGGGTCGTCGTCGGCAAACAGGGTCCTCATGACATGGGCCTTGACGAACCGAGGGCGGAGCGGAGCAGCCCGCACTCAGTTTCGGCCGCTTCGATCAGCGCCTCGCTCCCCATCAGGCCGCCGGCCAGCACGCCGACGTGACAACCGAGATTCACCAGCATGGCCATCGGCGGCCGCCGACTGACCGGGTTGTCATGACCCAGAAGGCCATGGCCAGATATTTCGAGTCCGGCCGACCGAGGGTCGGTGACTTTGGACTCGCTCCCCGTCTGTGGTGTCATGTACGAGCACCGTGAGAAGGTTGTCCGTCCACAGGCGACAGTTGGTGGCTCAACGTGCGACAGAAGTCTTGAAAGGAGGACTCCACCTCTTGCAGTTCGGCCTCACTCTCGGAGAGGGAGCCGGCACGGGCCAGTCGTACCAGACGACCGCACGCAGAGGCTAAGCGCAGGCCACCCAGATCACCGGCACTCCCTTTGAGGCTGTGGGCGCTTCGAGCCACCGCGGAGGCGTCTCCCACGTCCATGGCTGCGCGGATCTGCACGAGAAGCGGCTCCGTGTCGCGGACGAATTGGGCGCCAAGCTCGCCGAGGAGATCCTCCTCTACGGATCCGCCGGGCTGTCGGGTCTTGTCGAGGACTCCGCGTTTGACGGTGACGTCGTTGGCGATACCCTTCTTGATGGTCCGGGCCACCAGGGCCAGCAGAGCGTCCCTGCGCAGTGGTTTCGAGATATATGCGTCCATGCCCATGGCCAGGCAGCGTTCACGGTCTTCCTCGCGCGCTCCGGCAGTAACACCGATAATGGGGGTGAGCCGGCCGGAGCCATTCAAGGACCTGATTGCAGCGGTCGCCTCGTAGCCATTCAGTTCCGGCATCTGGCAATCCATCAATATGGCGTCGTATGGCTCGCTGCCAACTGCCTTCACTGCTTCCGCTCCGTTGAGCACCGTGTCCACCCGGTACCCGGCGCTGGACAGCATCGCGATCGCAACCTTCTGGTTGATCAGATTGTCTTCGGCGAGGAGCAGCCGGCCAACGTTGGGTCCGCCACCTGCTGGAGGAGATTGTGCCGGCACCCCCGAGAGGGCCGTGTCCGCCACCTTCAATCCCAATGCGACTCGCAGGCATGCCAGGAGATCCTTCCGTTCAACCGGCTTGAGCAAGGATGGGTAGATCCCGGACTGCGCAGCAGTGCCAGGGTCACACCCATCGTCCGAATCGGTCAAGATCA
>PKXA01000017.1 GCA_003133325.1 Acidimicrobiaceae bacterium | reverse complement strand
AGGGCGTAAAGCCGCAGCTCAGAGTGCTAAACGGCCAGATTGGCTCCGGTCACTGGTTCGGTCAACCGCCGGTGCGTTGAGGCCGGCAGGGGTGCTTGCGAGAGCCCTCCGCATGATTGAAGGGAGAATTCCAACTGCGGGGAGTCGTGTGAGCACAGTGGCCGACCCGACGTAAATCGCATGGCACCGGGATTGATAGACCCGGTGGTCCGGTAGACCAATGGTTACCAGCCGCTGACCTAGGCACAAAGGGCCGAATCTGGAACCGCTCCCTACTCGCCACCCAGCGACTCATCAATCGGGACGGCCCGGATGTGGAACGGAGGCGGCCGCAGGTCCTCTGGGAGCCGTTCAGGTCCCCCGAGGGCAGCCTCTGCTGCTGATTCACTCGGGGCCCGCTCGGACAAACCGAGGACTCGTACGTGCGGTACTGCGGCGTTGGGGTTCGGTTCCCGGGCTGGCTCCCTGGCCAACTCCTCAACCTGGCGGTTCCTCCTCCGGCGAAACATCACGTCCTCTCCGACACCAGCATGGCGCGTTCCATCTTCGATAATGCCCCATCGCGCAGGCCGGTTCGGGGCGTCAAGGTAACGACGGCGGAGAACGGCAATGGGCCTCGTCCGGCGCTTTGGATCCGGGGAAATGGTGTGAGCCGAGGCTGACGTGACCGCCGCGAGCCGATCACGCGTCCCTCCCGACATGCCACCTATCCTCGAACTGGTGGCGCCCATTACCTGGATGGTCATGAGTCGGGACGTTTCGCACGCCGTGCGGGTGGCTGACCAGCCGGTCGTGGTTGCCGCCCTGATCCTCGACGTCGACACCGGCCTTATCCGTGGCCTCTCGGTAGCAGAAGACGTCCGGGGTGCCCTGGCCCAGGCGGTGGAGAGCGCGCTCAACAAACCAGCGGGCTCGCTTCCTCCGGGGCGCCCCCAGCGAATCCTGGCGGCTGTCGGTCTGGGTGACCTGGTGGCGGCCGAGCTCGGCCGGCGGCCGGGCCTCAACCTCATTCCGCCCGTCGATGAGATCTTGCCGGGCGCCGAGGCCGAGGACATCTTCGACTGCTTCGTTGGATCTATGGCGGGCCGTCGCCAGCCGACCGATCCACCCTCCCCGGCCGACTGGAAGCTCCTCTTCGACCAAGTCCAGACCTACGCCGAGGCAGCACCGTGGCGACGCTGGGCCGACGACATCGATTTCGTCGTCGATGTGGTACTCGACGGCGAGCCGCGGCGGGTGAAGGCCGTCGTGATGGGCAACGCCGGCATCCAGCCCGGTCTCGCCCTCTTCCCGGGCGAGGTGGTCGAAGCCGATCTCGAGCACCGGGATCCGGCAATGCCGTGGTCGTACGACCCCGAGACCTTGGCGTGCACCCTCGATGATCCCGACGACGTGCCCGTCGAGTTCAGGGCCCGGGCGATTCGCTACGGCTGGCCCCAAACCGCTCACCTGGTACCAAGCTTCTTCGGCGTTGATGAGGAAGGCGGCCGTGACTTCTCGACGGCCGATGCCCGCCTCTTTTCGGTCGTGACTGCGGCCGTCCTTGCCCACGACCGCCGTCACCGTCGTCCATCGCCCCAACCAAGCACACCCACCGAGGGCCATGTGGCGATTCCCGATCCCCGCTCGGCCCGCTATTCGGTTCTCCACCAGAAACGACCCGGCTGACGACCACCGGTAATAGCGTCGCTTGCTGGCGAAGCTCGGGTCGGAGTCCCTCATCTGGCGTATGCGAAGCTCTGATGCGAAGATTCGCTGAATCTCCGCTCCCCACGGCGAGCCCATCACGCTCTGCGTTGCTGACCTGGATATTCCCGCCTTGCCTCGTGCTCACCGGAGCCTCAACGATCATCCGTAGCGTATTCGTTTCATTCGTATCTTGCGATTTGATCGTTTTGGGTTAGAATGGTCGCAGGGACGATCCGCGGAGATGGGAGGCGCAATGGCACTACGAGCAGAAGCTTTCGATGACGTTGTCATGCCCCCCGACGACCTGGGCCAGGTCCAAAACCTCGACGGGATGCTTCATCGAACGAATTCGGCGACGTTGCGAGGAGCCAGCGGCGAAGAGATGCTGCTTCCCTCTGAAGTCTACGAAGTTCTCCTCGAGGTTGTGACCGCCATGAGCAAAGGCCAGGCCATCTCTGTCGTCCCGAAGAGCCAGCGGCTCACGACAAGAGAAGCCGCAGACTTCCTCGGCATCAGTCGGCCCACGCTCGTAAAGCTTCTTGAAGGTGGAGAAATCCCCTTCGAGCAGCCGTCGCGTCACCGCCGAGTCCTCCTGAGCGATCTCGTCGCGTTCAAGCAACGTCGGCGGCACGCCCGCAGGGCAACGCTTGCAGAGATGACCCGCAACGCGGCCGAGCAAGGTCTTTACGATTCGACCGATTCTCCGGACGAAGTCGCCGCGGCGCTGAAGGAGGCACGCACGGAGGTCGTACGCTCGGTTGAGAAGTAGCGATGCAGAGTTTCACGGTGGTCCTGGACGCGTGCGTCCTCGTGCCAGTCACCGCAACAGATACATTGCTCCGCCTGGCCGAGCGGGAGATGTATCGACCGGTCTGGTCGGAGAGAATCCTCGAAGAGGCCAAGCGGGCGATTGCGAGGCTCCATCCTGAACTCTCAGCGGAGCAGATCGAGTATCGCTTCGGCTGTATGAACAAAGCGTTCGAAGATGCATCGGTCTCGGGTTGGGAGAGCCTCGAAGGCTCGATCGTTCTCCCCGACGAGAACGACAGACACGTTGTGGCGTGCGCGCTCGTTGCTGGCGCAGATGCGATCGTCACGAACAACATTCGAGACTTTCCCGACAAGACACTTGCGCCCCTCAGCATTGAGGTCATCAGACTTGACGATTTCTTGCTCGACATCTTCGACCTCGCTCCAGAAGAATTTGCCGCGGTGATCCGCGAACAGGTCAACGACGCGATGCACCCACCGCTATCTCGCACGGATGTCCTCAGCAATCTTGCGGCCGCGGGTGCACCCGAGACTGCCGCTGAGCTTCGCCCGTTTCTCTAGCGAAGCCGATGTCGATCTTGGGACCAGCCCAACCGTGGGCGATCCTCTGCCGCCACGCCTGCGGATCTGAGGTTCCTCAGCATTCAGTTACACCAGGGTTCTGGGACGCGGGCTGAAAGTGGTTTCAGCCGACGTTCTCCCAGTTCAGCGGCTCGGTCGGCGGATTCTGCCTCCCCATCCCAACATGGGCCCGGTCGATCAGAGCCGCCGGATTCCGAGCTCGTGCGAGTGAGCACGACGTCGACCGGACCACCCTCAGTCACCGGACGGCCGGGCGAGATCTGGGCTACGCGTCGTCTGGGCTTGTCGCGTCCATGGCGGTCATCAGGTCTGCCGTGGCCCTGGCCGCCCCCCTTTCTGTCAGCATGACCT
>PKXA01000054.1 GCA_003133325.1 Acidimicrobiaceae bacterium | reverse complement strand
CCATTGTCAGCTGCTGCGGCTTCATATAGGAGCATCTCTCATAATGGCGAAAGTACAGGTGTTGACGGTGCAGGGCGGCCCCCTGTCCAGGCCCGTCGAAGGTAATGGCGTTCCAGCCCCGAGCGATTGCCGCGCGGCCGCCCAAACTCCACTGGCTGCTTACCGGTCCGTCGGACCCATTGTTCAGGATGATCGTTGGACGTGGCCCCGAACCTGAATCAGGCTTGAAGAAGTAGCCGGCCAGGGTGGTTCCTTCATAGGGAATCTCGGTGCGTTCGACCGGGGTATCGAACAACTCGACTGCACGATCCCAGCAGGCGCGGTGCTTCTCCCACAGCGATGTGAACCTCGATGGGTCCTGGGTGCCGGGCGCCATCGACGAGGCGTGGTCATAGTACGTCGACGCCCGCAGTAGACGCGCGCTACCGCTGACGTTGTGTCCGTCCTTTAGCGATTCATTCGCCAGACCTGCGAGATGGTTCGCGGTCGTCGTCCACTCTCGAACCCACGCCTCTCGATGTCCGTCGGGAATCCGTTCGATGGTGGCTAGTGTCTCGCCGACATCGGTGAGGTTGGCGTAGGCGAACCCCGGCTCAACAGGACCGCAAAGTTCATTCCCTCATCGTCATAGAAGCGTTGAATGACCCCATAGTAGCCAGGGTGTGACCCATGACACTCGGCGCATGTCCAAGTGGGACGCGCCACCGAAGTGTTGTTACACGTGCAGCAATCGGAGCAAGCACGGAGGCCGCCNNGCGCCGAACAACGCGCCAGAACAACGGGCATCGCCATCCAACCAGCAGCGCAGAACGGCACGTCGGGCGGGTACTCGCGATTCGCAAACACGCTCAGCCGGTGCGGTACGCCCAGCTCTGGGAGCCCATAGGATTTCCATCGTGCCCGGGGTCTTCATCAGCCACGCCTTCGCCGACAAACCACTTGTTGACGAGTTCGTCGACACGATCGTCCGATTGGGCTGCGGCCTCAAACCGGACGATATCTTCTATTCGTCCGGCGAGGACACAGGGATCCCCTCCGGATATGACCTCCTGAGCCACGTCCGGAGCAAGGTCGGCAAGGCTGAGTTGGTGATCGCGATCGTCTCACCGGCGTTTCAGACTCGCCCGGTCTGCATCGCCGAGTTGGGGGCGGCATGGAGCAACGTGGACAACCTCTTCCCCCTGGCCGTGCCCGGAATGGAACGAACCGACATGGAGGGTGTTCTTCAGGGGATGCTCGTGCGGTACCTCGATGACAGCGCGGCGCTGGACGAACTTCACGATCGCGTCGGCGATGCCATGGGCAGGCGGCCTAACGCAACAACCTGGGGTAAGTACAAGGCAAAGTGGCTGGCGAGCGCCGCCCGCCTCGTCAAGGCCCTACCCCCGGTGAAGGTGGCCACGCTTCCCGAGCTTGAACGTCTGGAGTCGGACCTTGAGGGTGCTCGGAGCGCCCTTGAGGAGTCGGAGGAGGAGCGCTCAGAACTTCGAGACCAACTAGACGAAATGAGTAAGACGCGCTCCGAAGAGGTCGTCCGTCGGATCCGCCTGCCTAAGAACGACGTGAAGAGGTTCGAAGCGTTGCGGACCGGGGCGATGAGAGCGCTCGCACGGCTGCCAAAGCCCGTGCAGGAGGCAATCTGGTACGACCTCGATCATCGAGGGATGCCCTGGCCCGATGCCTACGAGGACAAGTACCGGCTCAACCTGGTACAGCAGGCAGTTGATGACGGACTCCTCACCGAAGCCGGCAACGAACAGCTCGCACCGGACACGGAATTCGGAAGTGTCGCCGAAGCCTCGGACGCAGTGCATGAACTTCAGGGCTTTCTGGACGAGCCCTCGGAGGAGTTCGAGGAGTGGTTCCGAGGTGAATACAGCATGCCCCTCGACTTGCGAAAGCATGCCGTCTGGGACGAACTGGTCGGCTAGGAATCGCCGGGGGGTCACGGCCGCCTACGATCAGCAGTCGATGATTACGGCAGGTGTTGATCTCTCCTCTCAGGACGCCAACACTGCCGCCTGCGTCATCGACTGGTCCGATCGCTCCGCGACCGTCACCGAGCTGACTGTCGGCATCGCCGATACCGCCATCACTAAGCTCGCTTCGACGGTCGACAGGCTGGGCATCGACGTCCCGCTCGGCTGGCCGATGGCGTTCGCCGATGCGGTTAGTCAGCACTCACGCAATGGGTCCTGGCCCGCCCGATACCGGCATGCGGATACGTCCGCCTTCCGGTACCGGCGGACTGACCTCTGGGTGTGGAAGAACCTTGGGACGTCGCCACCCCTCTCTGTCTCCACCGACCGGATAGCCTTGCCGGCGATGCGTGCCGCAGCCCTGCTGTCCCGGCTTCCGGCTGCGACCGCCCTCGACGGATCCGGCGTTGTCGTAGAGGTCTATCCTGCCGCCGCTCTCCGCCGCTGGGGACTTCCGTCTCGCCAGTACAAGCGGAAGGAGAACTCGGAGGCGCGCCGGAACCTGGTCGCCCAGTTCCGTGCGGCGACCGCTGCCTGGCTGAGGGTTGCCGATGCACAAGTGGATCTCTGCCGTACGAGTGACGATGCCTTCGACGCTTTAATCGCAGCGCTAGTGGCCCGAGCGGCTGCAGTAGCAGCCGTGGATCCCATCCCACAGGCGGACCGAGCCGCCGCTCTGAGGGAGGGTTGGATAGCCGTCCCGACGGTGGGATCGCTGGCACTGCTGGCAGCTGTCTAACTCCGCCCTTGGTAGCGCTCCGGCCGGAGCTTCCGCTCTCGAAGTCGCGGTGTTGCGGTACAAATTGGCTGCACCAGCCAGATAGTGCCCACATGTGCCCATGTGGTTCCAACCGCGTGTCGTGCCGCCGGCCACTGGGCGAGTGATACCCAGTGCGGACGCGCCTTGACGTTCAGGCGAACGACCCCTCGGGTCTGACTCGACGAGCGCGTATTCGGCGTAGTGCGACGTCGAGATGGTACAGAACGACGCGCCAGAACGACGACGGTCGCCACCCTGGCCGCAGCGCAGAACGGCACGTCCGCGTGCGCTCGCGATCCGCAAGCACCCTCGGCGTCGGGCAGTACACGGCACGCAGCAAACCGGCGTTGTGGGGCACCTCTGGTCGGGTGGCCGTCAAGGTGTTGCGCCGCCTTGCATATCTTCGGCGGACGGCGTAGTCGAAATCCGAACTACGGATGAGTTCGGTGAGATCCCCACAGATCGGAGGCCCAGACCCCGAGCAGCCAGACGCCAATGGTGCAAACCGCTGCAACCGCAAGAGGTGTGATGCTCGTTGGCCTTGTCAACGGCCCACTTCGAGGTCTCCGTGCCTATCGTTCCATGCCTTCGGCGAGGACTGCGACTCCGGGGCCGGAAAGTTCTTCAAGGGCAACGGCTCGGCCCGCAGCAGCGAGCAGGATCGTTTCGCCTGGTCCGGTGACCTCCGGTCCGTCGCCACTCGTCCAATCGAGAGCGGTTGCCGTGACGCGAAGACCAGTGATTCGATCCCGGGGCTTTCCGCCGGCCTGGACGTTCCCGATGGAGGTCATCATGTAGCCCAGAAGCCACAGCACTTGCTCGTCAGGTACGGCTCGGCGGATGCCCAGAGCCCGCCGGACATCTTGTTGGTGAATGATCAGCTCTCCTAAGTTCGGGCTGTTGTAGCGAGCAGACGACGACAGCCATGCCGCGATTTCGTCGGGACGGTCGGCGGTGTGTTGGGCCATGAGCCGGGCGTCGTAGCCTTCGGAGCCGAGACGTAGGTACGGGAGCATCTCGCTGACTGGCAGCACCGGAATCGTCCGGAGATGGATGTGCCACGCTGTGTGGGTGATCACTTCCCGTACTGACCACTCGGCGCAGAGCGATGGGGTCGCCAATTGCTCGTCCGAGAGGTTCCTGGCCAGACCAGCAAATGACTGCTGTTCCGCACGGATCTGTCATTTGAGGAAGCCTCTGTCCGCCATTTGCAGTTGCTCCGCGTTCAATGCCCCAACCACAACTGTGCCACTGCACACGGATAGCAGGAGTCACCAATGAGGAGCAGAGGGGAGTGGCACACCCGTTCTGAGCTGGAACCTGAGTGTTTCTGCAGGTCAGAGCATCAGGAACCTTGGCCCGTACAAGGCAGAAGTCGGGGTTCGAGTCCCTGCGCGCCCACGACTGTTCTGAAAATCACAACGAAATCGGCCAGTTGTCCCTGGTCGGAGGCAGGGTTTGAAAGTGGGACCGAAGGGTTCCGCGAGCCAGCTCGGCGCCACAGATCGCTCGTCACCTGATCGTGCGGCAGACCCCGGCTCGCAACGGCCCAATGCCATCGCCACTTGGCTGGCGATGGCCGCCGTGGCACGCGTGCTGCAACGACGGCCGAGCCCAAGGCGATCGGGGCTCGTTGGGGGCGTCGTCGACGGCACGCTCGGAGCACCAAGGGAAGGATGGGACGTCATGGATCGAACCCGGGCCGTAGCGGTAGATGAGTTCCCGCTTGTGGGGCCCTGTAGGACCGGAGGGGTGACCGGTGGGGTACGTTCGCCGCGATGATCACGTTCGACCGGTTGCGGGATGCGGTCCTGGGTGCCGGAAGCGGGCTGGTCTCGGTCTACCGGCGCACCGGCGCGGACGTGCCCTTCGGTGACCCGTTGCCGTCGCACGGCGCCGAGATGGAGGGCTGGTTCTGGCGGGTCACCGATCCGGCGTCGGGCCGGGTCGTCGTCGCCCTCTGTGGCGTGAACCGGCATCCCGCCGGCGACTGGGCCACGGTGGCCGTTGCCCTGCACCCCGGGGACATCGTGCGCTCGGCCGTACTGGATGACGCCCGAGCCGACCGGGCCCACTTCGCTCTCACCGCGGGTAGGTCGGCTGAGGCCCGCTTCGAGGCCTCGGCTGACCGGCTCCGTGTCGACCTCGACGACGTCCACCTCGACCTGCGCTTCTCTGGCTCCTTCGAGTGGCCCAAGGCCTTCGGCGGTGGCGGGATCTTCTCGGCCGTGCCGTTCCTCAACCAGTACTGGCAGCCTTACCGCCTCGGCGGTACCGCCTCCGGTGGCGTCACCTTCGGCGGCAGCGGATCTGGGGGGGACCAGTGGTCGCTCGACGGTGCCGGGGTCTACGGCGAGCGGAACTGGGGCGCCGGGTTCCCGGACCGGTGGTGGTGGGGCCAGGCCCACGACTTCGACGGCGCCGACGTGTCGGTCGCCTTCTCAGGGGGCGTGCTGCGCCTCGGGCCGATCGCCCGGCCGGTGTGCGGGGTGGTCATGCGGCTGGGCGAGCGGGTTATCCGCATCACACCGCCCTCGCCTGTGCACTCCGAAGTCACCCCCGGGCGGTGGGCCGTCCGGGCCCGGTCGTGGCGCCACCAGATCGACCTCGAGGGGGACGGCACCGGCATCGAACCGCACGTGCTGCCCGTCCCGCTTCCGGCCGAGCGACGCAACGTCCACACCGACTTCGAACACCTGGCCGGTCAGCTCCGCTGCGTGGTGCGTGAACGCGGCCAGGTGGTGTTCGACGGCACGTCCGAGCTGGCCGGCCTCGAAGTGGGGAGCCTGCCAGGCCGTGACTGAGCCCAGCTCCCCCGAGGCGGCGGTGCGCGAACCCGGGCGTCGTCGCCGCCACCGGGCCCGAATCGTCGGGGCCATCGTCGGGGTCGCCCTGATCGCAGGTGTGACGACGTTCGTCGTGCTGTGGAACCGGGGCTCCTCCCGGCCGGTGTCGATGGGGGAGGCCCGCCACCGGGCCGGAGCTCCCGGCACCGACCAGTCGACCGGCGCGGAGCCGTTCCGGCCGGCGGCCGGTATCTATCGGTACCGCGGTGAAGGCACCGAGCACCTCGACATGCCGCCGCTGACCCAGACCCAGGGCCCCGGCATCCCAGGCACCGTGACCCACCTCGAGGGCCAGTGCTGGAGGCTCCGGGTCGACTACAGCACGAACCATTGGCAGAGCTGGGACTACTGTCCGACCGGTTCGGGGCTCACCGAGAACGCCGGCGCGTTCTTCCAACGGTTGGACCTGGTCGTGACCAAGGTCGATACCTCGTCGGCCTACACGTGTGACCCACCCGTCGACGCCATCAGGACGACGCAACAAGCGGGCGACCAGTGGATGCAGGAGTGCCGTGGCACCTCGACCGGGTCGGACGGCGAGGTGATCTCCTCCGGCCCATACACCTATGTCGGCCCGGAGCACCTCGACATCGGCGGTACGAACGTGGCGGCCCTGCACTACCACCGGTTTCGGAACCTGACTGGCGGCCAGACCGGCACGGAGGACGTCAACGTGTGGTTCGACGCTGCGACCGGCCTGCCGCTGCGAAACCAGCGGGTCATCACCGTGCACAGCGGTGCCCTGATCGGTGGTGTGACCTACCAGGAGAACGGCAGCTTCCAACTCGCGTCGATGAACCCGACCTAGGCGGTAAACCCGGGACGTGGGCCCGCTCAGACCACGTCGGTGGGCCGGAGCCCCAAGCCGAGCGCGAACCGCCCGGCGCTGCGGTCCCAGCCGGGGTCGTGGGCAAGGCTCGGAGGGTGCCCCCCGGACATGCGGCCAGGAAGCCCGCCCCTGCGACACCCGATCGGCCGATCAGGGATGACACATATCGCTCACGCCTACGACCAGGCCCTGGATCCGTGGTTGGGTCGATGCACGCTCGTTGCCGGGTCTCGCCGCACGTACCGCCCGGGGGGATTAGATTTCGCGTCCCAGCCCGGCTGCTTGGCGCTTCAGTGTTCGTCGAACCGTGGCGGGGTCGACGCGAAGGGACCTAGCGATCGCCTCGATGGATTCGCCCGCGTGGTGGCGACCGGCGGCGTCATGGATGTCGGCCTGGGTCATCTTGGGCTTGTTGATGCGCCGAGGTACGCCGCGAGCTTCAAGGTGGCCGGCGACGGTTCGTCGATGAATCCGGAACTCTGCGGCGAGGTCGACGAGCGATCGGCCAGTTCGATAGGCGGTGACGAGCCGGTCGATCTCGGACTCGTCGAGGCGGCGCTGAACGAAACGCCGAACCGGTTCCAGAGGTCGCGGCTCCTCACGAGCACCGGGTGCGCCCGCGCCGCTGGATCCGACAGCGGCGTCAGGGTTTGAAAGCCGTCCCTTTTCCTCCGGAGGGGCCTGTGCGAAGCACACTGAAGCCCGATTCGAGGTGTCTCCGGCGGCCTTCCGCGACCGGCGCGAAGCCTGCGACCTCTGTCCCGTAAGGGATTCCACGACTTCGGGAGGGTTTGAAAGCCGTCCCCAAAGGTCCACTGGAAACGGCGGGGGGGCAAGGCAACCGCACACCCACGGTCCAAAGCCGCCGCGCAGCCGCCCCGAGGACGGGGCCGCCCGGGGCCCCTGAGCCGAAGAGGCCCCCACCCGAGCGGGGAGGCAAGAAGGGCAGCGGAACCGGGGGCTTCCGGATGCGGCCGCAACAATGGGCCCCGGAGTTCGAATGGGCGCCGCCGAGCCGGCGATTGGGGATGGCCGGTGGACTCCGGCTTGTCCCTTGGATTAGCTCGAGTCGCCCGAGCTAAAGAACGTGGCGAAGCTGCCTGCGACGACGGTGACGACGAAGATGGCCCACACCTCGAGGCCGACATCGACGATCCTTCCGGCAACCGTGAGCGGGTTCTTGATCTGCGACGACACAGTCAGCATCTGCACGGCAGCGAAAAAAGCTGCGTCACCGAATCCTTTGATGTCTCCGCCTTTCTGGCCGCCCTCGAATACCCATGTGAGCACTGCGCCGATGGCATAAACCAGAATTGACAGGCCGAATGCAACTAGCAGGCGGGCAAGTAGGCGCCGGTGCCGTTCTTCTGTCTTCAAGAGTCTGGACAATTCTTCTCGTATCACAACAGAGTCTCCTTTCACCCCGCGCAGCGGCGTGAGGGCATCCGATGTTGGCTCGGCCCTTCGGCAGAGGCAAGGCCTTTGTCCTCTGGTTGCGCACGGTGATGAGGGCCACCGTGGACATGTACCCGGGCCAACAGCGGTCCGGCGCGTGTCACGAGATTGAAGAAGGTGAAACAAGATGGCTGGAAAGACAGATCAGATGAAGGGCAACGCCAAGGAGGCCGTCGGCGACCTGACCGGGAACAAGGACCTGAAGTCAGAGGGCAAAGCGGACCGCCAGGCCGGTGAGGTCAAAGAGAAGGTCGGCAAGGTCGAGGACAAGGTCGAAGAGGGCATCGACAAGGTGAAGGGCGTCCTCCACAAGTAGGAGGGATTCGTCGTCCGTCCAGCGGTTCCCGCTGACCGATCGAGAAGGTTGGTCAACCGGGGGCCGACAAAGGCACCGCGGTGGGCTTGTCAGCATGAGCGCACCGTGTGCTGTCTAAGTCAGTGGGTATCGCATCGTGCGGCCCAAGAAAGTTGGGAACAATGTACATCGGCCTTGGAGCACTCGTCTTTGTCCTAGTAGTTGTCGCGATCGTCTACTTCGTCCGTCGGGCATAGGTAGCTGTTCGGGACGTCGTCAGCTTGGGTGCCAACCACGCACCCGGCGAAGCCTCTGAATGTCGTGGTCATGAGCCAGACAACTAAATGGAGGCAAGAGAAATGGGTTTGACCGGAATGGGGTTCAGCTCCGTGGCTATCGCTGCGGGTGCGATCATGTATTGGGCAGTGACCTACCCAGGGTGTCCGTGGCCAGATCTCAGTC
>PKXA01000039.1 GCA_003133325.1 Acidimicrobiaceae bacterium | reverse complement strand
TGGACGAAGGGATGAAAGATCACATCGAGCTTGTCGGGATCGATCCCGATACCGGTGTCTGCGACCTCGAACCGAAGTACACCGTCTGCACCCACGGATTTGGACTCAGTGACACGGACGGCGATTTCGCTGGCCGGAGTGAACTTGATGGCATTACCGATGAGGTTGGTCAGGACCTGGCGCACCCGATGTGAGTCGCCGCCAACCATCGCCGGGACGGAGTCGCCGACCTCGCCAACCAACCTGAGCCCCTTGGATTCCGCCTCAAGTGACAACAAATCCACGACATTGTCGACGATAGCCCGCACGCTGAATTCGATGTCTTCGATTTCCAGCTTCCCCGCTTCGATCTTTGAGAAGTCGAGGATGTCGTTGACGATATCCATGAGCGCCAGCCCTGAACTGCGCAGAGTCTCCGCATAGTCTTGCTGGAGAGCGTCGAGGTCGGTCTCGAGTAGGAGCTCGGTCATGCCGATGACGCCGTTCATTGGCGTACGAATCTCGTGGCTCATGTTGGCCAAAAAATTCGACTTGAGTTGGGACGCTTCGTTCGCCTGGATGGCCGAGCGCTTAAGCTGCCGCTCGACCTCTTTCCGATCTGTGATGTCGAAAAAACCAGCCAGATAATAGTCGTCGTCTCCGTCGGTTCCATAGATCCGAACGATACTGACGGCGCACCAGACAATATGCCCGTTGCCGTTGATGAAACGGCCCGTGTAATTCAGTTCCGGAGCATTCCTCTGTGCCAGCGCCGTGACGACTTCACCAACAATCTCTGCATCATCGGGATGGCTGATGCCGGCCACATTCATTGAGGTCATCTGGTCGGCCGAATAGCCGAGAATGTCGCACGTTGGCGGATTCACCCGAATGACATTGCCGTCTATCGACACTTCGGCCAGGCCGACTGGCGCCAGATCAAATACCGACTTCCACCGTATCTCCGACGAGACCAGCGAGCGTTCAGTTGACCGTAGAGTTTGTTCTGCGACGTGCTGAGAGTTCACACGGGTCACCATCGCGGTGGCCATGCTGCGAGTTCTGAGGAGCACCAGGAGGAATAATGCCGCCGTACCAGCAGCCAAGACAGGAAAAACGTAGGGAGTGTTGCGACCTTGTTCGATCAGTAACAGTGCCGGAACGGCAACCGCGGCCAATGCCAAACCGGCGTATTGTCCGTAGCCTCGGCCCTCATCGTTTGCTGGTGAGGGAATGGCGAGGTCGTGCATGGAAGGATCAAGCGCCGCCGATCCGAGCAGGAGGTAGTAGCCGATCCACATGGCGTCAAGGAAGTTGCCGATGTGGTAGGTGCCATGGATCTGTTGGAGCGCGTAGATGGTATCCGTTGCAAAGAGCAGGATAAGCGCCGAGATCAAGAAGTAGATGGAGCGGGTCCGGCGACCCGACCCGATGAACAACCACATGGCGACCGAAAACATTGCGAAATCACCAATCGGGTAGCCGATTGAGGTCAAGTGCGCCAGGAAGGCTTCTCCCGGCGCATGGATCTGAGGGGCGATGACGAAGATCCATGAAAAGAGAGCCGCCACTGTCACCACGACACCCGTGTCGATAAGGGCAAGTAGGTCGCGTCCTCGGGACCGGCTGCGGATCATCCACACCAAACAGATGACGAGAACTGGATAGTGCAGGACGTACAGCACGTCGGAGATAGACGGGTACGCGGTGAGCTTCAAAAGGTCATGGCGTATGTAAAAGGTGATGTCGCCAGCTGCATACACGGCTTGGCTAAGCAGTAGTAGGAGCCATGGCGCCCTTTTGTCCGGACGGAAGCGGATGACGCCCACAGCAATGGCGACTGCGGCCGACACGCTGAGAAGGCAATAGAGCACCACCTTCTCCGTGGCAAAGTGACCGCCACGGCCACCCGGAATTAGGTAGTAGATAGCGGCGATGACCGCACCACAGACAATGTAGGCCCAGGGTGCAAGATGTTGCATTCTGAGGCGTTCACGCCAAGGGATCTTCAGTCTGTTCCCTTCCTCCACTCTGCCCCCAATCGTTGCAGTGCCGAAACGTGTTCCTACGTCCACTATCGTCACGAGTTGTCCGTGGCATTAGGGGGAAACGTCCTAAACGGCCAGTTCAAGCTCGATGGCGTCCGAACAAGTGGCGAAAGAAACTCGTATCTACACCGGAATCCAGTGACCCCTTGCGTGATTGGCAAGGGGTCAAAAAGGGGTCGAGGACTGTAGCCACGGGGCTGAACTTCCCCGGCCGAGGCCGAACTGCACTGGACGCGTCGGCCCAGGTCAGCGGCCGATCATGGACGGAGTTGGACGCCTCTGAACCCGTCTGGGGTGCATGACACGCAAGGGGCCGAGGGTTCGAGTCCCTCAACGCACACCGCACGGCCCACCCGAGTTGTTGACCTGCGCTTTCCTGAATCCGAATGGGATGGTGCGCGAATCCATGCCAGAAAGTTTCCTGGATCACTTGCTTACGAGTCGTATCTTTCGTAAGGTTAGTTCATGACATCTATCGCAGCGAATGACGCACGCACCAATTGGTCCGTCATGCTCGACCAAGCTCGAATCGAACCTATAGAAATCACGAGACGAGGTCGTCCAGTCGGGGTTCTGGTGAGTCCAGAATTTTTTGAGCGTGCCGCAGACGCCCTTGAGGATGCCGAGGATCTTGCAGCAGCGCGAGCCGCAAAGGAATCCACTGAGCCCACGATCTCACACGAAGAACTGATGCGCGAGTTGGGGCTCGCGTAGGTGGCGGATCGTTTTGAAATTGTATACACCGAACACGCCGCCAAGGCGATCCGAAAGCTCGATCGGACCGCACAAAGCCGCGTATTGAAAACGATCGAGATCCTCTCCGAAAATCCCCGGCCGCCTGCTGGAACGCAACTCGTGGGAGGCGATGGACAGTGGAGAGTTCGGACTGGTGATTATCGGATCATCTATGAGATCGACAAGGGACGACTCGTCGTGCTTGTTGTCAAGGTCGGTCACAGACGTGAGATCTATCGATGAGTTGTTCGTAAATCCGTCAGGCGAGTGCAATGCAGGTTCCGAGAATTCCAAGCGCCCTATTGTGTCCCGCACGGCTCACCAATCCGGATTGCGCGAACCGCTTGCCGGAACTCAGTATCCGATCCCGGGGTCGTCGCCACGATCATGACCTGGGTCGTGAAGTCGACCCTGCTCCCTGCCGAGTTCGCGAGCATGAGTACTCCAACGTGTGATGAGCCGGGCGAGCCGTCCGTACCGACCGGACCCCAATGAATGGTCCACCTGACCTGGTGTGAGCAACCCATTTGGGCGGCCTGCGCCGCACTGATGTTCAACCGAATCGGACCTTTGGGACGCGTTGGACTCGCCGGGTCGCCTCGGCCTTGAGCCGGGGCTTGAGGGAACGCCCCGCGGCCAGAAACGCTATGGCGGTGCTCGCACGGCTGCCGGCCAGGCTCCAGTCGGCGAGGGCCCGCTCCACTCGAAAACGCGGCGGGCCGTCGCCGACCTCGAAGGTTCCCATCAGAGTGTGGTTCTCCTGCCCGGTGAAGCGCGCAGCATGCCCATGAAGAGTCAGGCAGGCCGGACCCGCCAGCAGCTCAGGGGCGCCGGCACCTACCTCGAGCCCGACGACGTCATTATGGATTCCGACAGCCTTGACAGGCACGCACAACGGAAACCCCTCGTCATCGACCGTGGTCAGGTCGGTGAGCGGCAGGTTGGCGAGCCAGTGCTCGGTCAGGGATCGCCAGTCCACCGGGGCCTTGCGCCATGCCGACGGAGGGTTCCCGTCCGGGGCGGGATCGGAGTCGGGTAGCACCATTCCGGCCGGGGCTCGCCACTCCTCGGCCGGTGCGGCCATCGAGCGATCGGGCCACCACCGGATGCGAAGCGGGGTGATCTCCACCCAGATGCGGGCGTAGTACCACGCCATCCGCTTCAGAACGAACTTCGGTTGGCCCTTGTTGGCGTCGGGCAGCTTGATCATCGACTCGCGCGTGTACCGGTCGGCATTGGCCTGCAGATCCGAATCACGGACGGCCGCGTGACCCTGTACGACGGCCACCGGTGCTGTCTCCATCCCGTCGCCCAGAGGATCGGCGAAGAGCAGGCACACCCGCGGATTCCGACGGGCCCGCTCGGCCTTGGTCGGATAGGTGAGGCCCGTTGACACGTCGAGTGTTCCGCCCGACCCCGGATACGGCGTGGTCGGGACGGTAACCGGCATGCCCGACTTGGTCAGGCTGGAATACTCGGAAGTGATCGACCGGGTGAAAAGACCGTCGAGTGCTGATGGCCGCCGGTGTTCTGGGATGGGTGGATCGTACCGAGGCGATCCGACCGCGTCCAGGGTGCAGGCCTCTACGGCATCAGGTAACCAGTGGCTCAATGAACTTGGCCCAGCGCTTCCGCCATGACACTGTGATCAGGATAAGGATAGTCAAAGGTGGCCGCTCGCTCTTGGGGAGACGGCAGGTTCCACCGGTCGGTGCATGATCCGGTCATGATGACCGGTGGAACCTGCCGACCTTCCACTTTCCGGTTGGCGAGGAACTCGAAGATGTCGGCCGCCACCACGTCAGTCGGCTCCTCCTTCACGACGGTGAAGAAGTACTTCAGGTCGAAGGCCACCGCTCGCAGCGTGTTCGGTCTGGCCCGACCGGCGACGAACTCGAGATAGGAGTCGACCAGCGGATCACCCAACGCGAAGCGGGTCTCATCGTCCGACCGGCTCACCTCCACCTTCACCGGCAGACCGACGGACCGTGCCGGAGGCTGGTTCTCCCCTCACCCAGGGGTGTGGTGGTCCCTAGAGCTTCGCGGCTGCACTCTGCGACGCGGCCACCAGAGCGTTCTGGTCGACAGCACTCTTCACGACCGCGACGACGACGGTGACGCCGTTCTTGTGGAAGATGATGCTCTTGCCGACTCCATCGCCTCCGGCCACGACAGCGCGGTCGACGATCTTTCCATCGCTCGCAACATCGACAGGAGTGCCTGCGGGTCCCGAACCATTGACGAGGGTGTCGGCATAGTTGGTGCCCGTTCCCGGGTCTGTGGTTGCCACCAGCACCGAAACCATCCCGGTGTCGTCAAGAAGACTGCCCCAGGTGCACGAACGGGTCTGCGGTCCCGATCCTCCGGTCTGGTTGACTCCCGCGGTCGCCGGCTTGCTCACCCCGAGAACCGCGGTGATGTCCGACGCGCCGAGCAGGGTGCACGGATCGGGGACGCTGGCCGAGGTTCGGCCGCTCGGGTTCGACGTCGGGGAAGTGGAGGATGCCGACCCCTAAGGTTTTGCGGCACTGGGCGCCGTCGAGGTCGAACCGCACGCGCCCAGGGAGAAGGCGATGGTGACGACGCACACAGGGAGCATTCGCCTGAACATGGTTTGAGCCTAGCCACGCCTTCTTCCATGTGCCGGGCCAGGGCGAGGCGCCACTCAGACTGCCCGAGCCGTGTTTGCGCGATACCCAGCCAAGGGATTCAGGGATGTGTATTCCGGGGCGGGTCGACCAAGCTCGTGGAACCTCAGAGAGACCCTCAGCCTCGCATCAGCTCAGCTGATCTACAGGCCCAGGATGGCGCGGGCGACCCGGTCCCTGACTCGGGTTGGCACAAACGACTGCAGTGCGGCGATGGCCTGAGCGTCGTAACCCACGAGGTACCTGGCCCGAGGATTGTGCGATGTGACGGCATTGGCGATGGCATCGGCCACCCGGCCCGGATCACCCATGATCGGGTCGGCGAGCCGGGTCACGGTCAGTAGCCGTTCATAGGATGAGGCGAACTGGGACCCGGCTCTGCCGCTTAATTCGTGGTCGGCCTCCTGCCATATGCCTGTTCGGACCAGCCCCGGCTCGACGAGCACTACCTTCACGCCATCGCCGGCGACCTCGGTCCTCAGGGCATCGGTCACCCCTTCGAGCGCGTGCTTGCAGGCTTGGTACCAACCGGTCAGCGGAGTCGTGGTGCGCCCGTAGATGGAAGACACGTTGACGATGTATCCAACGTGGGCTTGTCGCATGTGAGGAAGCGCCAGTCGTGCCAGTCGCATGGGGCCGATCACCATGGTCTCGAGCGCTGCGCGAAGTTCCTCGTCGCCGATATCCTCAATGGCACCAGTGATCGAGAGTCCGGCGTTGTTCACGACCACCGTTGGCTGATACTTCCGGATCACCCGCGCACATGAAGCGGCGTCAGTGACGTCCATGATCGCCGTCTCCACCTCGACGCCTTGTTCGGCGGCCATCTCGGCCACGGCAACGGCCTTGGCGCGGGAGCGAACCGTTCCTACCGACCGGAGACCACGCCGAGCCAGCTCCAAGACGGTGGCAAGGCCGATGCCCGAGTTGGCCCCCGTCGTGAGGGCGACTCGCTCGTCCGCCATGGGCGCGTCCTTCCTGTCTCGCTTGTCGAAAGGTCCAGAATACTGAGAGTACTGGTTCAACGGCAGTCGAACGCTATGCCTCATTCCCGCGCGGATGGAATTCGACCCGCCGTGCTTTCCGAACCTGGCATCCGACTGGGAACTTCACTTGCTGCGGCAACCGCAAGGTCCTCGGCCCCCGAGCGATCTTGACGAGTTACTCGAACGCCTCCACGGGCAACACATCAGGACGCACGGCTGGGCGGTGGCCGACGAAGTCGACACAGGCCCGGCTCAGGGGACGCAGTGCCGAAACGGTTGACAAGGGCAGTCCCTCAGGTGCAGCAGTGGGTTCATCCACCGCCATGAGCGGTGGAGGTCATCCCCCTACGGGATCGCGGCATGAACCATCCATCCACGGCCTCTCGGACGAGCGCAGATCGCCGACGACACGAAGGCGAAGAACTCGTCGGGTCCGCAACTGCATCAGGACCGGCAGCGGCATGTAGCCGGGCCGTCTGCGGAATGTCATGATCTGGGAGCAGGCCAATCCGGCCCGCTGCCCTAGGAGGCCCATGATGAGTGAGACCAACGACACGCCCGCCGGTGAGGAAACACTCGATCTGGTGGAGGTCGAAACCGAGGATGTCGATGAGGACGGCAACATCGTGGTCGATGACCTGGTTGTCGCGGTGGACGGCGACGGCAACATCCTCGCCACCGACGAGACCGTTGCAGTGGTGACGGTGGACGGCGACATTGTCGTAGACGAGACCTTCTCGGTTGTCGGCGATGACGGCGAGCTTCACGCCGCCATGGAGGATGTCACGGTCGTGGAGGCCGACGACGAGGCATGACCGGCGCGAACCGGTTCACTGGGCACACCGGCTGTGCCGGACCCAGCCTGTCCTCTCCGTGCGCCAAGCTGAGACCGGTCGATTCGAAGCCCCGGGTCGGTCCACCGATGGATGCAGGGGCGGCATGACAAACCAGCGCCGAGTGGCACGGTCGCACCGTAGCGAGGGGACGATCCTCGGCTCGGTTCCCCAACACCGTGAACGCCGCAGCGCGTACTGCTCGGTCATCATGCGCCCTTCGATCGGCGAACCGGACCGGGTCGAATCGGCATGATCCGGTCTCGAGCCGGGGAGGATGGTGGATCCGAGATGCACCCGACGGTCTCGCTCGACGAGACCGTCGCATGGATCTTCGACCTCGACGGCGTGCTCACCGACACGGCCAGTCTGCACGAGCAAGCCTGGACCGAGCTGTTCCACGAGCTCTTCGCCTCGTTGGCCGCGCCTGCCGCCACACCCGCGCCCGCCGCCACACCCGCGCCCGCGGCGTTCACCAGCGCCGACTACCGCCGGCTGGTCGACGGCGAGGATCGGATGGACGGGGTCCGCAACGTGCTCGCCGACCGCACGATCGAGTTGCCCGAAGGTGCGCCCGACGACCCGATGGGCATCAGGAGCGTCTGGGGGCTGGCCAACGAGAAGGATGCCCGCTACCTGGCCCTGCTGGCGAGCGAGGGACCGCGCCCGTTCGTGTCCTCGGTCGAACTCCTTGGGCGGCTCCGCGCCTCGGGGGTCGACGTGGCGGTCGTGTCGGCCAGTCGGCACTGCGCCCAGGTGCTCGAGGCGGCCGGTCTGGCCGCCCTTGTCGACGTGCGGATCGATGGGGAGACGGCCGAGGTCATGGGACTGGCCGGCAAGCCCGACCCGGCCATGTTTTTGGAGGCTGCCCGACGCCTCGGGGTCGAGCCGGGCCGAGCGGTGGTGGTGGAGGACGCCCTCGCCGGGGTCGTGGCCGGTCGGCGCGGGGGGTTCGCTGTGGTGGTGGGTATCGACAGGGCCGCCCAGGAGGACGGCCTCCGGCGGGCCGGGGCGGACATCGTGGTGGAGGATCTCGGCGACCTCTTGATGACCGGGCTGGGCCCGGTCGATAGCCCGTGGTGGCTGACCTATGAGGACCCCGGGCCGGCCGAGGAGGGCGTGGCCGAGACGATGTGCACACTGGCCAATGGCTACCTGGGCACCCGGGGGGCGCCGCCCTGGGCACATGACGACGGCACTGCCTACCCGGGCACGTACCTCGCCGGTGTCTACAACCGGCTCCAGAGCCACGTGGCCGAGCAGCTGGTGGAGGTGGAGAGCCTGGTCAACGTGCCCAACTGGCTGCCGGTCACGCTCCGTGCCGACGACGGTCCCTGGCTCGGCGCCGACAGCGTGGCCGTGTCCTCGCACCGGATACGGCTCGACCTGCGGGGCGGTCTCCTGGTGCGGCGCTGCGTGGTGACCGATTCGGCCGGTCGGCGAACCGCCCTGGTCGAGCGGCGAGTGGTATCGATGGCAGATCCCCACCTCGTCGCCCTCGAGTTGAGCTGCATGCCGCTCAACTGGTCTGGCCGCCTCGATCTGCGGACGACCCTCGATGGCGATGTCGTCGATGACGAGACCGTGGAGGACCGCTTGCTCGCCAACCGACACCTCGAGCTGGTTGATCAAGGGGGCGATGATGTGGGAGGCATTTGGCTTCGGGTCCGGACCGTTCAGTCGCAGGTCACGGTGGCCATGGCGGCGCGCTGTCGAATCTCGGGGGCGGTTCACGAACTGGCCTGGGTCCACGACGGAACACCCGGGGCGCCCGAGGCACAGGTGGCGCAGACAGTGTCGGCCGGTGTCCGCATCACCATCGAGAAGGTCGTGGCGGTGTTCACCTCGAGGGACCGGGCCATCTCGGAGCCGGAGTTGGCGGCGCGCCGGGCCGTCGCCGACGCTCCCGGCTTCGATGGGATCCTCGCCGCCCAGCGGGTGGCATGGGAGCCGTTGTGGCGTCGGGCGGCGGTGACGGTCAGCGACGACGGTCGATCGAACACGATGCTCGACCTCCACCTCTTCCACCTGCTGCAGGTCGCCTCACCTCACATCGTCGAGCTCGACACGGGGCTCGGGGCTCGAGGTCTGCATGGTGAGGGCTACCGGGGTCACGTGTTCTGGGACACCCTGTTCGCCTTCCCGATGCTGAACCTCCGCTTTCCGGCGGTGTCGAGATCGCTCTTGGCCTACCGCAACCGGCGTCTGCCCGCCGCCTGTCGGGCCGCCGCCCGGGCCGGGCACCAAGGAGCCATGTTCCCGTGGCAGAGCGGGAGCGACGGGCGGGACGAGACGCTGACCGTGCTGTTCAATCCTCGTTCAGGTCGCTGGATGGCCGACCGCTCACGGTTCCAGCGCCATGTCGGCCTGGCCATTGCCTACGACGCGTGGCAGCACTGGCAGGTCACCGGGGACCTCGAGTTCGCGGCAGGGCCGGGCGCGGAGCTGGTCTTTGAGATCGCTCGCTTCTTCGCCAGCGCGGCCTCCTGGGACGACTCCCTCGGTCGCTACCGGATCGCCGGAGTCGTCGGCCCCGACGAGTTCCACGACGGATACCCGTGGTCGGCCGAACCGGGGGTCGCCGACAACGCCTACACGAACGTCATGACGGCGTGGCTGCTGTGGCGGGCCGGCGAGCTGGCCGAGCTGCTGACCGCGGAGCATCGGCCGGAGACCGCCGAGCGTCTGGGCGTGGACGGACCAGAGATCGCTCGGTGGCAGTCGATCTCCCGAAACCTCCATGTGCCGTTCCACGGCGGCGTGATCTCGCAGTTCGCAGGCTACGAACGACTCGAGACCCTCGATCTGGATGCGTACCGAAGCCGTTATGGCAATATCGGGCGTCTCGACTTGATCCTCGAGGCCGAAGGCGACACCGTGAGTCGTTACCAGGTGAGCAAGCAGGCCGATGTCCTGATGCTCCTCTACCTGCTCTCGGCCGAGGAGCTGCGGGCCGTGTTCGGGCGGATGGGCTATTCGTTGGAGCCCGAGATGATCAGGGACACCATTGACTACTACGCAGCGCGGGTGACCCACGGATCATCCCTGTCGAGGGTGGTCCATGCCTGGGTGCTCGCCCGTGCCGACCGGCAGGGCTCCTGGCAGTATTTCCGAGATGCGTTGGCTGCCGACGTGGCCGACAGCCAGGGTGGAACGACTCGAGAAGGCATCCACCTGGGCGCCATGGCCGGCACCGCAGATATCATCCAGCGCTGCTACGCCGGGTTGGAGGTCCGGGGTGAGGCCCTCTGGCTCCATCCACTCCTGCCCGCAGAAATCGACGGTCTGCGATTCAAGGTGTGGTTTCGGGGGAGCGAAATCACGGTCGACGTCGACCGGCACCGGCTCCGTCTCGAGGCGGGGGAGGGTCGCGCCGGTCCGGTGACGTTGATGGTGTCCGGCGAACCGGTCGTGCTTCGACCTGGACAGGTGGCGGAGGTGGCGCTCGACGGGGCGAATTGAGTCGAAGTGCCCTGGTGTTACCGACCATCGTCGACCACCGTTGTAGTTGACGCAGAAGAGGGGAGACACGTGAGCAACGTTGGAGATCTGGGACGCCGGGTGACCGAGCGCCGCGAGGAGTTGGGACTGACTGTCGATGAGGTTGCCGCCCGGGCAGGCATGGACGCCTCCTATGTGCGCATGTTGGAGACGAACCCCTCGCCACAGCCCTCCCGGGCGGCGCTGTGGCGGTTGGCCGGCGCTCTCGAGACCACTGTCGACGCCGTCAGCGGGGGTGGGTTCCAGGCCCCGCCCGGGCGGACCGATGCGTCGCTGCGGCCGACCCTCGAGGCCTTGGGCCGCGAGGACTGTCAAGCCCTGATCGGCCCTGGCGGTGTGGGACGGGTCGTGTTCTTCGAGTCTCGGGGACCGGTGGCGCTGCCGGTGAACTTTCGGATGCTCGAGGGGAATGTCGTCTTCCGGACTGAGCCGGAGTCAGCGCTCACATTGTCGCTCACACAGGGTCAGGTCTCCTTCGAGGTCGATCACCTCGATGACGCGCTGACCGAGGGGTGGAGCGTGCTGATCAGCGGTGAGGGACAGGAGGTCGTCGACCCGGCCGAGCGTGAGCGGGCGCAGGCGCTGGGTGTGGCCCCATGGGCAGGCGGCAGGCGGGACACCTACGTCCGCATAGTTCCCCATGAGGTAACGGGTCGTCGCATCCGACGATCCTGAGCAGTGCCGACCTGCTCGCCATGGTGGGACCTCGGGTCCTGCCGGCTGCATGGGTCTTCGGCCGACGGTGTGGTGAGCCGGATCTCCAACAAGGGTGAAACGGAACTGGGAGCACCGGCCTCGAGCTCGGAGGGCATGCCGCGGTCCTCTTGGTGACCGTGCCGAGCGGGCGGGAGACACGCTGATCGATCGGTGCTGCGTCCAAGTCCGAGGAGGGACGGTACTGCCGGCGAAGGGAGCAACACCGGAGCCACCTACTGGGAGTGGGTCGCCACGTCCCACTGCCATTGAGCGATCTCCCGCGGGTCCTCACCGTGCTCCCGCCCGTAGCGGCGGGCATCGAGCCGGGCGTCGACCATCTCCTGGCGCAACCTCGCGGTGCGGGGTTCGAGCCCCGGGACCCGATCGAGCACGTCGATGACGAGGCGAAACCGGTCGAGATCGTTGAGCATCACCATGTCGAAGGGAGTGGTCGTCGTTCCCTCCTCCTTGTATCCGCGTACATGGAGATTCTCGTGGTTCATCCGGCGGTAGGTCAGACGATGGATGAGCAACGGGTAGCCGTGGTAGGCGAAGATCACCGGGCGGTCCGGGGTGAAGAGGGTCTCGAACTCACGATCGGGGAGGCCATGGGGGTGCTCGGTGTCCGGTTGGAGCCGCATCAGGTCGACGACGTTCACCACCCGCACCTTCAGCTCCGGTAGGTGCTGGCGCAGCAGCTGCACCGCTGCCAAGGTCTCGAGGGTGGGGACGTCACCGCAACAGGCCATGACCACGTCGGGCACCGATCCCTGGTCATTCGAGGCGAAGGACCAGATCCCGAGCCCACGGGTGCAGTGGTCGAGCGCCTCGTCCATGGTCAGCCAATCGTGCTGGGGTTGCTTGCCGGCGACGATGACGTTGACGTAGTTCCGGCTGCGCAGGCAGTGGTCGGCCACCGATAGAAGGCAGTTCGTGTCCGGCGGGAAGTACACCCGGACGATCTCGGCCTTCTTGTTGACCACGTGATCGATGAATCCGGGGTCCTGATGGGAGAAGCCGTTGTTGTCCTGCCGCCAGACATGGCTCGAAAGGAGGTAATTCAACGAGGCGATGGGCCGGCGCCAGGGGACTTCGGCGCTGACCTTCAACCACTTCGCATGTTGGTTGAACATCGAGTCGACGATGTGGATGAATGCCTCGTAGCAGTTGAAGAGGCCGTGGCGGCCGGTGAGGAGGTATCCCTCGAGCCATCCCTGGCACTGGTGCTCGGAGAGCATCTCCATCACCCGCCCGTCGGGGGCCAGGTGGTCGTCACCCGGCCGCAGTTCGGCGTCCCATGTCCGGTCGGTGACCTCGAACACATCCTGTAATCGGTTGGAGGCGGTCTCGTCGGGACCGAAGAGCCGGAAAGTGGACGGGTTGGCCCGCATCACGTCCCGGAGGAACGAGCCGAGCACCCGCGTCGCCTCGCTCATCACTGTGCCCGGGCTCGGGACTGTGATGGCGTAGTCACCGAAGTCGGGGAGTTCGAGATCGGACCGAAGAAGGCCCCCGTTGGCGTGCGGATTGGCGCTCATGCGCTGCTCCCCGCGCGGAGGAAAGTCGCAGATGGCCTCCGTCGGGCGCCCGTCATCGTCGAAGAGCTCCTCGGGCCGGTAGCTGCGGAGCCACGCCTCGAGTAGGGCCAGGTGCTCGGGGTTGGTGCGGACCTCGGCGAGAGGGAGCTGGTGGGAACGGAACGTGCCCTCCACGGGCAGCCCGTCGACCACCTTGGGGCCGGTCCAGCCCTTGGGCGTCCGCAGGATCAACATTGGCCACTTCGGCCGACCATGGCTTCCACCTGAGCGAGCGGCATCCCGCATCTCGACGATCTCGGCCACGATGTCGTCCATCGCCGCGGCCATGCGACGATGCACGGCCATGGGACTCTCGCCGTCGAAGCCTCCCTCGACCAGTACCGGCCGGTATCCGTAGCCGATGAAGAGCGCCCGCAGCTCGGACGTGGGGATCCGAGCCAGCACCGTCGGGGAGGCGATCTTGTAGCCGTTCAGGTGCAGGATCGGCAGGACGACGCCGTCCCTTCGAGGGTCGAGGAACTTGTTCGAGTGCCACCCGGTGGCCGCTGGTCCCGTCTCGGCCTCACCGTCGCCCACCACGCACGCCACCACGAGGTCGGGGTTGTCGAACGCTGCCCCGAACGCGTGCGACAGCGAGTACCCGAGCTCCCCGCCCTCGTGGATGGAGCCGGGGGTCTCGGGGCTGCAATGGCTGGGGATGCCGCCGGGGAAGGAGAACTGGCGAAAGAGCCGGGCCATACCGTCACCGTTGCGCGCCACGCGGGGATAGTGCTCACTGTAGGTGCCCTCCAACCAGGTGTTGGCGACGATGGCCGGGCCCCCGTGACCGGGACCGCAGACGAACATGGCGTTGAGATCCCGCGCCTTGATGCACCGGCCAAGGTGGGCGTAGAGGAAGTTGAGCCCAGGGCTCGTTCCCCAGTGGCCGAGCAGGCGGGGCTTGATGTGTTCGGGAAGGAGCGGCTGGCGCAACAGAGGGTTGTCCATGAGGTAGATCTGGCCCGCGGTCAGATAATTGGCCGCTCGGAAGTAGTCGTCGAGCCGGCGGAGTTCGCTCTCCTCGGTCAGGGTGGGGGATGGTGAAGTCTCGATGTCGGTCATCAGCCTCTCCTTCGATGCATCACGGGATCGGTCCTCGCCAGTCTGCCAGTGCACCGGCCCGATCTGGCAAGGTGGGCACATGCACGTACTCGTCGTCAACGTGGGGTCCACCAGCCTGAAGCTGCGCGTGCTGGACAGCAGGGACGGCCTGGTGGCGACGAAGGACCTCCCAAGCCTGGAGCCGGCGGACCTCGACCATGAGCTCGGCACCTTCCTCGACGAGAACCCGACAATCGATGCTGCCGGGCACCGGGTCGTCCACGGCGGCTCCTCGTTCAGGGAACCCGTCATCCTCGATGCGACCTCCGAGACGGCGCTCGAGGCACTGGCCGAACTGGCCCCCCTGCACAACCCGCGCTCCTTGGCGGCGATCCACGCGTTGCAATCGTTGCGGCCGAACATGGCCCAGGTCGCCTGCTTCGACACCAGCTTCCACGCCGACATGCCGGCGAAGGCCTCCACCTACGCAGTGCCCCGCTCGTGGCGGGAGCAGTGGGACATCCGACGCTTCGGGTTTCACGGGCTCAGTCACGCCTGGGCCAGCCGGCGGGCAGGTGAACTCCTGGATCGGCCCCGAGAACAGCTCCGCTTGGTGACAGCCCACCTGGGCGCTGGCGCTTCTCTGGCCGCGGTGGCCTTCGGGCATTCGGTGGACACCACCATGGGGTTCACCCCGATGGAGGGCCTGGTGATGGCGACCCGTTCGGGTAGCGTCGATCCCGGGCTGGTCCTGTGGGTCCAGCGACACGGTGGCCTGTCTGCCGAAGAGATCGAAGAGGCCCTCGAGCACGATTCGGGACTGCGGGGGCTGTGGGGGGAGTCCGGGGACCTCCGCCGTGTGATCGACGCCGCGGACGCCGGGGACCGGGATGCGTGCCTGGCCTACGACGTCTACGTGTACCGGATCCAGACCAGCGTGGCCGCCATGTGCGCGGCCATGGGGGGGATTGACGGCTTGGTGTTCACCGGTGGGGCCGGCAAAGCGTCGCCCCGGCTGCGGGCCGATACGTGCGCGGGTCTTGGTTTCCTCGGGGTGAGCATTGAGAGCACAGGCAACCACGCGCTCGGAGGGGATGGTCCGGTGTCCGCCCCCGGAGCCACCCCGGCGGTTCTCGTCGTGGAAGCCCGGGAGGATCTCGAGATAGCCCGTCATGTGCGGGAATTGCTCGAGTAGCACCTCACGGCCCGTCGGCGAATGCCGTGGTCGGAGTCACCCCGGCCTCACGACCCGGCGGAAGCAGGGGCGCATTGTTGCCAATGGGCCTTTACACGGCGCAACCCACTGAGCCCTTTGCTCGGACCGCTCTCAGCTTTTGGGTGCCAAGAGCACGAGTGGGATGTCCCGCTGGGTCTTGCTCTGGTAGCCGGCGTAGTTCTTATGGTCGGTGGTGAGCCGAGGCCACAACTCAGCCTTCTCTTCGGGCGTTGCGATCCGCGCCTGCATGGGTCGCGACTGTCCGTTCATGGTCACCGTGACGGCCGGATGGTCACGCAGGTTGAGGAACCACGCCGGGTGTCGGTCGTCGCCTCCTCGAGACGCCACGATGGCCAGGGTGTCTCCCAACTGAAGGGGCGAGGTCAGCATTACCTTTCGGGGCTCACCTGACTTCCGCCCGGTCGTAGTCAATTCCAACACCGGCATACCGAAGGCCGACCACCCGAGTCGCCCGAAACTCACCGTCAGCACGATCCGATGTAATGCATTCATGGCCTTGAGCCCATAGTCGCTCGGCATAATGGAGGATCCTTCCTTGGAACATCAGAATGTTACAGGTTGGCTTTGACGGCTCTCTGGGCCAACTCGCTTTCGAACTCGATCAGGGATTGGGATCCGGAGGCGGAAGCCAGTTGCTGTTCTACGGAAATGAGGGAATTGGGGAACGTCACGAAGGCCGGTTTCAACTGCTCGGCAAACCGGGCCTGCGGTGGGTTGATGCTGCGGCCGGTTGGTGGCATCGATGGTGGAGAGGGTGGTGACGCAGTTCATTGCGGGCCGGGCGACGGACCGTCGGAGGGCAGCGACGGTTCGAGCACCGGGAGCAACGCGTACTCGAGCATCTCGTCGAGATCACTCTCCGGAGGTATGGCCAGAAGCACCGCCACCACCCGGACCAGCCACTCGGCGGTGAGGTGAGGGTCCGCCGTTCGCAACACTCCCGCCTTCATGGCCACGTCGACGATCGGAGTGAGGGCATCGGCGATCTGGGTGGCATAAGACCCGAGATCGCGGGTGACCAGTTCGCCCACGATGTCCGGCTCGTGGTCGAGCACCCGCTGCATGACCGGATTCGAACGGCCGAACCTCACTGCGCCAGCGGTGGCGGCGATGAATGTTTCGGGGCCGGCTCCTCCCGGCGCGGCGACGAGGGTGGCCAGGCCGGCGAGGAAGCGATGGAGCTGACGCGAGGCGATGAGGGTGATCGCCTCTTCCACCGAGTCGATCTGGCGATACAGGGTGGTCCGGGCCACCTTCATCTCCTTGGCGATATCGGTCATCGACGTACGGCGGATGCCGTATCGGGCCAGGCAGCGTTCTGTGGCGTCGAGCACCGTGTCGAGCGACTCCGCCGGGCGCGGCGGCAACGCCTTGAACAAGTTGAGCGCCACGCCCGGTTCGGCCACTATCGACCGCCCCGTAGGGATTCAGGACTCTCGGTCTGCGGATCTGATGCCGCCCGGGTCGTGTCCGGGGAGGCCCTTTCCTCCACCGGCTGATCTGTCACCGTTGGCAACACTCGCTACAATCCATAGTTAGATTGTAGCGAGTGTCTCGAAACGACGGAGGAGACCACGACGTGCGCCAGTCACCCATCCGGTCCGACCAGGTCGGACCGCCGACCGTGGGACATCTCGATCCGGAGGACTCGACCGGTTTCAGCTCACGGAGCGCCATCCGTAGGCTCACCGCCGAGCCCATTCTCGGTCTGCTCCTTCAACGTGCATTGGTGATGGAGGTCGCCCACGTGAAGGTGGGCGCCGGGGTCACCCACCACAGCCTGTTCCAATCCCGGCCACTCACCCGGGCATGGTCCACTGCCGATGTCGGGCTGCGGCTGGTGTGGGGCACACCGGAGGTGGCCCGAGCCGCGGCGACCCAGGTCTACCGGTTCCATGACCACGTCAACGGTGAGTTGCCCGAGCCCACTCCGGCATGGCCGGACGGCTCCGTCTACTCCGCTCATGATGCGTCACTGCTGCTGTGGGTCTGGGCCACTCTCGTCGAGGTGATGGAGGTCGCCCACTCCAGATGGGTCCGACCGCTCGAGGGCGAAGAAGCCGATGCTTTGTACGCCGATATGTGCGCCTTCGCCCGGTTCTTTGGTATTCCCGCCACCATGATCCCAGCCGATCGGGACGAGTTCACCAGCTACTTTGAGAGCGTGGTCGACGGCCTCGAACTGATGCCGACGGCAACCAGCTCGGCGATGATTCGAGAGGTTCTCTGGTTCCGGAACTGGAACGTCCCCGGCTTCGCCGTGCGGCCGGCTCGGGTCATCGCCATCGGCACCCTCGACCCCCGCATTCGGGAACGGTTCGGGCTCGAACTGTCAGCGAGGGACCAGCGGCTGTTCGACCGGATCGACCGGTTCCTGGTCCGCTGGTACCGGTTCCGTCCCGCAGGGCTCCTCCAGTGTCTACCTCCTCTCTACGTGGCGCTCCGGCGTCCGACCATCGGGTGGACGCAGCCGCGTTGAATGGTCGTCGCATGGCCTGTCGTCGCTCCGTCGATCAATCGATCAATCGAAACAGCTGTTCTCCGTTGTCGTAGGTGCCGACGCTGTTCCGTTCGCCCGCCCCTGACCTGAGGGCATCGACGAGTCTTGGGTCGTCGATGTCGGGTGGTAGCCACGGCCGGTCTCGCAGTGATCGAGTAGGAATAGAGACAACCAGGGAGAATCTCAGATGAATCCACCAGACGATTGGTCACCCGATCAGCCCCAGGGTACCGAGACATTCGAACAAGGCGACGAGGCGTTCGACGAGGCGGACCGTCTCGACCCGGCCTTCCTCGAGGCAGTCGAGGGGGATCCGTCGATCGATCCTGTGAATGAGGTGGACCTCGTCGAGCTCGAAGAGGCGGGCGTCGAACTCGACGATCCCGAAGTCATGGTCACGCTCGACGGCGGTGGCGACGACCCCGACGGCATCGGAGGGCCATCCGGCTATACTCGCGTCGCTCCCCAAGACGAACAAGGTTGGGATCTCGACGGCTCGGATTCGGCCGAAGACGACGATGTGACGGGAACCTGACCGACACCCGCCGTTCGCCACTCGACTCGTTGGCTGACGACATCGTGGCCTGTCGCCGCTGCCCCCGTCTGGTCAAGTGGCGCGAACAGTTGGCCGTCGAAAAGCGAGCCTCTTTTGTGGACCAGGACTATTGGGGTCGTCCGGTTCCCGGTTTCGGCGACCCGGTAGCACGGATCCTGCTCGTAGGTATGGCGCCGGCGGCCCACGGTGCAAATCGGACCGGCCGGGTGTTCACCGGCGACCGGTCCGGCGACTGGTTGTTCGCTGGCCTGTGGCGCACGGGCTTCGCCAACCAGCCGGAGAGCGTGGGCATCGACGATGGCCTTGCCTTGTCCGGAGCCTTCGTGGTCGCGGCTGTCCGCTGCGCCCCGCCGGCCAACAAGCCCACGCCCTCCGAACGCGATGCCTGCCTTCCTTTTTTCCGCCGCGAGCTCTCGTTGCTCACTGACGTGCGGGTCGTCATCGCTCTCTGTCAGTTCGCCCATCAAATCGTGGCCGGCGAACTCGGCTTCAGGCCGCGACCGCCGTTTGGTCACGGAGCGGAAGCGGTGGCGCCGGACGGGAGAGTGCTGCTGAGCTCCTATCACCCGAGCCAACGGAATACCTTCACCGGTACGCTGACCGAGTCCATGTTCGACGATGTGCTTGTCCTGGCGCGCCATGTGGCCGAGGATGCTCCTTCCGTAGGTCCGAAGGAGCACCAAGAGGCTCTCGCCCAGCGGTGAGGGCAGCGGTGGCATCATGCCGGCCGGCGGCGAGGCCGCCTTCAGGTCCTCGAGGCGCAGGGGCGCATCCAACTCGGGTCAGATGGCCGATCTCGGCGGGAGTCGCGGGTGGGACATGCGCGTCGGTTCTGGTGGGGCCGACGACTATCAACTCTGTGCTACTGATGCCGCCAGTCCTTCACTCCCGTTCCCGGCCTGCACCGTCATTCTGGTCGAGGTCTTCCATCAGGCGATCCCGACCCAGAAGGATGTGTTCCGACATGAGTCTCCCGGCCCGCGTACCTTCACCCCGGCGGATGGCGTGGGCGGTCATCCGATGGAACTCCGCTGAACGCTGAAGCTCGGATCGCTCGAACCCACGAAGAGCCCGGAAGACCAACGGGACATCCACCGCGCCGGCCAGCATCTGGGTGAGTCGTTCGTGCCCGGCCGCCGCCACGATGGTCTGGTGGAACCGGTTGTTGGTGTCGCTGAGCGCCCTCACCCGGTCATCCCGGGCTATGCCGACGTCGTCGGATCGGTCCACCTGCCGCTCGAACTGCTCGGCCGCCTCGTCCATGGTGTCGCACGACCCGATCGAACCCCGGACGGAGGCCAGTTCGGCGGCGTAGGACTCGAGCCGGGCCCGGAGCTCGTAGAGGTCACGAACATCCTCGGCCGACATGGACCGGACGGCTGCCCCCCGGTTGCGGCGGAACACCACCAGACCCTCGGACTCGAGACGTCGGAGTGCCTCCCGTACCGGAGTGCGGGAGAGAGAGAACTCCTCGCTGATCCGTTGTTCGACCAGGCGATCACCGGGCCCGTAGGCACCTTCCACGACGGCCTGGCGTATCCGGTCGTAGGCGAGGGCGGCATGGCCTTCGGATACTCGGTGTTCGGGCCCGGCCGGTTCGCCCGAGGTCATCCCACGATGCCACTGGATTGGAGTGTCGCCCACTCTGCGTCATCCACGCCGGCCAGCTGCCGCAGGATGTCCTCGGTGTGCTCGCCGAGCCATGGCCCGACATCGCTTATCCGTCCCGGGGTGCGCGAGAACTTGGGCACGATGCCGGTCATGGGCATGGTGACACCGGAGCGATTGGTGGCTTGGACCACCATCTCCCGAGCCAGGTAGTGCGGATCCTGTAGTGAGTCGGCGGCCGTATAGACCCGCCCGGCCGGCACACCGTGCGACGACAGGAGCTCGAGTAGGTCGTCGGTGGCAAGGGTGGCGCTCCATTCCCCGATGAGAGCGTCGAGCTCTTCCATGTGCTCGCCCCGGGCCGCATGAGTGGCGTACCGGTCGTCGATCGCCAGTTCCGGGTAGTTCATCGCCGAACAGAGCCGGGCGAAGACCGAATCGGCGTTGCCGGCGATCAACACAGCAGACCCGTCTGCTGTCGGATAGGCGTTGGACGGGGCCACTCCGGGGAGCACGCTGCCGGTGCGCTCTCGCAAGACCCCGGCAATGGCGAAGTCGGCCAAGGATGATTCCATCAGCGCGGCTACTGCTTCGTAGATGGCCACGTCGACCTCTTGGCCGCGGCCGCTGCGTTGGCGTTCGGTGATCGCCGCCAGGGTTCCGATCACTGCGAACAACGCGGCCAGGGCATCCCCGAGGCTGATGCCGCAGCGGGCCGGGGGGCGGTCCGATTCACCGGTGGTCCCGCGTATCCCACCCATCGCCTCGCCGATCGAACCGAAACCTGCGTCACCTGACCGGGGACCCGTTTGGCCGAATCCCGAGATGTGCACCACCACCACACCCGGGTTGCCTACGGCCAACGACTCGTAGCCCAGGTCCCACTCGTCCAACCGGCCGGGCCGAAAATTCTCGAGCACCACGTCGACCTGAGAAGCCAGGCGTCGCACCAGATCTCGGCCGGCTTCGGTGCGGAGATCGATGGTCACCGACTTCTTGTTGCGGGCGATGGCGGGCCACCACAGCCCGTCTCCCTGGTGGGTGACGCCCCAGGTGCGCATGGGATCACCCGTCCCCGGAGTCTCCACCTTCACCACCTCGGCTCCGTAATCGCCCAGGAGCTGGCCGGCAAACGGCCCGGCGATGAAACTTCCCAGTTCGAGGACACGGATCCCGGACAGGGGCCCGGAATGTTGGAGGGATCGCACGGGAGGAGATTGTATGCAAAACTGGCTCGAAAGGAAACAGGTGAGATAATTTGCCGCCCAGATGTCCCAAGTTGTACGCAATATGAGTGGAGTAGGGATCTCCGGAAGACCCGGTGAGTCAGGCCCGCACTAGTTTGTGGGCACAGCTTCGTCGCCAGGGAGGACACAATGACGTTGTCAGAAGATGGGTTTGAATTCGGGGGGATCAATCACCTCGCCCTGGTGTGCAGCGATATGGAACGGACAGTCGAGTTCTATACCAACGTGCTGGGAATGCCATTGGTCAAGACGATCGAACTGCCCGCCGGGATGGGACAGCACTTCTTCTTCGACTGTGGCGGGGGAGACTGCCTCGCTTTCTTCTGGTTTCCCGATGCCCCCGACGGGGTTCCCGGCGTGTCGGCGCCGGCCGCTCGTCCCGATCAGGGCAGTTTGACCAGCGCCATCGGATCGATGAACCACGTTGCCTTCGCGGTTCCACCCGAGAAGATCGATGCCTATCGGGATCGACTGCTGGCCGCCGGGATCGACTGCACCGAGGTGGCCAACCACGACGACAGCGAGTGGGGTATCACCGACAAGTTTCACCCCGGCGTCTTCGTCCGGTCGGTCTACTTTCAAGACCCCGACGGGATTCTCCTCGAGTTTGCTTGTTGGACCAAGGCTTTGACCGGGGATGACGTGGTGCATGCACCCAAGCGGGTTGCCGACAGGACCATGGTCTGAGTCGATGGCTCCCCGATTGCGTCAGGTCCCCAAGGCGGAGGCGGAGGCGCCGATCGTCACCGTGATGTACGACTTCCTGTTCGAAGGCAGAGATCCAGTGGCCGAGCCGGGAACTGCCACCGGATCGCCGGGCGACTGGTGGACGGTGTTCGCCCTCGTCCCCGATGTCCTCGAGCATGCGGTGCAGGGTTTCGGTCTCTACCAGAGCCCCGATCGACTGCTGGCCCCGAGACTGCGTGAGCTGTCCCAGGCCCGTGCCGGCTGGGCGGCCGGAAGCCAGTTCGTGTATTCGCAACACTGCAAGTCCTTGCGCGCCCTGGAGGTCGGCGACGATGTCATTGCCGCCATCCCGCACTGGACCGCGGCTTCCTGCTTCGACGAGACCGAGCGATTGGTGTTGGCTTATACCGATTGCCTGGTGTTCGACAGAGGTCGGGTGCCCGATGGCCTGTTCGATGCCCTCCGCGGACAGCTGAGTGATGAAGAGATTCTGGAGCTGACCTACATCGGGGCCCTCTATCTGCAACATGCGGTGATGTCGCGGGCCCTGCGGACTGAGTTCGACGACCGGCCCGAACCGATTGTGGAGGTGGCGGCGCCCGAGGGGTCCGAGGCCCGTGATGTCGGCAGCGATATCTCGATACCGAAACAGTGAACCCATGAACGCGGTGGAGATCGTGGAGGTCGCTCCCCGGGACGGTCTCCAGGACGAGTCGACGGTGGTGTCCACCCAAGCGAAGATCGAACTCGTCGAACGGGCGTTGGCGATCGGTATCCGCCGGGTCGAGGCCGTGAGTTTCGTCCATCCCGAGCGGGTGCCGGCCATGGCCGACGCCGAGGCGGTGATGGCCGGGGTGAATCGTCGCCCGGGCACCCGCCTGGCCGGCCTTGTCCTCAACGAGCGCGGCCTCGACCGAGCACTGGCCGCCGCAGTGGACGAAATCAACGTGGTGGTACTGGTGACTGACGCCTTCAGCCGGCGGAACCAGGGTATGACCACCGACCAAGCCCTCTCCATGTGGTCACGGGTGGCTGCCCGGGCGGCCGACGCCGGGGTGTCTACCACCGTCACGCTGGGTGCGGCATTCGGTTGTCCCTACGAGGGCATCGTGGACCGCCCCTGGGTCGGCGAGGTGGCGGAGCGGGTGGCCGAGTCCGGGCCGTCGGAGATCGCCCTGGCCGACACCATCGGGGCCGCGGTGCCCCACGAAGTGGATGCCCTGGTCCGAGAGGTCGGGTCCCGTTCGGGGTTGCCGGTCCGGGTCCACCTCCACAACAGCCGAAATACCGGGTTTGCCAATGCCCTGGCCGCGGTGATGGCCGGCGCACACGCCATCGATGCCAGCGTCGGTGGGATCGGCGGTTGTCCGTTCGCCCCCGGGGCGTCGGGGAATATCGCCACCGAGGACGTCGTCTATCTCCTCGGGCGTTCGGGTTTCGAAACCGGAATCCAACTCGACGGGGTGATCGAGACATCGCGGTGGCTGGCCGGGGTATTGGGTCGGACCCTGCCGGGCCAACTGGCCCGATCCGGCCCGTTCCCGTTGGCCCCGGCGGCGGCGTGAAGGTGAGCGGCGACGGGATCCGCACGCCCGTCGACGTGACCCCGGAGTGGCTGACGTCGGTGCTGCGGGGCTCCGATGGGCTGGGCGCCGCCGCCTCGGTGGAGGCCGTGTCGGTCGAACCGGTGGGCACGGGTCAGATGGCCGATACGGTGCGCCTCACCCTCACCTTCGATCCACCCGGAGCGGGACCGGATTCGCTGATCGCCAAGTTCGCCTCGGAAGACGCCACCAGCCGGTCCACCGGTCTCATGACCCGGGCCTATGAGGTCGAGGTGTCCTTCTACGCCACCGTGGC
The DNA here is from genome assembly GCA_003133325.1 of Acidimicrobiaceae bacterium. Classification (GTDB taxonomy): domain Bacteria; phylum Actinomycetota; class Acidimicrobiia; order Acidimicrobiales; family RAAP-2; genus DASZIT01. Next base: position 4,521 of record PKXA01000039.1, on the reverse strand, counting down.
CGACCTGATCGGGACCCGGATGCCGCGGGGTTACTACGGATGGCACGATCCCGACACCGGTTGGTTCGTCCTCCTCCTCGAGGATGTGACCGAGAGCATCCAAGGTGAGCAGTTGGTGGGATGCGCTCCCGACGTGGCTGCCGCCGCACTGGGCGAGATGGCGGCGTTGCACGGTCCGGTGTGGGAATCGGAGAAGGTCCAGTCGTGGCCCTGGCTCAACCGGTCGAGCCCCGGGTCGAATGAGTTCACGGTGACCCTGGTGGCGTCCCTGCTTCCCGGATTCGTCGACCGCTACGGGGGTCAACTCGAGACCCCCCATGTGGCGCTGTGCGAACGATTCATCGGCGTCCTGGGTGAATGGTTGGAATCCATGTCCGGGCCACGAACCGTCACCCACGGTGATTTCCGCCTCGATAACCTGTTGTTCCGCCCGGGTGATCCGCGCCCATGGGTGGTGGATTGGCAGACCGCGTCCTGGGGGCTCGGAGCGTCGGATGTCTCCTACTTCCTGGGCGGGAGTCTCACCGTGGCCGATCGCCGAATCCATGAGCACGATCTGCTGATGACCTATCACCAGGCACTGGTGGGGCAGGGGGTGGTCGGGTACCCCTTCGCCCAGCTCGAAGACGACTACCGCCTGACCTGTTTCGGGGGACTCCTCATGGCGATTGGAGCCTCGATGCTGGTGAAGCGAACCGAACGCGGGGATGCCATGTTCGTAACCAACGTGCAACGCCACGCCCAACAGGCCATCGACATCGATGCCGAGGCCATACTCCCAGGGAGAACCCATGCCTGACCGCCAACGCCACGCCGTCGATGCCACCGACGAGCAACTTCACACCCCCGACAGTGAGGCACTGTGGAATGAGTCGTACTACCTCGATTTCGTCTCCGAGGATGGTTCGGTGGGTGGCTATGCCCGCATCGGGCTGTACCCCAACCTGGGCGTCACCTGGTGGACCACCATGGTGGTCGGCCCGGCCCGGCCCATGGTGGCTTCTGTGTCCTATGACCTGCCCCTGCCGCCCGGAACCGACGTGTCGATCGATGCGGATGGCCACTCGATCAGCTGTGTGGCCGGTGATCCCCTTCAGCAGATGTCGTTGCGGGCCACCGCACCGGCGGCCATCCACGACGATGCGGCGGCCGGCTACTACGGCGACCCCGGCCAACCCACCACGCTGGCCATGGATCTCACCTGGACGACCGATGGAACTCCGTATCACTACGATCTCACCACCCGCTACGAAGTGCCGTGCCTGGTGGAGGGCGAACTGTCGGTGGGCGACGAGCGGATCGTGGTGCGGGGGGAAGGCCAACGCGACCATTCGTGGGGCGTGCGTGATTGGTGGGCGTTCGGTTGGTGCTGGGCGGCGGTTCGTCTCGACGACGGCACCCGACTGCACTTCGCCGACATCCGGATGCCCGGGTTCCCGGTCGCCTTCGGCTACGTGCAGCCACCCGACGGTGCCGTGCTGCCGGTGGAGACACTGTCGGTATCCGAGGTGGCCGGAAGGGAGAGCATGCCGGTACGTGGCTTCGCCGCCGTGGAGCCCGGTGGGATCGAGGTGGTCATTGAACCGCTGGCGTTCGGCCCGCTGTTGTTGACAGCTGATGATGGCCGCATCAGCCGGTTTCCCCGGGCCATGGCCCGCTTCACCGCCAAAGACGGGCGGACCGGGCTGGGATGGATCGAGTGGAACCAGCCCGGCCACGAGCCGGCTGGCCGGTAGCGTCCATCAGGTGAGACTCGCCCTGATCCCGCCTTCCGATCCCGGCGACTATCAATTCGTCCACACCATCCGTACCCGGTTCTCCGAGACGGATGCCATGGGTATCATCCATCATGCTGCCTATCTGCCCTACCTCGAGGAGGCCCGGGTGGAGTTTCTGCGGCATGCCGGCCATCCCTACGACGAGGTCCGGGTGGGTGGCACCGACTTTGCCGTGTTGGAAGTGTTCGTCCAGTACCGGCGCCCGCTCAGTTTCGACGATGTGGTGGAGATCAATCTGATGGTGGGCAAGGTGCGCGGGACCACATTCCAGATCGGCTACCTACTGGCCGTCGACGGGGTGACCCGTGCTACCGCGGTCACTGTCCACGGGGCGGTCGATGCCACCGGAAAGGCCCGGCGACTGCCCGCCTGGATCGCCGGCCCCCGGTTCGCCGGGGCATGAGCGACCGGCGGAGTACCCTTCATGACCGCCATCCGAAGTCCTACCGGCACTGTGAGTAACTTTCGTCGGCCGTGCCGATATGTCACAATGTTGGCCTGATGACCCTGGGCACCAGCCATTCTCCGATTATCCACCGTTGTGGGCAGTGTGGCGGCCTCGTGCATCCGAGCGACCGCTCCTCTCTCGCCGCCTGGTGCCGCCGTTGTGACCGCATTGTGAGTTCCACCGTCGACGGAGGCGGTGAGTAGCCGGTCCCACCGGTCGGACGAGGTTACGGTGGCGGGCGTGCAGATCTCCTATCGACTCCCGACTCACCGTGTGGAACTCGGCGACGTGTTCTTGTCCCCTGGAGTCATCGGCGACTTGGCGTCGGCCGCTGAGGCGGTGGGCTTCGGAGCCGTGTTCACGACCGATCACCCGTTTCCGGGTGACGCATGGTTGGCGCATGGAGGGCACCATGCCCTCGATCCCTTGGTGGCGCTCTCGTTTGCCGCCGCGGCCACTTCGAGGATCCGACTGCACACCAATCTATTCGTCCTCGCCTACCGGAACCCCTTCATGGCGGCCAAGGGCGTGGCCACCCTCGACGTGCTGAGTGGCGGCCGGGTCACCCTCGGGATCGGGAGTGGCTACCTCGAAGAGGAGTTCACCGCGCTCGGTGCCTCGTTCACTGACCGTAACGACAACACCGACGATGCCATCAAGGCCATGAAGGCGGCGTGGACAGGGGAGAGCGTGACCTGGTCCGGCACCTCCTTCGAGGCCACCGGCAATACAATGCTCCCCACGCCTCGCCAACTGCCACATCCCCCCATCTGGATCGGGGGCAACAGCCGTCGGGCCATCCGGCGGGCTGTCGAGTTGGCCGACGGTTGGTGCCCGTTCCCGAACCCCGCCGGGCTGGCCAAGTACACCAGGACCGCGGTACTGGTGACCCCATCCGACCTGGCCCGCGAGTTGGAGTACGCCAGCGGGTACGCCGAGTCGATCGGACGGACCCAGCCCCTCACGGTGGTGTTCGCTGCGAGTGTCCCCCCGAACTTCGGTGCCGGCGAAGACGACGATGACTCGGTGGTCAGGTCCATCGAGCAGCTGGCCGGCATCGGGGTGGGCTGGGTGACAGTCGACCTTCCGGGGGACACCCGTGACGAGCAGCTCGCCTCCATCGACCGGTTCGGCAGCGTGATCTCCGCGGTAGCCACTCCCTAGCAACGCCGCACGGAACCGCCGTCGGCTGTTCCGTGAGGCGGAGGGGAGCACAGGTCGGCCCTTCTGCGATCACAGTCGACCACCGCCGGGTTGGTGACCTTGTTCCGGTCGGACGTGGCCGGTGGCCTGGTCGTGACCGGGGCGGTGGTCGGCGTCCTCATCCCCGGCCGGGCCCTCCCGTCGCGGCGTGATCCGGCCGTTCGTGGGGAGCACGCGGGGGCACCCATTCCCATCCACATCGTCTTGCCGCTGTTGGCGGCGGCATTCGTGGTGGGGAAGCGCTTCTGACGACGGCACGTATGCTGACAGCGACGGCCGACCCCGACCGGGGGACCGCTCGCCGGGGTCGTCAGCGAATACGAGGAGACACACCATGACCATTTCGGTTGGCGATCGCATTCCCGACGTGAAGGTGATGACGTTCGGAGCCGGTGGCCCCACCCACGTACAGACCGCCGATGTGCTGGGCACCGGCAAGGTGGTGCTCTTTGCCGTCCCCGGCGCCTTCACCCCGACGTGTTCGGACTACCACCTTCCCAGCTATCTGATCCGCTACGACGACCTGAAAGCCAAGGGCGTCGACTCCATCGTGTGCATCTCGGTGAACGACCCCTTCGTGATGGGTGCGTGGGGTGATGCCCAACAGGTGGGCGACAAGGTGGTGATGCTGGCCGACGGAAACGGTGACTTCACCAAGGCCATCGGCCTCGAAATGGACGGCAGCGGATTCGGTCTCGGTTCCCGCTCGCAGCGTTACGCCGCAGTCATCGAAGACGGCGTGGTTACCGCCTTGCAGGTCGAACCGGGTGCGGGTCTTTCGGTGAGCGCCGCCGACGCCATCCTCGAGGTTCTGTAGCTCGATCCGACGGAGAGGAGGCGGGTACCCGCCGATCCCCACTACCGTCGGGTCCATGGAACTCAGCGTGGCACTGCGAACGACCGGGGCAGTACGGGAATTTGAATCGTCGCCAGTACCCGACGAGGTGATCTTCCGAATCCTCGACACCGCGCGCTTTGCCCCCAACGGCGGGAACCGTCAGGCCTGGCGGGTGGTGGTGGTCAAGGATCCCGCCATCCGCCGCACCCTCCGCGACATCTATCTACCCGGGTGGTACGAGTACCTGGCCCAGG
>PKXA01000110.1 GCA_003133325.1 Acidimicrobiaceae bacterium | reverse complement strand
GACTGGAGATAACGGCACTTCTACGGGATAGGCGACCGCCACGTCGAGCCGCCCTCCGGATGACGTTTCCGCTTGGTCAGGGTTGCACGGGGTCGAAGGGGTCGAAGGGGTCGGTAGTCTCATCCACGCGTCGCAAGGCGAGATCACCGACGGACAGCCAGCGCCTGGTGACCCCAGGTGAGACCTACTTTCCGGGTCGGGTCTCCATGGCACGGTCGAGAGCCCAGTGGAAACAGGGGAGACTGGCGGCACTGGCTGCTCATCGCCGTCATCGCCGACTCCGTGCACGGCTCAGCGGTGACTCCTGACCAACTTGATGCGCTTGACCATCTTGACGACCGCCCATGACCTCGATCACTGACGTCCTCGACAATCGTTATCGCCTTGTCCGTCTAATCGGTCAAGGCGGCATGTCCGACGTCTACGAGGCGGTTGACCAGCGCAGCGGCACCGCCGTCGCAGTGAAGATCGTCCGCTCGGGCGATCCAGAGCTCGCTCGGAGGCTGGCGCAAGAAGCCCGGGCGCTCGAGCGCTTCGAGCACCCCGGCCTCATCCGGCTCCTCGACACCGGACTTGCCGGTGACCAGGCCTATCTGGTCATGGAGTTCATCGAAGGTCCGACCCTCGCGGGATCCCTTCGAGGAGGACCGCTGGGCTCCCGAGCTACCGCAATCCTCGGCGCGAGGCTGGCCGACGCTTTGGCGTACGTCCACGACCGGGGCATCGTGCACCGCGACGTGAAACCGTCCAACATCTTGCTGACCGCTGATGGCGAGGCATGGCTCGGGGACTTCGGCATCGCCCGGCTCCACGACGCATCGACCCTCACGGTGGCGGGGACCACGTTGGGGACTTTCGCCTACATGGCACCCGAGCAGCTCGAAGATCATCAGGTGGGGCCCGGTGCCGACATCTGGTCCCTCGGGATCGTCCTCCTCGAGTGCCTGACGGGCCGACGTGTCTACGAAGGCTCGCCGAGCGAGATCGTCGCCCGGCGCCTGGCCGGGCCGGTGCCGCTTCCGGTCGATCTCCCCGTGCCATGGAAGCTCGTCTTGAGCGGCATGCTCGACCATCGACCCGACCAGCGCCTGGACGGTGCCCAGGTCGCTGCCCTCCTCCTCACCTCGGTATTCAGTGGCCCATGGCTGCCGTCGGAGAGCCCAGCGACCGTTCGCCCTTCCGCGGCGATTCCTTACGACCTCACCGCACTTGCCCCTGGTGCCGGTGCCACGGCGGTCATCGCCGCTGACGACACCCGTATCGCCAAGTTCCCCCCACTGGTCGTCTCCACCGTTGGGCACGCCCGACGGTGGTGGCTAGCGGCCCTGGGGGCCGTCGTCATTGCCGGACTGTGCATTGGCCTCGTGCTCGCCTCGAGCCCGGCTACTGATCGTCACCCCACGTCCAGTGCCGGCACGTCGACCCGTCCCGTCTCGACCACGCAGCCGCCGGTCACAACCACATCGACAACGACAACGACGACGACAACGCCCCCGAATGGCCCCGCAGCCCTTGCCACCTTGGTGCGGGACGTCGCCTCAGGGCAGGTTGCGGGAACCATCGGAACTGCCTCCGGGCAAGCCATCTCCTCCCAGGCCGAACAGGCGGTGACTGACGAAGCGGCAGGGAAGCAGAACCAGGCGGCCAACGACCTCCAACAAGCGGCGGCGGCGATCTCCGGGGGTATTCAGAACGGCTCGATCGCCCAGGCCGAAGGGGCAACGCTCCAGAGCGATCTCTCAGTGCTCGCCGCCGCGCTGGGCCTCAGCGCGGCAAGCACTCCGCCCACCGCTCCGCCCACCACTGCGCCTGGACCGGGCGGTGGGAAAGGCCGAAGCAATGGTCACTGAGTGGCGGTTGGCCGAAGTGGGCACCTGGCAAAGCCCAAAGGGCCCGAATGAGGATCACTGTCGTTTGTCCTTGGTGGTTCCGTCACGTTCCAGAAGACCACGACCTGAATCTCAGGTCGTGGTGGCTGCCTATTCGGGCCCGAGCCCAGAATGGACAACGTCGCCTCTGCCGCCATCGACCCCCGGCAGAGCCTCGTGACCTCATGGGTTTCGACCCGGTCCCCGTGGCACGGACCTATCACGAGAGCGATCGCCGCCGGACCAGCACCGCTACCGGCTCCAAGCGCGACCAGCCCTCGGGTCGGGTACCCGTCAGCGGCCGATGGATGCCGCCAGGTTGGACAGGCGGAGCCCCCGCGCCCCCTCCTTGAGCGTGTTGGCATCCAGCCCGTTCGTCAGGTAGGCGAACGAGACGCCGGTCTCCGGATCGGCCCATGCCACCTGGACGTGTGCTCCGGCATGACCGAAGGACCCGGCTGAATTGTGCTCGGCGAATGCTCCGTACCGCATCACCTGGAGCCCGTCGTCTCCGGCCATGACCAGCCCGATGGTCCGGTTCACGGCGACACCGAGGAGAGGGTCGGGGAACGTGCACCGCACCCGCGACGTGGCGTCCTCGAGCACGGCGGCGTCCCAGAGACCCCCGGGGTTGTGCAGTAGCGCCTGGTAGAAGAGAGCGACCTCCGCCGCGGTGGCCGCTCCTCCGGCCCCCGGTGCCCCGGCGGACAGTATGTCCGGAGCGTCCCATTCGAAGGAGAGATCGCCGGCTCCCGTGGTGCCTGCGGCATCGCCGACCCAGGTGAGGGGGGCGATCTCTGTCGACAGGTCGGCGGAGACGCCGAGGAGCCGTGGCAGGCCCAATGGACGACAGACCCGCTGCTCCACGAAGTCCCGGAAGTCGGTGCCGCTCACCCGCTCGATCAGGTCGGCCAGCACCCAGTGTGCGGAGGTGGCGTGGTACTCGAACCGGCTGCCTGGCTCCCACTCGAGTCGCCAGGTCCCGAATCGACGACGCCGGGCCGCCGGGTCACCTCCCTCGATCGGGTCCATCGGGGCGTTGGGGAACCCGCACGTGTGGAGCAGTACTTGCTCGATGGTCACCGAGTCCATCCCCCCGGCAGCCAGCTCAGGTACCCACTCGGCGGCCGGATCGGCGAGTTCCAGCTCGCCCTCGGCCAGAAGATGCCAGACGGCCGACGCCACCAATGGCTTGGTGGCCGAGAAGATGCAGAAGCGGGTCTCGGGGCCGGCCTCGCCCAGGGTTGCGAACGTGAGCAGCTCCCCATCCCTTGCGACGGCCAACTGGCACGCCGGTAGCCACCCCTTGTCCACGTCGCGCCGGGCCAGATCGACGAGATCGTGGAGCGTGCCTTCGTCCTGGTCGCCGAGCGGCTGCCCGGTCACGTTGGGTGACGATCATCGGTGACCGTCTCCGCGGTAGCGATGTCACCGCACGCGGCACGCAATTCGTCCAGTGCACCACGGAGCAACTCGGTGATCTCCCAAGGATCGGGAACGCTCTCCGGGCATCCGAGAACCGACACGGTCAGATCGTCCTCGTAGCTCCACGCGGTCATGTTGAGGCCGATCCCTTCGAGAATCGGGCCCACCGAGTACAGCTCCTCCAGCACGACCGGCCCGATACGGATTCGCTCCTTCGGGCCGGCCACGCACGAGAGCACGACGTTCAGGGGCGGAGGGACCCGGTTGGCCAGCCGACTGCGCGACCAGAGCCGGACCGCGGCCTGGTAGAGCTGCGGCGGGACGATGGCCGCTCGCTGTTCGAGCATCTTGTATCCGAGGACCCTGCGGACCTCCTTGGCTCCGGTTGCCACAGCGTGGATGTGCCGGAGCCGGTCGATCGGATCGGCGATGTCGGTGCCGATGGTCACGTAGAGGCTGTCCACGCGGTTCCCCGAGAGTCGTGTCGTACTCGGGTCGGTGGAGATGGGGACGCTGGCCACCAGGGGTCGGCGGGGGAGTCCGCCGTGTTCGCGCAGGTAACCGCGCAGTGCTCCCGCGCACACGGTCAGGTACACGTCGTTCAAGGTGGTTCCCTGGGCGCGGCGCACGGCCTTGAGGTCGTCGAGCGGCAGAGTCGTCATGGCGAAAGTCCGTGCCAGGCCGAGCGACACGTTCAGCGGTGTGCGCGGAGCCAGCAGAGGGAGTGGAGGCTTCACGGCCAGGTGGCGGCGGAGGACCTCCGAGTCGCGCATCCCCCGGATCGACTGGACCGCCAGGCGGGGAAGGCCGCGCAGCCTGGCCAGGTGGTCACGGCCGGCGATCCGGAGGAGCTGGCCGCGGGGGGGAAGGGCCTCGGGGTGCCACCCGTCCCCCGGCGGCGCCCCCGGCGGCTCGCCGATCGCTTCGACGATGTTCTTCAGCAGGGCGACCGAGGCCGAACCGTCGGCCAGCGCATGGTGCAACTTGGCCACGATGGCGATCCGCCCACCGGCCAGCCCTTCGACCACCACTATCTCCCAGAGGGGCCGATCCCGGCGGAGCGGCCTCGATGCGAACTCGGCGATGACCGCGCCGAGCTGGCGTGGCCCGCCAGGAAGGGGAAGCAGGCGCTGGGACAGGTGCCGGGCGAGGTCGAAGTCGGGGTCCTCGACCCAGACCGGATGGCCCAGCCCGAGGGGAACCGCGACGATCCGCCGGCGGAACGTCGGAAGTCTGCCGATGTGCTCGCCCAGCACGTCGACCAGCCCGTCGTAGGTGAAGCCCCCCGGCACGCCGGAAACGTCGGAGATAGCCACCTTGATCGTGTGCATGTGTGCCGTCGGGGTCTCCGAGTAGAGGAACTTCGCATCGATCCCGGCCATCGATTCCACCGTGATCCCCCCTCAGTCGCCGGAAGCAGGGGTTCGACAGGACAGCCCCGAAGCGGCGAGCGACTGGCACAGGAAGTCCGCGACCTGCCGGGACCACAGGTAGCCGACGTGGTTGCCGGCGTACCAGCTGATCGACGGTCGGTCCCAGTGTTCCCAGAGCCGCTGTGCCTGGGCTGGGGTGGCCAACCGATCGCCGTAGCCCGCGAACACGAATCGTCGATCGAGCGGGACGAGCGGAGTGAAGCTGAGCGGGGAAACCACGGTGAAGACGTCCTCGGCGGCGCCGCCCATGATGCGGTGCTCGATCGATCGGGCCCGCAGATGGTGGGGACTGTGCTGGTGGAAGAGCCCCGGGAAGTCCGACACCGGGATGCCGGCCACCACCACGTCGATCCCTGGTTCGAGCCCGGCCAAGAGTGCGGCGATATACCCGCCGAGCGACACGCCGTAGAGACCGATGGAGGTCGCTCCTTGGTCCCGGACCCACGAGATCAGGCGCCGGACGTCCCACACTGCCTGGGTCAGGCCATGCACGGCATTCATGAGGTCGAACGAGAGGAAGGGCTCGCCGCTCACCAGGGTCACCTTGCGTGATCCGTGGAGCGGCAAGACGGGAAGGGCCACGTTGAGCCCGAGCTCCCGGTGGAGGCGGGCCGTCTGGAGGCCGACGAAGTCCATGAACGGGTACCCGGTGCAGAAGCCATGGAGTGCGATGACCCACGGGCGCGGTCCGCCGGAGTGGCGGACCACCGCGGCGGATGCCGTGTGGTTCGGCCCGAACGATGACCAGCGTTCGCCGCCCGGCTCGCCGTGCCGTGGCACGAACTCGCTGGGGAACGAGAGCCGCTCGTACGCGATCCCGTTGGCCCATCCCCGGCCGATATCCGGGGTGCCGGCCACCAGGGAAGGGGGCTGGCGGTGGTACGACGCGGGATGAGCGATCCAACCCCGCCGCACATACATGGCGCGGGCAGCGGCCAGCTCGACAGCAACCCGCTCGAAATCGGAGCGCAGCGGGAACCGATTGGGAGTCATGGCGATGGCGAGGAGCGCCTCGTCCATCGCCACCTGGGCAGCGAGCCCGAGCGAAAGGTGTGGTGCCGGCACTGTGTCGGCGACCTCGCCGCGCACGATGGCCGAGCCCATGAACCCGAGCGTGCGGGGAACCGCCCGTACGGCGCGGGTTGCGGCATGGCGGCCCACGAACCTGCTTGCCGCTCGGTACGGCTCGGTGGCACGCTCGACGAGCGAACCCGGCCAGTCGCCCTCCCCGACCGGCTGCACTTCCCCTTCAGCTTCCGCCTGCCGGGATTCCCTCACGGACCCCCTCCGACCCTGACTCGTGTCGCACTGCGCCCCCTGTCCGGGGAGCTACCTCGAGAGCGCTGTCAGCGCTCTCGACCCATACTACGTTGCCAAGTTCGAATTCGGGATGTGCGAGTTGGGAGCGGCCGAGGGGAGGGGTGAACGTGGGATTCAACCTGGCCGACCCGTATGAGAGCGTCGCCGATGTCGTGTCCGGGCGGACGGCCATGGTGACCACCGACTCACCTACGCTTTGCCTGCATCGATGTCCCTGTGGGCTACGAATCCGTCGATACCAACCAGTCGGTTGCGCTCGCGACCTGGTCGGTTTCGGCGCGCTGGTCGGCAATTGCCGGCGCACGCCTCGGAACCGTCGCCCAAAAAACCTGTCACACGATCTGGCGATTCGACACCAAAGGAGAACTAGGGTCGATTCCATGGGCTCATCCGATTCATGTGATCCGGTTGAGGCGCCCACGGCTACCCGTTTGACCGGGTCCGAGGCGGTGAAGCTGCACCTCACCTTGGCAGGCGGATTTGCCTTGTGCATTGCCGGGTTCTACTTCGAGCTCACTCGCGCTCTCGGCGGGAACTCTCTGAGCTGGGCCTACGTATTCGAATGGCCGCTGTTTGCCGTATTCGCCGTCTACATGTGGTGGAACCTCCTTCATGGAGGAAGAGGTCGGCGACGTTCTCCCGCCAAACCGAGTGTGGCACCAGAGCACGTTGGAATGCTCGTGGCCTGGCAAGAGCACCAGCGACAGTTGGCTGTGGCCGAAACCGAATTCCGACAAAGAGAACCAGACGCTGAATCCACGCCGTGACATCGGGGTCCAGCGAGTCGAGGCCCCCGGGGCCGCCTAGTGTGACGTGACCGTGACGACCTACAATCGTCGCCGGTGAACCATGGACTGACCTGGCCTCGCAACCCCGATACTCGGCGAGCTGCCGGACTGAAAGAAGAGTGGTAACCACATGCCGGGTATGGGGCACGGGCTTCAGAACGACAACCCGACCGTCAGTGCTGCATTCCATACAGCGCTGATCCACCAACTTCTGGTCATTGTGCTGATTCTGGCCGTGCTGGCACTTGCGTGGAACGCCATCCGCACGATCGTGTACCGGCGGTCGGTGGCCTCCGGCACGTTCGACGCTTCTGCCCGCGAGCGGGCGCCCTTTCCGGAGCCGGCGGCCCGGCACATGCTGCGGATCACATTCGGATTTCTCTGGGTAGTTGATGGCATTCTCCAAGCCCAAAGGTCCATGCCCCTTGGGCTTCCGGGGACCGTCCTCACCCCGGGAGGAAGTGCGTCTCCCGGATGGGTGCAGCACATCGTCAACGTAGGTACCACCATTTGGTCGGATCACCCGGTCTCCGCAGCTGCGGCGACCGTGTGGATCCAGATCGGCATCGGAGCGTTCCTCCTGGTTGCACCCCGCGGATACTGGTCACGGGCCGCCGGAGCGGTCAGTGTCGGTTGGGGCCTTGTCGTCTGGATGTTCGGTGAGGCCTTCGGGGGTATCTTCGGGCACGGCAGCAGTTGGCTGTTCGGCTCACCCGGGGCCGCCATCTTCTACGTTGTCGCCGGGGTACTGCTCGCGCTGCGGGACGACTGGTGGGAGACGACCAAACTGGGCAAGGGGCTGCTGAGGGGAATCGGGCTGTTCTTCATCGGGATGGGCATCCTCCAGGCGTGGCCCGGTCGGGGATTCTGGTCGGGGCAGGCGGATCCGACGGCAACGCCCGGCACGCTCACCGCCATGGTCAGGCAGATGGCCCAGATATCCCAGCCGTCGCTGCTGTCATCGTGGGTTCGATCGTTCGGGTCGTTCGACGCTGCGCATGGGTGGTCGGTCAACTTGTTCGCGGTCCTGTTCCTTGTCGGCATCGGGACCTGTTTCGTAAGTGGCAATCGTCGACTCCTCCGTGTCGGCATCGTGGCGGGCGCTGTTGTCTGCCTCGCCGACTGGATCTTCGTCCAGGACTTCGGGTTTCTCGGTGGTGTCGGCACCGATCCCAACTCGATGATTCCCATGGCCGCCCTGTTCTTCGGCGGGTATCTCGCCGTGGTTCGGCTGCCGGTCCGGGCGGAGGCCCCGATGGAGACCCCGGTGGAGACCGCGGCGCCGTCAGCCGCCCCAACTGCGGTGCCGGCGAGGCTTCTCGACCGCCTCAGCCCTTCGTACCTCCTGCGATGCCTCGCTGCGTTGGGAGCCGTCGGGATCGTATTGGTGGGAGCGGCCCCGATGGCGCTGGCCGCCACCAACCCGAACGCCGATCCCATCTTGACCGAGGCCAGCAACGGGACACCGAACATGGTCAACTACCCGGCCGCCCCCTTCACGCTTACCGACCAGCAAGGTCGCCACGTCTCGCTCAAGGAGCTCGCCGGGCACATTGTGGTGCTCACCTTCCTCGATCCTGTGTGCGTCTCCGACTGCCCGCTCATTGCCCAGGAGTTGCGTGTGACCGACCAGATGCTGGGCACCAGCGCGTCGAATGTCGACCTGGTGGCAATCGTGAACAATCCCCTGTACAGCTCGATGGCTCTCACCGCCGCCTTCGATCGGCAGGAGGGACTCGACCACCTCGCCAATTGGACCTTTTTGACCGGGTCGCTCACCCAACTCCATAACGCGTGGACCAGCTACGGCGTGCAGACTGAGGTCACGCCGGCGGGGGCAATGATCGCGCACAGCGACATTGTGTTCATCATCGACCGGACAGGCCACACCCGGGAGATCCTCAACTCCAACCCCGGCGATGGAAGTGCTGCGGGTGAGTCCTCGTTCTCGGCCCTTCTCTCGAGCCAAGTGCAGCAATTCGCGCGCTCGTGACCGCTGCGTCAGCAGATCGGCGGCCCGCCCACCGATTCTCGAGCCCGATCCGGGCCATGTTCACCTTCGGCGCGATCACTCTGTCGGCGGCCGTCCTGTCGGCATGCTCGTCGCCGGAGGGCGCCCTCCCAGTGGTTCAAACATCGGGGGAAGCCGTGAATTCAGCTCCGTTGACCAGTTCATCTGCCGGTCAGACGGGAACGTGGGCCACGGTTGCCCTGGGGAACCTCAACGACCCGCTGAACACCTTCTGGCAGCTGTTCTTCCTGTCGAGCAGCTCCTCCGAGTGGGAGCTGGCTACGCCACCCGGGGTGGCAAGCAATGGTGGGCTGGTGGCCACGGTCAGTCCTTCGGGAACCGTGACCGCAGGATTCGAACCGTCGTTGGACCTGCGCTTTTCCCCCCTGGCCCAGAGCGCGGACCAGGGCGCCACCTGGGCGCCGGGCGTCCTGCCCGGTGGACTGGCGCTGGTGGCGGACTCCTTGGCCGCCTCGAGCGGTCATCAGCAGCTGGCACTCCTGCGCAGTGGTGGAGGCGAGGTAGTGACCAGCAGCGGTGACCTCACGAATTGGACGACGGTTGCCTCAACACGAGGGCTGGCTGGCGACAACTCCACGGCTGGATGCGGAGTAGAGGCACTCACCGCCGTCGCCTTCGGTGCCATCGGTGAGGACATGGTGGGTGCCGCATGTGCCCATGGGCCCGAGCCTGGCATCTTCGATCTGGTCAACGGAAACTGGCGGTCGGTTGGACCGACGCTTCCGGATTCGACGGCTGGCCCGTCGCAGGTGCTCCGTCTCGTCGCCACTCCATCGGCAGTCACCGCCCTGGTCAGTGCGGGTGAGGGGAGTGCCCGCCGACTGTTTGCCTTGTGGAGCGCCGCCGGGCTGAAGAGCTGGTCGGTCTCTGCGTCCCTCCCTCTGAAGGGAGGGAGCCTGACATCGACCGGGGTCACCCCCACCGGTGGCCTCGCCGTCGCCATCAAAAGCGGCGATGGCACCCGCTCGGCGTGGGTCATCAGTCCGCCAGGCAACCAGTGGCAAAAGCTCGCTCCCCCGCCGGCGGGCACGTCTGCGGTCGTTGCCACGCCCAGCGGGGGATTCGACGCGCTGATCGAAAACCAGTCGACCCTCGAGGTGGACGCACTCGGCAGTGGGGGATGGTATCGAATCCAAGCGTTGGCTGTCCCCATCCAGTACGGGTCCTCGGGATGACCAACGGTGAGTCGGGCTACCGTGGTCCGACCCGCTTCCTGCAAGCCGGCAGAGGAGACCGACCGTGCAGTACCTCATCCAGAATTGGTCGCTCGACCCCTTTCAGTTCGTTGTGGTTGTCGTCGTCTCCGCCCACGAAGTAGGGCTTGCCCGGCTCCGTCAACGCTCGGATCCTGTTCGAACCCGCCGGCGTCGACTGCACTCGCTCGCCTTCTACTCGGGCCTTGCGGTCCTGCTCCTCGCGGTTGAGTCGCCGATCGACTACTGGGCGAGCGACTACTTCTTCGTGCACATGCTCGAGCACCTCCTCATCGCCTTCTACGCGCCGATCCTGATCGTCCTCGGTGCTCCTTGGATCCCCCTTCTCTTCGCATTACCGGTAGGTGCTCGCAGAAAGGCGGTTCGCTTCTTGATCCTCGGGCCCTGGTCGCGGCTTCTTCGACGGGTCGGAAGAGTTGTCACCGATCCGTGGTTCGCCCTGATCTCCTTCAACGTCGTCATGGTCGTCTGGCACTTTCCGGCCCTTTTCGACTTGTCCGAGCGCAACCAGACAGTTCATATCTGGCTGATGCACGGGAGTTTCTTCGTCACCGGCGTGCTCTTCTGGCTGCAGATCATCCCCTCGCACCCCTTCAGGTTGAAGGCCAGCCCGATCTGGCAGGCCGGAGCGATAGTCGGTACGAACATCGTGATGTTCGTGCTGGCCATGGCCCTGAGCATCTTCAGCGCGTCGAGTTGGTACTCGGTCTATGCACACATACCCGGCGTGACCTTGTCGCCGTTCGCCGATCAGCAGATCGGCGCCGCCATCCTCTGGGTCTGCGGTGACTTCTGGGCGGTGCCGGCCCTCATTTTGGTGATCAAGCGGGCGATCGACCAGGAGGGCTCCATCTCCAGTGTGCTCGAGCGGCTTTCGCACCGCACTGGCGCACCGGTGGTCCACGATTTACGTCCGCGGCCGACCAGTTCGGCCGACCACTCGTAGTGTCTGTCGCGGACCCGCCAGGTGGAAAGACGGATCGATACTTGACCTACCCCAAGAGTCGACATACTGTCGACAGTGCATTCCAGATTCTTCGCAAAGTCTTAGGCAATGTGCGGCGTCTCGAAAGCAGTGGGAGCGGAAGGGTTCGTCGTTGGACCTGGGCGAGTCCTTAGCGGCATGAGGGGTACAGGATGTCATTTGGGGGAAGGCTTTCCGTGGTCCTCGGGTTCTTTGTCGTTGCTGCGGGGTTGGCCGTCTGGGCCGTGGTGGGCTTTATGCTCCCAACTCCTGCGACCGTCGACTTCACCTCTGCTCAGCCGACCGGGGCCCCGGTGGACCTGACCGTGCAGACGGTGGGGACGATCGGATTCGGTTCCCACCCGACCTGGGTCTCTTACTTGGTGAAGAACCCGAGTGGCCAGTGGGTCCACTCGACCACCTGGAAGGTGCCGGCGCACACCCGCATCAACCTGACCATCGAGCAGTACGACTCGGGGAGTCCCCTCCGCAATCAACAGTTCGGCCTCGTGGCCGGAACCACAGGTGGCGTCGAGACCCTCAATGGCAAGCCGATCGCTTTGTACGATTCCAACAGCGGCAACGGAGTTGGCCACACGTTTTCGATCCCGACCCTCGGAATCAGCGTTCCCTTGGTCGGTATAGCGGACGACGCCAAAAATCCCTGTAGTCAGGCCCCGTGTACCACCGACTTTGATCACAACGTCATCAAGGCCTCGTTCGTGACACCGGGGCCCGGTGAGTATCCCTGGCAGTGCTTCGTGCCCTGCGGTTTGGGCTTCTTGTACGGCAACGGGGGACCCATGAGCACCCTTGGATACATGGGCGGCTTTCTGGACGTTGCAGCGTGACCATCGACAATGCCGAACCTGAGGGCCGGGGTGTGGCGCCACAGGCAGATGCGGTGACCGGACAACCAGGCAAGGAACCTCGCCACATGTGGCGCATGGTGGCCATCTGGTTGGTCCTTTCCGCCGTGCTCGACCCCCTCTTCTATATTCTGGTTGGGCCCCACGTCCCCCCTGGGACCATGACCTCCTCGGCGCAACAGAATCAGTTCGACTTCAATATCCTGTTGGTGGCTGCCCTTCCGGTGTTCCTGGCGGTGTGGGTCTACCTCGCCTATACGGTGGTGATGTGGAGAGCTTCCCGCAAGGGTGCTCCTGAGCCGGTGGGAGGGGCCCAGGCCCGGACCCACCTGGGCGTGCAGGTCGGGTGGATCGTCACCACCACCGTGATCGTGCTCGGACTGTTCGTCTTCGGCACGGTCGAATTGATCGCCAACGGCGGTTCCGGTGGAGGCGAAGGACCAAATCCGATCTGGACTCCCACGTCGGCCACCATCCTGCCGGTGCAGGTCATCGCCCAACAATGGAAATTCACTTACCGCTACCCGACCTTCGGGGGGTTCGAGAGCGGCCAGCTCATTGTGCCCAACGACACCACCATCGCCTTCCACGTGACGTCGCTCGACGTGATCCATGACTTCTGGGCCTATCAGCTCAGCATCAAGGCCGATGCCAATCCCCAGCAGGACGACGTGGCGTTCACCACAACTCGCCAGACGGGCAGCGTGACCGTCCGATGTGACGAGCTTTGCGGATTGTGGCACGGGGCGATGTTCAACTATGGGAAGGTCGTCTCCAAAGCTGCCTTCATGGCCTGGGCGAAATCGACAGAGGCCGGCAATGCCGCCAATACCAAGCTCTTGCCGCCCTTTGCCTACACGTACGTGCCCGACGCAAACGGCTCCGATGGCGGGTACTACCCCGACAACGTGGATCCCTATAGCAACTCAGAGGTCTACGGGGCCAAGCCGGCGGCATCGTGATGCCGACCATCCGTGGATCCCAGTGCACCAGTCCTGCGAATGATCGGAGTGACCCGTCGATGATCGGACCAATCAGCTTCAGCTCGGCACCGTCGAAGAAGGTCACGGTCGATCAATGACCTTGACTGCCGAACGCGAGACTGAAGTTGTCTATCCGGACCCGACCCCGCCTGTGCTCGGTGGATTTCAGGGATTGCCTCAGCGGCCCGGTTGGCTGAGCCAGCACCTGGGCACCGCAGCCATCGGAGCAGTGCTCGGGTATCTGCTGGGACACTGGCTCGGAAACGTCGTTGCCAGCGGTTATACGAACATCGCAAACAGCGGGGTAAACGCCGTGGCGATCACCGGGGGCCTGCTCCTCGGCGTCTTCGGATGGCTGTTGGGAATCGGCGTGTTGAACTATCCGCTGGCGAAGATGGTCGGCCTCGAACCGCGTCCCGATTATGAGTCGACCAGTTGGACCAGGTATCTGCGCTTGACCGTCGACCACAAAGTTGTGGGACTTCAGTACGTCATCGGCGTACTCGCGTTCCTCTTCACCGGCGGGCTCCTGGCCATGGGGATCCGTACCGAGCTGCTCTCTCCCTCCAGCCACCTCTTCGGGCCGGGGACCTACATCGCCATCGTGAGCGAGCACGGCACGATCATGATGATGATGGCCACCTCCGTCATCGTGGGGCCGTTGGGCAACTGGCTGGTGCCGTTGATGATCGGTGCGCGACGAACCGCGTTCCCCAGGGTTGAAGCCTTCAGTTTCTGGATCTTCACTGCCGGGTACCTGGTCATCCTCTCCGCCCTCTTCTACGGGGGTTTCCCCACCGGGTGGACGGGCTACGCGCCTCTTCAAACCCAGGCCGGCGGAGGCATGATGTCCTACCTGGTCGGCTTCGCCGTCATCGGGCTGGGCATGATGGCCGCCGGCTTCAACCTGGCGGTCACCATCATCAACTACCGGGCGCCGGGTATGACCTGGAGCAGAATCCCCATCTTCGTGTGGTCCATCCTCGCCACCTGCGCCCTACTCACCCTGGCCACCCCGACCCTGGTGGCCGCAGGCTTCTTCGGAATCCTCGACCACACCGCCCAGACCGCCTTCTTCGTGACCGAACATGGAGGAAGCTCCTTCCTCTGGGAGAACCTCTTCTGGTTCTTCGGTCACCCTGAGGTGTACATCATGGCCCTCCCCGGGTTCGGGATCGTTTTCGAGATCCTTCCGGTATTCACGCGCAAACCGCTCTTCGCCTACAAGGTGGCGGCGGCGGCGATGCTGGGAGTGGCCCTCCTGTCGTTCTTCGTATGGCAGCACCACCTGTTCCAGAGTGGGATCAATCCGGACATGCGGCCGTTGTTCATGTTGACCACGGAGCTCATCTCGATCCCGACCGGCTTCATCTACTTGGTGGGCCTGGGTACGCTCTACAAGGCGAAGATCAAGTTCGAAGTACCGATGCTCTTTGCACTGGCCCTCTTCTTCAACTTCCTCATCGGTGGGATGACCGGAGTCTTCCTCTCCGATGTTCCGGTCAACGTGACCGTGCACGGAAGCTTCTTCGTCCTGGCCCACTTCCACTACACCATCATGGGCGGATTGATCTTCGCCTTCTTCGGAGGCCTCTACTTCTGGTTGCCGAAGATGACCGGCAAGACAATGAACAAGAAGCTGGGGCAGATCCACTTCTGGATCATGTTCATCTTCTTCAATCTGACCTTCTTCCCGATGTTCCTCATCGGCTTGCTCGGCCAGCCTCGTCGGGTATTCGAATACGCGCAGAACCTGCAGGCGCTCAACGATTTCTCATCGGTCAGCGCGTTCATCCTCGGTGCTTCGTTCCTTGTCTTCGTGGCCAACTTCGTCTGGTCCATCTTCATCAAGCCGACTCCGGCGCCGGCCAACCCATGGAACTCGCTCGGGCTCGAGTGGCAGACACCGACTCCCGTTCCGTACTACAACTTTGAACGCATCCCCGTCGTCCTGAATGATCCATATCATTACAGCGAGGAGAACGCTGTTTCAGTAGCTGATCTTGGCGAAGAAGGTGTACTCGTAGCAGCTGGGGCTTCGTCCCCTGCGAGTGTTGCCGAGGATCCCCGACCGCCGGCCCGATGAGTGGAGACAACGCGGTGACTGATACAGCCGACAAACCCAGGATGTTCACCGAAACCCCCGAGGAGAGGGAGTTCGAACTGCGCTCTGCAGTCGGTGCCTACTGGTCCGGAGGGCGTCTGCTGATCGGCATGTACACGTTCCTCTTCGCCTCGCTGGCCTTTGCCTACTTCTATCTGAGGTCGAACAACGCCGGGCAACTCTGGCGCCCCGGCGGTATGACCGCGCCGACCGGAATCGGCTGGGCCATCTTCGCGGTGGTCCTCGCATCCTCGCTGCTCGCCATCTATGGACAGTCGCGCCTGCGATCCGGATCGATCCTCGATTGGGAGGTCAGCGGCTGGACAGCGGTCCTCGGAGGACTTGTGGCCATCGGACTCCAGATCTGGCAGCTCACCCAGCTTCCCTTCTTCCCCGGATCCAGCGGGTACGCATCGTGCTTCATCGGTTGGGCCGTGATGAACATCATCCTGATCGTCAGCGGGGTGTACTGGCTGGAGACCAACTTGGCCCTTTGCATTCGACTGCGTCGTCTCGACGCCGAGGCCGGGACGCCGGCCACCTCGGTGGGTCCCGCCGCCCAGCTCTTTCGGGCCAATGTCGAGTCCTGCACGTACTTCTGGGGATTCATGGCTGTGGTGGGCGGCCTGTTCTGGGTGTTCTTCTACCTGATCTGATCAGGACGATTGATCATGGGCAGGGGCAATGGGTATCATTTTGGACACGAAGCGAGAGTGAGGTCGGTAGGCCAGTGAGCGTTGCCACAGATAGCTTCATCGGGCCACAGATACTGACTCTCGTCATTCCCCTCGGCACCCTGTTCGTGGTCTGCCTCTGGGGATTCTTCCAGCGCCAGTCACACCGATGAACCAAGGGGCCGAGTCACACCGGTCCCTCGAACCACAGGGCAGCAGAACTTACGAGGCCGATCGCGCATTCCTCTTTGTGGGGGCCGTCATACTGTTCATCGCCTGCCTGGTCCCACCGTTCTCCTCATACGCTCGGCGTTATGAATTCGTCGAGGCACTCCAGTTCGCCATATTGGCTGTGGTGGTTCCCGTATCGGTAGTCAGTGGATCGCCCTGGCATCTGCTCCGCATTGCTGCACATCGACTTCCTGAGGACCATGACAATGCGGGATCCGGGGGGAGGTCACCGAGGTTGGTCGACGAGCTGGCCGCTCATCGGCGGCACCATCCTGAGGCGCTACGCAGCGTGCTTTTTGCTTCCCTGTTTCTCGCTGGGGTGACGCTCTGGAGGATTCCATTGACGGTCGATGCTTTGGCCAGGCATCCGTGGTTGGTCGGCGTCGAGGCGGTCACCTTGTTGATGGTCGGCGTCGGGCTCTGGCTCGAGCTGATCGAATCCCCTCCCCTCTCACCCAGGTTGTCACGACCCAACCGGATCGCCTTGGCCGCTGTCTCCATGTGGACGATCTGGATCCTCGCCTACCTGGTCGGGCTATCGCATGGGTCGTGGTATCAGGCCTACTCGCATCACCCCGGTCGGGGCCTCAGTCTCTCTGCCGACCAGCAGCTGACGACAGGGATCTTGTGGTTCGTTTGCGGTTGTGCATTCATTCCGGTCATCTTCTGGAACCTCATCCGCTGGTTACAGTCGGAGGAGGACCCGAACGAGGAACTGCGTCGCCTGGTGCGACACGGGCAAACCCGAGTTCGCTCATTGGATAGCGGGCAAACCTCGCCGTAAGCGGTTGAGGCGTCGAAGTCAGCTGTCGGGGACCGTGATCAGGTGCCGGCGAGGTGTGGAAGAGCCGGCAGGGCGGGCATCGGAAGCTTGGCACCGAGAATCGTGTCGGCCGCCTCCACATAGGCGCCGGCTCGGGCCCGATCCTTGGCAAGCAGGCCCTCCTGCTTGGTGAGGTCTGCGATCGTCGAAGTGCTTCCCGGGTTGGAAGAGAGATTTTGGATGTCCTCGATGGCGGCGAGCGCATCGGAGCTCACCCAGAGGGTGGACACGTCGACCACCTGACCGATGTTCTTTCCCGCTGGTGAACCCGACGCCTGCACATTGGAGAGGTCGAAGATGTCACTGTTGGTGAACGAGCATGCGGTCTGGTCATCTCGCAGCATGGACGGCATCAGGGATCGATCAGCGGCGGACAAATGACCCGTCTTCATGTCCTGATAGATCGTGAATGTCTCCTGGATGGCAAAGGCACATCCTCCGACGTCGGTATTGATCTCGTGCATGATGCTGGTCTGGTCGGCAATGTCGGCGGGGACGGTGGTGTGGCTGGGCAGATCGACAATCACCGAGGCGGCGACGACTGCGACGACTGCCGCGGTGACCACGACCCACGTTCGCTTGTACCAGGCGCCCTTTGTCGGCGTCTCGGCAATGACGTCATCCGGATCAAATGGATCCTGGGGATCGGATGGGCTGACGATGTTGTCGGTCATGAGGGCCCTCCAAGCAGGCTTTCGGCCGCGTGGGCCATCCCTTGGGCGAATGTCTGAATGCTGTCGGGGGACAGGGTGTAGATGCCGAATTGATCCTCATTTGCGAACGGGGTGGCGCGCAGTTTCAGCCGGCCGCTCGGATCGATGAAGTACATGATGTCACTGTGGGTGACCACCCGTGTCTTCTTCTCGACCGCAACGGTTATGCCATAACCGGTCCAGATGCGATTGAGATCGGTGACGGGCCCATCGAGGAACGTAACGTTCGCCAGGTCCGCGAGGCCAGTCTGGGCCACGGCGGGTGGGGACGGGGCGACGGATGTCTCCAAGGGGTCCGAGTTGACGATCACGAAGTCAACCGCGGCACTCCTTGGACCCAACAGCTGGTCGGCTTGGGTGATTTCCTTGGCGAGCACGGGGCAGATGTCGTCGCACGCTGAGTTGAAGAAGGCGAGCACGGTCACCTTGCCCCGGGCGTGGGCAAGGGTCCAGGGTTTGCCGTTGGGATCCTGGAGGGAAATTGCGGGGGCTCGGTTGCCGGCTAGTTGGCTCAGTCCTATGAACGCATTCAGGGACGCTCTGACGGGAGGAGCGCTGGGAGGGGCGGGCGTGGGGGGCGGGGTGTCGCTGGTTCCGGCCAAGGTGGTCGGCGGGGTGGTGATCAGCGCGCTGACCCCTGAATTGCCGATGAAATGCTCGGTCAGGACACCACCCACACCGAGAACAACGAACCCGGCGATGATCCAATGGATGAACTTTCGGGGGACCGGCACCGATCCGGCACGGAGGGCCGCCCTTCGGTCGATAGGGGCTTTGCCGGTGACGAATGCCGTGGCGCGATCCTCGGGCGAGAGGAGCGCTCGAGGGTGGGCCATCGGTCCGTCAGTCGGCGGCGCCGTGGTTGTCCTGTCCGGTGGATCGCTGGTCACGGCGTCGCCGTCTTGGTGGTCAGGACAGCTGCCCAGTGGCGCAGAGACGCAAGCGACTGGGCTCCGAACGCCGCATGGACCACCCGGCCGTTCGAGTCGAGGAAGTAGGTGACCGGCAGAGCATTCAGGAGATAGGAAGTCGCCACGGTTGCGTCACCGTCGACGGCGACGGGATAGGAGGCCTTGGCACCAGCGAGGAGAGTCTGGGCGGCCGATCCGTTGGAGTCATTCGAATCGACTCCGATGATGGCCACCCGTCCGGCCGACTGAGCGGATAGCGCTGCAAATGCGGAGAGTTCGGCCTGGCAATTCTGACACCACGAGGCGAAGAAGTTGACGATGGTCGGCTCCCCTCTGGTACCCGCCAGTGAGACCGGTGGCCCCCCACCCAGGCGGGGAAGGACAAAGGCGGGTGCCTCGCTGCCGATTGCGAGTGTCGCCGGTGGCGTCACCGGGTAGGCCACCGAGCGCTGGCTGTGCGGTCGGGTCGCCACGTAGGCGATGAAGCCGATGAGGAAGAGCGCCGCCAACGCCGCCAGCAATTTCCATACGAGCTCGCCTTTCTTGACCGGCGTCTTCTCGGAGGTCGATCCGGGCTGTTCGGTGAGCATCATCGAGCTGTCTCCGAAACCGAGGATGAGGTCGTTCGGCGCCCACGTCGGCCGCAACGTAGAGCATCGCAAGGTCGGACGTGGAGGAGCGCACCCGGTTCGTTCACCACGATGATCCGGAATTCGCACAGTACTGCGGACGTCGGAAAGGCGGGCAGCGGTGAGGATCGGTGCGGTGGCGACAGAGGTGAAGGCGATCCTCACCGCTCGCGCCGGTACCAGCGAGCCGAGCCATGAGGTTTGGTCGTGTCCAAATCACCTGGTGCACCCGTATCCATTTGTCGGCGACAACGGTGCCGGCGTCACATGTGGGCATCGATCAGATCCCTGTGACAAAGCACGTCCAACGGTCTAGCACTGGGGTTTGCTCCCGGATTCGCTCAGAAGGGCATGTGGGAATCGCGATGCGCCGGGAGGGGACTTGCCACATCTCGGTGGGCCAGGCACGTCCAAGCCAGGTCGTCGGGCGGTTCGTGCTTGTGGTGATGTGACGGCGGCCGGTGGTACTGGTTCAACAGCTGTCATTTCGGAATCACACTGCCAGCAGATTAGTCGTGGCGCTGCAACAATGCCGGTAGCCCCAAAGGCCATGCCTCAGTATGCGAACCGGTCAGAATCCGAAGTCCTGCCTCTGGTTGACCCGGACACTGCATGGTCGCCGAGTCAACCTTCTCCGACGCCGTGCCTGGGTCGAGCCGGCGGCGATCCGATCCGGCATCGACTCGGTGAACCGGGCGATCTGACGACAGGCCTGTAGGCTGCCGTTCGTTCGATAGGCGACAGGCAGCAAACTCGGTAGAGGGTGACGCGATATCCCGGCCGTCGTGGGGATGGATGCGTGAATCCAGTTGAAGGGACGACCCATGGCCCGCAACATCCTGCTCATCACCAGTGACCAGCAACGGTATGACTCGCTCGGCTGCAACGGTGGAACCGTGGCCCGCACGCCGGTCATCGACGCCCTGGCCGCCGGTGGCGTGAACTACCAACGGGCCTACAACCAGAACACCGTCTGCATGCCGGCCCGGTCGACCATTCTCACCGGTCAGTACCCGCGCACCCACGGAGTGATCGCCAATGGCGTACCGCTGCCGGTCGACGCTCCCAGCGTAAGCGCCTACCTCGGCGACAACGGCGGCTATCGCACCGCGCTGTTGGGCAAGGCCCACTTCGAACCGGGTTTCGACCTGGGAGGAAAGTGGGAGGAGAACAAGCGGGCCCGGCGGGGTGACACAGGCCCCTGGCGGGGATTCGATCGCTCGATACAGGCCATGCACACTCCGGCGGTAACCATGCCCAGCTTCGATGAGGGTCCGGATCGGGTGGTCCCGGTGGCGCATTACGGGCGCTGGCTGGTCGACAACCATCCCGAATTCGTGGATGGGTTCGCCGGCCTGCTCCGTGCCGAAGGTGGTGGCGACACCGGTGCTCCCGAAACGAAGAACAACCCCATTCCGACGGCCTTCTACCATACCGATTGGATCGCGGATCTGGCGGTGGAGTGGCTCGGAGGCCTCGATGACAGCGCCCCCTGGTTCTGCTGGGTGAGTTTCCCTGATCCGCATCATCCCTGGGACCCACCGGCATCGGAGCTCGACCGGGTGCCGTGGCAGGATCTTTCGTTGCCGCCCGGCCACCCCGGCTCAGAAGACGAGATCCGTCGCATACTCGGGGCCAAGCCCGCGCACTGGCTGGGCTACTACGACGGCACCTGGCGGAACCGGGAGGGAGGACCTGCCACCTTTGTGCCCTCGTCGCTCACCGATGATCAGATCCGTGAAGTGAATGCCAAGACCCACGTGATGAACGAGCTCATCGACGAGGCGTGCGGACGCATCCTTTCCACTGTGGCGGCAAAAGGCTGGGAGTCCGATACCGATGTGCTGTTCACCACCGACCATGGCGAGCTCCAAGGCGACATGGGTCTGCTCTACAAGGGCCCGTACCACGTGGATGCACTGATGCGGTTGCCACTGGTATGGCGACCGGCACCGTCTGCCTGCGTGTCACCGGCGGTCGTTCCCGAACCGGTGGGCCAGGTCGACATCGCTCCGACCTTGTGCGCAATCGCCGGTCTGCCCGTCCCCGAGTGGATGGAAGGACAGCCGTTGCCGGAGTCTTCTGCGGAGGCAAGAGGCCAGGAGCGTGAACGCGTGCTGTGTGAATGGGATAGCCAGTTCCCCGGGTACGGCATGCACCTGCGGTCGATCGTCCGTGACGGTTGGCTGTGCACCGTCTATGAGGAGAGCACCGACGGGAAACCGAACGGACTCGAAAAGATGATGGGTGCCGCGGTGCTACGCCCGAGCGGCGTTCACTACGAGGGTGACGAGGGTGAGCTCTACCGGCTGGACGACGATCCGTGGCAGTGGGAGAACCGATGGAGCGAGCCGTCCATCCGCGCTGTGCGCGATGACCTGGTGGCCGATCTGTACGCAGCCCTGCCTGAGGGCCGCAGCCAACCTCTCGAAGTGGAGGCACCGGCCTAGACGATGATGGGGAGGTGGTGCCCGGTCACCCGGGGCCCCGGCAAGCAGTTGGGAGCCGAGTCGGGCCCTGTTCGTCACCTCTCTGCACTTCCATCAGTGGAGACGAGGGTGAATTTGCGGATCCGCTGGGATCGGGCATCCTTGCAGTATGGACGGCGAACGGGTCTGCCAGCCAGACTGACGCCGCCGGCCGCCGATGGAGTCGCCCCCACCCGTCCGATTCCGCCGAGCCAACCAGAAGGAAGAGGCCATGCGTACAGCTATCACGGATCTACTAGACATCGAGTTCCCGATCTTTGCCTTTTCCCACTGCCGCGATGTTGTCGCCGCAGTTACCAAGGCCGGTGGGCTGGGAGTCCTGGGTGCAGTGGCCCACTCCCCGAAGCAGTTGGAGATTGATCTCCGTTGGATCGAGGAGGAGGTCGGGGACCGGCCCTATGGCGTGGATCTGATCGTCCCGGCGAAGTACGCCGGCGACGAGGCGGGTGGCTACACCATGGACGACATCCGCAGCCTCATCCCGGCTGAGCACCAGGCATTCATCGACGACATCCTCGCCCGCTACGAGGTCCCTGACCTACCTGCCGGTGACGAGTCCGCCGCCGGTCGGGGCATCGGGAGCACCAGCGGAACCGCGGCGCCGTTTTCCGCCGCCGCCGCCGGTCCTCAACTCGAGATCGCCTTGGCCCATCGGACCGCGTTCGTGGCCAATGCCCTTGGGCCGCCCCCGAAGTTCCTGATCGAACGGGTCAAGGCCGAGGGCCGCCTGGTCGGTGCCCTGGCCGGCAAGGCGGTCCACGCCGAACGTCACGTGCAGGCCGGAGTCGACATCATCATCGCCCAAGGGTACGAAGCCGGCGGTCACACCGGAGAGATCGGATCGATGGTCCTCATCCCCGAGGTGGTTGACGCGGTCGCCCCTGTTCCCGTACTCGGGGCCGGGGGAATCGGGCGTGGGCGCCAGATGGCGGCAGCCATGGCCCTCGGAGCGCAGGGAGTCTGGTGTGGCTCGGTGTGGCTCACCACCGACGAGGCCGAGACCCATCCGACGGTGAAGAAGAAGATGCTGGCCGCCACCTCGGCCGACACCCTGCGCTCCCGATCGCTCACCGGCAAACATGCCCGCATGCTCAAGTCGGCATGGACCGAGGAGTGGGAGCGGGCCGACACGCCTGAGCCACTCGGGATGCCGTTACAGCCCATCCTGAGCGCCGAGGCCCAGCGACGGATCAATCGCGGGGCTCACACGCCCGGATCCGGTGCCGAGAAGTTGGCGAACTACTTCGTCGGCCAGATCGTCGGCGTCATGAACCAACCAAAAACGGCGTCACAAGTCGTCTTCGAGATGATCGACGAGTTCATCGATGCCTCCCAGACCCTGGCCCGCCAACTCGAGACCTGACAGTCCCGGCGGTGGTGAAGACCGGGACTGCTCACGCCTTGACAGTCTCCAGGCCGGCCGGATGGATGTCCCCGGTTTTCCATTCAGCGCACCCGCTGTGATAATACGCAGTGACGCCAGAGGCAACGCTCTGGCCTACGCCGTGGGGGGCCCGTGACCGACACAGCACAAATCGACTCGACCGACCAGGTCATCGCCGAACTGGACGACTGGTTGTCGTCCAACTGGGATCCAGATCTCACCGTGGGAGCCTGGTGGGAACGACTGGGTCTGGCCGGCTGGTCGGCCCCGACACTCCCGGCCAACGCCTACGGCCGGGGGCTCTCCCGCAATGACGCGGTGCGGGTGGCCCACGAGATCAATCGTTTCGGGGCTCTCGGCGCCCCGGCCGGTCTCGGGCTCCTACTGGCGGCCCCGACCATCGCCACCCATGGCACCCAGGAGCAGATCGACATCTTTGTCCGTGACATCGTCACCGGGCAGAAATCGTGGTGCCAACTGTTCAGTGAGCCCTCAGCCGGTTCGGATCTGGCCGGCTTGCAGACCAGGGCCATCCGAGACGGTGACGAATGGGTTGTGAATGGTCAGAAGGTCTGGACGTCGGGAGGGCAACACGCCAACCTCGGCATGCTGATGGCCCGCACCAACCCCGAGGTGCCCAAGCACCAGGGGATCACCTACTTTGCCATCGAGATGATTCAGCCCGGAGTGGAGATACGTCCGCTCAAGGAGATGACCGGACGGGCATTGTTCAATGAGGTCTTCATGACCGACGCCCGGGTGGCCAACGATGCACTGATCGGTGGGGAGAACAACGGCTGGGCAGTGGCGAACACGACCCTGGCCAACGAACGGGCCGGTCTGGGCTCGGGGGGAGGGAGCGGTGCCGGTGGTGCCGCTCTTCCCGGGACAGTGGGTGGAGCCCTCGACGGTCGGGCCGGTGACTTTGCCTCCGTCAAGGGTGGGAAGAAGAGCAACGGCTCGGCCAAGTCGAAAAAGGGTGGTGGGGACGCGGCCATGGTGCAGGCCCTGGCCGGGGGCACCAAGCTCCTGGTGGACCTGGCCAAAAGCAACGGTACGGCCGTCGATCCCAAGGTCCGCCAAGGCCTGGCCCAGCTCTACACCTGGGGTGAGCTCGGACGGTTCAACGGGTTGCGGCTGAAGGCGGCCAAAGCCAGCGGCAGCGATATCCCGGGCATGCCCAACATCTCCAAGCTCTCGATGAGTCACATCATGCGGCTCTCCCGCGATCTCGGCTTGCAGATCTCCGGGGCGGCCGGGATGTTGCACGGCTACAACCAGAAGGACCGCGAGGCGGTGGCGGCGGCGACTGGGAACCCGCTGGTCGGTTTCGTGACCGAAATGGCGATGTTTGCCCAGGCTCCCTCCATCTACGGGGGTACCGACCAGGTCCAGCGGAACATCATTGGAGAGCGCGTCCTCGGACTGCCCAAAGAGCCCAACAACGATCGCACCACTCCGTTCTCGGAGCTTCCGAAAAACGTCTGATCCGATCGTGGGTTCGGGCATGCACGACGCCTGCCCCACCTGATCCATTCATTTCGTAACCACCAAGACGTAACCACCAAGAGGAGAGAACATGTCAGGAATCTGTGACGGCCGAGTGGTCATCATCACCGGCGCAGGGCGCGGCATCGGCCGGGGCCACGCCATCGAGTTCGCACGGCAGGGCGCCAAAGTAGTGGTGAACGACCTTGGAGCCGAAGTAGACGGAAGTGGCAGCTCGGCCGGACCGGCCGGCGAAGTGGTGGAAGAGATCCGCGGCATGGGTGGCGAGGCGATCGCCAACGGGGAGGACATCTCTGACCCGGACGGGGCGAAGCGTCTCATCGATGCGGCCATCGAGACGTACGGCGGACTGGATGTGCTCGTCAACAACGCCGGGATCCTGCGAGACCGGATGCTCGTCAATATGACTGTCGACGAATTTGATGCGGTCATCCGGGTGCACCTGCGGGGGACATTCGCGCCGATGCGTTGGGCTGCCAGCTACTGGAGGGACCGAGCCAAGGCGGGACAGACCAACGATGCCCGGATCATCAACACCACCTCGCCTTCCGGCATCTATGGGAACGTCGGGCAGACCAACTACGGGGCGGCCAAGGCGGGTGTCGCCTCGATGACCGTCATTGCCGCCATGGAGCTCGGTCGCTATGGCGTCACCGTCAATGCCATCGCCCCCGCCGCCCTCACCCGGATGACCGAAAACCTGGGAATGGGCCAGCCGACCGAGCGGAAGCCCGACGAGTTCGAACCCAACGATCCCGACAACATCGCTCCGTTGGTCGTCTGGTTGGGTAGTCCCGAATCCAAGGAGATCACCGGTCGGGTGTTCAACGTCTTCGGCGGCCATATCTCGGTGGCCGAAGGATGGGTGGCCGGTCCCGGTGCCGACAAGGATGATCGTTGGGACAGTGCCGAACTCGGTTCTGTGATCCCTGATCTGGTGGCCAAGGCCGCCCCGAACGCCAATATGTTCGGTCGCCGGGGGTGAAGGTCGACCCGGCGGCGGCTGGAATGGACGACCAGCGGCTCGAACGGATAACCGAGCACTTCAATGAACGCTACGTGGCTACCGGGAAACTGCCCGGATGCCAGGTGACGGTGGCCCGAGGGCAGAGCGTGGGGTATTTCAGGTCGTTTGGCACCATGGACCGTGAACGCCACAAGCCGGTCGAAGAGGACACCATCTGGCGGATCTATTCGATGACCAAACCGATCGCGTCGATCGCCCTCATGCAACTCTATGAACAGGGGGCATTCCAACTCAGCGACCCGGTGCACCGTTTCATCCCCGAATGGCGGGGCCTGTCGGTGGAGGAGTCGGCCGAGGACGGATCGGCCCGCAACGTCGCCCAGGACCGACCCATGTCGGTGCGTGATGCGCTGATGCACATGACCGGCCTGCCGGGCAGTGTGGTTGCCGACCATCCGGTGGACGATCGATTCGCCACCGCCCTCCGGGCGTCGCGCTCGGGGATGACCCTCGAGGGGATGTGCACGCTGTTGGCCGACTTTCCCCTCAAATTCCAACCCGGTACCCGGTGGAACTACGGGCTCTCCACCGACGTCTGTGGTCGCTTGGTGGAGATCATCTCGGGCCGCCGGTTCGACGATTACCTGCACGACGAGATCTTCGGGCCCCTCGACATGCCCGACACCGGCTTCTTCGTCCCTGACGGATCGGCCGATCGCTTCTGCGCCTCGTATCTGTACCAACCGGGAGGAGAGCCGAAACTGGTCGATGACCCCGACACCAGCTCGTATCGCCGCCCACGCTCCTATCTGTCGGGAGCCGGCGGATTGGTCTCGACGTCCGGTGACTACCTCCGGTTCTGCCAGATGCTGCTGGGGAACGGAGAGCTCGACGGCCAACGCGTCATCGGTCGCAAAACTCTCGAGCTGATGACCTGCAACCACCTTCCCGGCGGTGGAGATCTCGGACAGTTCGTCAGTGGGGGATTCGGGGAGTCAGGGTTCGAGGGGGTCGGATTCGGCCTGGGTTTTGCCATCGGCCTGGGTCCGGCCGCCACCGGCACCGCCGGGTCCTTCGG
This sequence comes from Acidimicrobiaceae bacterium, assembly GCA_003133325.1. GTDB lineage: Bacteria > Actinomycetota > Acidimicrobiia > Acidimicrobiales > RAAP-2 > DASZIT01. Next base: position 4,899 of record PKXA01000110.1, on the reverse strand, counting down.
TGAGTATTACTGGGGTGGGGCGGCGTCCACCGCTTTCTGGGTCGATCCGGTCGAGGAGGTGACGGTGGTCTTCATGGCCCAACTGTTGCCGTCTACCTGCTATCCGTTCCGGTCTCAACTTCGCGCCCTTGTCTATCAGGCACTTTTGGACTGAGCACCATCACACTGAGGGGGTTGCATGACGACGGAGAGTTTGCCGAACACCGCAGAAGTCGATGCCAGCATCAAGTTGATCGAGGACAACGCCACCCGCATCTTCACCTGGGACTACGAACGGGATAGGGCACAGCTGGTCACGCTGTACAACAAGGCGATGAGCTCCCAGTGGAACAGCGTGACCGACCTCGACTGGCAGATCGATGTGGATCCGGAACGCCTGGTGCGCGAGATGGGGGACGACGCGGTGCCGTCCTTGTTTAGGGTGGCGGCCAGGCTCCCCGGCTCCCCCCTGGCCACCTGGAAGGAACCGGAGTTCACCCAGCTCGGGGTGGAGTTGATGAAGGCGCGTCTCAGCCAGTTCATGCACGGCGAACAGGGCGCCATGATGGTGGCGGCCAAAATCGTCGAGACGGTCCCGTGGATAGACGCCAAGTACTACGCCTCCACCCAGACGATGGACGAAGCCCGGCATACCGAGGTCTTCGCCAAGTACATCGACACCAAACTGGGTGGCGCCTACCCGATGAGCCCCTTCCTCGAAGAGCAGATCACCGTGCTCATCGAGGACAGCCGGTGGGATATCGCCTACCTCGGCATGCAGATCGTGATCGAGAGCCTGGCGCTGGCGGCGTTCGGCGAGCTGCACCGGACCACCACCGAACCGCTGCTGAAGACGCTGCTGCGCTACGTGATGTCCGATGAGGCCCGCCATGTTGCCTTCGGTGTCCTCACCCTCGGTGAGTTCTACCGCGGCCTGTCGTCGGCCGAGTTGCGCGAGCGTCAAGAGTTCCTTGTCGAGAACACGTTGCGTAACCGGGCCCGCTCCACCACGCCCGAGGTCTGGGAACGGCTCGGGGTTCCGTTGAAGGATCTGATGCCGGTCCTCCAAGAAGCGGTACGGGCCACCGGCGGCAGTGTGTTCGCCAATTTTCAGCGGGCGTTCTTCGCCAAGTTGGTCCCCAACGTCCGCAAGCTGGGACTTCTGGAAGCCAACGACGGGTGGTTGCGCCAACAGTGGGGAAATGCCGGCCTGCTCGAGTTCGAGTTTGCCGAGGACACCGCTTCGGATTACGAGTCCTATGACGCGGTGGCTGCCGACCGGTCGGCAGCCCAGGCACCGTCGGTTCCCACCAGCACCCGGTCCTGATGGCCGGACTGCGGGGGGCCGCCGCCATCGTTGGCGTGGCCGACGAGGTGTCGCCCACCGGTGAGCTCGGCAGCTCGGGCCGTGCCCTCGAAGCCGCAGTCATCAAACAGGCACTCGACGATGCGGGGTTGACACTCGCTGACGTCGACGGGGTCTGCCACTCGGCGTCCTCGATGGGCCTGGCGGAGTATCTCGGCATCCACCCCACGTTCACCGATTCGACCAATACCGGCGGATCGAGCTTCGAGGTGCACGCAGAACACGCCGCCGCAGCCATCGCCGCCGGGCTGTGCGAGGTGGTGGTGAGTGTGTACGCCTCCACCCCCCGGAGCGACCGCCGGGACGGCAAGCCCAGGCGGCGGCCCGACCTAGGCGTCAACAACCCGCTTGTCGACTGGGAACTCCCCTATGGCCTTCGGCTGCCGATGGCCCCCTATGCCATGGCCGCAACCCGTCACATGGCCGAATTCGGTACGACGTCTGAGCAGTTGGCCCAGATTGCGGTGAGCACCCGGGCGTGGGCGGGTCTCAATGAGCGGGCCCGTTACCGCCAGGCCATCACCATCGACGACGTGCTGGCTTCACCGATGGAGTGCTCACCCCTCCATCTCCTCGACTGTTGCCTGGTCACCGACGGGGCCGGGGCCTTTGTGATGACGAGTGCGGCGCGGGCCCGAACTCTGGCCAAGCCTCCGGTCTACGTGCTCGGCGCCGGAACCTGCCACGACCATTCGATCATTTCCCAGATGCCCGATCTCACCACCACCCCCGGCGTCATCTCGGGGGCCAACGCCTTTGCCATGGCCGGGATCACCCCCAGCGACGTCGATCTCTTGATGGGATACGACAGTTTCACCATTACCGCCCTGCTGCACTTGGAGGACCTGGGATTCTGCGCCAAGGGTGAGGGCGGCCCCTTCGTCGAAGATGGAAAGACGGCCCCCGGCGGATCGCTGCCGATGAATACAAATGGTGGGGGCCTGTCGTATACCCATCCCGGCATGTACGGCATGTTCCTCATTGTCGAAGCCGTCAAGCAACTTCGAGGCGAATGCGGCGAGCGGCAGCTCGAGAGCCCCGAGATCGCCGTGGCCCACGGTTCAGGGATCGTGCTTTCGTGCATGTCGACCCTCGTGCTCGGTACCGAGGCCACCCGATGAGTACCAAGGTGCCTGCCGATACACCACTTCGGATGGAGCCGCCGATCAGCCCGGGTGCCGAGCCGTTCTGGGAGGCCACTCGTGAATGCCGGCTGGTGTTGCCATGGTGCCTGGCTTGTGAACGACCTTTCTTCTATCCCCGGGAGGTGTGCCCGCTGTGTCTCGGAACCGCCATTGCCTGGCGCCCGGCCACCGGGACCGGGGTGGTCTACAGCTTCACCATCGAGAACCGACCGGCGACCGCCGGCTTCTCCATGGGGAAGCCCTATGTGGTGGCGCTGGTCGAGTTGGACGAAGGCGTCCGTTTGATGGGGAACATCGTCGGTTGTCCGCCCGAGAAAACGGAGGTCGGCATGCCGGTGTCGGTGACCTGGGAGGCTCTCTCCGACGGTCGTCACCTTCCCTTATTCGAGCCGCGGCGTGAGGAGAATGCACGATGACGATGACATCGGTTGAAACCCAGCGCCGCCAGGAGCTGGCCGACAAGGGCATGACGCTCGCGTTCTGGGCCGACCGCCAGGGCGACCGGGAGGCGATCATCTCGCCCACCGGCACCCGCACCTTCAAGGAGCTGAACGAGAACGCCAACCGTTTGGCTCGGGCCCTCCGGCGGCGCGGGCTTCGGGCCGGGGATGCTGTCGCGCTGTTGTGCGACAACCGTCCCGAGTTTGCCGAAGTCCTCTGCGCCTGTCAGCGCGCCGGGCTTCGTCTGACCACCGTCAACTGGCACCTCACCGTGGACGAGGTCGCCTACATGGTGAGCGATTGCGAGGCGAAAGCCCTGTTTGCCGACACCCCGCGGGGAGAGGTGGCGGTGGGGGCGGCGGCACAAGCCGATGCCGAGGTGTTGGTGGTGGCCATCGGAGGCGGATTCGAGGGGGCGGAAAGCTACGACCAGATGCTGGCCGGCGAAGATGGAGCCGACCTCGAGGACCCGGTGCTCGGAACCAGCATGCTCTATACATCGGGCACCACGGGTCGGCCCAAGGGCGTATCACGTCCCCAGGGCGGGACACCGTCGTCGTTCAACCTCAACATCTATGGCTACGCCGAAGATGCCGATGATCGGCACCTCTGTACCGGCCCGCTCTATCACGCCGCACCGCTCCTCTTTTCGTTGGCGGTGCCACTGGCCTTCGGGGTGGGGGTGGTGCTCATGGAGCGATGGGATGCCGAAGACGCACTCCACCTCATCGATGCCCACAAGATCACCCATACCCATATGGTCCCGACGATGTTCCACCGGCTCTTGTCGATACCCGAGGAGACCCGCCAGCGCTACGACGTCTCGTCGCTGCGCTATGTCCTGCACGGAGCCGCTCCGTGCCCGGTGGTCACCAAGCAGCGCCTGATCGAATGGCTCGGGCCCATTGTGTCCGAGTACTACGCAGCCACCGAGGGTCTCGGGAGCTTCGTCGACTCGGCGACCTGGTTGGCTCACCCCGGGACGGTCGGCAAGCCACTGGCCGAAGGTCTGGTGATGGTGGCCGACGTCAGCGGTACCCCACTCCCGGCCGGTGAGACCGGGCTGGTGTTTCTCAAGGCCGTGGACGGGGTCGGCTTCGAGTACTACAAGGATCCGGCCAAGACAGCGGACACCTATGTGGGCGAGTACTTCACCCTTGGTGACGTCGGGCACTTCGACGAGGACGGGTATCTCTACCTCACTGACCGCTCGGCCAACCTGATCATCTCGGGTGGTGTGAACATCTACCCAGCCGAAGTGGACGCCATCCTCTTGGAGCACCCGGCTGTCGGTGATGTCGGCACCATCGGCGTTCCCGATAGCGAATGGGGCGAGGCGGTGAAGGCGGTGGTGGAGTTGCAACCAGGCCTGCAACCGAGCGACGAGTTGGCGGCCGAACTGATTGCCCACTGCCGCGACCGACTGGCTCATTACAAGTGCCCACGGACTGTCGACTTTGTCGACGAGTTACCCCGTCTGGATAATGGCAAGCTGTACCGACAGGTGCTGCGGGAGCGCTACGCCCGCCCCACGGACGCCGTCGGCCCGGCGCAGGCGTAACCCGGCGAGCTCGCCGGTCGTTACGTGGCCAGCACGGCCTGGGTTTGGGCCACCCGGGCCAGGAGCCGATCGTCGCTGTCCCGCACATCGGTCTCGACCACAATTGTCGTGCGGCCCCGGTGAAGTGCCCCGGCGGCGGCGCCGGCCAAGCTCATGATGGCTCCGCCATGGAGCATCTGCGGCCGTGCACCGTTCCGGCGCCCAGTCCATGTGTGCGATCACGCTCTCGGGGGTCAGCGAGGCGATGTCGATGCCGACCAGGTCGGCAAAGGGCATGGTCCCGGCGAGCTCAGCCATGGGTTCGCCTGTCATAGGGGCACCGATAGGTCCGGTTCGGGCCACGCCGGGCCGCCTGCCCCCTTACGCACCTACCGTCGCTATCCCTCCATCGACGGGGATGATCGCGC
>PKXA01000122.1 GCA_003133325.1 Acidimicrobiaceae bacterium | reverse complement strand
CTCGAACCGCGGCCGGATGAGCACCCCATTCCCCCGCAGCCGCCGGACGAACTCGGCTTCGTCCTTCGACTCGATCGATGCCTTCCGCACGATCCGAGCCAAGGTGACCCGTGGGGGCTCTGCCCGTTGCTCCCGTGTGGTTCGCTCCAACTCGGCCCTCGTCAGCCCGGGCATCCCCCGTCCCTCACGGCCCCCGACGACCGTCAGGTCGTAGGCGATCTCGATCTCGGCACAGACCCCAGAAAGCACCTTCTTGGACTGCCAGGTGTTGACCCGGCCGCCGTCGATCCGGACCAGCGACGCGGCGATGTGGACGTGCTGGTTGCCATTCGCACTGGTCCCGTGCCCGACCGCCACCCAGGCGGCAGGTTCCACGCCGTCGGACTCGAAACCGAGTGCCGTCATCGCCACATTGGCGATCTCTCCCCACTGGTCGTCGCTCAAGTTGGGACCATCGGGGGGAAGGGACAGCGACAGGTGGAGGATGTGGCCGCCCTTGGGGTCGGTGCCGAAGAGCTCGTGAGCCTCATCGAGACCGGCACCGAGGTCTGCGATCTGGCGGTGGGACAGGTTGCCGCCGGCCAGCGCTTCGCCGCCCAGCACGAGCCCCGAGGTGATGACGCGTTGGTCGGTGTGCTCGTTCGCCTTGCCTGGCCCGAACAGGTACCGGACGAGCCTCCGGCCCGACGATCCCGTGGTGATCTTCCCGATCATCGGGGAGCCACGAACCCGGCCTGGAGCCGCTCGGTCGTCTCGGTCAACACCGTGGTGGCCCGGCGGACCTCGTCGAGGGCGTCGTTGAACCCGTCAGGGAGTACGTGGTTTGCATTCGCCCACTTGGCCAACTGGTTCACATTGTTCGCCACGCCGGTGAGCACGATCCGGGCCCGCTGCGCGTCCCCGGCGGCTTGGCGGCGCTGCGCAGATTGGGCCGCAGATCCCGACATGGCCGCTTCGAAGAGGAACCGCTGGAGCGACACGCACGCCCGCTCCGCTCTCTCGGTGAGCTGTCCGAGCTCTCGGTCGGACAGCCGAACCTTCACGACGTTGTGCCGGCCACCGGTCACCGTCGCCATCCTCGCCGTGCGTCTCGACGCCGGAGTCTTTGCCGTCCGGTCGGCCACCGGACGCTTCATGACGCCCAGCGCAGCGCACCAGAGGGAACCTCGGGGACCGGACCCGGAAGGGGCCAACGGCAACGCCGTTTCGAACAGGTCACCTGTTCGACCATCTTGCTCCCGCTCTTCCATGGCCCTATGAACGAGTGCAGTCCGAGCGACGGGGCGTTGAGGCGTGAGACCTCCGGGCTCGCCGTTCTTTGTTCTCGTTCGGCTCGGCGACGTCGCGAGGACGCCACTGTCAAGCCGCGACCGGAAGCCGGTGCCGGCGATGTCTGCGACTCGTTCGCGCTGTGACCAGGCCGTATGTCGCCGTCGATCAGGACAAAGACGAGGGCGGAACCTTTCGCCACTCGGTCGACCGTGCCGACTGGTGTCGGCCGCAAGTCGGAGCTGCGCGAGTTCGTTCGCGCCGAAGGAGAGGAGGGGCACGGCGTCGATGGACTGATTCGGCAGTCGTGAACCCCCGGCACGGAAATGATGAACCCTCTGGGCTGGGACGATGTCGATTCAGGTGCCCTAACGATCGAACGGGTCGACCGAATCTGTAAGTCCCGGCCCGGGCTCATCATCGGTCTCATGGTCGAAGTGATGAAGCCCCTGGGCTGGGCGTTCGCGGGGCCTCTAATCCTGGACCCTTCGGTCGGTTGGTTGGTGCTGCCTACGGCGCACGAGGCGCCCGGGTGGGATTTCGTTCGTTGGCTCATGTAAAGAACTGGGGCGCGACGGCGCCACTTTGAAGGGAAACCGGTAGAACTTCCGCGATAAAGCCAGCGGCGCCCGGAGGGATCATGTAGTTCCAGACGTCGGAACCGGCAGCGCTGAGACCACCTCGTCAGCGTCCTTGTCGACGACAATGTGGCGCCGGACGCCTTGACCTCAGCGGTGACCTGGTCGATGGCGGGTGGGGCGCCTCTTGCCCCGCCTGGTCCGCCATCAAACACTGCGAGCCGACTTCCCACACCGGAGCCAGCAGTCAAGGGACGGCCAGCGGCCGAGCGAGGATATAGAGGCCGGCCCGGCGCCGGCGTGCCGGTGATCTCCGGGGTCGAGCCGTATTCCGCAGCGGCGCTTGACGGCTGGCGATGGCGTGAAACCGACCGACGGCTCGAACGGGTCACGAAGCGTGCTGTCGCACCGACTCCGATTACGGCGAGCGCCGAACGGCGGCGGTGTGGCGTGCCACCATCGGCTTTACACCAAGTACCACCGCACTCTCTCCGACATCGATGAGCCTTGGTGCGGTCATGAGGGGTTCATGATCGGAATCATGAACCCCCTGAGCTGGTGTTTTGTCCGTCCTTATCGTGCGATCGGTACAGCCGCATGGACCAACCCCACAAACCTGCTCGATCATCATGAACCCCTCATGACCGGATTCATGAACCCCCTGACCTGGTGTTTTATCCATCCTCAGATTCACCAGGGCTCTGACCAGGTGTTCTGTCCGGCGGCAAAGATTTCTTGAGTTTCTTGCCGTCATGAGGGTATTCATGAGGGTTTTCATGAACCCTC
>PKXA01000026.1 GCA_003133325.1 Acidimicrobiaceae bacterium | reverse complement strand
GGCTCGCAAACGACGCAGGGAGTCTCTCCGGACGCAGAGCACCGGCGTGAGCCCTCACCCCGTTGCCCTGGGCGCAACGGGGTGAGGGCTCGCGCTGATCTCGAACGGAGCAAGTCGTGCCTACTTCGAGCCTTCGAGAGGGATCACAACAGGTAGTGTCCTCGCAGTCTGAAGTGGACGCCGAGATTTCGGGTAGCGACTTCGCAGGCGAAAGGAACAACATGAAGGTTCTGATTCTCGGTGGCGATGGGTTCTGTGGGTGGCCAACGGCCCTCCACCTGTCCCAGGTTGGCCACGACGTCACCATCGTCGACAACCTGAGCCGTCGGTTCATCGACGTCGAGCTCGAGGTGGAGTCCCTCACGCCGATCAGGCCCATCCACGAGCGCGTCGCCGTTTGGAAGGAGCACACTGGCAAGTCGATCGGCTTCATCAGCCTCGACATCGCCCGCGAGTACGACCGTCTCGTCGCCGTGCTCCTCGAGCTCCGCCCCGACGCCGTCGTCCACTTCGCCGAGCAGCGCGCCGCGCCGTACTCGATGCGGACCCCGGCGACCAAGCGCTACACGGTCGACAACAACATCACCGGCACCCACAACCTGCTGTGCGCCATCGTCGAGTCGGGACTCGACGTCGCGGTCGTCCACCTGGGCACCATGGGCGTCTACGGCTACGGATGGTCCGGCTCCGCTCCGATCCCCGAGGGCTACCTGACCGTCCACGTCTCCACCCCGGACGGCGCGATCGAGCGGGAGATTCTCCACCCCGCCAACCCTGGCTCGGTGTACCACATGACCAAGACACTCGACCAGCTCCTCTTCGCGTTCTACGCCAAGAATGACGGGATTCGCGTCATTGACCTCCATCAGGGCATCGTCTGGGGGACCGAGACGCCGGAGACGGGGATCGACGAGCGGCTCATCAACCGGTTCGACTACGACGGCGACTACGGGACGGTCCTGAACCGGTTCATCATGCAGGCGGCCGTCGGCCACCCTCTGACGGTGCATGGCACCGGTGGGCAGACTAGGGCATTCATCCACATCCGCGACACCGTGCGATGCATCGAGATCGCGCTCGACAATCCACCCGCCAAGGGGGAACGGGTCTCTGTGTTCAACCAAGTCACCGAGACCTACCGGGTCAGAGACCTCGCCGACCTCGTCTCGAAGCTGACGGGCGCTGAGATTGCCTACCTCCCGAACCCTCGCAAGGAGGCGGCCGACAACGACCTCGACGTCACACGCGACCGATTCTTAGCCCTGGGTCTCAATCCGACCATGCTGGGCGAAGGGCTCGTGGAGGAGACAAAAGGGATCGGTGTGAAATACGCGAGCCGGGCGGACTTCTCCAAGATCGTGGCGAAGACCGTCTGGAAGGCCGGCATGGAGGTCGCGCCCGACCTCATGCGCTAGGCAGTTGTCACCTGGACATGCACCCGATTGGGCCGGTCTTGCTGCTTCGGAGCGGATCGGGTGTTTCGATCGCGAACTGTGACTCCATTGCTCTCCTGGCGATCTGACCGCTGCTCGAACATGGCATCAGCTGAGGCGCCCATCACCGACCACGCAGCGGTGCGGGCGTGTCGACGGTGAGCGGCCCTGGGGAGAGAACGCTCACAGGGTCGGCCAAGCGGTGGGCGCAGCTGAGCGACTCCCCGGCCACAGTTGCACTCGTTGCGGGCTTCGCCGCATCCGTCTTCGTGGTCGGCAGGCTGCTCATCGCCGCGCACGGAGACCCATCCTTCTTCATCATGGTGGGAAGTCAGCATGTAGTCGGCAGCTCGCTGCCCCGGGACGTCGCCGTCATGAGAGGTAGCGGCTACGACGGGACGTTCTACTACCGAATGGCCCTCGATCCCGCCGATCTGGCCCGGACCGCGTTCGGAATCCGCATGGACACGATCTCGCGCTTCGAGCGCATCGGCTATCCGGCAATTGCATGGCTCCTGGCCGGTGGCCAGCGATCGCTGGTTCCAGTCTCGCTGATCATCACCAATGTGGTCGCGCTGTGCGCCCTCGGATTCGGCGGCGGACTTCTGGCTCGCAACAGCGGTCGCCACGCGATGTGGGGCCTCGTTCTGGCCGGATACTGGGGCTATCTCTGGAGCGCTGGTCGAGATCTCACCGAGATCACCGCTGCAGCGTTCCTGGTGCTCGGTCTGTACGCCTACAGGAGGGAGCGATCCTTGCCGGCGGGCGTGCTGCTGCTCGGCGCAGTCCTGACCAAGGAGACGGCCCTGTACGTGGTGCTCGTCATCGCAGCGACCCGGATCGTTCGATGGCCTGACGCGACGCGATCCACGTCCGCTCGGGTCTACCGACATCACGTGGGGGCTTCCACTCATCGGCTTCACAGTGTGGCAGGTGGCCGTCCTCTCCGCCACCGGGACGCTTCCGCTCGGTGCGAGCGGACAAGCCAATCTCGGTCAGCCGTTCGTGGGCCTCGGCGGCGGACTCCGCCACTTCCTCTCGCATCCGTTCCACGTCGCCTCACTCCTCTGGATCGGCGAGCTGACTGTCTTGGTGGCGATCGTCATCGCAGCAGGCGTGTCGGTTCGGGCTTCGTCGGCGCCTCTCCATGAACGTCTGGCGTGGGTCGCATTCGTGCTCCTCGGCATCTGTCTGTCTCCATCGATCTGGCGAGGCGACGTCGGGTTCCGGAGCCTCGATGACATCTACCTCTTCAGTTGGATCGTCCTGCTCGGGACGCGTCAGCGGCTGTGGCCGCTTGCAGCGATCGTGGGAGGGACTTGGGTCGTCGTCGCGATTGAACTGATCAGATTTGTATGACGATCGGAGCGCATGAGGTCGATTGCCGTCGCAGCTCGGCGCCCACTCACCCACCCTGGCCCTGTTGGGTTGAGTAATGGACGGTCGAGCGCTGACCAGTGAGCGCGGGGACTTGGCGCTCAGATCACCCGCTGGGGCTGTTCATTATGGCGGCTCTGGAGGCTGGCGTTCCTCTCCGAGATGTCCAGATCGCAGCTCGGCATGCCGATCCCCGCACCACGACCATCTACGACCGCCGACGAGAGAACTTCGAGCGTCACGCGGCCTACGTCGTGGTGGAGTTCGTCGCCGCAGGCTGAGCGCATAGCCGGCGATCAAGGACGCAACGTGACCGGGAAGCAGGTGGGCATTGTAGGGCCACCCAGGGTCGATGCAAGGACGCAGTCCGAACCGAACTGAGGATGTCCCGCGTGACCTTTGCCCTTTCGATCCGGGAATCTTTTCGGCCGGATCTTATGGGACGGTACCGCTGCGGCGGACCTCCGAACTGCGCCGCTCCCGGAGCCTGGTCGGCTTGCGGGAATCGTTTGGGGTTCGGTGACCGGCGAGATGGGCGGCGGTTGTGCTCGCAAGAGGTAGCAATTCCGGCAACCGAGTTGACCGGATGCGGCGGTTCTCAGGGCATTCTCATGGGCGCTTGGTAGGTTCGTGCCCGTGATGGTCTCGGGGAACTTCATTCGCCAGCCTCCCGCACCGTTCGACCCGGTCGATATCCCGCGCCCGGAGACGGACCGATCGGCCGCCTCCGGAACGCCGGCGCCAGCCACTGCCCCCCGCCGCGTCACCCGAAGGGGTTGGCTTCTCGCGGTACCCGGAGCAGCCCTGCTGCTGGCGTGGATGTATGCGGTGACGGTCCACGCGAACAGCGCCGCCGTCAATTCGGATGGTGCCACGGTGGTCCTGCAGGGCCAGGCCGTCGCGTCGGGCAATGTGCTGCTCCACGGCTGGATCCTGTCCCTCGACTCGTGGTGGACCCTCGACGTGGCGTTCTACGCGTTGGCCACTGCGGTAACAGGCGTTCGTGGGGACCTGCTCCTCGTCGTACCGGCTCTGATCGCCGGACTGGTCGTGATCGTCGGGGCGGTCATCGCACGCCGCGGGCGCCGGGGCGCAGCCGCAGCTGCCGGAATGGTCACCGTCGCTGCTGTCCTGGCCTTGCCTACCCACACACTCGCGACCTATCTGATGGGTGGCCCCATCCACGTCAGCACGGTTCTGTACGCCCTGGTCGCCTTCCTGGGACTGCGACGCAACCACTTCGGTTGGGGTTGGCTCATGGCCGTGCTGCTGCTTGCCGCCGGGATGCTCGGTGATCTCCAGATGGTGTCGTACGGAGTCGTCCCGGCCCTGGTGGCCGGCTTCGCGGCCGCAGCACGTCGACGTTCGATCCGGGCCGGCAGCGCGGCAGTGTCCGCCGCCGTCTGCTCGGTGGTGCTAGCGCTGGTGGTGCGAGCACTGGTGGTGGCCCTAGGTGGCTTCACTCTCGGCGCGACGAACAGGATGGCGTCGGCACATCAGGTGCTCGAGAGCGTGACGCACCTGGCGCTCGTCTGGGGCCAGCTCCTCGGACTGGGCGATTCCATCAACGGGTCCGGCGGAGTCCCGTTCGCCCTCCAGTCGGTGCACATCGTCGTCGCCGGACTGCTCGCCACGACCTTGACGACCGGTATCGTCCGTCTCCTCCGCGGGGTGTGGCACGGCACCGTCCCGCCGGATCCGCCCGGACCGACGAGCGGCGACGAACCCGAACCGTGGAGGCTCGACGATCTCCTGGTGGTGGCCATCATCGCGTCGACGCTGAACTTCGTCATCCTCGCTGCGAGCACCACGGGCTCCTTGCGCTATCTCACGGCATCGGTGATCTTCGGGGCCGTGCTGGCCGGTCGGTACGTCACACTCTGGTGGTCCGCAGACCACCCCGCGGTCCAACGTCGGACGGCTGTTGCTGTCGGAGCATTCGCCACGGCCTGCTTCCTGGCGGCGAGCGCCGTTCAGCTCAGCCAACCTGCGCCGAGTCCACCAGCGGTCCGCCTGGCGGCGTTCCTCGAATCCCACGGGCTGACCTCCGGCGTGGGCGACTTCTGGGCCGCGTCGCTCACCACCGTCGAGAGCGGCAACGCCGTCTCCATCCGGCCCGTCGGCCCGGGCCCGGACGCAACGCTCGAGGCCTACAACAAGGGCGACGACCCCGGCTGGTTCGCCGGCCGGTCGTTCCAGTTCGCGGTATATCCGAGCACTACCGCAGCCTCCAGCACCACCGAGGTGTCGTTGCGCACCGCCAGCGCGACCTGGGGTCGTCCATCCACGACGTACGACGTCGCCGGTTACGTCGTCCTCGTATGGCCCCATCCCGTCGCCGTGACCAGATACGAGCCGCGTATCTGATTCCGAATCCCGTGCACATCCGGTGGCCGGTCATCAGGTGGGCCACGGCCAGAATACGGTCGCCATACGGACCGGCATTCTGGTCCCTGGGGTGCCCCTAATGCCGACAGGCAGGACTCCAGAGGTGCCCCACTGCGGTTCCGGGCGCATGCAACTTTTGCAACTACCAAGCCCCGCCGGATGGACGTCTCCGGCGCACATGACGTTCGCCGGAGACCGCAGGGGCTGAGATTGACGACGGATGTCAGCGCACCCCGAATTAGGAATGGCCCTTGAGGCCAGAAACGACGGAACCGGACGGTGGCCAACCGGACGTTCCCGCACGTCAACCACCATGGGGTGGAGGCGGACGGAACGGGACGAATCCGGAAAGTTCCCGAGTAGTAGGGACGTTTGTAGGGACATGCGACGCACGGTTTATCCAACCGCTCGTCACTCGTTGCACTACTCAATGTCGGCGGCCCGCGGTCCGGGTCCCCAGAAACGGGGCACCGCTACGAGACCTTCGTGGACCTTCGGGTTATGAGCCCCATCTGAAACATCCAGAGCCTCCAAGGGCATCCGGCACCGTCCGTTGTCATCCTCGCTGACCTGGTCTTTTCGCAATCGCAGGGCTGGGACCAGGATGGGCCTCGCGACAGGCCCAACCCCCATCTGTGGGACAGCCGTGGGACTGTCGCGCTGTCGTCGCTGTGGATTCCGGTGTCGATACGAGTTTCTTTAGCCATGTGTACGGCGCCGTCGGACTTGAACTACGACGGCAACGGTGCCGGACGGTAGTGAAGAATCCGAATCGCCTGGTCAGTTCCGGTCCTGGCACTCCCCCGCTGCCAATCCATGACGGCAAGTCCGGGCAAATTCGGGGAGTCCGGTGGAACGGTGGTGGAACGGGGACATACCTGTCCATCAATTCCTGTGCCACCTGAACAAGGTGATGACTTGCTCCATGTATCACCATGGCGAGCGACCCAGCATCCGCGGTGCTGGCGTGGCTCATGACCCCGGCATCGGCGAGCAGTTTCCGTCGCCGGCCGACTTACTGGGTCGCCCCTTCGACGAGCGAACGCGGAGAAGCGGGGTCCCCGGAGGGACCCCGCTTGCCTGGTGGTCAGATGACCGCTTCGGATGGCTCCGTATCCTCGGTTGAGGCGTGCCGCTCCACCTTGTGGATGTCCACGGTGACGTACCGCATGGCGGCGCCGATCTCATCGGCCACCAGCTCGACCTTGAAGCGGCGATCGCCCTCCTCGGTCTCCCAGCTGCGCTGCTCGAGGCGCCCGGTTACGATGACCCGTGCTCCTTTGATGAGCGAGAGGGCGACATTCTCGGCCAGATCCCGCCAGCAGACCACATCGAAAAACGAAGTGGACTCTTCCCACTCGTTGCTCGTCTGGTTCTTCCACCGGTGATTCACCGCCACCGAGAGCGAGGTGGTCGCTTGCCCATCACCGGTGTAGCGGATCTCCGGGTCCCGGGTGAGGTTTCCGACTTTTCTGCAGTGCGCACGACT
>PKXA01000115.1 GCA_003133325.1 Acidimicrobiaceae bacterium | reverse complement strand
GACTGAGATCTGGCCACGGACAGCGCAGTCTCGTATTCGAAGCGCGGTCGCTGTTCTTGAAGCAGCGCGAACCATTCGGGCGGGGGCTCAGCATGATGGTGCCCGCGCTGAGACGATTGAGGCGTTTGCCCGGCTCGGGCTTCGCTTCCCTGCCTCAGACTGGCCAGTCATCTGGCAACAAGTCCAAATTGCGGTTGCCGGCGCCTTTGATGCCATCAGAGACGAAATCCAGGCTGCGACTTGATATGCCTGTCTCCGCCACACCTTTCTGGTATTGAAGGCCAAGACCGGATGCCGCGGAACGTTCGGCTTGCGGGATGTCTTGAGCGTCAACGAGTCGACGAAGTGGCCGATCTAACCGTTCCACCGACCGTTCGGTTTGGCGTCAAGAACTTGAGCGATGTATTTGCCACGCGACTGATCGGGCGAGGTGAACTCCTCCCAGACGGCGCGTGTGCAAGCGGAGTAAGCCCACTCCACTCCATCGGGAAACCGTACGAGAATTGTCTCTGCATCCGGGATGAACGCCTCAGCCACGATGCGGCGCGACCCCTCGACAACTATCCATTCGATCACAAATCGCCATCATACCCACCCCGCCAAGCGGCAATTGCGGGCGCCAGATCCGGCATTGTGGCTGCTTGGCGCCAAGGAGCGAGCGACGGGTCTTCGGCCGCGGGCAGCGGTTTGGGGATATCCACGAGAACCCTGGCTGGCAATGCCAACGCCTCGCCGGTGATCACGGCTTCGCCTGTGCGGAGCGAGGGCAGCACCGCTGCAAGCCCAGACACGCTGTCTGGGAGCGCTGCACGGATT
Organism: Acidimicrobiaceae bacterium; assembly: GCA_003133325.1. Lineage (GTDB taxonomy): Bacteria > Actinomycetota > Acidimicrobiia > Acidimicrobiales > RAAP-2 > DASZIT01. Next base: position 13,237 of record PKXA01000115.1, on the reverse strand, counting down.
TTCGCCTGATCAGCGGAGTTGGTCAGGCGAAGGGCAATCAGGCTGCCGCACTGGGCGAGCGCCGTGTCGGGCAACTCGGACGGCCGCTGGGTGACGAGCAAGAGTCCGACGCCGTATTTGCGACCTTCGCGAGCGATGCGATTGGCAGCGTCGCGGGCTATGGCCACCGCGGTCTCGCCGAGGTAGCGGTGGGCCTCCTCCAGGACAATGAGAACCGGACGGGGGCGCCCGATCCCTGGACTGTTGAAGTCTGTCCGCACGGCTGCCTCGAAAAGCAGATTCAAGACCACCCCGATTGCCAATTCGCTAGCGTGGGTGGGAACACCACTGAAGTCGAGCACCGAGACGGGTTGCTCGCCACCGAGCCACGATCCCATCACGCTCACCAACGGATCTGTGCCCGCGGGGTCGCCTTTCGGCTCTTGAAAAAATGCCAGCCGAGGGTCGAGCAGACCCAAACGCAGCAGCTCGGGAATGGACCCGTGGATCCCATGCAGAGGTCCCTTGAAAGGAGCGGCACCGGCTTGTGCGTAAGGAGTAAATCGCGCTGGAGCGAGGGTGATTGCTTCGCCTGGGTCCTCTTCGCACACGGTAGTTGGATCGTTTGACGCCATTCTTGTTTCGTTGTTTTCCCAGTCGATCCGATGCCAGATTGCGCGTAAATCGAACGGAATCGGCGTGTCGGCGGTGACGGCCGCCGGGTCGAGAGTTAGCCATATGGCGGTCGCTGCGAACTCGCGGCGGGCCTGAGTGATTAGCTCAGCGAAGCGACTCTGTGTGGTTGCGCCCCCGGCCACCCCAGCGAACACACGCATGATGTCGCCCGCCGGTAGTGCCCAGTAGGGGACCTGGAGGCGGGTGTCGTCGGTCGCCAATACAGAACTCACCGCAGAGTCGGCGCCCAGTGCACTGGCGTACTCACCGTGGGGGTCGATGACCACGATGTTTGCAGCGGGCCAACCACCTTGAGCGAAGCGCTGCAGGAGCGTCGCGACAGTGCTTGTCTTTCCTGCACCTGTTGAGCCCACAACTGCGGCGTGGCGAATCACCAGGCGCCCGGCGTTCAGGCATACCGGAATCTCCTCAGCGGCAGCAAGACACCCGATTCGCAGACGGTCATCTCCCTCTGATGGAAACACGGCATGTAAGTCAGCGGCTGTAGCGAAATGCACCGGATCATCCAGGCCGGGGTACGACCCGACGCCACGCCGAAAACGTCCAGTGGACCGGTCGATCTCGCCCAGAAGCTGCACTTGCAGCCACCGTTCGCCGGTCTGGACCACCTCGGCCGGGGGCTGGACACCGGTCAGTTCAGCGATGCCGAGCAAGCTCACCTGACCCACCAGATCGAGCAAGCCCTGAGGAAGACGAACGATCGAACCGATCTGACCGACGGCCTGGAGACGACCGCGGAAGATGGGGGCCACGCCCGCAAGGTCATCGTCGAGAGCGACCGTGATTTGGGCGCCGAGCACGTGGCGCACCCGCCCGATGCGAGTTGGATCGAGTTCAGGCATTGACGTCTGCCGCGGCTTTGGCCAACAGCTCACTGAGGCGGGATTCGAGCTCGTCCTGTGGAGGCGAGCTTCGTGCCAGGAACGTAGCGAGATTGCCGAAGCTGCCCAGTCCGAAACCATCATTGGTCCAGAGGTCCGGCGAGGCGTCCTCGGGTGGTTCCCATTCCGCTCTCACTCCACCGAGGATCGCTTCCTTCGGGGCCACAACCTGCAGATTTGGGGTCACAACCGCTCGTTCGGCCAACTCGTGGGGGACGACATCGAAGCAAAAGGCAACTAGCTCGGAACGAGGTCGATGGCGCGCAGCGTCAAACAGCATCTCGTTGAGGTGATCATCGCCGAACGAGTATCCGCTAATGAGCATCAGCGTCTCAGGATGGTGCAACGCTCGACGAAGGCGATCTTGGAGAACCACAAACGGTACTCGCCGTGACTCGTCGTATTTCGCGTCCGAGGGGTAAATCGCCGCTGGTTCGGCATCAGACACGGATGTACCCAGGCGAACGACCTCATTCCTTGGATCGCTCTCCCAAGCCCAATGCACCGAGCCGTGCAGCTTCCAGAGACGCACCAGAAAGGAAGGGAGCCAGTCGTCAGCATCACCCGCGACAGCTTCCACGAGCTCCGTGCGAAAGTGCGCGCGCAGCGAGCCTACGAAGCCATCGAAATAGGGGACGCCGAGCGACTCTAGGGCGGTCTCCAATAGAAGGTCGTAGTTCACTGTAAATAGCTCGATGGGCAGGTGGTAGTCCGCACGAGCTGCCCATGCTGCGAATCGCAGCATGGGAACAAGATCTGTACCAGCAATATCCAGAGCCGCGACGATGAGCCGACATACCTCGCGATCGAGGGCGGCCGCCTGCGGACGAGTGAGACCATCGACTTGGTCAGTCTCATTGTCAAGCAGCGCAGCGATCCGGCGCAATCGGCTCAACGCCTGCTCAAGATTGCGTCCCCACAACTGGCCTTGGAATGCGGCATTCTGCTCACCGGCAAGCCCGTTGAGGACCTGTCGCTGCAGGTCGGAGATATCGGGAAGCCCGCAAGCACTCGAAACACCTGCGCCGAGAAAAGTGCAGACGTGCCGGGAGCGAGTTGCGAGCCTTGCGCTGAGACCATTGGCGAATTTGGTGACCTGGTGGCTAACCATGATGCACAGGCTAGGTGAGACCTTCCACCGTCGGTCGCCCAGTCCTCGAGAATCAGATCCGCCATCGCCATGAGAGGCATTGGGGTGACTCTTCCATAGGTGCCCCACTGGGCAGTCCGTGTCGGAACCAGCGCTGTCGATGACAGTTCAGCCCGGCCTGTGCCCAGATGGCATCATGGGTTGTGACTTGCGGGGAGGGTCCACATGGATGAGCTACGAGTGCTCCACGCTGCCGATCTGCACATCGATAGCCCGATGCACGGTCTTGTGGCGTACGACGAGGCGCCGGTGGACGAGATTCGGGCGGCAACGCGCACGGCGATGCGTTCCCTCGTCTCTGAGGCGATCGACAGGCAAGTCCATCTCGTGCTGCTGGCCGGCGACCTCTATGACGGTAGCTGGCGGGACTACAACACGGGCCTGTTCGTCGTCAGTCAACTCGCCGAACTCCATGACGCCAACATCCCCGTGGTCATCGTCTACGGCAACCACGACGCAGAGAGCCAGCTGACGAAGCGCCTGCGGCTCCCACCCAACACAACAAGACTCTCTTCAGACAGACCCGAGACTCATTTGTTCTCCGAGTTGGGTGTTGCCGTGCACGGGCAGAGCTACGCGACTCGGGCGATCGAAGTCGATCTGTCCCTCGGATATCCCAGCGCTGATCGCGGTCTTGTGAACATTGGAATGCTCCACACCTGCTTCGACGGCTCGCTTGGTCACGACCCATACGCCCCTTGCACGCTTCCCGGCCTGCAATCAAAGGGATATGACTACTGGGCGCTCGGCCACGTACACACCCACCGGGTGGTATCCGAGGACCCGATGGTGGTGTTCCCCGGCAACTTGCAGGGGCGCCACATTCGGGAGACTGGGCCCAAGGGAGCGAGCCTTGTCACCTTCGTCGATCACGAGCCCAGCCTCGAGCAGCTCACCTTCGATCACGTCCGTTGGGAGCGCTGTCGGGTCGATCTCACTGGGACGACCTCGCTCGACGAGTGCCTGGTACTATGCCGAGAGGCACTCCTCAGCGTGATTGGCACTGGGGCGACGACGTACGCGATTCGGGTCGAGTTGGATGGTCCGACCAACCTGAGCGGCCTCCTGCGAAGCAAACCCGAACAGATCACCAACGAAGTGCGGGCGTTAGCGTTCGACCTCGGTGGCGCTGACGTTTGGATCGAGAAGGTGAAAACTGGCACAGTGCCCCCGTCCGGCCGTACAGCCCTCGAGGGCGAAGGCGTTGCCGGCGAGATCGGTCGGGTGCTCGACGACCTGAAGGTAGACGTATCGACCCTCGCTGCGAGCGAAGATCCCCGGATCCCTCCGCTCTCTGCTCTCCGCAGCCAGCTCCGGGCAGCGGGTGGAGCGGACCAGGTGGACGTGCTCGGCGACGCCGAGATCGCTACAGCGCTCGACGACGCGGCAGAGCTGCTCGCAACCCTGCTCGGAGCAGAGGGCACCGACCATGCGAATTGAGCGCCTTGACCTGGTCGCGTTTGGCAACTTCACCGATGTCAGCCTCAACCTTTCCGCACCCGGGCTTCAAATCATCTATGGCCCAAATGAGGCGGGTAAGACGACAGCTCGTGCCGCGATCTCCAACCTGCTCTACGACTTCGACGTCAGGACCGCCTACGCCTTCGTTCATCCCATGGCCAAACTGCAGCTCGGTGCGCTGCTTCGCGCCGAGGACGCCAAGACGCTTGACGTCATCCGCTATAAGCGGAATAAGGAGCCTCTTCTCGAGGCAGGCTCGAACCGGCCGGTGAACTCATCGGAGTGGGCAAGGCTTCTCCAAGGGGTTAGTCGCTCGGACTTCGAGTCGATGTTCACCCTCGGTTGGGATGAGCTTGTACGAGGCACCGCCGAGCTGCTTACCCGGGGTGGGGTACTCGGCGAAACCCTTTTCGCCGCCGGCCTCGGAGTCCGTGAACTCGGGGCGGTCCTCACGCAACTCGATGCAGAGGCAGCGGCGCTCTTCAGTCTCCGTCCATCAGCAAAGACGGTCAATGCTGCGTTGAAAGCCCATGCCGAGGCGCGTAAGCGAGCGACCGAGCTGTCCGTGCGACCGACGCACTACGGCGACGTGCTGAAGAAGCACGAGAAGGCCGTCACCCGGCGCGACGAGCTCGCTACGAAGCGCCGCGATCTCGAACGTGAGCAGGAGCGCCTCGTTACTCTCCGAGGCGTTCTCCCGACACTTCGCGACCGAACGAAGAAGCTCGAGGAGCGTTCCGAGCTCCTCAATGCGGGCCATGTGGCGCCCGCTTCATGGGCAGAGCGCGTCGAACAGGCGCTCGAATCCCGAAGTGAACTTACCCGTCGGCGGTCTGAGGCGGCTGGGCAGGTCGCAGTTGCCGAGGAGAAGCTCGGTGCGATCACCGTCGACGACGCGCTACTCGCCGTTTCGGAACGCGTCGATGCACTCGCCGAAGGCATCGCAGGCTACGTGGAGGGCCGCTCGGACCGCGGCGGGTTGGACGAAGGTCGTCGCGACGCGGAACGTGACGCGCTCAGTATCCTCCAAACGCTGACGGGTGAAGCTCCCGGAATTTCAGAACTGGAAGATGCCCGGCTGGTGCTGACTGGCAAGGAAGCCTTCTCGCCAGCTCGGGATGAATGGACCGAGAAGGAAGCAGCGCTCAGGCGTGCACGTGAGGCGGTCCGCAGCTTCGAAGACGAGATCTCCGAGATCAAAGACGCCCTCGCCCTGCTGGCAGAGGTTCCTGAGACCTCAGCGCTTCGCGACACCGTTGATGCAACGCTACGCCAGGGCGATCTCGACGGGACGTTCGCCTCAACCAGGACGGCATTCGCAGCCGCCCAAAGCGAACGTGTCGGCATGGCCGGACGCCTTGGCTTATTGGAGGATTACATCGCCGCTGCTGTCGTCAGTCCTTCTCCGAGTACTGAGCAGGTCGAGGAGATCCTCGGGCAACTCGACGAGGCTGCAACGAACTCGCGAGCGGCGGAGGAGCGTGCAAAGACGGGCGTTCAGCGCGAAGGCGTGCTCACCGGAGAACTTCAAATGCTAGCGCTCGAAGGTGAACTGCCAGGTGAAGCGGACCTCGCCGATCACCGGAACGTCCGCAACGAGACCTGGGCACTCGTCAAGGCATCGTGGCTTGAAGGCCAGGCCGTAACCGGGCAAGCCACTGCCTACTCTGATGAGCGGGCACTCGCTACCTCCTACGAGCAGGCCAGCCAGGATGCAGACAGCACTGTCGATCGCCTTTGGCAGGAAGCCGACCGCACCGCACGGCGCAATGCCCTCATGGCCGAACGGGAGCGCGTGCGAGACGAATGTGCCATGGCACTGGAAGAGTCACAGCGCGAAAGAGAAGGAGCCGCGGCGGCCTACGCAGAGTGGCGATCGGTTTGGACGGGTCAGCGTCTTCCAGAGTCCTCTGGCGCCCTTCGCCAGTGGACGGGCAATCTCGAACGCCTACGCTTACTCCAAGCCGATTGGACAACGCGACGCCTGGCACACCGTGAGGCTTTCCGTAGCCTCCGGATGCACCGAGGACGCCTCGTCGAGTTACTTGCGATCTTTGACGTCGAGGCAGTGGGAGGCAACGATCTTGCGCCCGTGCTCGCCCAAGCGACAGAGTTCCTCAGTGGTATCGAGAAGAACCGTGACGAGCGCGTCGAGAGGGAGAGCCGACTCAGGACCCTTGAGCGCGGCCTGCCGAAGAAGCAGGACGGCGTCGACAAGGCCCTTGCAGCTGAACAGACGGCAGCGGCCGGTCTTGTGGGCATCCTCGGTCCCTACGGATCCGGCGTGACCTCGCCGCAAAGTGCTGGAGAATTACTAGCTCGGATTGACCGGCTTGCGCGTCTCCTCGAGAGTCGGGACAGCCGGCTGCAGCGTGTCGCAGGTATCGACCGGCGATCTGCGGGCTTCGAAGGCGACCTTCGCGACGTGCTTACCGGGGCCCCCGACATCTCGCCTGAACCGACCGTCGACGCAGCGCGCACACTCGTGCGCCGGGTCCAGACGGCCCGGGATGCCGATGCAGCGCGCCAGGCCATCCTCGCAAATCAGGAGCACGCCCAGTCCGACCTAGACATCGCGGATGCGAAGCTCACGGGGCTCCAAGATGAGCTAGCCCTTCTAGTCAGCGAGGGAGGCATCGAAGATATCGATCTGCTCGGTTCAGAAGCAGATCGTGCGCAGCGCGTCGCGACACTCGGCGACGAGATCAGTGGGTATGACACTCTGCTCGCGGACCAGGGAGGCGGACGCTCGATCATTGAGCTCGAGGCGGACGGACTTGGGCGGGACCTTGCAGACGTCAACGCGACGATCGAAGAGTGCAAGGACTCCCGCGACGCCCACTCGGAAGAGGAGCGCATAGTGTCAGATGAAGAGAGTGACCTGAAGCGGGACCTTATGGCAATGGACGGCTCCGACGATGCAGCCGCCGAAGCCACGCGCTCACAGCTCGAACTAAGCCGAGCTGTTGAGGCGGCAGAGCGCTACAGCCGCGTCGTACTCGCCCGGTTCCTTGCCAACGAGGCGATCCGCCGTTACAGCGAAGCCCACCAGGATCCGCTCCTTCAACAGGCGAGCCGCTACCTTGCGCTGCTGACCGAAGGTCGCTGCAGAGAGGTCGGCGTTGATGACGACCCGAAGAAGGGTCCTCGCCTCAGCGCGATCTACTCCAGTGGGGAGGAGCGACTGGTGGCGGAGCTGTCTGACGGCACGCGGGATCAGCTCTACTTCGCACTCCGTTTGGCTGCAATCGAAGAGTCTTTTGCCCGCACCGGGCCGATGCCAGTCGTGTTAGACGACGTCCTCGTCAACTTCGATGATGACCGCGCTCGCTCTGCTCTGCGCTGTCTCGCTGCCCTTGCTACGACTAGCCAGGTGTTGCTCTTCACCCATCATCGCCATGTTCTTGCGCTTGCTGAGGAAACGCTCACGGCGGATGAATTCGTCGCCCAGGAATTGCCTGACCTTACGCTCGTGAGTACGGATTGAGGTGACGTGGTCGAATGGAGCCGGGATGATCAATCTCCGCCGAGCAAGAATGGGGTGGAGTCGCGCTCACTCAGCAGCTCATTTGATGCCCCGACCGCCTTGTGGCGTCTCTTCGCACAGCGCCCCTGGCGGTGCCAGTGACATCGCCGTCAATCCGCGTCCAGTCCGCAAACGGCTAACGACAGGACGAACTCCACTCCCAGTTGTCGAATTCGTCAACATCGGTGGCGGTCCAGCTGTGGATATGCCAGGCGTGGGATGTGTCGAAGTAGCGATGAGCAAGGTTGTCTCGCATTCGCTCCATCTGATCCCAAGGAATGGTCGGTTCCGTGGTGAGTAGTTCGGCAGAAATGCCCTTGACGGCCTCTCCGATCTCGATCAGGCGAACACGAACTGCATCGAAGACCAGCCCTTCAGAGAGCGACCCGCGCATCAGGTGGGATCGAATCGTGTCTGCCGCACTCAGGATGTCGGCGATTCGCTGCTCGTCGCGCCGGCTCACAACACGATCATCTCAGCCACCACCGATTGATAAACGGCTGGCTTGAGGTCGTCGAGCGGAACGAGATCGACACGCGCTTCCAGAATCGTCTCCAGATCGCGCTGCAGGCGGGCCAAACCGAGGAGCCCCATGTCGAGCGGAGGTTGCACGAGGAGATCCACATCGCTGTCCGCCGTTTCCTCGCCCCGCGCCACGCTTCCAAACACTGTGAGGCCGGTGGCGCCATATGAGTCGGCGGCCTTCGTGAGGCGGTATCGAGCGTCCTTGACCCGGCGACCGAGTATCCCGGTCAGTCGTTCGAGGCCAGAGTCAGGCTCGCGGACCTCGACGTGCAGGTCGTGACCGGTGGCGGCTATCAGACCTGCCAATGTGGAGAGAGCCGGTTGGCGCCGTCCCGATTCGTACACGCTCACCACACTCTGGGCAATCCCGGCACGGTGGGCCAGCTCCGCTTGGGACAACCCGGCAAGCCGACGGGCTTGATGCAAGAGTTCGCCAGCGGTCGCGGCACCTTTCGCCATGGAACCACAATAGCGTATCGTCTATATATCTACCAGTATCGTCCGGCCCGCGCCTACTGGCGGTTCCGAGCCGAATGACATGTATGTCTCTAAAGACTCTATTTAGAGTGCTTAGAGCTGACTGGCCGTGGTGGTTTCCCCTCACCCGCGGCCCCGCATCACCCATCTTCCGTCCTGGCGGAAGGACCGGACGCTGACCGTCCTCGTCGACAAGAACCAGCACCCAGCCGCCGGAGGTGCGACCAATGGATGACCCTCAGCAGAACCGAACCGAACTCACTTGCCTTACCGACCGAGTCGTAGAGGCCGAGGCCCTGGTGCGCAGGCTCCAGCAGAGGGTCGACGATCTCTCCGGTGATCGACCATCGTCCGACCATGCCGAATCTACTGGGCCCATCCAGCAGAACCCCTCGGATGCAATCAATGGTGTAGAACTCGAACAGTTGGCCCAGTGGGTCGAGCGAATCCAGCAGCGCTACGCGGCCACCGGTGATTGGCTGCGGCCGTGCTGGTGGCGCCACGGTTCTGTCATCGAGGAACTCGCCGCCCTCCACACCGCATGGATGGGTGTGTATCAAGCCACTGAACCTCCCGCTCCGACGGCAGCACTCAAATGGCACGAAGAGGCCGAGAAGTGCCGGGAGCGCATCCGCCGAGCGATCAGTACCGGGCCGGGTTGTACCGCGGTCACCCACAAACCTGACCAGTCGGTCACCGGCGATCCCCGCTGGGCCGAAGAGCGGGCAGCGATGCACTGCGAGAGTCCTGAGTGTCCCGGCCACCCTCAGCGTGACGAAGCCCAGGTGATGTCTACCGCTTGCGTTTGGTCCCCTGAAGGCCGAGGGCCCGCAGGAATGCCCCGGTGAGCGTGTTCGTCTTCCGATACACCACCCGGCGCGCGTCACGCTTCGCCAGACCCTCGACTCCACCGTGCTTGACAGCCTCGACATTGCCGAGGTCGCGGGCACCTCGGTAAAGCTGGCTGCGGAGTGACTTCTTGCGCACCATGGCCAAAGGTTACGCGACCCGGGACACCGCCGCCCAGTGGAACGGCCTGTCTTTGATGGCCAATAACAATGACACGGTACGCCGCTCGACTTGGGATGAGCGACGGCCGCTGAGCGCCCAGATCACCCCTTCGGAGTCATGCCGACGTCCTACCGAACACTACAATCACTCCATGTTCCTGGACGGTGTCGACAATCCCGCGACGGGTTTGCATGACGCCCGACGTTGACCGGGCATCTCACCGGGCGGGTCTTGTGGGAAACCGTTCAGCAAGTGCCCCATCCAACCTGCGGCGTTCCCGTAGGAGGTTCCCCTTACGGACGATCACCGCCACCGACTGCCGAACCCACCGTTGTCATCAGAACTGACGTCGAACGCCGTCACTAGGCTCTCGCTGTTCGTAGCTGAAGGACGGGCCCGCTGGCAGGTGTCGAGCAGGCGCCAGCTGCGTCTATCTAGGCATCTGGCGCCATACGCGTTGCGGGACCAGGCGCATGACTAATGCCGCAGGACGTAGAACGCGGGGTATCCAGACCGGCCCGGCTCTGGTTTGCAGACCCTTCACCACGGCGGCGGCGACCTGGTCAGGCGTGCTGGAAAGAAGCGGGACCGGCGACATGCCTTCAGTCATCCGGCCGACAACGAAGCCCGAGCGAACCAGCAGGAGGTGAACTCCACTGCCGTGTAGGGCATCTGCAAGCCCGCTGGCGAATCCATCCAAGCCAGCCTTTGCCGAACCGTAGACGTAGTTTGCTCGTCGCACTCGAACGCCAGCGATCGAGCTGAACACAACGATCTGACCGGCGCCTTGAACACGCAACAAATTCGCCAAGATCGTGAGGGCATTGATCTGTGCCACGTAGTCGGTGTGCACGATCGCAACCGCATGGGCGGGATCCTGTTCAGCCAGAGCCTGATTGCCCAGCACTCCGAAGGCGAGCACGGCAACCCCGATTGGTCCGTGCTCGGCGACGATCTTTTCAAACCAGGAATGGTGAGCGGCGGTGTCGTCGGCGTCGAATTCGACGCCATGTACGGCGCTCGCCCCAGCGGCTGTGATCCGCGCTATCTCCTCGGTCAAGTCATCGCTGCGGCGAGCCGCGAGGATAACGACCCTGCCAGACGCGAGCCGCTCTACTGTTTCGAGCCCAATCTCGCTGCGACCTCCAAGCAACAAAACAGTTCCGCCTGCGATGCCTCGCGTCCGCAATCCCATTCGTTCAGCTTGTCATTCAGCGCTGTGGACTTGCCATGAGGATCGGCCTACGGGAAGTTTGGCGCCAGCTTGCGCTTTCGTAGACTCGAAATATGGATCGGGAAATCGTTGTGGTGTCAGGGGCGCCGGGATCCGGCAAAACTACCCTCGCCGCAGTCTTGGCTCCTGCCCTACAAATGCCCCGCATCGGCAAGGATCTCATCAAGGAAAGCCTCTGGGACACCCTCGATCCACCGAAAGGGGACCGTCAATGGTCGCGTCAACTTGGTGGAGCGGCGATGGAAGTCTTGTGGACATTGGCCGCGCTCAGTCCTCGCGTACTCATCGAAGCCAACTTCCGACCACATAGTGACTACGAAAGAGGAAAGCTGGCGAGCCTCTCCGAGTCGAGTCGAATCGTAGAAGTGTACTGCTGGTGCCCATCCGATGTGGCGAGACAGAGATTCGAGAGTCGCGGCACTGACCCCACTCATCACCCGGCTCACGTGGACTCCATGCTTGACCCCGAACTGCTCGCGGAGTTCGACCAGCCCATGGGGCTAGGAAGCCTCATACGAGTGGATACAACTCTCCCCGTAGATGTCACTGCGCTCGCGAAGATGATCTTGGCGCAATTCGCGCCATCCCGTCCGTAACTCGATCCGCTTCCGGCGATCGCTTGGCCATTGGGCCTTGGGCAAGTGGCGACTAACCATCAGGGTGCCTCTACGCCGCGGGGTGAAATGCTTGGGACATGACTGATCTGTTCCCACCCGCAGAACCCTGTGAGTCCGGATCATTGGATGTTGGCGACGGGCAGACCCTCTACTGGGAGACCGTGGGCAGCGCCACAGGACAGCCTGTCGTGTACCTCCACGGCGGGCCGGGCAGTGGCAGTTCGCCTGGAGCGAGGTGCTACTTCGATCCAAGCGCCTACCGAGCGGTCCTGTTCGACCAGCGCGGTTGTGGTCGAAGCCGTCCCCTTGTCAGCGAGTCCGGCGTGGATCTGTCCACCAACACCACGGCGTACCTCGTGACCGACATTGAGCGGCTCCGTATTCATCTGGGCATCGACCGCTGGATTGTCGTCGGTATCTCATGGGGTGTGACGCTGGCATTTGTCTACGCCCAGGCGCACCCCGATCGGGTCTCGGCGATGGTACTGGGGGCGGTCACCTCGGGTAGCCGTCGGGAGATCGACTGGATCACCCGAGACATGGGTCGGGTGTTCCCACGCGAGTGGGAAGCGTTCACTGGACTCGTCCCATCAGAGGAACGCAATGGGGACCTCTCGGCTGCCTATGCCCGGTTGCTGGCCGACCCCGACGCCAGCGTACGGGAGGACGCGGCGCGGGCATGGTGCAAGTGGGAGGACACCCATGTCTCATTGATGCCGGGCTGGGAGCCGGACTTGCGCTACGAGGACGCCACGTTCCGTATGGTCTTCGCTCGCTTGGTCACGCACTACTGGAGTCACGCCTGCTTCCTCGAGGAGGGGCAGGTACTCGCCGGTATGGATCGCCTGGCCCACATCCCGGCCGTGCTGATCCATGGTCGTTACGACGTATCCGGACCTTTGGATACGGCTTGGACCCTGCACCGGCGTTGGCCAGGCAGCCGCCTGGTCGTCCTCGACGATGCCGGGCACGGCGGAGGCAGCTTCGCCAACGAGATCGTTACCGCATTGAACTCCGTCGCTCGCGTGATTTGAATCGTCCCCGCAGCCCGATCCGCTTGCGGGCCGGCACGCGGTTTCGGGCTACGGTCGCCAGACCTTGTGGCTGGGGGTGAAATCGCCGCGCCCGGAGGCCCGGGTCAGCACGCAGGACTCGATGTCGAAACGAAACAGAGCATCGTTCGGGTCAGGTGTAGGCACGCCGAGCGCTTTGTGCTCTCGGACGAACTGCTCTTCGAGGGAGCGCCTCGTTGACGGGTCTTCCTTCAGCCAGGCGTGGCCGCTGATTGAGAAGGTGTCCTCGTTGTCCTCACGCGGGAGCGAGTGCAGCACGTAGCGCCCGTCGCGGCGGAGGTCGGCCTGCTTGGGCGACGGGATGATGAACGCGAACAGCTCGTCATCGGTCAGGAGCGGCCACATCGGGTGGAGGCGGGGACCGCCGTCGGGACGGACCGTGGCGAGGAAGCCGAGGCCCATGCCGTGCGGGTAAAGCAGGTCCCGGCCGGCAGCGGCCAGCTCAGGTCGGGCAGATCGGAGTTCGTGCCACGCAGCCACGTCCCAGACCCTCTCAGAAGCGAATTTGCCAGTCAAGGGCCCCTGTCGTGCGTTCCAGCCCAGCCGGCCGCCAATACCGTCCCACAAGGGGAACGATCAGCGGTGCACCAGAAGTCGACCGGTCCGG
>PKXA01000131.1 GCA_003133325.1 Acidimicrobiaceae bacterium | reverse complement strand
GGGAACGCCAGGCCATCGCCGAGGCACCCGGGATCGCCACGGCAGCCGCGGCTGCCCCGGGGGGGTTCGCCGAGCATTTTGACGAAGTCCCGGCGATGTTGGTGCTGTTGGCCGATCTCACCCGCTTGGCCACCGTGGACCGGGACGTTGATCACTACACACTGGTCGGCGGGGCATCGGTGTACCCGTTCGCCTGGAGCATCCNNTGCCCGACGAGGTGGTGGTGGCCGGGGTGCTGGCCCTCGGGCGCCCGGCACACCAACCGACCCGACTCCGACGAGAGCCGGTGGAGGCGTTCGCCAGTGTGGACAGGTTCGACGGCCCACGGTTCGAGCAGCCATGAAGGTCCGGATTGGGGTGGGTGTCGGGGCGCTTTCACTTCCTGACCACCATGGCTTCGCCCACCTTGTCGACGACATCGACGAGCTCGGATTCGACTCGATCTGGTTGCCCGAAATCCTCACTGCCGCCACTGTCGAACCGTTGACGGCGCTGGCCTTCGCCGCCGCTCATAACCCCCGGATCAAACTGGGAACCACATTGTTGCTGCCGGGGCGAAACCCGGTGCGGTTGGCCAAAGAGCTCGCCACCTTGGATGTGTTGTCGGGTGGTCGGCTACTGGCCACCTTCGTCCCTGGGATACCGCGCCATCCTGAGTCGGGAGCGGTGGGGGTGCCCGGTCCCGACAAGGGCTGGTTGATGGATGAGATGCTCCCGTTGCTGCGTCGGTTGTGGACAGGGGAGACGGTGTCCCATCACGGTGAGACCGCCGATTTTGATGACGTGTGTGTGTCACCTACACCGCTCCAGCAGCCCTTCGAGTTCTGGACCGGGGGCATGGCGCCGGCGGCCCTGCGTCGCTGCGGGCGGTTCGCTGACGGTTGGCTGCCGTCAGCGTGCACACCTGACGAGGTGGCCGTGGCCGCCTCGGTGATCCACGATGTGGCAGACGAGGAGGGTCGCACCATCAGCCCAGAGCATTTCGGCGTCTCCATCGGTTACTCCCATCACCCTCTGTCACCGAAGGTGGCTCAGGCCATGGCGTCCCAGCGCCGCGGGGTCGACCCGTCCGAGGTGGTTCCGGTGGGAATCGACGGTCTGCGCGACCTGATGGAAGGCTTTCTGGACGTCGGGTTCTCCAAATTTGTGGTCCGGCCCATCGAGGCCCCGCACTCGTGGAGGGCTGAGCTCGAGTTGCTGGCCGATGGCATCGCCGATCTTCAGACGTGAGAGGGGTGCCGTGAGCCGGGCCCGTCCCGAAGAGTTGGAGTTCGTGCCCGGCGACCTGGGGGACTTGTTGGCCCGATTGGCCGAGATCAAGGCGTCGGGGACCGGATGGGTGAATCTGCGACCGGTCATCGACCGCGAAGACGAGCCTCCACCCCCCGGGCCTCTGGCCATCTTCGGCGGGAGTCCGCACAAGGTTCCCCTTGCCACCTGGGCCCCGGGCACCCGAGCCCCCAATGGGACGGTGAAGCTCACCGCTGTCGGCCTCCAACACAGCTCCGGGCCGCGGGTGGTGGCCAGGCTCCGTGATCTGGGACTTCCCCTTCCCGAAGGATGGCGGGTCACCCAGGATCACCCCCGCCGCGGCCTGGTGGCGCAGCTGTCGACCGAATCCTCCGATGCCGAGGCCGTCGACTGGTTGGTGCACGCCGGGACAGCTCTCTGCGCGGTTCCGGCCACCGGGCGCTGGCGGGCGTCCATGTATGCCGGCCGGGGTTGACATCTCGGTCAGTGGGCAACCGTCCCGCCCACCGAACGCCATACCAGGGAGATCACTACGGTGACCAAGACACCGATGGAGGCCGCGATGACGAATGGCGCCGACGCCGCCACCCCGAAGAGGGCGCCGGCGGCGGCGGCCGACACCGCAGTGGCGGCGGTTTGGCTCGTGGAGAACACGCCCTGTACCCGCCCGAACTCGGAGGGATCCGAGGCCTGTACCAGAACTGACTGCACCGCGGGGAGGACGACGGCGACGCCGACAGCCTCCAACCCTCCGAGAATCACCAGTGCCGCCACACTGTGGAGAAACGGATACGACCCGCACATCACCACCGACAACATCAAGCCCCCGAACACCAGGCGCTTCCGGTTCATGTGGTCGGTGAGCCATCCACTGGGCCGGGCCATCAACACAAAGGGGATGGCGAACAGGGTCCACGAAAGGCCGATCTCCCATCCCGAGGCACCACGCAGGCGGAGGAGGAGTGTCCAGCAGATCTCGTAGACGCCGACGGTGAGGCCGAGCACCACGGCAGCCATCAGCGAACCGATCAGCGCGGGGGAAAGGCGGATTCCTCGTCGGGTGCCGGCCCGATCCCGAGGGTGGTCGACGGCAATGCCAGCGAACGGAGGGCGCACCTCGACGGTGGTGAGAGCGGGAATGCAGGCGGCCAACGAGGAGATGCCGGCAGCCACGAAGACGATCCACATCAAGTTGACGCCGAGGATGCTGCCGGCCAGGGGCCCGACGGCCATGCCGGCCACCTGCCCGCCGTAGATGGAGGCGAAGGCCTTGCCCCGCCGTTCCGCGGTCACTGCGGCCGACACCATGGCCAGCGCTGCCACTTCGGCGGCCCCGGCCCCGATTCCCTGGAGAGCGCGCAGGCCGATGTCCATGGTGGTTCCCATCGGGACCAGAAAGGCGAAGCTGGCGACGGCATAGATGACCAGCCCGGCCAGCAGCACCGGGCGCCGGCCGAGGCGGTCGGCAATTCGACCCGCCGGGTACTGGAAGAGCACGCCGGCGGCGAAGAAGGCGGCCATCACCACCCCGGCCAGGGAGTCCGAGCCACCCCGGTGGCGGATGTACTCGGGGAGCATGGGGATGATGGCGCTGGCGCCGAACCATTGCAGAAAGACGGCCAGACTCAACCCACGGACCAGACGATCCGCGGAAACGGGAGAGTCGACGCCGAGGGGGGTATCGGCGGTGTCAGGGGATATGACGGTCATCGGACTTCCGTAACCAGGCCTTCGAGTTCTGTGACGACCGAAATTGTAATGGCTCCAGAGGTGCGGCCTGGCAACGGGCGTGCGGTTGGATTCGGTCAGTCCCGCCGGTTGCCCAGGTGCCAACCGGCGCAGAATTCACAGAGGTAGGGGTCGAGGTCAGCGCCCTCTTCCAGTCGGAGCTGGAGAGATGCCCGGTTGGCCTGTTCCGGACCGGGGAACCGGGTCTTGGGTTGCCCGTCGGACCGCCAGTGTTCACGGCGTTGCCCGTCAGCCGGACTGGTCATTCGGTGAGCCGGTCGGCGCCGTCCCCTTCGTGCTTTGGTCACGTTGGCGATTACTCGGTGTACACGGGTCGGCGTTTTTCGCGGAAAGCGGCCGAGGCTTCGGTGAGGTTGCCGGTGTGCCCGGCGAGGAGTTGTGTGCGGTTCTCGAGTGCCACCGCCGCCTGCAGGCTGGAGACCTCCTGAGAAGCCCACATGGTCTCTTTGGTGAGGGAGAGACCGAAGGGGCTGAAGGCGCACATCCCCTCGGCCAACTCGATGGCGGTGGTGAGCAGCGCTTCGTCGGGCACCACCCGGGAGACCAGGCCGATGCGGAGCGCCTCGGCGGCGTCGACCAGCTTGCCGGTCAGCAGGATCTCCGCCGAGTTGGAGGTGCCGACCGCCTTGGGGAGGAGCCAGCTCACCCCG
Organism: Acidimicrobiaceae bacterium; assembly: GCA_003133325.1. Lineage (GTDB taxonomy): Bacteria > Actinomycetota > Acidimicrobiia > Acidimicrobiales > RAAP-2 > DASZIT01. Next base: position 20,968 of record PKXA01000131.1, on the reverse strand, counting down.
AGCTCAGCCCCAGTGAGACCGTTGCTGATACCGGCTCCGCAGAACACCGCGGAGTCGCCGGCCAGGCGGATGTCCGCCCCCAGGGACAGGCACATCCCCCCGCCGTAGGCCGGTCCCTTGATGGCGGCGATGATGGGTTGGGGCAGGGAGCGCATGGCCGGGACGATGCCCCCCATGAACTCCATGGCCCGCATGCCCATCCGGTGGCGGCCGAGGTCCTCGGTGCCGGGTGGGACCCCGGCGTGCTCGAGTTCCAGTCCCGAGCAGAACGCCCGACCCGCGCCGGTGAGGACCACCACTCGGCATTCGTTGTCGTTCGACACCTGATCGAAGGCGGCGTAGAGATCACCGACCAAGGCGAAGGACATCGAGTTGAGCCGGTCCGGATGGTCGAGGGTCACCACGCTCACGTGAGGGCGAACCGGGTCGATCGATACGAGTGCCATGGCCCCAGCCTCATCGAAGCGACAGCTCGGCGCCACTCTGCGGCGCGGGTGGACAATGATTGGGGTGTGTCCTCGACATCACCTCGCGCTTTCGACCCGTACGGTGGCGCACCCCGCCCCGACTCACTCTCCGCCCATCTGGTGGTGGCGTCTCCCCGGCTGGAGGATCCCAACTTCGCCCGACGGGTGGTGCTGGTCCTCGACCACAGCGACCATGGCGTCCTGGGCGTGGTACTGAACAAACCCGGCGGGGTGGGAGTAGACGAAGTGCTTCCGCAGTGGCACCCCTTGGCGACACCTCCGGCCGAGCTGTTCACCGGCGGACCGGTGGCTCGCAATGCGGTCATCGGCCTGGCCCGGCTCCGGGTGGGAGAGGACGGCGAAGCTGATCCCGTGAGGTCCGGGTTCGATGGTTGGAAACCGCTCATCGCCGATGCACATCCGGTCGGCACCATCGATCTGGCCGCTGGTCCCGGTCCCATCGCCGACTTGGTGATCGGGGTGCGGCTGTTTTCGGGATACGCCAGCTGGGACGCCGGGCAGCTCGAGGAAGAGATCGAGGAGGGATCGTGGTACGTGGTGAGAGCTGAGCCGAATGATCCGGTGTCGGCCGACCCGGAGGGATTGTGGCAGAGGGTCCTCCGGCGCCAGGGCGGCTCGCTGGCGGTGGTGTCGGGATATCCCGTCGATCCCGGCGCCAATTGACCCGGCGCCAATCGAGGAGAAGTTCCCCGGCTACCATCCCGGAGAGTGGAACTTTCCCCGGCCCGCCCAGTGGTCAGACCCGTCGTCCGATCAGATGTCCCGACCGTGGTCGACCTTCTGGTGCGATCGTTCGATGACGACCCGGTGTCCAACTTCGTCTTCAGCGGGGACCGCCGCCGTCATTTGGGGCTCCACTCGTTCTTTACCACCCTGATCCGTCGCCAGTACCTCAGCTTCGGGCACGTGTACACCACCGAGGACTTCGGTGGTGCGGCGGTGTGGGGCCCGCCCGACCGCCACCGTCAGGGACTCAAGGAGTTGTTCGAGCTGCTACCGACAGTCCCATTTTTGATGGGCAGCCGGATGATCCGGGCCCTCCAGCTGTTGACGGAGATCGACGCGCTGCACCCCAAGGAGCCCCACTGGTACCTGTCGACATTGGGCACCGAACCCGACCGCCAGGGCACCGGCATCGGATCGGCCCTATTGACGGCCACGCTGGCCCAGGTCGATGAGGAAGGGATGCCCGCCTACCTCGAGTCGTCCAAGGAGCGCAACGTTCCCCTCTATGCCCGCTTCGGATTCGAAGTGATCGAGGAGTTCCGCTCGCGGCCCGGCAGCCCGCCGTTATGGCGCATGTGGCGCGAGCCCCGGGTGCCCGAGCTCTAGAGCTTCTGGTAGTAGTCGGCGCTCACCCCGGCATAGGCGTGGTCGAGTCCGGAGTCGAGTCCCCGCGGGGCCTTGTCGATGCCGAGCCCGTATCGCATCTGAGCAGTGACGGCCTGGTCGATGAGGGGCCACACCGAGGGTGGGCTGACATCGGGTGGGAAGCACCCATCGTCGGCCAAGGTGGCCACTTGTCCGAGCGGTCCACTTGATCCCGCGCTGGTCTTGAGCAGGTCCACCAGCCGTTGATTCCCGTTGTGGATTTCGCAGATGTCATCGAACACGTTGTGACCGGCGCCGGTGATGACGATCAGACGCTTTGGCGCCGGCAGACCCGAGTAGAGCTGCTGCACGCTCGACGCACTGACGACCGTGTCGCTGGTGCCGTACATCACCAGACCGGGCTTGGCCGTCGTCGGTAGGACGCCGGCCGCCGGCGCCAGGGCGACGTAGGTTCTGATGGCCGGGTTGCTGGCGGCCATGGTGATGGCTGTGCCCCCGCCGGCCGAGTGGCCGAATACACCTACCTTGGAGAAGTCGAGTCTCCCGTAGAGGACCGAGGAGGGGTCGTTGTTCTCGACGTGGAGAAAGCTCAGCATGTTGTCCAGGTCGACCAGGTCGGGCCCGCCGACGGTGGTGACGGTGTTCGACAACACGGCGCCGAGGTCACGCGAACGATGGTCGGGAGCGGCGACGACGAAGCCCCAGGTGGCGAGGTGGTCGGTGAGGAAGCTCGACTGCTCGGGATAGGAGCCGTACCCATGGCTGAACAGGAGTACCGGAAAGGCGTTGTTCGGGTCACCGGTAGCGGCGGTGTCGGTGGCGGCCGGAGCGTTCTCGTAGGAATCGGTGGGCGCGGTGTCAGGGAGCAGGGCCAGTGCCGGGTTGGATGCCAACGCGGCCGGAAACCACGATCTCACCTGGTAGGAGTACTTGCTCTTGCCCTCGACGTCCGACGGGTCCACCGGGTACCAGATCTGGGCGTGATCGCCGTCCGGCAGGGTGACCCGGGCGGTCCCCGCCGCGTAGGGTCCCGCTTTCGAGTACACCGTGTTCGCCGGGGTGGATTGGTTGTGGGGGCCGTTGCCGGCATTGCCGCTGATGATCTGGGATGAGCAGCCCGCCCCTGCCAACGCGAGGCAGCTGAGTGCCACCCCGATCCAACGGGCCCTGCCCTGCCGAGAGCTGGTCGGTCCCTCTCCTGTGGTGACGCGGGGGGGGAGGGTCGATGCGGCGACTGTCATGGACGGCGACACTACCGCCATCCACTCGATCCGACTGATGGTGATTCGGTTGCTCAGCCTCCGGTGTGGAGCCCATCGGGTAGATCGGACGTGGCCACGATCGTCTGGAGGAGATCGAGAAGCGCCAGGGTGGGGGCCGAGGGCAGCCCCCGGCTTCGCTGTGCCACCCCGACCCGCCGTCGCGGCAGGCCCTCCACGGTGAGGGGCTGGAACCGGCCCCGCAAATAGATGGGAATGGCCGAAGCGGGCAGAATCGCCGGTCCATATCCCTCGAAGGTCAACGAGGCAATCAACCTGAGCCCATCGATCTGGGCGGAGGGATTCAGGGTGATCCCTGACGGTTTGATAGCCGCGTCCAACTCGTCACGAAAGGCAGTTCCGGGAAGAGGGAGGATCAACTTCACCTCCGACAGGTCTCTCAGGGCCAGGTGGCGGTCGGGCGCGGCCAACGGGTGTCCGGAGGGGACCACCAAGACCAGGTCCTCTTCGAAGAGCAGGGTGGACACGAGATCCTTGCCGGGCACCGGCAAATTGAGAATGGCCAGATCGAGCTGGCCCATGGCCAACTGGGGCTCGAGGCCAGTGGTCGAACCCTCCACGATGACCAGAGCCAGTTTGGGATGGCGTTCGGCGGTCAGCCTCATCAGGTGGGGTGCGAGCCAAAGGGCGGTGGTTCCGATCATGCCCACCCTGACGGTGCCGGTGACTTCGTCCTTGCAGGCGGCGACGTCGGAGATCAGGGCGTCCACCTCGGAGAGGATGCGGCGGGCGCGGGCCAACACCACCTCTCCCTCCTGGGTGAAGCGCCCGTTGCTCCGGTCGATCAGCGGAACTGACAACTGGCGTTCGAGGCGGGCGACATGGGAAGACACGTTGGACTGCACGGTTCCCAGATGATCAGCGGCACCGGAAAAGGTGCCATGGTCACTGATGGCGACCAGCGCCTGCAGGTGTCGGAGTTCCATCTCTAAATACGATAGTAGATATCTAGAATAACTGTTTGACTGATGGCTAGAGATTGTCCACAATGGATACAGACCACAGGGATCAGGAACCCCCCTCCGTTCCTTGTTGTGTCAGTGCGAAGGGATCGCCACCCCCCCGGCGGTCCCTTTGCCGCGTCTGGGGTCGGGTGCATGTCAGGAGGCATTCTGGTCCGAGCCGGGGGCTCCGGGATGTCTTGCCGCGGCAGTTGGCAGCGGAAGTAGCGTGGAGCCATGTCACGCGGCTCCGGAGCAGTATTCGTGGATCTCGACAGGACCCTTCTCCGGTCGGCCAGCGGGCCGGTGGTCCATGAGGCCATGGCGGCCGAGGGTGTGGTCAGGGAAGGCCAGCACCTACCGGGGGAGCGGTACATGTACGGCTTCTACAACCGCTTCGGCGAGTCGGCACCGTTCATCGGCCTGGCCCGGGCCGCGGCCCGGATGATGCGGAACCGATCGGCCGACGCCACCCGCCAGGCCGGCAAACGGGCGGTGGAACAGTTGGTGGACCTGGTACAACCGTGGGCCCTCGAAGCTTTGGAGGCGCACCGTCTGCAGGGTCGCCCCCTGGTGCTCGCCACCACGTCGCCGTCGGATCTGGTGACGCCCCTGGCCGAGACCTTGGGCTTCGACGCCACCATCGCCACCCGGTACGAAGAGGTCGAAGGTCGGTACACCGGTCGGTTGGACGGTGGATTCGTGTGGGGAAACGGCAAACGACATGCGGTGGGCCAATGGGCCAATGCCCACGGCATCGACCTGGCCGCTTCCCATGTCTACTCGGACAGCTTCTACGACCTGCCGCTCCTGACCGCCGTCGGCCACCCCCACCCGCTCAATGCCGATCCCCGATTGGCCATCGTCGCCGTGGCCCGGCGGTGGCCGCTCGAGTACTGGGACCGCCCTCCGGGAGTGCCGTCGCTGTTGGGCCTGGAGCCCTACCACCTGGCCCGGTTGATCTTCCGGCCCGAGGCATTCCCCTATGCCCGGTTCGATGTGGACGGCATGGATCACATCCCGGCGGAGGGACCGGTGCTGTTGGCCGCCAATCACCGCAGCTACTTTGACGTGGTTGCCGTCGGCCTGGTGGCGGCTCGCCTCAATCGGCCCGTGCGCTTCATGGCCAAACAGGAGATCTTCGATGCCCCGGTGGTCGGCCGTCTGGCCCGGGCTTTGGGTGGTATCGCCGTTGACCGCGGCAGTGGCTCCTCTGACCCGATGAGCCGGGCGGGCGCGGCGCTACGGGCCGGTGAGGTTGTCATCGTGCTGCCCCAGGGGACAATCCCCCGGGGGGACGCATTCTTTGACCCGATCCTGTCCGGTAAGACCGGCGCCGCGCGCCTGGCCGCGGAGACCGGTGCACCGCTGGTGCCCATCGCGGTGTGGGGTACCGAAGCGGTATGGCCCCGGTCGTCGAAGTTGCCGAACATGACAGCCCTCGGTCATCCACCCATGGTCACCGTGCGGGTGGGGGCGCCGGTCGACCTGACCCTTCATGACGCGGTGGCTGACACCGAGACGCTGATGAGCGTGATCTCAGGATTGTTGCCGGAGGAGTCCCGCGTTCAGCGGATTCCCACCGGTGAGGAACTGGCCCGCACGCAGCCCTCGGCGTGACCAGCCTCTACCCCGCAGCTACCGGCCGGCTCCCGTTTCGCCCTTCGGTAGCTGTCAAGGTGGCATCAGGGATCAACCGGTTGTCCCGGCTGCTCGGGCGGGGCAGCGGTACCGTCATCGGTGGGAGGGCCGGGTTGGCCGTCGACCCCATGCTTCTGGCGGTATTGGCCAAGGACCGCAACGTTGCCCTCGTCTCGGGCACCAACGGGAAGACCACCACCACCGGGATGTTGGTGGCGGCCCTGTCCGAAGGCGATTCGGCGAGAGTGGCCACCAACACCACCGGCGCCAACATGCCGGCCGGCCACGTGGCCGCCCTCATCGGGACCCGGCCGGCCGGGACGGTAGTACTCGAAGTCGACGAGGCGTACCTGGGCCGTCTCATCGAGGACACCCACCCCCAGGTCGTGGTGCTCCTCAATCTGACCCGGGACCAGCTCGACAGGATTTCAGAAGTCCGGATGCTGGTGGACCGGTGGCGATCGGTGCTGGGACGTCTCGACCCCGTTGGCCATGGCGGCTCGCGAACCGTGGTGGTGGCCAATGCTGACGACCCGATGGTGGTGTGGGCGGCATCCACGGCGCCGGAGGTGCGATGGGTGGGTGCCGGGCAGGTCTGGCACGATGATGCGGTCGGCTGTCCTGCCTGCGGTGGCCGCATCGTCTTTGAAGCGTCCGGGAGTTGGCACTGCGATCAGTGCGGATTCGGCCGGCCTGATCGGTTCGCGTGGTTGGAGGGGGACGTGCTCGTCTTGGCCGACGGACGTCGTCTTCCGGTGGTCATCGGGCTGCCCGGCCAGTTCAATCGGGCCAATGCGGCCATGGTGGCGGTGGCCGCACCGGAGTTGGTCGGAACCCACGGTCAACCGCCCGTATCCATCGCCACCGCGGTGGAGCGACTGGCCAAGTTGCACGAAGTGGCCGGTCGCTTCTCCACGGTGCAACGGAAGGGACGGGACATCCGGCTTCTGCTGGCCAAGAACCCGGCGGGTTGGAGTGCCATTTTCGACCTGCTCGATGAATCGGGCGACGCCACCTCTCCGGTGGTGCTCTCCATCAACGCCCGGGTTGCCGACGGTTTCGATACCAGCTGGCTCTGGGACGTCCCCTTCGAACGCCTGATCGGGAGGTCGGTGGTGGCTACCGGGGAGCGGTGCCGCGATCTGGCCGTGCGCCTCCGGTACGCCGAAGTGGACCACCGGGTGGTGTCGGACGTGCTCGAGGCAGTGGACCTGGCCATTGGGCCCGCCGGCCGCCTGTCGGTGGCAACCACTTCGACGCCGGTGGAGTTTCTGGGCAACTACACGGCCTTCGCCCACCTTAGGAGCCGACTGTGAGCACGGCGGCGGGGTCGGGTTCGGCGTTGACGGTGGTGGTCATCTACCCCGATCTGCTGGGGACGTACGGGGATGGGGGAAACGGCCTGGTGCTGGCCCGGCGGGCCAAGTGGCGGGGCCTGGATGTGAGCCTCGTACAGGCGCCATCCGACCGACCGGTACCCCACGGCGACATCTACTGCATCGGCGGTGGGGAAGATGGCCCGCAGGTGAGGGCGGCGTCCACCTTGATCGCCGACGGCACGTTGACGCGGGCGGTGGAGAACGGCGCAGTGGTCTTGGGGGTATGTGCCGGTTTCCAACTGCTGGGTCGGGAGTTTCCCGACGCGGCCGATCGGCCTCACGAAGGCCTCGGCCTGCTCGATGTGACCACCCGCAAGGGAACCGACCTTCGGGCGGTGGGCGAGTTGGTGGCCACGGTGGGACCCGACTCCCCCCGGGGCCCGGACGGTTCGGCCCTCCCGCCCTTGACCGGGTTCGAGAACCATGGCGGCGTGACCACCATCGGACCCCGGGCATTCCCGCTGGCCCGAGTGGTCACCGGAGTTGGAAACGGGGGCGGGGATGGGACCGAGGGGGCATGGACGGGGCGGGTCATCGGCACCTACCTCCATGGCCCGGTACTGGCCCGCAACGTGGCGCTGGCCGACCTGCTGCTGGGTTGGGCCTTGGGGTCACGTGGGGAGCGCCGCCCACTGATCCGGCTCGAGGATGAAGAAGAGAACGCTCTGCGGACCGAGCGTTTGGCCGGGGCGGGAACCGTCAAGCTGTCGGCCCGGCTACTGCACCATCAGCGACCCCGGCGCTGACGTGTTCAGTCGGATCGGTGTGGCCACTCGATCCCGTCCGAACCGGAGTGGGTCGAGGTGGTCTTGGGGAGGGCCCAGGACCGGCGCCAAGGGGCCACGTCGGGTCCCTGCAACGGTGGCGTGGTCCCCGTCACTGCCCGTTTCCGGGCCGTCCACCAGTCGGTGACGGTTTCATCGGCCAAGGTGGCTACTGCCGACTCGATACGGAGTCCGAAACGACGGGCGTCCTCACCCTCTTCCGGCCACAACGGGGTGCCGAAGGTCACCGTCGTGCGGGTGCGCCGGATCCCTTTACTCCCCTTGGGCAGTGCGTTTCCGGTGCCCTCGAGGTGGACCGGAACCACCGGTCGGTTGGTCTTCACGCTGAGGTAGGCAGCGCCCCCGCGGAACGTCTGGCCCCATCCATCGGGAGAGCGACCCCCTTCGGGGAAGATGATGAGATTCCAGCCATCGGCGACGAGATCGGCGGCGAGCTGGGCGGAACGACGGTTGACCTTGTTCCGTTCAATGGGGATGGCGGCGAGGGAGAAGGCGAAGAAGTCGGCCTTCCAGCGGCGGTCGAAGAAGTAGTCAGCCGCGGCAGCCACCACTGTCCGGTGCCGGAAACGCAACGGTAGGCAGCTCATCAACAAGGGGGTATCGATGTGGCTGGTGTGGTTGGCCGCGAAGATCACCGGTGCTCCGACATCGGTCAGGCACTCGTCACCCCGGATCAAGGGAGATGCGAGCACCCGGGCCAGGGGGCGGGTCACATTGTCGAGGACCATGGCCCGGGCCAGCCGCACCGGATACCTGCGCGACCAGCTGGTGTCGTAGTCGACGCCCAGGTCGTGGTCGGGCGCCGGACGCGGCACGTTCTCGGGCCAGCTGGGAGCGGCCAACGGAAATCTCCGACTGCCGGCGCGGGAGGCGATGCCAGTGGGGGAGTAACGCTTCAGGGCCGCGGCTGTCCGGTGCCGGTTGGTGCCGAGCGCGGCGTCGGCCCGAACGGCCCGAGTCTTCAGCAGCGATCGTGAGGACCCGTGCTTGGGTGTCACTGCACGTCCGACATGAAAATCGGAGGGGTATGGATGTGGGTGAGGGTCGGCGAGGTCCCCACGATGTCACTGGCCATCTCGAGCGCGTCGGCCATGGTCGAGGCGACCCGGAAGCCGAGACGGTGGACGGCAGCGGGATCCCCACCCACAATGATCACCGCTCCCAGGTGTTGAAGGGCGTGAGCGCACCAGTACCACATGTAGAACGGATGGACACCGTGATAGGCGTGGCCGGTCCGGTACAGGTGGATGTACCACGGATCGGTGGCGAATGACTCTTCGAATCCCTTGGCGATCTCGATAGGGTCGGTTGTTTCGCTCAATACCTGTTCGAAGAAGTCGATGTAGCTCGGGTGATGGACCGGATTGAACTCCCACGGGGTCGGGTGGCTCATGATCACCACGCCGCCCTCGCGCACCAACGGCTTGCCCCGGTACATGTTGAAGAAGTAGCCGAGACCGAGGCATGCCACCAGAATCGGGTTGAGGATCGAGTTCACGTTGTATGGGCTGATGTAGGGAAGTCCCATGGACAGGATGTCGGTCTGGCCTTCTACGACCACGCCCTGCTGCTTCCAGACGTTGTCGGTGGTGACGGCGTGGACAGCCTCGACTTCACCGGCCTGAACCGACGTCATCCGGTGAGGCGCCTTCACCGAGTGGAAGATCTGCCGGGCGTACTTGGCCGGGGTACGGTCCAGAGCCTTCGATGCACCCAGGTAGGCCAGGCGGTCCTTGACCCCCCACTCCCACTCGCGCTTCTGGAGAAAATTGAAGGCCGGAGGGAACGCGTCGTTGTTGAGGTTGGTCTCGATTTGGAACACGTTGACGCCACTGTCGGCGATGAGTTTTCCCATGCGCCAGTTAGCCGAGTGCAACTCCGATTTGTGCTGGTCCATGAACGACCGGCTCTGTTGCATGGTCTGAGGATTGTGGTGGTGGCGGAGGCTCTTGTAGCTGGCCAGACCGGTTGCGACGCTCTTGTGCCCCCCGTCCATCGCCACCAGGTTGATGTTGACGTAGACCAACAGGTCGCTTTCCGCCGCCCGCTTGTTGATCTCGACATCCTCTCCCTGGTCGGTGAGACCCAGGTGGACCAAGGCATCGGGATCTTCGGCGTCGTGCTGGGTGAGCAGCCCGTTCGGGGCGAAGGCATCGTAGATACGGTCGCCGAGGGCATGGCGGAGCTCGGGCTCGGTCATCCGACGGTGGAGGGCCAGGGCGACAATCAGTTCGACGTCGTCGACCCCGGCTTCGGCCGCCATATCGAGAACCTGTTCGATGACAAGTTGACGGATGTCCGGTCGTTCCATGGGAGGAAGGGGCAGCGAGATGTCATCGAAGGCAATGGTCAGCTTCATGCCGGGGTGCAACAGTGCCGGGAGCGGGTCCTTGTCGCCCAACGGGTGACGCAACGCATGGCGGATAGCCGCCGATGGGTCGGTCAACGGGTCGAGGGGCTCGGGAGCGTAGATCACCCGACTCCCCTCGGGCAGGCGCTCCATCCGAAACCGTTCCCCGTGCCAATACAGGGTGGGTGGCGTGGAACGGTCGACCTCGAGCACAAATCCGGGCCTGGGGCTCATCGGTTGTGTCCTTTCCGGTTGCGTAGATCAAAAACCACCTTCACCGCGCCGCGACGACCGGCCGCGCCGGCATGGACGAGAGCCTCTTCGTAGCGGTCGAGTGGATAGGCGGCAGAAACGAGGGAGCCGAGGCCGGCCTGGGTCACCAGGTCGATGGCGAGCTCAAAGGTACGTCGAGGTTCGCCACCCGGGCCGGTCGTCGACTCGGTGCCGTAGGCGTAAGCGCCGACCAGGGTCAGCTCGCGGTGCCACAACGGGGCCAGGTCCACCGACACCTTGGCCGGCATGCCGACGACTACCACCCGACCTCTGGGTCGCACCATGGCCAATGCCTGGGTCAACGACTCGGACGAGCCCACACAGTCGAAGACAACGTCGGCGCCACCGGTGAGCCGGCCGGCCAGTACCAGTGACCCGGCTTGTCGGCGCACCGCCCGGGCCAGCTGATCGGGAGGGACGACTGTGTCCGCGCCCATTGCCTCCGCTACCCGTCGTTGATGGGGGTGCTTGGCACCGGCCAGCACCGTGCACGAGGTGGCGGGTCGTATCAGATGATGCAGAGCGGCGATGGTGGCGAGCCCGAGCGTCCCCGCACCGACGACGGCCACGGTGTCACCGGGTTGGATGTCACCGGACAGGGCGGCGTGCACCGCGCAGGCGGTCGGCTCGACGATCACCGCGTCCTCGTCGGAGAACCCGTCGGGGACGGTGTGGAGTTGGGAGCGGTGGGCGACCAGGCCGGCCGCCGACCATCCGCCTCCGGTACCGGCGCAGAAGCCCGTCTGCAGCCCCGGCGAGATCTCTCCGAAGGCGATGTTCCCGCACAGCCCGTAGTGACCGGACCCGCATTGAGGGCAGGGCGGCACGATGTGGCGGGGTGCACACCCGAGGACAGGTTCGATGATGGCCCGTGTTCCGGGGGCGAGCACTGTCCCCGCATAGTCCACGCCTCCGTCGTCGAGGACCCCCACCACCTCGTGGCCGGGGACGAAGGGGAAGCTCACGATGTCCTCGAAGTACCGGGAGCTCCGGCCATCGAGGGTGGCGAGATCAGACCCGCAGATACCCGAGAGCAGGGGCCGGAGGTGGAACCAGTCGGAGCCCGGGACTTCAGGGGGTAATGCGTCCAACAGTTGGAGCGGTCCGATTCCCGCGCCCCGACCCGATCCGAAGACGGAGGCGACCCGGGAGGCGGCGAAGCGGGGAAGATTGCGCTCGAATACCAGGGCTTTCATCGGGCATCCTTGGCGGCCAGTCGGCGGGCGGCTCCGGCCAGGGCGGCCGAGCTGGTACGACCCCGCTTGGCGGCGCCGCGGGTGTCGAGGGGCCCGATGGGAAGCATGGGTTGGGCGCCGCCGTCGGCCTTCTCCCAATGTTCGACGTGCCAACCACGCCGACGGGCGATGGCGGCCAGTTTGGTCTCGGGGTTGACCGCCACCGGGAAGCCCACCGCCTCGAGCATGGGGAGATCGCTGGCCGAATCGGCATACGCCATCGACTCGGACAGCTCGAGACCCTCGGCTTCCGCATAGTCGGCCAGCACCAGGGCCCGGGCTTCACCGATCGGGGGGAGCTCGGCCAGGCGCCCGGTGTACCGGCCGTCCTTTTGGCTCAGGCGGGCGCACACGATTTCATCGAAGAGCGGACGGAGAGGCTCCACCACGAAATCAAGGGCACCGGTGATGAGGATGGTGCGATGTCCGAGGGCCCGGTGCTTGCGCACCCGGGCGATGGCCGCCGGAAACGACTTGGCCAGCAGCTGATGATGGAAGAGCTCCCAACCATCGTCGTGGAGCTGGTCCACCGGGGCGTCTTCGTAGCGTCGATAGAACGACCGCAGGAAATCTCCCCGGTCGCGCCGGTCGAGGGCGAGCAGTGACGGAGCTTTTCGAACCAGGCCGGCGATGAACGCCGCCCGTTCACCGGCCCGAAGATGGCGCGAGGCCAGCCACGCGTAGGAGTCGACCACATTGGATGCAATGAGGGTGTTCTCGAGGTCGAAGGCGGCCAGGTGACGGTCGGGGGAGAGGATGGCCTTGCGGGCCCGATCGGGCCGGGAGGGCTGTATCGATTTACCTGGGGTGGTCCTGACCCGGGCGTGTTCGACGATCGAAGGGAGGTGAATCTCGCGGACATAGTGGTCCCAGTCCACCGAGGCCGGGTCGAGACACAACATCTGGCGGTCGTCCTCGTCCATGCGGTCCCACAGCGCCAGCAGACGGTCGACCCGGTAGCGGGCCTCGGTCTCGGTGTAGGCGCCATATAACTCGACGTACCCGAGGGCCCGATCGGCCAACAGGTGTTTCTCTTCGAGGGCGGCTATCCACGCGGCCTGGCGGCCGCGGATGGGCAACGAGCCGACCACCTTTTCGGCCAGGTCCATGGCCTTGCTGGCCCGGGTCAGCTGATGTTGGACCCGGCCCCGACCCGGAAACGACCACTCGGGTACCACGATGGGTTGGCCGTCGGTGTCGTAGAGGGGATGTTCGGTGAACCATTCCCGGATGAGCTCGACCAAACGGCCGTAGTGGAACGGATTTCGGACCCCGGAGGCCACGTGGTAGACGCTCGGCCCTTCGTAGGGCCGTCCCTCGGAGGCGTGGAGGAGACTCTCTCCGCTGACGGCGATGATGGTGGCCACCACCAGGTCCACCGGAATGACGTCGGTCACTCCCTCGGGGACGCCGGGGAATTCCTTCAGCAGGCCGCGGGCGTAGGAGACGATGATCGGCTCCGCCATCCGGAAACCTCGGATCCACCCTGGGCGGGGCTCGGCCAACGCCGACTCGATGATGGACGGACGGACGATGGTGATGGGAATGAGGTCTCCGTACTGGGAGATGAGGGCTCGCTCGCCGAGGGCCTTGGTATAGGGATAGGCGTCGGGCCAACCCAGTGATTGGGCCCGGACCTTCCCGATCTCGACCAGCTGCTTCTTGACCCAGTCCTCGCGAAGTCGTTCGGCGCGCTCGGCCAACAGATGGAGCCCGGCCCCGCCCAACTCGCTGCGGGCCGCCTTGGAGAATCCGTGCAGCCGCTCGGGCCGGCGGGATTCGGCCTCGCTGTCGCCACGTTGGCGCCGGGCCGCATCCACCTCGCTCTTCCACGCCACGTCGAGGCTGAATCGGTTGCCCTCGAGCAGCTCTTCTTTGGCCTCTCCCTGGTGGGTTCCGGCCACGTACGCGGTGGAGACCGGGATGAAATGGAGCGGCCCCACCCGACCTTCGGCCGCGGCCGCCTCCCGGGCAGCCACCATGGCCTCGGCCACCCTCGAGGGCCCGAGCAGGTTGACCTCGACCGCGGCATCGAGGGGGGAGTCGAAACTGACCGACGCCGCCGAATGGATCACGATGTCGCACAGCGACAACTGTCGTCGTCCATCCTCGTCGAGGCCCAACCCGTCGGTGCCGACATCGCCGGCCACCGCTGTCATTCGGTTGGTCACCAAGGTCTCGAACTGGTCGCCACTCTCGTGGCGGAGCCGATCGAAGCAATCGTTCTTCAGGATCTCCTTGGCGGCCCGCTGCATCGGTGTCGATCGGCGGGTGGGTCGGATGAGGAGCACCACCTCGCAGTCGGGGACACTGCGCAACAATCTCTCCACCAGGGCTGTTCCCAGAAATCCGGTGGCTCCGGTGATAAAGAATCGCTTGCCGGCGAGGGCGCCACGGACACGGGTCACCAGATCTGTCTACCATATGGTAAGTGACCAAGTCGAGCGGCTCATCCCAGAGTGCAACAGGCCGCGACAGGGGTCGGCCCCGCCCGATGCCGACCAGTAACGGGGTGGCCGACGAGACGAGCACCCCGGCCCGTATTCTCGATGCCGCACTTGCCTCGTTCGCCACCCGTGGATATGAGGCCACCTCGCTCGACGCACTGGCGGCGGGTTTGGAAGTGCGCAAACAGACTATCCTCTACTGGTTTCCATCCAAGGAAGTCCTCCTCGATGCGGTGATCGACCGGAGCGCCATCGAATTGTCCGAGGCACTGGAAGGATCTCTGGCCACCGCCGGCACCGGATGGGTTCGGGTCGAGGCCGTGGTGCGTTCGGTGTTCAGGTTGGCGGCCCGACAGCCTGAACTGTTGGGGCTGGTCCGGGAGATGGGACGACTGGGTGCGCCGGCGGCGACCCGGTTCGTGGCGGCGCTGGAGCCTCTCGTCAGCCGTGCCTCGGAGTTTCTGGAAGCCGAGATGGATTCGGGTCACATGAGACGTCACGAGCCCCGTCTTCTGCTTCTGGCCATCTATTCCACCGTCATCGGGATGCTCACCGAGGTCGAGTTGCTTCGCGCCCTCGGTGAAGAGCCGACGGCACGGTCATTAGTCCGCCGGCGGGCGGAGATCCTCGACCTGTTGCGGTCGGCGTTGGTCACCAGCACGGCGTAAGCGGTTTCTGATGCCGGTCGGGGCCGGACTCAGTCGGAAGCGGTGGCCTTGCGTTCGCGCCGCGACGGCTTGGGTGCAGGAGGCGGTGGGCGTTTGGGGGTGTATCGCTTGTTGCCGGTCGGTGCGGGCGGCCCTTTGGACCGGGGCCCCTTGCGGGCGGCCGCGGTGGACGGACGGGATGAGGCGGCCGAGCGCGAGGCAGACGGGGATGGGGTCCTCGGAGCGACTCCGGCCTCCCGGATTTTGCCCGCCGTTTCACGTTGGATCTTGTAGGAGCGGTACAACAACCAAACAGCCAGGGCGAAGAACGGTAATCCCAAGAACAGAAACGATCCTCCGAATGCCGCGCCGGTGAACAACGCCACGAAGCCGACCGGGGCCCGGCGGCCCAAAATGGTGGCGGCGATCAACAACCCGGCGGCGATGAGCCCGACGATCAGCGTCGTCTGCGGGGTGATCTGTCCTTTGGCCAATCGAAAGTTGTGGTTTTGGGACTCGGCCAGGTAGATGATGACGCCGAAGAGGGCCGCCCCACCGGCGGCGGCGAACGAGAAGCGCTTCTCCCGTTCGTCCAAGCGGTCGATGGCCCACTTGGTCGAGAGGTTGGATTGACCCGGTTCGATGTTGGCGGACTGGACGCTGGCCCGAACCCGGTCCAGTCGCTTCGCCTTGCCGGTGGGCGCCTCTACCGGGTCGCTCCCGTCCTCGTCCTCGAACTCGTCCTCGTCCTCGAACTCCTCGTGGAGAGGCTCGTCATCTTCCACTTCGTCAGCCGTGGAGTCGTCCAGGTCGCGATCCTTCGGGCTCATCGGGCACAGGATACCGGCTTGCCCGGAGAGGTCCCGACCGACGCGGCTCAGCGTGGGACCACCACCAGCCGCAATCCGAAATTGTCCTCGGGCTCGATCACCCAGGGGCAGCTGCCGGGAGCCGAGCCCCCCAGGCCGGGAAGGTCGGGTGGGGCCGGATCAGCACCGACCAAAGTGTCGGGCTCCTCGGCAGCCAGCAGCAGGTGGTGGACCCGGCCGGTGCGGTCGCCCAGCCACGCGGAGAGCTCCTTGGACTCGGGGCCGTCAGTGGGGGCGACCAGTCGTACGGCCAGAGGTCCGTCCCAGCGGAGATCGATCCACTGTTCACCGGGACCGGTGCCGCGATCTTCGACCTGTCCTCCGAGCAGCCCGCTGAACAGATCGATCCCGGCATCGAGATCGGCCACCGCATGGGTGACCCGCAGAAGCGATGCCGGCGCCACGGGACCGTCGCCGTTCTTTTTCTGGCGCCGCTCGGTCGGATAGCCCTCGGGTGGGGGACTGGCCCAGTCGACGAGGGCTTGAGCCAACTGCACCACGACCCCGGTGGCCTGCTTGGGATGGATGAACGCCTCCTTCCACCCGGGATCGCGGAGATCCACCCCAATCGGATCGAATCCGGCATCACGCACCGCGTCGAGGGCCGCCAGAAGATCGGGGACTTTGAAGGTGAGGTGATGAGGGCCGGGCCCGTTCCGCTCGAGGAAGCGGGCCAGAAAGTCGTTGGTGGTGGTGTCGTGGGGCATCAACAGCTCAATCCGTGCCCCGTTGGCAAAATGCAGTTGTGCGGGTGAGAACCCGGTAGCTTCCCCTCCGGACTTCCATTCGGCGCCAAGGTCAGGCGCGTAGCGTGCCCACGCGTCTTTCCACGCCGGAACGGCGTGCGCTACGTGATCGAGCACTATCTGCTTCAGCGACGGTGGAGTCATGGGCAAACACTGCTTCGGGACAAGCCGAATTGTCGAACCGGCAGGTGAGATTGGCGGATACCCACCGACTCGGTTGTCGTCCGGGCACCACGGCGGTACCGTCGCTTATGGACTTCCGTACCGATTCAGTTGTCGATCTGGCCGGGCAGGTGAGGCGGGGTGAACTCTCCGCCCGTGAGTTGGTCGGCCACGCGTTGGCTCAGATCGATGCCGATAATCCGACCCTCAACGCTTTCGTCGCCGTGGACGGGGAGCGGGCCCTGGACGCGGCGGCGGTGGTCGACGAGACGGTTGCCGCCGGCAAGGACCCGGGGCCACTGGCGGGCATCCCCATCGGGGTCAAGGACCTCGAAGACGCCGCCGGGTACGTGACCACTTTCGGTTCACCGGCGTTTGCCGGCCAAGCACCGGCCACGTCCGACTCGATTCTGGTGATGAGACTGGTGGCGGCGGGGTGTGTGGTGGTAGGGAAGACCAACACCCCCGAGCTCGGATGGAAGGCCGACACTGTGAACTCGGTGTTTGGGCGCACGTTGAATCCGTGGAACCTCGCCCACAGCACCGGCGGCTCCTCGGGCGGAAGCGCGGCGGCCATCGCCTCGGGCATGGTTCCGCTCGCCACCGGTTCCGACGGTGGCGGCTCCATCCGGATCCCGTCAGCCGGTTGCGGACTCTCGGGAATGAAGACCTCCCTCGGTCGAGTCCCGTCCGGAGGCCGACGTGCTCCCGATTGGCAGAACCTCTCGACCAAGGGTCCCATGGCCCGCAGAATGACCGACGTGGTTGCCGCCCTTGATGTGGCGGTGGGTCCCGACCCAACCGACCTGCGATCTCTGCCCCGTCCGGAGGCATCGTGGACGGCGGCGTTGCACGACCCGAAACCCCCGACCCGGGTGGCGTGGTCGCCGACACTCGGGTACGCCGACGTAGACGCCGAGGTATTGGCCATGTGTGAGCGGGCGGTTGGGGTGTTGGCATCGTTGGGTGCCGACATCGTGGAGGTCGACGTCGTATTCGACGAAGATCCGCTCAACGACTGGCTGACCCTCACCAGCGCCTACAACCTGCGCACTCACATTGGTTTTATGGGGACTCCGGTATGGGATCGGGTTGATCCGATATTGGCCATGCTCATCGAGGGCGCGGCGGCGAAGAGCGCGCTAGATATTGTGCGGGCCGACGACTCGTGCCACGCGTTGAACCTACGGATGGTGGATCTGTTCCGCGACGTACGTCTGTTGGTCACCCCGACCACCGCGGCGGCTGCCCCGCCCCATGCGCTGGGGGGCTCGGGACTGATCAATGGCACCCCTGACATCAATTGGGTCAAGTTCACCTATCCGTTCAACATGACCCGGTCACCGGCGGCAACCGTGTGTATCGGGTTGACCACCGAAGGGGTCCCTGTCGGTTTGCAGTTGGTCGGACCTCAACACGGCGACCTGGTGGTGCTGCGGTCAGCCGCCGCGCTCGAAGAGGCTCTGGGATTCGACACCCTGGCTCCTGAGCTGAGCCTCTCGTGACCTGGTGGATTGCTCGGAGCCTTCATGACGCAGTGCTGGGCTGCCTGGCTGGTCAGCCCCCGTTGTGGACAATGGTGACGAGACCGAACCACCCTTGTCCTTCGCATGGAAGCCGCGGGCTACCATGACAGACCGCAACGGAGTGCCCTTCGGGGTGCAGACGTCATCGGGCGTTTAGCTCAGTTGGTTAGAGCGCAGCCTTCACACGGCTGAGGTCGGAGGTTCGAGTCCTCTAGCGCCCACCAGGTCAGAGGCACTTTCCGGGGTCGGAGCCAGTGCCCCTGCCCTACAGATGCCCTACTGAAGCCGGAAACGGCGTAGGGTGTCGGGCATGGCAGGTATAGCGAGCACGAAGATCCAACCGGGCACCATGCGCGAGCGGTCGCCGGGCCACTGGGAGCTGCGGGCCTTCATCGGGCGCGACCCGAAGAGTGGCAAACCCCGCCAGGCCACGCGCTCGTTTCATGGAACGGAGAAGGCGGCGGGCAAGGCCTTGTCGGCGCTGGTGGCCGAGGTGGAGGCTGGCAGGTTCAACCGGTCGAGCGCAACGGTCGGCCAGCTGCTCGACAAGTGGCTCGAAGCCACGACGGTGAGCCAACGGCCCCGGACGGTCTACGAGAACCGCCGGAAGATCGAGGGCCGGCTTCGTCCCGCGCTCGGAGATGTCCGCCTCGACAAATTGGAGGCCGACGCCATCGATGCCGCCTACCGCGGCTGGCTGGCCGACGGGCTGTCGGCATCGACGGTGCACAAGTACCACTCGATCCTGTCGGCGGCATGCCGCCAAGCGGTTAAATGGGGATGGATCGACCGGGCACCGACCGACCGGGCATCGCCACCGTCGCCGGTCCGGAAGGACATGGTCGTCCCGACGCCGGAACAGCTCTCCGCGCTGGTGAAGGCGGCCGACGAGGACGACCCGGTCCTCGCCACAGCCATCGCCCTGGCGGGCCTGACCGGAGCCCGTCGAGGGGAGCTGGTCGCGCTTCGTTGGTCCGACCTCGACCTCGCCATCGGCCGGGTCCGGATCGCACGATCGCTGACTGTCGCTGGGGGAGAGCAGCACACTGGACCCACGAAGACCCATCAGAGCCGGGACCTGGCGCTGGAACCGCTCGGCGTAACCGTCCTCCGGCGACGCTGGGACTACATGGTGGCGCTGTCCAACGAGGCGGAGTCCCCCCTGGTGGAGGATCCCTACGTCCTCAGCTATAACGCCAACGGCGCCACGGCGGCCAACCCGGACACGCTGACCCACGGCTTTGCCGCGCTCTGCGTGCAGATGGAGAAGCCGGCTCTCGACCGGTTGCGGGAGGCGAAGCCGAAGGCGACCCGGTCAGACCTCGCCCCGGGGCAGCGTTGGCCGTTCCGGTTCCACGACTTGCGACACTTCTCCGTGACCATCCTGATCGCTGCTGGGGTGGACGTCCGGACCGTCGCCGAGCGGCATGGTCACGCCCGGGCCACCATGACGCTCGACCGGTACGCCCACGCCCTGCCGGAGCGAGACCGGGAGGCGGCAGGCGTGCTGGAGTCGGTGCTCACCTTCGACTGAGGGACGGATTTGCCCTTCGATCCGTTCGAAGGCCTTGAGTGGTAACAAAACACACTGTATGAGTGAGTTATGTTACACTAAGGACATGACCAACCGGCTCCGTGACCTGGCCGAAACGGCCAACGGGCAAGAGGGGTACATCACGCGAGCGCAGGCCCGCACCCTCGTCACTGACACCTCTCTTCGTCGAGCTGTCGATGATGGCCGACTCGTCTCGCCTGCCCGTGGCGTCTACCGTTTCGCCGCCGGTCCCGAGCATCCCCATGAGGCGCTCTACGGGGCCTGGCTTCTGCTCGACCCTGACCACACCTCTGGCGAGCGCCTCAACGATCCCGACGCTTTGGTCTTCGGCCGTTCGGCACTGGAGGTCCTCGATCTGGGAGACCTGCCTGCCTACCGCCATACGTTCGCGGTCAAAGCTCCGAGGCGCTTGCGCCGGAAGGACGTCAGCTTCCGTGTCCGCCAGTGGGGGCCGGGGGACTGGATGCAAGCTGAGGGGATGCCTGTCGCCCGTCCGGCCTGGGTCGTCGCCGAGATGGTTGCCGACGGCGCCGACCTGGAGCACATGCGCATGATCCTCGGTGACGCCAATCGTGATCGTCTGGACATGGACGATCTCAATTCGCGCCTGGTCCAGCTGGGTAGACGTGGAAGCAGGGCCTTGGAGATGCTCGGGTGAGCAGCAAAGCGCCTCGCAGCCAGTCCGCCGACTCGTTCCGGAATTCGTTGCTCGCCCAATCACGCAATGCCGCCCGCGCGGACCCGGCTCTGGACCCGCAGACTCGGCAACGCCTGTTCTGCTTCGACCGCCTGCTCTACCGGATCTTTTCGCATCCAGGTGCATCTGACGGCGCGTGGGCGCTCAAGGGGGCAGCTTCGCTGTTGGCCCGTTTGTCCGAGGCTCGACTGTCGAAGGACATCGACCTCACCACGCGGGAGTCGCTGGGAGAGGCCGAGCGGGTCCTCTACGAAGCGGCCTCCACTGACACCGGTGACTTCCTTCGCTTCGAGATCGCAGAGGAATCCGATCTCGGTTCTGCGACCGGGAAGAAGTTCCGGGTCGTCGTCTACTGCGGCGCCCGACAGCTCTCGGCATTCAAGATGGACCTGTCGGTCAGTGCGAACTTCCCGAATCCCGAAGAACTCGACGAGGCACCACCCTTCGAGTCGATCGACATTCGGGGACTGCCACGGATCACCTACGCGGCGTGGCCGTTCCCTCGGGTCGTGGCGGACAAGGTCGCTGCATCGTTCGAGATGCACGAGGGCAGACCGTCGACCCGCCACCGCGATCTCCCCGACCTCTCCCTACTCCAATGCCAGGTTCCCTTCG